>JAEWGM010000024.1 GCA_023388315.1 Bacteroidota bacterium | reverse complement strand
AAAAAATATTGGAGCAGCGCGGATTGAAAAAATTGCTGGGAACGTACATCGATGCATTTCCGTTGTTGGTTAATCCGCGAACAGGAAAAGTGCACACTTCGTTCAATCAAACCGTGGCCGCCACCGGTCGCTTAAGCAGCACCAATCCCAACTTGCAGAACATCCCCATTCGCGATGAGCGCGGAAAAGAAATGCGTCGTGTTTTCATACCCGACGAAGGCTGCACCTTTCTTTCGGCCGACTATTCGCAAATTGAACTTCGCATTATGGCGCACCTAAGCGAAGACAAAAATATGCTGGACGCGTTCAACAAAGGACAGGACATTCACGCCGCCACAGCCGCCAAAATTAACCATATTCCCATTGAAGAAGCCACAGCCGATATGCGCCGCAAAGCAAAAACTGCCAATTTTGGCATTATCTACGGGATTTCGGTATTCGGGCTGTCGGAGCGGCTCAATATCCCGCGCGCGGAAGCCAAAGAACTTATCGACGGCTATTTCGCCACGTACCCCGATGTGAAACGATACATGGACGAAAGCATTGCCAAAGCGCGCGAAAACGGCTATGTAGAGACGCTATTGGGGCGCAAACGTTTTTTGGCGGACATCAACTCCAAAAACGCCATCGTACGTGGCTACGCGGAACGAAACGCCATAAACGCGCCCATTCAGGGAAGTGCCGCCGATATTATAAAAGTGGCAATGATTCGGATTTTCAATCGGTTGGAAAAGGAAGGTCTGAAATCGAAGATGATTCTGCAAGTACACGACGAACTCAACTTCAACGTCCCGACAGAGGAATTGGAAACGGTGAAAAAAATCGTTACCGAAGAGATGGAAAACGCCTACAAACTTCGCGTTCCGCTGAAAACGGATTGTGGAGTGGGGGAGAACTGGCTGGAGGCGCATTAAGCCCGGCTACGAGTTTCGGGTTTCGAGTTATTGCGTTGAATTGTTTAAACGACATACTTCGAACAACTTTAAAGCACTGTTTATAAATCAATTGAATATATTTCTTTTAATTTTGAATAACACTTTCATCCGTTGCTGCATCAAACCCGCAACACGTAACATGTAACCCGCAATGTTGGAAGGCTTTACGGAATACGGATATTGGGGACTGTTTTTGGCGTCGTTTCTTGCCGCCACGGTTCTACCGTTTAGTTCCGAAGTGGTTTTCGCTGCGCTTATCGCCGCCGGAATGGATTTGTGGACGTGCGTATTATTCGCTTCGGCAGGAAACGCTTTGGGTGGCGCCACGTGCTACTACCTTGGCCGATTGGGAAAAATCAGCTCGCTGGAAAAATGGTTCAAAATAAAGCCTGAAAAGATAGATAAAATGACCCGCTGGCTGCACGGAAAAGGCGCGGTGATGGGGTTTTTCGGGTTTCTTCCCGCCGTAGGCGACGTTATTTTAGTGGCGCTGGGATTTATGCGGGCAAATGTGCCGGTGGTAATGGTTTCGATGACTATCGGGAAGTTTTTGCGGTATGTTTTGATTGCTTTTGGGACGGGGTGGATTATTTCTTGGTTATGAGCGATGTTTTTTCAACGCTAAAAAATCTTGAAAACAAGACAATGAAGCCGAAATTCCGGAATATAATCGGAATTTTAGGCGTAATTTTCGGAATATGATCGGGAGATTGCGTTTTTTTGAATTTGAAATAAATGAAATAATTCGTTTTTTATCCGTGGCTTGAAAAGCCTTATCTTCATAACCGTAAGTCAGAGCAAAGCGGCGACTTACGGTTTATGCTATCTACTTTAGCTCCGCCTGTAAGGCGGTACTTTAAACCATTTAGGCACCGACTTACAGGCGGAGAAGAATGTAAACTTTTCTGCCTTAGACGAAAATTCGCCTACGATTAGGAAAATACTACCATCCGGGTGATTAGCAAATTACACAAATATCGTAAAAAATTGATTAATCCTATGACTGCACGTGTTTTCAGCAAAACATTTGCACGTGTAAATTGGTTGGTGTATATTTGTATCATACAACAAGAAAACCATTAAAGATATGAATACAAAACTAACATTAACGATGGACAAATCGGTTATTGAGAGGGCAAAAAAATATGCTCGTGGACAGGATCGAAGTTTGTCGAATTTGGTGGAGAATTACTTGAAAGCCATCACGAATCAAGATAAAATAAAGCAAGACGATAACTCTGAACGAAACCGACAAGAGTTATCACCCATTGTAAAATCGTTAAAAGGCTCCTTTAAAAGTTCTGAAACGCTCAATTACAAGAAAGAATTAGGAAAACGGTTAGAGGAAAAGTACCTATGAAAAACGTATTAATTGACTCTGATGTTATTTTAGATTTTTTTCTTGATAGAAAACCGTTTGCAGACGATGCATCCGTCATATTGTCGATGTGCGAAATGCGTCAACTAAATGGCTTTGTTACACCTATCATCATTAGCAATGTATTTTACATTTTGAGTAAATCAAACAAACGTGATTCTGTGATTGATAGCTTAAAGCTGTTAATTTCATTCATTGACGTGGTTAACATTAACAAAGAAATTGTCATTCAATCCCTAAACTCAAACTTTAACGATTTTGAGGACGCCCTGCAAAATTACGCTGCCGAATATTCAAATAAAATTTCAACAATCATCACGCGCAATAAAAAAGATTACAAAAACAGCAATTTAAGCGTATTTACACCAACCGAATTTTTAAAAACGCTCTAATGTCAACTATACTTTTTCACGAAATAGTTTTTGGTCCCGTTCACAGCCGAAGAATGGGCACATCGCTGGGTATGAACCTATTGCCCTACGACGGCAAACTCTGCTCTTTCGACTGCATCTACTGCGAATGCGGATTTAACGAAGATTTTCGCACGCAAACCAAATTGCCTTCGGCAGAAAATACAAAAGCCGCGTTAGAAGACAAATTACAAAAACTCAACGAAGAAGGCATAAAGTTGGATGTAATTACCTTTGCCGGAAACGGCGAACCAACACTGCATCCGCAATTCGCCGAAATTGTTGATGATACAATCGAACTGCGCGATAAATACTGTCCCGACGCCAAAATCAGCGTGCTCACGAACGGAATGCACGTGTCGAAACTTTCGGTTTTTGAAGCGTTGAAGAAAGTGGAAAATCCCATTCTGAAGCTCGATTCCGCTTTTGATGAGACAATTAGGATTATCGACAGACCCAATTCTCCCAGCTATTCGGTTGCGAAGCAAATAGAGCTTTTCAAGAAATTCAATGGGAATTTTATTTTGCAAACAATGTTTGTTCGTGGCGAGTTCAACGGCAAGAAAATCGATAACGCTACCGAGCATGAAGTTTCGGAATGGTTAGAGGTTGTGAGCGCGCTCAACCCGCGCGAAGTGATGATTTACACCATCGACCGCGAAACACCCGCCAAACAGCTCGAAAAAGTGCCGCTGGAAGAACTTCGAAAAATAGCCGATAGAGTAGGGGAGTTGGGAATAAAAACAAATGTGGCGGGATGAGAAATAACGAATCGTTATTCTCGAATAAAATTCATATATTTGCATAAAGCAAAATTCATTATGACTGAATTAATTTTAAAAAAAGATATTGACGAGGATAAATTAAACACCTTGCTCGATTTTCTCAATTCGTGGGGTGTAGAAGTAGAAGTACGCTCAAAATCCAGAAAAAAAGTTACTCGGAAAACAGTTGCCGATAAGACTTTTTCTCTTTCGGTAGGACTTTGGGATGATTACGATATTGATGCTAAAACACTTCGCGTCAACGCGTGGAAGAGAGAATTATGATACTAATCGACACAAATATCCTTATCGAAATCTATCGCTCAAATGATCAAGTTGTAAACGCTGTAAAAGCAATTACACAGGAAAATACTGCTGTCTCTGATATTACCAGCGCCGAATTGTATTATGGAGCCAGAAACAAACGTGAATTGAAACTCATTCAAAAAGATTTGAAGAAACTAAACGTGCTTCACGTAACCGCTGAAATATCTAAAACTGCAGTAGAATTAGTAAGACTATATGCGCTTTCTCATAAATTATCATTACCGGACGCATTAATTGCCGCCACATCTTTGGTTTATGATATTCCGCTATATACGTTAAACAAGAAAGATTTTTCTTATCTACCAAACATCAAATTATACAATTAACAATTATGAAAACATCAATAGAAATCAGCTATTTTCCATTAAATGAAGAATATAAAGCCCCGATAAGAAAGTTTATCGAGACTTTGAAAGAAAATGAAAAAATAACCGTAAAACCCAACAGAATGTCAACTCACATATTTGGCGAGTACGACGAAGTGATGCAAACCGTCACCAAATGTATGAAAGAGGCTTTTGAACTACCCGGCAGTATTTTTATTCTGAAAATAATGAATTTGGACAGAAGTTAACCGGGTTATTGCGTTGTTAAGAAATTACCTAAAAGCCTGTATTTTTCGTATTTACGAATATACAGGTTTTTTTTGGCTTCATTGGGTAAATATTCTGCCAACACCCCTTGACCTAAAGCATCTTGAGCCATTTCCAGCGAAATGTAAACCCCGGCAGATACCGCGGCACACATTGCCGCACCAAGCGCTCCTGCTTGCTCTGTTGCAGCCACTTTGATGGGAACACCCATAATATCCGACAAGGTTTGCATTACGTATGGAGATTTTAATGAAATTCCGCCCACACCGATTATTTCCGTTACCTTAACTCCTTCTTTTTCGATGTGCTCCATAATAGCTTTCGAGCCGAAAGCGGTGGCTTCAACCAAACTTCTGAAAATATGAGCGGGCGTTGTTCCGAGTGTTAAACCAACGATTCCGCCTTTCAATGTCTGGTCGGCAAAGGGTGTGCGGCGGCCGTTGAGCCAATCGCTGGCGATGATTCCATCATCGGAGAGAGGTAGCTTTTCGGCTTCTTCCGTGAGTTTTGTCAGAATTTTTGCGGAAACTTTATCGGCTTCCTTTTTTTCGAGCATCGAGAGCGGCCAATCGAGTAAATTTCTGAACCAAGCATATACATCACCAAAAGCGGATTGCCCGGCTTCTAATCCAATTAATCCGGGAATAACCGAGCCATCCACTTGTCCGCTGATACCGGGAATCAATTTATCGCCAATGTCTTTTTTTGGTGTCACCACGATATCGCACGTGGAAGTTCCCAAAATTTTCACCATCGTATTTGCCCGTATTCCCGCACCTATGGCACCGGCGTGCGCGTCAATAACGCCTACGGCAACAGAAATGCCCTCAGGCAATCCAAGGCGTTCTGCCCACTCTTTTGTAAGCTTACCGGCACACGCGTCGCTTGTGTACGTTTCGCCGCTCAAACGGGCTGAGAAGCCGTTAAACAACGAATCCAATTCCGATAAGAATTTTTGCGACGGATATCCGCCCCATTCTGCCGCCCACATTCCCTTGTGTCCTGCAGCGCATCGGCTCCGCTTTACGTTTTCGGGCTTTAGGTTGCCGGTAAGCAGCGCGGGCATCCAATCGCAATGCTCGATAATGGAATATGCGTCTTCACGTATCGATTCATCTTCGCGCAAGGCGTGTAAAGCCTTTGCCCAAAACCATTCCGAAGAATAAATTCCGCCTGAACGGGAGGTGTAATCAGTTTCCCATCCATACGACAACTGGTTTATTTCATCCGCCTCTTTGATGGATGTGTGATCTTTCCAAAGTATAAACATCGCGTTGGGATTATCGGCAAATTTCGGTAACAAAGCCAAAGGTGTTCCGTTTTTATCTGTCAAGCAAGGCGTACTTCCAGTAGTGTCAATACCGATTCCAACCACATTTTTCTTTTTTTCGGCAGGAAGTTGTACCATAGCGCCTTTCACAGATTCCTCCAACGTATCGATATAATCTTGCGGATGCTGGCGGTATTGATTCCTGGCAGCATCGCAATACAAACCACTTTTCCATCGGGGATAAAAAGCAATGTGCGTGGCCAATTCTTTTCCCGATACCGCGTCAACAATTAACGCGCGGCAAGAATCCGTTCCGTAATCGATTCCTATAACTAATTTTTCCATTGAATTTTAATCTTTAATTGCGTCTTGTATTTTTCTGTTGCGGGCAATGGTCAAGCTATAGTAAGCGATGATACCGAACGCGATAGCCGGAACCCAGTAGGCAAACTTGATGCTTCCAGACTGATCCGAAAGAATGCCTTGAACTTGCGTGAGCAACGCCGCTCCGGCAATAGCCATCACCATTCCCGAACCGCCAATTTTGGTGTCTTCGCCCAAACCACGTACGCCCAAACCGTAGATTGTTGGGAACATCAGCGACATACATCCTGAAATACCCATCAGCGCATATACACCTGTAAAACCTGAAGAATAAACAACTGTTATTGAGAGAATAACCGCTAAAGCAGTGAGAGCTGATAACAGATTCACGGGACGGATATATTTCATCAGCCAAGTGCAAATAAATCGACCCAAAACAAAGAGAATGAGCGATAAAATATAATACGTGGCTCCGGCTTGTTCGGCGGTGCGCGGTAGAAGCACATTCAGCCCGACTGCTTCAGCAAAATTATAAAACGCTCCGGCCACCGGTTCCACATTTCGTAAAGCACCAATAATAGCTTCTTGAGAAGGATTCGCCCCCAATCCGGAAATAACAGCATCCAGATTCAGTTGCTGCATTACATAACGTATGATAAACGACCAAACAGCAATTTGAGCACCAACATAAAAAAACTGAGCTATAACACCCCAAACATAGTTTTTATTCTTTTTCAAGCGTCCGAATGTAGCTTTCAGGTTCAATGTTTTGTCATCGTCTTGTGCCTTAGGCATTTTGGTGAAGATGATCAGAAGGAAAAGAACAAGCATTACCAATCCCAATATCATATATGCGTTGGTAACCGCCAGCAGTTCACCTTTTTGAATCGAAAGCAGTTCCGTTTCGTTCAGCGCAGTTCGGTCGGAAGCGCTCATTGTATTCAGTTGCGAAAGAACAAAAACTTGGCTCACAAATACACCGGTGAGCGCGCCAAAAGGATTGAAAGATTGCGAAAAGTTTAATCGTCGGGTTGCGGTGCGAGGGTCCCCTAACGCGTAAACATACGAGTTTGCTGACGTTTCGAGAATGGATAATCCGGCAAAAAGTACAAAAATGGCCAGCAGATACATTCCAAAGCTCAACGGTGTGCTGATACCGTTTGCCAGCATAGCGGGATAGAACAACATTCCGCCCGTGATGCAAAAGCCCAAACCCATTAATACGCCCGATTTATATGTGTATTTTTTAATGAAAATAGCTCCGGGAAGGGCAAAACAACCATAACCAAGCAGATAACACACCACTTGAATCCAAGCCGTTTGTGTATCCGACAAACTCATAATCCGTTTAAAGGCGGCGAGCATTGTATCGGTCATATTATTGGGAACTGCCCAAATAAAAAATAAAGAGGTGAGCAGGATAAACGGAAATATAATTCCTGCCGGCACTAAGCGGTGTTTCGTTGCGTTCATATTCTTATTTTTCAGAAAACGTTTTTAATTTGATTGATGCTTACTCCGAGCAGTTTTTCGCAAATGCCCGATAAACCTGCTTCATCTCCTACAAAATGAAACACGTTGTGATTGTGCGACAATGACTCTCCGGGTTTCAAAAACGCCGCAGGTGAACAACTTTCCAGCTCGAGGAACGGACCCATAATACTGCCATCTTCCAGCGGGCCATCGTTGTAGGCATTTAAGGCATCGCCAACGAGCGGATTTCTCTCTGGATTCCACTCCTGATTCAGGTACACGGCCGATGGGTCAACATCGAAGGTTACCACTGTGAGCCTTTTGGCGATTGGGTCGTAATTGCCCGCAATGGCTTTGGTACGTTTGGCATTCATCCCCAATTTTCCGCGTGATTTTCCGTCGGTTTTGAAATACAACGTTCCGCTGTTGTCATCGATTAAGCGGTCGGCGGGAATTTCTCCGAAGTAATCGGACGTAACCACTTTGCCTAATTGTTTCTCGTCACCATCGTTGTAAGGAATAACGGTTACCGCCGAATCCGAAGGATTGAACATATCCAACATCCAAATACATACGGTTCCGGTTTTTTGCGTCCATTCAAAATCGTTGTTGTTGGTGATTTTATTGTTGGTTGCGTAGGCAGCGGCATTTACACCATCGGGAAGGGAAATTCCAAGTTTTCCAGTTATTTCCGAATCAGGCATCAATGAAATTTTTCGCTCCACGCCAATATTTAAGGTGCTTCCCTGATAATTTTCCAATTCCATATCTTTAGTGAACGTAGCCTCTTTGGCAGACACATTGCTCACACTCCATTCTTCAATATCAATTGCTTTGGGCGTATGCCAATGGTCGTAAACCTGCTCTTTACCGGGCTCAAAATAAATGGAATATTGCCCGCCTTCGGGTCCCAGCCAGAAACGGTCTTCTCCACCAAAACCATTCATATGTTCGTCAACCACACCGGCATCGAAAAAATTATAGTTAATAAATCCGTGGCTGTTTCCTTCTTCTCCGTTGGCAGTTGAAGTGAAAACCTTAGCCTGATATTTAGCCGACGCGATAAGTTGTGCTTTTCCGTTGTCTGACTTTAAAACCACCAATTGGCTGTCTTTTTCCGAGAGGTAGTTCAAATCGTAACCGAACGTTCCTTTTTCATAGGTCTTTTCCATATTTTCCGATGTTTTTTTTGTGCCGCCCGTGCAGGAAAACAACATACATCCCGCTGCAAGCAATAAAAGATTGATTTGTTTTAGTTTCATATGTTTATTTTTTTAGGTTGTTGGCTTTACCTCCCCTCAGTCCCCTCCACGTGAGGAGAAGCGAACTGCGTTGAAAAGTTAGAGAATGCTGCATCAGAATCCGCGCCTTCCCCTTTGGGGAGGGTTGGGGTGGGGCTTCCGAATTTATCCAATATGCGGTTGTGAGCCTCGGCAGCAGCACCATTTCCCCAGTCGTAAATGGTGAATTCGCCCATTCCTTCGCCCTCAGGACTTGTGCGACCGCCGTGTCCGTAATTTTCCATTGTGAATCCATAATCTTCTTTCCCGAAAAAGGGATAAACCTTTTCCCACTGTATTTTAGTTTGAGGATTTTCGGAACAATACATCATTACAAATGAAGCTTTCAGCGCTGCAAATCCGCGTTCCGTATATTCCGGCTTATTCAATATTTTCCCGTATTGTAGAATCAATTCCGCGAAAAGGCTTTGTCGGGAATCATTCCATTCGCCATCGGCGTTGAGCACGCCAAAACCACCCAAAACATTTACGTACATATAGGGTGGCTGCCACGATGCTTGGGTCATCAGCATTTCGTCGAGGGTGCGCTGTCCGATGTGCAAGTAGTTTTTATCGTTTGTAACGCGATAGCATTCATAAAGCGCCTCTGCCGTCCAAAACATCGAGAAATTATTGTGCTTGTGCATATTGTTTCGGGCGACTTTTTTGCCAATTAAATGATCCGATCCGTAACGTGAACACGACCAATAGGTTTCAAAATCTTCCCAACGGCCTTCGGGAATAACGTTATCGATAACTGCGTCCATCGCTCTTAGGGCGGCGGTTTTATATTTCTGATTCTGAGTGAGTTCGTATAACTTCAACAAAAAAGTGACGGACATTGATGTTTCGGGCGAGTCGTTCAGGTGTTCCATCGGCTTGAAATCATCAAGCGATAACCATCCCGGGAAAAAACCGTTTGAGTATTGGATGTTTAACAGCGATTTAGCATAATTTTCGGCATAACGCAGCAAGCGTTCGTCTTTTTCCAACTCATCGTACCAACGGAGCATCAGCAACGCTGTCCAACTCATATCGAGAATATGAAACGGCGATTCTTTGGGATTCCACGTGTAGGGATTCCGATTGGAGTTTCCCCAATAATAGGTGTTCCAACCTTTGCTTCGGTTGTATTTTCTGCCATCAATTTCCACTTCGTGCATTTCGGTCGCGATTAATCCGGGGAAAAAACCATTTTTCTGCGGAAAAGACAAAGCGAGCTCTTTTCCCAACTTCGCTTTTTGGAGCAACTCGCTATTGTTTGTGCGACGGGCATATCGGTACAACCCGCTTGCCGAGCGAAGAGAACTAAACCACGCCTGATTCCAGATGGAACGAAATTCGCGCTCATTTACTTCACCGGGATAGTTGGGGCTTTGGGTTACATTCACGATAAAAACGGGCGCGCCAACTTTTTTTCCGTCAATTTCAAACTCCTGCCACACACTTTTTTCCCAATTCTTAAATGCCCAGTCGTAGGTGTGTCTTACGTAAGGTTCCAAATCGCCTTTGATGGGATTTCCGGTTTTGTACGTTTTGCTTCCCCAGTTTTTCCAAAGAAAATCGAGCGGTTTGCGGAAAGGATTGGCGAGTGAAGCCTTGTCTGTGTATCGAAGAAGATAAAAACCCACTTCAACTTTTCCCGCGGGATATTGCGCGCCATCGGTTCGCTCAAACAAAATATGATCCGAAACACGGCTATCGCTCATCCCGAGCGTGAGCGTCTTGGTTTCGGCATTGAGATCCAGATACCAGCGTACGGACGTGCTTTTTTGCATTATATCCAAATCGGGAATCAATGCAAGCGCCTGTTTTTCATCAGAAACAATAAGCGCAGGTGAACGGAAAACGTGCTGGTCGATAACGTGATTGTCGGTTGGCGTGAGGTGAGGCGACCAATGAAAAGTGGGCGCGAATGCCGGTTGAAGATTTATTTGCCAATCGTTCTGACGCACGACTTCGTCGGGTGAAAAGGAAATTGTTACGTGAAGCGTATTTTTATCCACGTTTTTAACTATGATTTTCCCTGTTTCATTTCCCAACTTATCGTATGAAATTTGCTCAACCGCTTTTTTAAAAGTATGAGGAAGTGTTTTTTTATCCACAACAACTTTCGGTTGCTCCAAATTGTGTTGTTGCGCGTTCATAAACGACAGCGCAGATAAAGCAGAAAAAATTGCTATAAAAAAACACTTCCTCATAACCCTGTTAATCTATTTTTTCTAAGATGATTAAGTTTAATTCAAACAAGTCGGCGTTTCCGTTTTTGCGAACGTGAAACGTTACGGAATTTGTTTGTTGTGTGAGCTGAATATCACCAACGTGCACCCGCTCTTTGTTGCTTTCTTTGGTGGCTTTGGTAGAAATCCAATCGGAGAGCTGTTTTTGACGCTGCCACACCTGAAAATCGGCGCCGTTTTCACGTTCGTGATAATTGATGAGCACCTTGTAATTTCCTTCGGGCACATCGTTAAGCATCACTCTTGCGGCGCCTTGTCCGTAAGCGGTCATCATCAGCCCTCTATCCAAAATAACCTGGATACCTCTGTCGGGCGTAACCTGCATTAGCTGAGGATAATAAACGTGTGTAGTGGGCAAATAGACTTCCCGCAACTCAGCCGTAGGCTCCATCCTGCTCTGAAGCGGTTGCGCGGCATAGTAAAATGCAACCGATGTATAGTCCACCGGAAAATCGTTTCCGACTTCACCGTGCTCCATTCCGTGGTAAATTTCTTTCTCAAAAGTTAGTTTATCGGAAAGGAAAAAGCGATACGCGCCGGTTCTGTTCATCGGCAACGAATAATCCAACGAACCGTGGATGGGCATACTTATTCCTCTGTCCCAACGGTCGAGCAGGGCATACCAGCCGCCATTGTAATAATCTTCCGAACCGGTGCCGTGCATACGAGCTTTGCCGTCCACATAAGTGCTATCGTCACCTTCGAAGAACAATGTCATTCCGGGGCGAAGCCCTTGTGCAATGTGGATGGTTCCCACGTAATGACCTTTTCCTTTGGTATGCAGGAAATCGTAGAATTTGCCGATATCGGGTTTTTCGCGTTTCCAAACAGAATAAAGCTTGCCCTCCTCTTTTTCGTTGCGCTTGTTGTTGTTATAATGCACTTTCACATTTACCGATACTGGATTTTGTTGTACACCGCTTCGTTCTTTGTAAATGAGTTTCATTGAAGCGGAGCGGTCGTAAGGCATTGGCAAATAACAATAATTGTTGGTGCCGTAGCGCCCCATCAAAATGCTTCGCATAGCGGGCTTTCCATACGCGTAACCGAAGAAATCGGCAACTGGCGCGTGAATGGCTTCCACTTTTTCGTTGTCCCATTTTGCGGAAAGCAGAATGTCTTTGTTTAATCCCTCAAAAGATGTTCCACCATCAATTTCAAAGCCTATGATACGTCCGGCGGTATTTTTATCGAAAAACGTCACTTCTTCGCCCGGCAGAATCGTAAAATTCTTTTGCTCGGTTTGAGCAGCTGCCGAAACTCCTGTTGTGTAATTGTTTACGGTAGGCGAAATATCTGCCCATAAAGCGTTGACTTCCGACAGTAATTTTCTATCCGCTTCAGAAAACTCTCCCGTCCACGATTCAACGTTCATTCCTGGTAGTTTTCTGTATTGAATTTGATGGAACATTATTTTTTCCCCTTCAAAAACAATCTTAAGCGACTTTTTGAACGGAATGGGAATGTAGCAGTAATATCCTCCAATTTCGTTTCCACAAACGGGTTTGGTAAACGGATACACTTCTCCCAAAAACAAATCCATAAAGCGCAACCTCAAACGTGGTGTTTTTTCACCATCAAAATAAAACGCCAACATATCGTTGGTTGGGGTGGGCGTCCAAATTCGGTTTACAACGCCCGGCCCTTGAAAATCGGCAAGGACAAGGTGTCCGTTCTCTTTACGGATATAGGAATATTTTCCCGAAAAGCCATCGTCGTTACCCCACGTGCGGTCGTAACTGGATTCTTGTTCAATGAGTTGATTGTGCCGATAGGCGGGGAGCAAATCCACTCGTTTTAACAACTCGACTTCATCGCTCCATTTAAATGTTTTGTTCTGTGCCTGTGTTTGAAAACTACAGGCTAAAAATAATAACAGGAATACTGTAACTACGTTTTTTCTCATTTTTATTGTTCGTTATTGATTATCTGTTTTTTTATATTGAATGCTCCTTGTTCCGCTTACCCGTCCCGTTTTTGTTCTGATGATGTATTTTAATTCTGTATCTTTATCAGATACATCTATTTTAACAGGATTGTTGTAAAGTTTTCCGTATTGCATCGGGTCTTGGCCATTTAAAGTGTAATATAATTTTGCTCCTTCTATTGAAGGGTTTAATTCCACTTCTATCTCATTTCCTTTTATCTGAGTGGGTTGAGGCACAATGGCATCGGGGATTCGGAAATTCACCCCTTTTTTGTCGAGCCACTGTAAATTGTGTCGTACGCGTTGCTGAAAATCCTGAAAATCTTTTTCTTTACTGCTCCAACCCACTTCAGCCACAGCCAACAATCGGGGGAAAGCCATATAATCGAGTTTTGCCTGACTGTGAATAAATTCCATCCACAAGTTTCCTTGCAATCCCACAATATATTTTTGATTTTCAAGTGATATTTTGGGTGATACCGGCTCAAAACTGTACACTCTTTCCAATGTCACGTGCCCGCCAATATTTATGGGTTCCGCTTCAGGCGCCCCCTGATAATAATCGAGATACAAATACGATGTAGGCGACATTACCACTTCGTGATGCATTCCCGCGGCCTCAATACCCGCTTCTTCTCCGCGCCAGCTCATTACCATTGCGTTAGGAGCCAAACCTCCTTCCATTATCTCATCCCAACCAAGCATTTTTCTGTTCTTTCCTTGCAGATAAGCTCCTACCCGTTTTACGAAATAGCTTTGCAATTCATCTTCATTTTTCAGTCCTTGGTCTTTCATTTTTTGCTGGCATTTTGGGCAAGCTTTCCATCGGTCTTTAGGTGCTTCATCACCTCCGATATGGATGATTTCGTACGGAAACATCTCGAGTATCTCGTCCAAAACATCTTCAATAAACTCATATGTTTTTTCGTTTCCCGCACAAAGCACATCCTGTTGAATACCCCAGTTTTCCAATACCTTGAAAGGGCCTCCTGTACAAGACAGTTCCGGATAAGCCGCTAAAACCGCCAATGTATGCCCGGGCATATCAAATTCGGGGATAATATTGATGTTTCTTTTTTGTGCGTATGCCACCACATCTTTTATTTGTTCTTTCGTGTAATAACCGCCGTGTGGCAATCTATCGAAAGATTCGGCTGGATGTTCACGCTGCGTTCCTCTTCTCCAGGCGCCTATTTCCGTAAGCAAAGGATATTTATCAATTTCTATTCTCCAACCGGCGTCTTCGGTTAAATGCCAATGAAAAATGTTTAATTTGTAATGAGCCATTAAATCAATAAACCGCTTTACTTCATCCACCGTGAAAAAATAACGTCCTACATCCAACAACGCTCCACGGTAACCAAAACGTGGTTTATCGTTGACTTCCAGCTGCGGCAATTGAATGGCAGATGTTTTCTCGAGCGGCATTAATTGTAAAAGCGTTTGCAGGCCGTAAAACAGCCCGGCTTTTCCGCCTTTAACAATAACAACATTGTTATTTATACTCAAATTATATGATTCGTCTGTTACCTTTGAGTCTAAAATAAACTGAATACCCCGTTTCTGATCTTTTAGGCTATGCTTTTCCTCCAGTTTAAAGCCGTAATTTTCATCCAAAAATTCATTCAAGAAATTTGTGATATCGCCTACATCTTTTTGATTATAGAAAATTTGGGTTGCGGCGTTAATAGTAAAAACACCCTCTTTCCTTTCAACAAATTCAGGCTTTGGTATGAGGTTTAAATCCTGAGAACAGACTGAGATGGAAACCAGCAAAGTAAACAGACAAAAGAATAATTTTTTCATTAAAGTTCTTATATAGAAATTGTTCTTAATTCACTTCCAAATCTTCCCATTTAGGCAATGCCGGAAATTTAGCGTGCGGTTCGCTTTGATACCAGAAACATACGGATGAAATATCCGATTTCTGCGGCAAATAACGCCCTCCGTGGCGCCATCCCAAATCTTGAATGGTTACACGCAAATCTTTTTTGAAACGAATGGGATCCATTACGTGCCAACGATACATTCCGAAGCGTTGTCCCGCCCTGTATGTGATATCGGGTGGCAAAACCTGAACCAATCCGGCATACGGAGTTGTAAAAGTAACGTATTTCCCGTGACGGTCAAAATTATACGAACCTAAAAAATAATCTTCGGTTCCGGTGCCAATAATTGTGGGGAATTTTTTGTCGCCATCCATAAAGAATTTTATTTCGCCTTCGCCCCACCAGCCGTTGTTATTCACTTGCCAAGCCATATACACACCCACGTAGTGGCCTTCGCCTTTCACGTTGTCAATGATGGTGTAATCCGATGTTTCGTTTACTTTTGTGCGGCGATATTGGGCGTGAAAATACGCGGCATCGGCAGGAACATCCGTTAATGTGTAATCTACTTGATAGTAGAGGTTCATTGCGTCGGCATCGTTGATGTTGGTCATCGTTATTTTACATTTCCGGCGGAAAGGCATCACCCAATAGCAATTGAACGCGCTTCCGGGGTTTACGGTTACGGGAAGCGAGTTGAGATGAGCGTACTCGTTCCATCCCATTCCAAAGAAATGCCCGATAGGCGCTTCTACTGATGGTTCTGTTTCATCGTCCCAATAAATGCGGATGATGGAAAATCGCCAATTTCCGGTGGGTGTCATCCAAATATGTTGAATGGCGCCCGGACCTTCAATTTCCGCCATTGTAAACGTTTCTCCCGGTTGTATGGTAACAAAGGGATTTACTTTCCATCCCTGTCCCAAGTCGCGCGCGGCGTGCGTGGCGTTGGCCGTGTTTCGCGGCGCGTTGGGATCGGGAATGGCCATTCCGCCTTTCCCTTTTTCGCCGGTGAAGTTTTCGGGACTAATGGATCGGGTTTCCGCGTTGGACAAGCGATAAAGGCTTCCCATATTCATATCTAAGCCGTTAAAGGGGCGGTTTTGGGCGAAAATTCCCGCTGCGAAAAGAAATAATAAAAAAGTAATGTAAGTTGATTTGATTTTCATAATTGATTTTAATTGAGTAGAGATATAAAATTTTTATTCGTAAAAATAGACATAATCCACTAAGCAATCCCCCTCATTGTTTACTTTATTTGAGAATTCTCGCTTTTAACCATTAATAAATGCCATTATCAGGCATCGTTTTTTGATAAGACGCATAAATCAATTTATCGTCATTTATCGCATTTGCCCACTCTGAACGAAGTGAAGAATCTATTTTATTGATAGCAACCAGATTCTTCACTTCTCCACCGCTTGGCAGATTCGTTCAGAAAGGCAAATAAAGAATTAATCTAAAAACCCAACGGATATCCTTCCGGGACAAGTATCATACTATTGATGTAATAGAAACCATCGCCATTGTTGTTATTCGGACCGGCAGATACACTGATATCCAATATACCATCGGGCGTTGGTTGAATGCCTTTAATGATGGTTACCTTTGAATCGTTGTTGGATGCATTCAAGAAGCCCGTGCCTTCATTGACTCCTTTCACCACGTACTTGGTTTCGCGATTGTCTGCCGCGTCTCTTCTTGAACCGTAAAACACTATGTCGTATTTTTGGGTGCTGTTTAGCCTGTACATGGTGAATCCGCTGGTGGCATTTCCTCTATTTCCCCAAAACGCGTCTTGCGTGAATGCAACGGGCAAATCAAAGGTATTGCTGAGAGTTCCTGAATGATTATCGCCGCCAAAACGATCGGTCACACTCATAGCGAATCCTGTGTTGTTATCCTTTTCATCGTAGATATCGAAACGAGGCGCGTCAGAAGGCCTATCAAAGTAATAATAGGGTTTTCCGGCTCCCAACGTTCCGAAGTCGATGAAAACAGGATGTTCCAATTCAAATGAATTTGGTTCTAACGGAACAGGCATTCCTTCGGGTAAAATCATCATCGCGTTTACACCAAAGAACAAGTTCCAGTGATTGTTATTGGGCCCGGGCTTCAACTGAATGGTGATGGTAGCGTCAGCTTGCGGCTCAATATTTTCAATTACTACAACTTTACCCAAGTTGTTATCGTTGTCCAACGCGCCTTTTCCGGTGTTCGCGCCTATTACATTGAACTCCGTTTCTGTTCTGTTGTCATTAATGGAACCATAGAAAACAAAAGTATATTTCAGGTCTTTGTTCAGGTTTGATACCACGAAACTACTTTGTGGAATAAATTTCCCGTCGCTAAAGAACATATCTTCAGAAACAGACCTTGGGAAGCCAAGCACGTTTTGAAGTCCACGAGACAACGTGCCGGTAAAGCGCTCAGCGATTTCAATAGCAAAGTTGGAGTTTGCACCATCCATATCTTTCAAGTTGCCCAATTTTCCATCGTTGGGATGTTTAAAATTATTAAACATTTCTGCTGTTTCCACCCCTCCAAAGTCGATAAACAATGGCTTGGTTAACACAAACTCATTGGGACCCGGTTCTTTGTAATCTACCAATTCCGTAATTTGTTTTGGTTGTTTTACAGCTTCGTGTGCCGCCAATTTTGCCAATTCAACGTCGTATTTCAGAAGATTTTCAGGATAAAACGGATTATCCAATATGTTTCCGAAAATAGCTTCGTACCAAGTACTTGCCGCGGTAAACCTACCAATATTTAAATTCAGGTGATAGCCGTCTCTGGTAAACTTATCGCCCACGTAGCTTGTGCGGCCGTTTTGGATGGCGGTTCCCGCCGGAACAACCATATCTATTCCGGCTAGTTCTTGGGCTTTCCAAACAGCATCCACAATGGCGTTATACATTTTCATTTGGTCGTTATCGTAATTAACAAACCCAAAATGATTGGAGTCTTCGGCATACGCCCATGTTTGATGCAGGATGTACTTAATTTCCGGATTGGTTGTCATCGGTTTTACGTAGTCAAGCAACTTTGGCAAAAACTCCTGATACCCGGCTAATATTCCGGACAACTGGCTCACTTGCTGAAAACTGATATAATCCCAGTTTTCATTTCTAACGGCATACGCAATCGATTTGCTGCTTTCTCGGTTCAGACTTCCATCCACACCAATTTTCCTGAATTCATAAGCGTCTTTACTGCCTGATGCATTTTCCCAGTGCAGTTCAAGTGAAGAGCCTCCGATGTATAAATTACCGATTATGACCTTGTATCCGGCTTCTTTCGCCAAATCGTGGAGATAATTTTCAAGAGCATCTTCAGAAAAACTGTTGCCAATGGCTAATATCTTGATTACTCTGTCTTTCGATACCGATAAATCTGAGAAATACTTTATTTCTTTATCGCTTGATTCAACCTGTATAACCGTGTTGCCTTCTTTAAGCCCGGTAACAACCGCCGACAGATTATCAAGAGGCTCAATGGTAGCAATGGATGGATCCATTACGTTCCAAACGAGTTGTTTAGCACTGCTTCCCAGGGAATCCACGGAAGCTTTTACGATAAACTTTTCACCGGCGGATAACGAAATGCTCGTCTCGTTTAAACGGACGTATTTCCTATCGGATAAATCAACCGAAATCTCATCCTGACAAGAAGCTAAGCCGGCAAACAACAATACTATACTAAATAGAATATTTTTTATTTTCATTTGTCTTTATATTTATAAATTGAAAATTGTCTAATTATATCCGGGCGCTTGCACTAGATTAGGATTAATGTCCATTTGCGCTTGCGGAACCGGCCATAGATACATTCTTTTATTAAAATAGCGGTTCTTGTAGAATGTTCTTTTGTAGAAAGCATCGGGATCATTTGCATCATCGCTTTTTTTGCTTCCTTTGAAGTTCATGCCAAACAACCTTGTGTTTAAGTACTTTTCGCCTAATTTCCAGCGACGTACATCGTTAAAGCGGATGCCTTCGCAATTGAATTCCACACGTCTTTCTTGTTGAATGGCTTCGCGCATTTGCTCTTTTGTTAAACCGGCTTGCAAATCGGGAATTCCGGCTCGTTGCCTTACCAGGTTCACATATTCATATACCGTGCTGTTTGGCCCTTGCGATTCATTGAGCGCTTCGGCATAACCTAAATAAGCTTCAGCCAATCGATATAAAATACCCGGTTGATAAGGATGTCGGTTTTCTCGTGGGAATACTTCCAAGCTGATTCTTTTTCTTACGTTGTATCCGTTTTGCGGAGCATCGAAGGTTTCCCCTGTGTCGCGACCGCCTTTTTGTAAAAATTCAACCCTTCTGTTGTCAACACCCAGCCAGGCTTCGTTGTAAATTACCGAAACGTAAAAACGGGGCTCACGGTTGCAGTACATATTGTATGTTCCGTCTAAGGTTACCCTTCCCGCGATACGTTCGGGGCCTTCCGCGCCTCTCCATTGTGTATTTCTTACCTCGGCTTCGTTTGAAAAACCTTTTTCAACATACCCGGAAGCCGGATTAATAATGGGAGAACCGTCTTCGTTATATCCCAAAATAGGAACAATTCCGTTTTTCATATAAAAAGCGTCAACCAATTCTTGGGTTACCCCCATACCCGCGTTTCCGCCAATGCCTTTGGGCAAATGATGGGCTTGGAAACTTCCCAAATGTTCATTTTCAGGCCTTCCAAATAGAATTTCTTTGTTGCCATCGGAAAATCTTTTCAGCGACATATTGTAATATGACATAAATGGATCGATGGAGCCATCGGAATTATATTCTTTATACAAATCATATCCGGCCGCGCGTGCCGCGTCAATCAATTCTTTATGTGCAGCTGCTGCTTTTTCCCATTTTTGGGCATCTACACCGGGTTTAAATAAATTTACGCCTTCGTTGTTTTGCCAATCTTTCAAATCGGGGTTGCCATTAAACAAGGGACTGGCCGCGAAGAGCAATGTCCTTGCCCTGATTGCCAAAGCCATAATGGATGTTGCACGGCCCCAGTCGTTATTATCGGGATAAACCGCCGGAAGATTGTTTGAAACTTCTTTTAATTCCTTGTCAATCCAATCTACAATTTCGTCATATGGCGTTTGCCCAATCATTAATTCCGACGCGGGCGCATCAACAGCGTAAATAACACCGGGCGCGAAAGGAATCGGGCCATATAATTCTATCATTAAAGAATAATAATAAGCAATGAGGAAGCGAACTTCGTTTTTCATTTGATCTACATATTGTTGAGTTAACCCCGCTTCAGGAATTACCTTTACTTCCTCAAGAAAAACAAGCCCTGTGCGAATTCTTTTGGGGAGTTCCACCCAATAATAAGGGTTCCAACCCGAAATTGGACTCCAATTGGCGGTAGTGTATGCATACACATTGCTCCATCCAAAAGGTTGCCATTCTTGGGGTATGGTTATATCATCTCCCATAATATTGTATCCCTGGTCTTTGAAATAACCCCACATTGGACTGGGAATGGAAGAATAAACGCTTGCCATCCAGTCTTCCGTTCTGATTTTATCCGTGAAAATCATTTCCATTGTTAGAAAGTCATCGGGTTGATAATCAAGATAATCAGAACAACTTGTTACGCTCAAAATAAGCGAAAGAAATAGTGTTATATATATTTGTTTTTTCATCTCTGTATGAATTAGTTGTTAAAATTAATGCTTAAACCTACCGAAACCGATTTCATTTGCGGATATCTTAATCCATCGGTGGTTTCTAATTCCGGATCCCAAAGTTTGAATTTTGAGAATGTGAGTAAATTTGATCCTCTCACAAATAACCGACAGTCTCTCACACCAATTCTATTGGTTAATGTGCGTGGAAACATATAGCCCAACTCAATGTTCTTTAATCTTAGGAAACTCATATCGCGCAACCACCAAGTAGAGCTTTGTTCATTATTTGCAACCGCTATATTGCCTAAACGAGGCCAAAACACATCTTGGCTTGGGTTTTCGGGAGTCCAACGATCGTTTACGTTAGAAAAAATATTTCCTGCACCCAAAACAGAGCCGGGAAGCCAGTTCTCCCCACGAAGTATTTGGTACGTTTTGCCTGCTCCCTGAAAGAAGAATCCAAAATCTATGGCTTTGTATTTTACATTGGCTCCGAACCCGTAAATAATTTCGGGTACGCGTGTACCTCCAATAGCGGTGGCATCCACAGCGCTAATTAAGCCATCTCCGTTCATATCACGATATTTAATATCTCCGGGACGCAAATTCTCTACATCGCTGAAGTTCTGTACGGGAATCCCTTCTTTTAAGCGGCCATTTTCATCGAAATCATCTGCCGTGAAGAGCCCTTCAGCTATTAAACCAAACAATTGGCCTACCGGCTTTCCGGTTCCGGAACGGTATGTACCCACAATGGAAGCAGGCTCATCAATTTCAACCACTTTATTGTGCGCATATGTATAGTTTGCTATGGCGGAAAAATGCCAGTCGCGATTGATTTGTTTATTGGCGGTTAACGACATATCTATCCCTTGATTATCCACTTTTCCAAAATTAGCCCAAATGGTTCTATTAAAACCGGCCGACCCGGGAACGTTTTTTCTTTCCATAAATATATCCCTACGTTGTTCTTTGAAAAAATCAACGGTATAGTTTATCGAATTATTCCACAGGCCTAATTCCAAGCCTAAATTCTGTTTTGTAACTGTTTCCCACGTTAAATCGGAAACACCCACGTCACCTTCGGCGCGGCCTAACCTATAAACATTGTTTTCAGTTCCCCATCGGTATGAGCCGGTGTTAACAATGGTGGATATATAAGCGAAACGCCTGTCCCAAATATTTCGTCCAAGAATACTGTTTCCGGCTTGTCCCCAAGAACCTCTGATTTTTAAATTTGAAACAACATCGGAAATGGGTTGCATGAACTCTTCCTGAGAAACAATCCAACCTACGGCCACCGCGGGAAAGAAACCGAATCGTTTGCCCGGGGCGAAGTTTTCCGAACCGTTGTATCCGAAGTTAAATTCTCCTACATATCTTCTGTCGAACGTATAGGAAAACCGTCCGGCAATACCTTGCGTACGATAGGGAAGTGCGTCGCCTCTATCGTAGTTTTTTTGATTATACAAAAGCATCGAGTTTACATCGTGAAGACTGTTGAACACACGGTTATAGGAAAGCATTCCTTCCAGATAGATACTCTGGTCGCCCCATTCGGCTCCTTGGCTGTGTGATAGAAACTGCTCGCCGTGATGCGCTATGGTTGTTATCAGGTTTCCGTTTTCGTCTCTTGCCGATGCCGGATTATAATAATCGGGTGTTTTTGCACGGTTAACAGAGTTTCCTGAAAATTTATCGAAAGCGAAAGTCAATTTTGCCGATAAACCCGGCGTTAAAAACTTTAAGTCTTGCTCAACAGAGGTTAATGCCTCAATTTTACTGTTATTTAATTTTTCGAAACCTCTTTGTGTAGCCCAGGCCCAGGGATTTTCCTTGGCAAATACGCGTGGAATTTTGCCATCTGCATAAATGGGCGGGTGAAGATACGGAGGAATTCTCATAGCATGATAGAAGATACCGGTGTTGGTTTCTTCGTTTTCCGGAATATCTCCGGGTCTATAATCTGCGTTTCCTCTTGGTGGCCCATTGCGTGTTTGAAGGAAGCCTCCCAAGTTAATCCTCACCAAGGTGGAAGGTGTAACGTTTACATCCACATTTGAACGCACCGTGTATCGGCTTACTTTTAACGATGAGTCCCAGTCCTGATTAGGATCTCTTCTAATAATTCCATTTTCGTCGTAATAACCCACCACCAGCGCGTAGCGCAAAATATCGGTTCCGCCGTTGATGCTTAAATTTGCTTTGGTATTATCGGCATGCTCTTTTGCCACTATATTCCACCAATTTACATCGGGATACAACTCCGGATCGGTTTGATGCTTGTAATTTAATAACATGGCTTCGCTTGCAAACGGTGCCCGGCCATTGTCGGCATTCATCTCATTAATAAGCTCCAAATATTGCACACTGCCAATGTAATCCAACAACTTAATGGGAGAGGTGTACGCTTTTTCGAGTCGAACTTCTACCTGCGGTTTTCCAATTTTTCCTCTTTTGGTATTAATCATAATAACGCCGTTTGCGCCACGAACACCATACACGGCGCTTGCGGCAGCGTCTTTTAATACCGAGAAAGATTCAATTTCTTCCGGGTCAATGTCATGAATTGAGCGTTCAATGCCATCCACAAGCACCATCGGATTAGCGTTACCGGTAAATGTACTGATACCGCGAATCCAGAAATCGGAGTTGTTGAACCACGGGTTACCGCTTCGTTGCACGGCAATAACGCCCGAAACCATACCTGCCAAATTGTTACTTAACGAACGTGTGGGGGTTAACGATAACTTCCCGGGATCAACATTGGTAATGGATCCCACCACAGAAGCTTTTTTCTGTGTTCCAAATCCCACCACAACCACTTCATCGAGCGCTTCGATGTCTTCCTCCAACGTTACGTCCATAATTCCCTGATTGCCCACCGCGACTTCACGCGTTTTAAATCCAACATAGGTAAAAACCAAGGTTGCGGGCGAAGTGTTAACCGTTATGGTGTACGTGCCATTTATATCTGTAACGGTGCCATTGGTAGTACCTTGCTCCATCACGTTCACTCCTATCAGAAGTTCTCCGCTCGCGTCCATCACGCGCCCGGTTACTTTCCTTGGCGACTGCTGCATTTCATTGTTGTCTGAAAATGCCGCGAAAATATTTCCTATACATAGTAGCAGTACAAGAAACCAGTTTTCAAATTTTCTTTTTCTCATAATATAAGTTTAAATATGCATCTTAAAAATTAAAAGTTTCTACTCTATGGTATTTCCTCACTCATTTCCCCACAGCTGCGGGTCGTTTCCTTTTGCTTTCCGCCACGCGTCTCTCCAGCGGTGCATGTCCATATGGTTGATAAATGGCTTGGGCCTCCTCATTTCTTTGGTTGGAGCGGGAGGAAGCGATACCGCTTTATCTTGATACCAATATGCCACAGTACCCAAGTCTAATGTAAGATTGTTGTTGTGACCGGTTTCAATAGTTCCTTTCACAGAAGTTTCAAAAAAAATAGGGTCATTTATAAAGAAACGGTACACGTGCGTGCGTCCCAGCCAACCTATATCGTTGTTCACGCGCGGATAGCCGAAATGTGGATGCGAAAACGGCTCTTTGGGACACCACGAAGTGTTGAAAAAGTCTTCCGTTCCGGTACCGATTAACGAAGGCGCTTTTTCATCATCGATAAACCACATATCGTCACCTTCACCATACCACATTGGGGTGGGGGAGTGCACGTAATAATTAATCCCAACGAAATGTCCTTTTCCTTTGGTTTCGATAAATACATAGTTTCTATCGGTTTGCGTGTTTGGTTTCCAAGGGCCGGTGAGCGCCCACTCGGTTTCACCTTCGGGAAGCGCTTCGGTTAAGCTGTGGTTGTACCACGCGTGGAATCGTCCCATATCTTCGGGCAGTTCGTTCATTTCCAAATAATCCACATAGAAATAGAAAGCGTTGATGGTTTTATCGGTTTGGTTTTCAATTTCTATTCGCGCGCCTTTTTCAAAGGGCATAGTGAAGTAGCTTGTTAATCCTGTTCCTTCCTCTGGTCCGGCTGATAAAGGAAGGGAGGCATAGTTGTATCGTTCGTCCCAACCTTGACCAAAAAACGGCCCGATAGGCGATTCCACCGAAGGATAATCGTTTCCGTCCCAATACATCCGGATGATGATATCGTTCCTGCTCAATTCATTTGGTGGAGGAGCAATGGTAATCCAAATATGGTTTATTACGCCCGTTCCGCTAATTTCCGCAATGGTTCTTTTTTCTCCCGGTGCAAAGGGTTCCAAGTGGTCTCTGTTACCTCCGGTTTTGTCGGTACTCGAAATTCTTTTGTTTTTTACGCCCGTTTTTAGTTTAGCCAAATCGAACATCTCCGCGGAAAAATTCGTTTGTGCCAAAGCGGGAATACTGAAAAGAAAACCGAGAACAACACATATAAAAAGGGAAAATGTTTTTGTTTTCATTTTTTTGAGTTTAAATTATTTATAAAGTGGCCCATACGTTGCACAAGCTCTATAGTCTGCACCTTCGTTATCGGATCCGAAAGCCGACCAAGCATCGGGTCGGAAGATGAGATTTTCGTCCACATTGTGCATATTCACCGGGATGGATAATGCCGATGCCAAAGTGATTAAATCGGCTCCTATGTGGCCGTAGCTAATGGCGCCGTGGTTGGCACCCCAATAATTCATTACGGAATAAACATCGGTAAAACGCCCTTTTCCGGTAACGCGCGGCACAAAGAAGGTGGAGGGCCACGTTTTATCGGTACGTTTATTAATGATATCGAACACTTCATCTGGGAAAGTTGCCGTCCATCCTTCCGCAATTTGAAGTACCGGGCCCAATCCTTTAATGAGGTTAATGCGGCAAATCGTTACGGGCATATCGGGCCGCGTGAGGAATTGCGATGAATACCCACCACCCCGCATATATTCGAGCGATGCGGGATGCCACGTGGTTGCTTCCAACATTTTCTCCACTTCGTCATCGGTAATTTCCCAAAACGGCTTCATCACCGGATTGTCGTCTTTATCAGATTGTTGGCCCGTTCCGTCTAACGTGCACGAACCGGAATTAATGAGGTGAATGGCGCCGTCTTTTAGTCTTCCTTCGGGTTTCCAGCCGCTTACGCGTTCAATGGCTTCGGGACTCCAGTAGGTGCGTACATCGGCAAATATTTGCGCGGTGTTGGTTAGAAGATGATTGAAAAGCATACTGATGCCGTTCAAATAATCGTCTTCCGTGGCAAAAGTGAAGGCTTCGCGCTTTCCGTTCCAGTCGAAAGAGGAGTTTAAGATGGCTTCGGAAAAATCGCCATCGGGTAAAAAGTCGGTCCATTGGCGTTGCCCTTGAAAGCCTCCGGCAATGGCATTGTGCCCGAGGGCTTCTTCGCCAAAACCAATTTCATCCAATTTGGGGTTGCCAATCATTAAATCGCGCATAATCAGCGTCATTTTCACCACAAATTCCCAATCTTTATCTTTCTGTTCACGGCTGTGTTTCAGGTGATCAGGGTTATAATCTTCGCCTTCGCGTGCCATACATTTCTCTTTTGTCCACGCCATGGCTTTTTCAAACTCTTCTTTGTCGTAAATTTCCAGTTGAATGCGACGAAGAATTTCACTTGCATCAATTTGTTCGGTTCGCATTCCCAAATATTCCTGCAGGAAATCGGGGTTTACCATGGAACCGCCAATTCCCATGGATACGGAACCGATGGCTAAATACGATTTTCCACGCATAATGGCTACCGCCAATCCCGCACGGGCAAAACGAAGCAGTTTTTCCTTCACATCATCGGGGATGGTGTTATCGCCTACATCTTGCACGTTTTTTCCGTAAATTCCGAAAGCGGGCAATCCTTTTTGATTGTGAACCGCCAAAGCAGCCGAAAGATACACCGCACCAGGGCGCTCCGTGCCATTGAACCCCCAAATTGCTTTGGGAATAAGCGGGTCCATATCAATGGTTTCGGAACCGTAGCACCAGCAGGGCGTAACCGATAAAGTTAAGCCAACGCCTTCTCTTTCAAATTTTTCCGCGCACAAAGCGGCTTCTTTCACTCCACCGATGGTCGTATCGGCAATTACGCATTCAACCGGTGACCCATCGGGGTACTTTAAGGTTTCGGAATAAAGTTTTGCGGCGCTTTTGGCTAAATTCATGGTTGTTTCTTCCAACGATTCGCGTATTCCGCCACGCCTTCCGTCGATGATGGGACGGATGCCGATTTTAGGATAAGTTGTTTTCATATTCTTTAATTAAACGTTTAACTATAGGTTTAAAAATTTTGTTTGCTCGTTTTACTCGGTAATAAGTGTCGCTTGAAGAATGTTATTTTTGGAATGTTTTTTTCGTTTTTCAATTTTATCTACAATAATTTCAATTGATTTCTTTGCCATTTCTTCAATCGGTTGTTTAATATAAGGTAGGGTGTGAGGCAACAAATGATATGCTTCGTTTTCGTCAAAACACATAATTTGCACATCATTATAAATATCGATATTATTTTTCAGCAATTGTTTCACGCTTATGATGGAGATGCTGTTAGTCGCGAAAAAATATCCATCAATGGCGGGTTTTCTTTTAATTAGCGTGGAAATGGCTTTCTTTATATCGTCTTTCAAAAATTCGTAACGTACTTCCAAAATATTATCGGGATTAAAAATTCCTTCTTCTTTCAACGCTTCTTCATATCCTCGTTGTCGGTCGTTAATATGGTGATGCTCTTCCTTGTACGTAATAAAAGCGATGTTTTTACACCCTTTTTTTAAGAGTTGTTTCACCGCGATATTGGAAATTTCAAAATTGTTGATGATGATGGAATTTACGCTTATTTCCGGATAGGTTCTGTCGATCAAGACCAGTGGAATTTCTGCTTTTATTAATTTATGAATGAGTGGTTCACTGTTTTCTGTAGGAACCAAAATGAGTCCGTCAATTTGATAGGCATTAAGGAAGCGAATCATTTTTTCCATTTCTCCCAGTTCCTCATTTGTGTTACCGATAATAACAATGTACCCTTCTATTTCCGCGTATTTTTGAATATGAAGTGCCAGCGTGCCAAAAAATGAGTTGGAAATATCCGCCACAATCAAGCCTATGGATTTAGAACGCCCCATTCTCAGTCCTTTAGCCAAAGAATTGGGCATATAATTCAACTCGGCAGCTTTGTCCAAAATCCTTTTTGATGTTTCCGCGCTTACGCGTCCGTTTTTGTTTTTTCCATTCAAAACAAGGGATACGGTGGCTATGGAAACGCCTACTTGATTGGCAATTACCTTTAAAGATACTTTTTCCATGCAATGGGATTAAAACTCACTCTCTAATATTTAAGGCAAAATTAACAGGTTAATCGTTTAATCGAAAATAAATTTATATGTTTTAAAACATATTTTCAATTAAAAAGAGTTATTTATAATGATTCTAAATGGGAAGCAGGGTCACACATTAAACCGAAAATGCATTACATCGCCGTCCTGCACAAGGTATTCTTTGCCTTCGATGCTCATTTTTCCGGCTTCTTTCACGGCAGCTTCCGAACCGTAATGGATGTAATCATCGAATTTAATGACTTCGGCGCGGATGAAACCTTTTTCAAAATCGGTGTGGATAACGCCGGCACATTGTGGCGCTTTCCACCCTTTCTCGAAAGTCCAGGCGCGCACTTCTTGTACTCCGGCGGTAAAATAGGTTTGCAGGTTAAGCAATTTGTAAGCCGATTTAATTAACCGGGCAACGCCCGATTCTTCCAGCCCAAGTTCTTGGAGGAACATTTCGCGTTCTTCGTACGTATCAAATTCGGCAATTTCCGATTCTATTTTGGCAGCCACAACCAAAATTTCGGCATTTTCATTTTTCACGGCTTCGCGCACCTGTTCCACAAATTGGTTTCCGCTTACGGCGCTTGCTTCATCTACATTGCAAACATAGAGCACCGGCTTTGATGTTAACAAATATAATTCGCCGGCGGCTTTGGCTTCGTCTTTCGTATCGAATGTCACCGTGCGTGCTGATTCTCCTTTTAGCAACGCTTCGCGTATTTTTGAATAGACAGTGAAAGCTAATTTAGCATCTTTGTCGCCGCCGGTTTTAGCTTGTTTTTCCACTTTTTGTATGCGTGCTTCAATGGTTTCAAGGTCTTTCAATTGCAATTCGGCATCGATGATTTCTTTATCGCGCACGGGGTCAACACTACCGTCGACGTGCGTTACGTTTTCATCTTCAAAGCAACGCAACACGTGTAAAATGGCATCGGTTTCGCGAATGTTAGCTAAAAACTTGTTTCCCAACCCTTCGCCTTTGCTCGCTCCTTTTACCAATCCGGCAATATCCACAATTTCAACCGTGGTGGGCAAAATGCGTTGGGGTTTCACAATTTCGGCTAATTTATTGAGCCGCTCATCGGGAACGGTAATAACGCCCACATTGGGCTCGATGGTGCAAAACGGAAAATTTGCCGCTTGCGCCTTCGCATTCGATAAACAATTGAAAAGGGTTGATTTTCCAACGTTGGGAAGTCCAACTATGCCACACTTTAAAGCCATTTTATTGAGATTGTTAGACCCCTTCGCTAAAAGAATGTAGACTTTTAGACAACAAGGGTCTATATAATTATCAAATTTGCGGGTGCAAAGATAAATAAAAAGCGCGTTATTTCCTTTTTTGATATCGCCCTTTTGGTTTTTCGTTTCTTTTTCCTCTCAATTCTTTGGATTTTGGGTTAAAATACGTGATGTGTTTTTTAGAGGATTTATTGGATGTAGATTCATTAAATGTTTTTCGCGGTGATTTTTTTTCAATATTTCGGCTTTTAACCGGTTTATTTTTTTGTGGCATATCGGAATGCATTTCACCGGACGAATCGGCAATAGCCGCTTTTAATTCTCTCATTTCCTGCTCATCTAAAAAGCGCCAATCACCTATGGCAATTCCTTTTAAGGAAACATTCATAATGCGCACACGTTCCAGTTTTTGCACTTCGTAGCCTAAATATTCGCACATGCGCCTTATTTGTCGGTTAAGCCCTTGAACTAAAATGATTTTAAAAACAAATTCCGATATTTTTTCTACTTTGCATTTTTTCGTTACTTGTCCTAAAATGGGAACGCCGGCGGACATTTTCTTAACGAAATCATCCGTTACCGGTTTGTTTACGGTTACGATGTATTCTTTCTCGTGACGGTTTCCGGCGCGCAGAATTTTATTGACGATATCGCCATCGTTGGTCAAAAAAATCAATCCTTGAGAATCTTTGTCTAACCTGCCAATGGGGAAAATGCGTTCATGGTAATTAATGTAATCCACAATGTTGTCGCGCTCGCTCTTGTCGGTGGTGCTCACAATACCACGCGGTTTATTGAAAGCCAGCAACACAAAATCTTCTTCCTCCTTCGGCTCAATCAATAAACCGTTCACAAGAACTTTATCGTTTTTGGAGACCAACGTGCCAATTTCAGCACGTTTGCCGTTTACCAGAACTTGTCCGTTTTGAATGAATTTATCGGCTTCGCGACGGGAACAGATACCGCTTTCGGAAATGAATTTGTTTAAGCGTATAACCATTACAATCCGTACTTTGCCGATATTTCCAACATTCGTTCAATGGGCCTCACGGCTTTCACACGCACTTCTTCGTCCACAAAAATTTCGGGCTGCTCGTTTTTCAAACACAAATAGAGTTTATGCAACGTGTTCATTTTCATATAAAAACATTCGTTGCAGGCGCAAGTAGAATCTTCGGGCGGCGCGGGAATAAATTCTTTATTTGGGTTTTCTTTTTGCATTTGGTGCAAAATTCCCGCTTCTGTGGCAACAATAAATTGCTTGTTATCCGATTGAGTAGCAAACTTCAAAATAGACGAGGTGGAACCCACATGATCAGCAATTTCCAATAAGTATTTTGGGCATTCGGGATGCGCTAAAAGCAAAGCGTTTTGGTATTGTTTTTTCAAATCGATGATTTTTTCCATCGAAAACTGTTCGTGAACGTGGCATGCGCCTTCCCACAGCAACATATCGCGCCCGGTGAGTTTATTAATGTAGTCGCCCAAATTTTGGTCGGGCCCGAAAATTATTTTCTCATCTTCGGGAAGCGACTCCACAATTTGCTTGGCGTTGGTTGAAGTAACCACAATATCGGTCACAGCTTTCACCGCCGCGGTGGTATTTACATACGAAATAACCGTATGATCGGGGTGGGCTTTAGTGAATTTTTCAAACTCATCGGCGGGGCAGCTGTCTGCCAATGAGCATCCGGCAGCCATATCGGGAATGAAAACCCGTTTATCGGGCGATAAAATTTTGGCCGTTTCACCCATAAAATGCACACCACAAAGCACAATAATATCGGCAGTGGTTTTAGCGGCCCATTGTGCCAAGGCAAGGCTATCACCCACAAAATCAGCAATATCTTGTATTTCGGGTTCCTGGTAATAGTGCGCCAAAATAATAGCGTTTTTTTCTTTGCGGAGAATATTTATTTTTTCAATCAATTCTGAATTTGTCATAATCCTTTATTTATATATTAAGATTTAAAAAATAAAAACTAATATGATAATGATGATAGCCTGTTGAAACTGTTGAATAGTTTTTTGCAATTACCTTGTTTTTAATGTTATGAAAATTATCCTTTCTATTTTCATCAAGTTATGCACATCTTTTAGTTAGTTTATTATTTGATTGTATGAAAATTACATACTTTATCGTAAAAAACTTCTTGGGAGCAAAGTTAATAATTAATTTCTTTTTTGTTACAAATTGCTGTTGATAGAACTTTCAAAGACTGCCCATAAGTAAACCTAATTTTTTTATACTATTATTGTTTTTTTAACACTATTTATTCCAGCCAATTTTCCAAATTTAGTTTTGAATTCTTCTTCACAACTCACCCACAAGTTATCAACAAATAATTCAACATCGTTTTTGAAACCCATTTTAACCTTTTATCCTACTTATAAAGTTTTGAAAAAAGGACAATTAAGAATTATTTAATGTTAATTGTCTAAGTTTTCTAATTTACAAAACAATGTTTTGGTTATATTTGTTTGCTACTTTAACAATGAACGCTTTAAAACAAATACATATTATAATAGGTGTTTTACTGTTGATGATTTTAAACGCTTGCGCATCAGCAGTAAAGATAACTTCTGTGGTAGAAAAAAACAAAGAAGGAGACTTTCTTTTAAAATGGGAAGTAAGCCCCGACCAGGAAGGGAATATCGATATATATTCTTCATTATCAGATAATTCGTTGGACGATTTCACACCCGTTACTTCCACGCGCATAACCGATCAGGTAATGCTGGTGAACCCTACAGGTTCGGGGTTGAGGGAATATTTTATTTTAAGGACTGCCGGCGCTTTTTCGGGAATTGTTGCCAATAGAATCATCGATATGAACAGCATCAAAAACTTTCGGGATATTGGCGGCTATTTCACCCACGATAACCGACAGATAAAATGGGGACAAATTTATCGTTCGGGCGATTTAAGCAGCGCCACGCTTTACGATCAAGAACGGATAAGAAGGTTAAACATTAAAACAGTTATCGATTTCAGGTCCGAAAGAACTGCCCGCAATTATCCTGTTCTATTGCATCAATCCATCCGAAAAATCAGTTTGCCCCTCACACCAATGGACGGCGAAAAACTGGATGAGCTGACCAACAGCCAAAATTTCGACCGAAGCGCTGCCATCCGCTATGTGCAAGAATCGTATGTGGATATTGTGGAGAAACACAAACCGGAATTTGCCGAAATGTTTGATATATTGACTAATGAAAGCAATTATCCCGTGGTTATCACCGGGTCTCTCGGAAAAGACGGTGTGGGAATCGCTACATATTTAATTTTATACGCGTTGGGTGTTTCGGAAAATACAATGGAGCAAGACTATATGCTTTCCAACAAAAATATCGATCCCACCAAAGCAATGATAGATGCCCGTAACTTGCCCGAGCCTATGCAAGAGGCAGTTACAGCGATGCTTTCCGTGAATAGAGCTTATTTAAATTACGCGGTTGAGCACATTAATCAAATCTATGGTTCTGTGGATAATTATTTGGAAAAGGAATTGCGGGTGACCAGCGGTAAAAAAATGTTGTTAAGAAAATACCTTCTTTATAGCTTTTAATTCAAATTGTTGCATATTTTTCGTACCTTTGCGCCCGATTTTTTCACGAGGCGTTTTTTGTTTTGTAAAAAATCACCTTTTGTATTTCAATTTTCTCTCATCTTATTTTTTGTTGTGAGTTAAGGAGAAATATTAATACTCACATTATCAAATAAAAAAATGAGAACATTTGAAGAAACCGGAGTCAATCCGAATATTTTAAAAGCCATTACGGAATTGGGCTTTGAACAACCAATGCCTGTGCAAGAACAGGTAATTCCTCAACTTTTACAAAACACGCGCGACATTATCGCGTTGGCGCAAACCGGAACCGGAAAAACAGCCGCTTTTGGCATTCCCATCATTCAAAAAACAAACGTACATTTGCGTTCGCCGCAAACACTTATTTTGTGCCCTACGCGCGAACTGTGCCTTCAAATTGCGGGCGATTTAACTGATTTTTCCAAGTATGTAGATGACATTAAAATTCTTCCCGTTTATGGCGGATCGAGCATTGAAAGCCAAATTCGCACGCTTAAACGCGGTGTGCAAATTATTGTGGCCACACCGGGGAGACTGATTGATTTAATTAACCGCAAAACCGTTTCGTTGGAAAACGTGCACACGGTGGTGTTAGATGAAGCCGATGAAATGCTCAATATGGGTTTCACGGAAAGCATCGATGAAATTCTTTCCAAAGTTCCCCAGGAACGAAGTATGCTGCTCTTTTCGGCTACCATGCCCAAAGAAATAGCGCGCATTACCAAAAAATATATGGAAGATCCGTTGGAAATTACCATCGGGCGGAAAAACGAAGGCGCGCAAAACGTAAAACACATTTATTTTTTGGTGCACGCCAAAGACAAGTACTTAGCGCTGAAGCGAATTGTGGATTATTATCCTAACGTGTATGGAATAATTTTTTGCCGCACACGAAAAGAAACGCAAGAAATTGCCGATAAATTAATGCAGGATGGTTACGATGCCGACTCGCTGCACGGAGACCTTTCGCAAGCGCAACGCGATTATGTGATGAATAAATTCCGCAACCGAAATTTGCAATTATTGGTGGCTACCGACGTCGCTGCCCGCGGATTGGATGTGGACGACGTGTCGCACGTGATTAACTTTGGCTTGCCCGACGATTACGAAATTTACACCCATCGCAGCGGCAGAACCGGACGCGCCGGAAAAACGGGAACTTCCATTTCCATTATTCACGTAAAGGAAAAAGGAAAAATCTCTCAAATTGAAAAGCTGATAAACAAGACATTTGAGAAAAGAGAAGTTCCCAAAGGCGATGTGATTTGCGAAAAGCAACTTTTTAATTTTGTGGATAAAATTGAAAAGGTAAAAGTGAATGAAAGTGAGATTGAACGGCTGCTTCCTTCCATTTTTCGCAAACTGGATTGGTTGGAGAAAGAAGACATTATCAAACGGATTGTATCGTTGGAATTCAACCGGTTAATCGATTATTACCAGGCCGCCGAAGAAATTGAAGAACCTTCGGACAAACGTTCCGATAAAGGGGATAGGGGAGGAAAAGGAAAAAAATCGGGCCGCGATGGCAATCGTTCACGCACTCCCGAAAAAGGCTATGAACGCATTTTTATTAACCTTGGAAAAACTGATGGCGCCAATCCCGCCAACCTCATGGGTTTTATCAACGATCATGTGCCCGGAAAAGTGCGCATCGGGCGCATCGATTTAATGCAGAACTTTTCGTTTTTCGAGGTGCCCGAAGAGGTTGCGCGAAAAGTAGTAAAATCTTTTAAAGGGCTGTTTGTGGAAGACCGTAAACTAGTAGTGGAAATTGCCCAAGAGAATCCAACAGGCCTCAATGGAAACGAAAAATCCTATAAACGCAAAAAAGACAAGAAAAAATCACCGCAGAAGTACAGGAGATAATTCTGTTTAGCCGTCAACAACAAGAATATTCACGAATCAAATTGACAAGGTCGGTTTGATTCGTGTTTTTTGTGTCATTTTTTGACCCTCTCCCATCAATGTCTCTTCTCGCCAAAACAATTGAAGAAATTTTTCTTTAATTTGTGCTTACAATTCGAAATTAATTTGTTACTTTGCAGAATAAATACTAAATTTAAAATTCTGTTTTTGAGTGTCTTAACACCTTATAAAAACTGTAAGCAAAAACAAGAAATACAATAAAAACTAACTTCTAAAACCACAAAAAAATGACAAATCGTAAGCTGTTAATCAGAGATCTCACCTTAAGAGACGGCCAACAATCGGCTTTTGCCACAAGAATGAACCAAGCACAAGTGGACAGTGTGTTGCCTTATTACAAAGATGCCAATTTTTATGCTATGGAAGTATGGGGCGGCGCCGTTCCCGATTCCGTAATGCGCTACTTGGGTGAAAACCCGTGGCACAGACTGGAAAAAATTAACGATGTAATTGGAAATACCTCCAAGTTAACCGCCTTATCCAGAGGACGAAACCTATATGGTTACGCGCCGTATCCCGATGAAATTATCGATGGCTTTTTCAAAAACGCTGTAGCCTCCGGTTTGAATATCATGCGCATTTTTGACGCGTTGAATGATGTTGACAACATTAAATCCAGCGTGAAATACATCAAAAAATATGGCGGAATGGCCGATTGCGCGGTGTGCTACACCATCGATCCGAAATATGAAGACGAAGTAAAAATAGTGGAGAAAAAAGGGTTTCTTGGCCTTTTCAACAAAAAAGAAGAGGTGCGCGTGAAAAAAGAAAATGTTTTCACCGATGACTATTTTCTCAATAAAGCCAAAGAAATGTTGGCGTTGGGCGCTGATATGATCACCATTAAAGATATGAGCGGGCTCATTCCGCCATCGCGGGTGGCCAAGCTCATTCCGCTTTTCAAAAAACACCTCAACGTGCCCATTGATTTTCACACGCATTGCACGCCCGGTTTTGGCTTGGCATCGGTGTTGACCGCCATTGTTCACGGTGTGGATATTGTGGATACCAATATTTGGAATTTCGCCGGAGGGCCGGCCGCGCCTGCCATTGAGTTGATTTATATTTTCTGCAAAAAACTCCACATTGAACTGGATGTGAATATGGAAGCCGTGGCGAAGATAAACGCGCAATTGGTAAATATTCGCAAAGAACTGGATGCTTTCGACGCGGTGAAACAATTCCCCAATCCGTTTAATCCGCTCACCGATGAACTTCCCGCACATATCGATAAACTGTTTGACGAGGCCATCGCCGCGGTGCAAAACAACAACGAAACCGCGCTTTTGGATGCCTGTCACGCCATTGAAGCCTATTTTGGTTTCCCAAACCCGAATGAAAAAGTGAAAAACGCCGAAATACCGGGCGGAATGTACACCAATATGGTGGCGCAATTGAAGCAATTCAACGCGTTAGATATTTTGCAAGATGCCATGGAGCTTATTCCCAGCGTGCGCCTCGATGCCGGCCTGCCGCCATTGGTAACACCCACCAGCCAAATTGTGGGCGCGCAAGCGGTAAATTCAGCGTTGAACATAAAAAACGGACGGCCAAAATATGCGAATCCGTCCAATCAATTTATTGCTTTGGTGAAAGGCGAATACGGCAAAACGCCCGTGCCCGTAAGCCCCGATTTTCGTGAACAAATTGCCGGCGTGCGCGATGAGGTTCCTTACGACACTTCATCATACAAAACGCAAGATAATCCGCTGCTCGAAGAATTTGGAAACGCTCCGTTGGCCAAAGACGAAAAAGACCAACTTTTGCTGGAGCTTTTCCCGGCCGTTGCCACCGGTTACTTGCGTAAACAACGCGAAGCGGAATTTAAAGCCACGCAAGCTGAGCAACAACCTGCCGAACAAACAGTAAACGAAACAAAACAGGAAGAAATCTGTGTGGAAGAAAAAGTGAACACGATGAAAGTCGAGTGCCCTATGCCCGGAAACATCATGCAGGTAATGGTGAAAGAGGGCGATGTAGTGAAACGCGGAGACACCTTGCTTGTTTTGGAAGCCATGAAAATGGAAAACGACATCACTTGCGAATATGAAGGCACCGTGCACCACATCCACGTGAAACCGGGCGACGCCGTGCCGGTGGATGCGGTGATGATTGAGATTGCTTAAGTTTCCAGACATATCATAAAATGCTTAAACAGAGCTGATAACATGTTTATCGGCTCTGTTTTTGTTGGTCAAAACTTAACAATAATGTCACAGAAACTTAACCGCTTTGTAACATTAAAACGTGACCTTTGTGGCGAAAAATTATGATACTGGTTAATGAAAAAAGACTCACGTTTAATAAATAAAGCAAAAACATTTTTTAGGTTATCAGTTTTGCTATTATTTTTTCTCTCGATGCCCGTTATTATCTACGCTCAAACGGGAACCATTAAAGGAACTATTATCGACTCAAAAACCAACGAACCGCTCATCGGGGCGTCGGTTTTGGTTGAAGGAACCGGCAACGGCGCCGCCGCCGATTTGGATGGAAACTTCGTTATTCAAAACGTGCCCGCCGGTACGCACAATCTTGTTGCTTCCTACGTTTCGTACCAAACCACAACAATGAATGGCGTAGTGGTTCAGAGTAATAAAGAAACCGTTGTAGAATTTCTGATGAGTTCCGACGACATTAGCCTCGATGAGGTAGAAGTTGTTGCCCGCGCCAATCGCGAAAGCGAAAACATTTTGCTCATTGAACAGCGCAAAGCGCTTTTAGCTACACAGGCTGTGGGAGCCAGGGAGTTATCGCGAAAAGGAATTGGCGACGCGTTGGGAGCCGTGGCGCAGGTATCGGGAATTTCAAAACAGGAAGGCGTAAAAAACGTGTTCGTGCGTGGTTTGGGTGACCGCTACAACGCCACAAGGCTGAATGGTTTTCCCATTCCATCAGAAGATCCGGAATACAAAAACATTGCGTTGGATTTTTTCGGAACGGATGTAATCCAAAACATCGGGGTAAACAAAGTTTTCAGCGGAAGCAATTCCGACGATGTGGGTGGCGCCATTATCGATATCACTTCCAAAGAGTTGTTTGGAGATAAGGCTTTTGGGCTTGAAGTTGCTGCCGGATTGAATTCTACCGCCCTTGGCACCGATTTTTTACGTCAGTACGGCTCTGATTATTTCGGGTTTGCCAATAGCACTCAACCCGCGCAAGATAAATTCAACTTCAAAAACAGCCTCGATCCATCCGTTGTAAAACAGCCGTTTAACCATAGTTTCGGCTTATCGGGAGGTAAATCGTTTCGCTTAGGCGAAAATAGTAATCCACTGTCCTTTTTCGTTGTAGCATCGCACAGCGTGGATTATGCTTATACCAACGAAATTGTGAGAAACTCCATCACCAGTGGCTTAATTTATCAAGATCAGGAAGGAAAGAGGTTTTCTCAGAATACCCATCAGTTGGTATTGGGTAACGTAAACTACGGCATCAATCGCAAACACAATCTACAATATAATTTTATGATGATTCACGCCAACAACCAATATGTGGGTGAATACGCCGGAATGCACGGCGAAAGGCATCAGGACAGCGATGATTATATGGGTTTTTACCGCCGACAACAAACCAATGATAACTTGCTTATAACCAATCAAATTAATTCGGATTGGAAGTTAACAAATAGGTTGAGTTTAGAAGTAGGCGCATCGTATAACACCATTAAAGGATTGGAACCCGACCGCCGCGAAAATTACTTGTCTAAGATGACCGACGGCTCGTATATTCTCACCGGAAGCAACCGTCAGAAACGATTTTTCTCTACGCTCAACGAAGATGATTTTAACGTAAAATCGATATTGAAATACAAATTGAACGATAGGTTCAGCAACGAAAATTCATCCATTCACTTAGGATACATCGGACGCTTTGTGAAGAACGATTTTAAAGCGGTTGAGTATAATTTCTCCGCAGTTCCCGGAACCGTTTCGTTGGAAAATCTAAAACTCGACGACTTATATAACACCGCCAACTTTGAAGCAGGACGCTTTCAAATGACACAAGGTGATCCAAACTCATACGAGGTAGCCAAAAACATTCACTCAGCGTTTGTCGAAGGAAACTATCAATTAACAGGAAAATTATTGGCAAATGTGGGTTTAAGGGTTAACAAAGTGGATTTAACGGTTGACTATGTGACGCAAAGTGCCGGAGTTGGCAGCGAAAGCATCAACAAGTTTTATTATTTGCCCAGCGCCAACTTGAAATACGACATCAACGATAAAAACGTCATTCGTCTTGGATTAAGTAAAACCTACACACTGCCTCAGTCCAAAGAAATATCACCCTATCAATACGTTAATATCGGCTTTGCCAGCCAGGGAAATCCCAATATTAAACCCTCTGACAACTACAACGCCGATTTGAAGTGGGATTATTACATCACGCCATCGGAGTTGGTTTCCGTAACAGGTTTTTACAAAATTATTCAAAATCCTATCGGACGTGCCGATCAAGGAAACTCGGCTGGATTGCTCGAATACACCAACATTAGCGACAAAGCAAACGTTGCCGGAGTGGAAGTTGAGATTAAAAAAAATATTTTCTCGCGTACCAATGCAACCAGCACTACGCTCAATCGCCTGTCAGTGGGAATAAACGCGTCGTATATCTATTCCAATTTGGTAGTGAAGCTTCTCAATACACCCGAGCGCAATACGCAGCTGGAAGGCGCGGCTCCTTTCATCGGAAACTTCGATATCTCACATACATATACAAACGAAAAGAGAAGTTTTATAAACTCTTTAGTATTCAATTATTTCAGTAACAGGATTCACACCATCGGGTCGCAAGGTTACAAAGATATTATTGAAAAAGGAGTTCCCACGCTGGATTTTGTATCGTCTGCAAAAATCAATCAAAATATAACATTCAAACTGAAAGTAACCAATCTGCTAAATTCCAATTACACTCTTACGCGCGAAGCAAGCGATTCCGAAGAGAAAATCGTGCTGAACCAGTACAAGAAAGGGCTGAGTGTGAGTTTGGGTATTAGCTACGATTTCTAATCTATTTAACTGTATTACAAATACATATTATGTTGAAACTCTAAATTATTTTTATAAACTTTAAACTGAATTAATGATGAAAAAGTTTTTTTTAAGTATGATTACTTTCGCTGTTTTATTAACGGCACTTACTTTGACTTCTTGTGACAGTAATGGTGATGGACCAAACGAAATACCCGTTACAGAAGATGTTTTGTCTGGTACAATTACCGGTACCAAAACCTTGGATGCTAACATAACTTATACCCTTTCAGGTGCGGTTATTGTTGAAGATGGAGGCGTATTGAATATTCCCGCGGGAACTCAAATTAAAGCAAAAAAAGGATTTAACAATTACATATTGGTGTTGCAAGGCGGTAAAATTTTCGCTAAAGGAACGGCTGCCGCACCTATTGTTATGACGGCTGATATTGAAAATGCCACACAAGGACATTGGGGCGGACTTATTATTAATGGTAAAGCGCCCATTTCCGGAGGAGGAACCGGCTCTACCGAGATTAATACCGCTCATTTATATGGAGGAACAAATGCTGCCGATAACTCTGGCGAACTTAGCTACGTGGTACTTGCCTATACCGGAGCGCGCTCTAGCGCCGATGTTGAGCACAACGGATTAACACTCAACGCCGTGGGTAGCGGAACAAAAATCGAAAATATCTATATTCCCAACGGAGCCGATGATGGCATTGAATTCTTTGGTGGAAGCGTAAACGTGAAAAACCTGCTTGTGGTAAATTCCGATGACGATATGTTCGACTTCACTCAAGGATACGTAGGAACAGTGGAAAACTGCTACGGAATTTGGGAGCCCGGCTTCAAAAGCTCTGAATCCGATCCACGCGGAATTGAAGCCGACGGAAATCTTGATGGTGGCTTTTCCACTCATACCGGACAATCAGATTTCACGGTTAAAAATATGACCATCGACTTGAGACTCGCGCACGATACAAGCAAAGAGACGCAAATGCAAGACGCTATTAAAATTCGTCGCGGAGCGAAAGCTACTGTTATCAACGCGCTTATCAAAGGCACTGGTTCGGTTGGCGACTTGGTTGATTTAACCGATTCTAAAGGTGGCGCTGCCGAAGGCACAACCATCAGCATTACCAATAAGTTGACAAACGCTCCTGCCAATTTAAAAAATCCGGCAGACGCGGCAGGTATAGAGATCAAAGACGGCAATACAGGATGCCCAACCGATATCTTCAAATGGACAGGATATAAATTTTAATCTATTGGAAACCTTTCCATAGCAAATAAAAAATAAAAGGTATTCCGTGTAAATATCGGAATACCTTTTTGTTTACATTTGTCAATAAATTGTATCTTTGTTATGACTACTAACTTTAATTGCAACAATGATGAAAAATAGAATAGGATTATTATTGATGGTCTTCTTTTTGATGCTGTCCGTGCACAGCCAAAACGTGAAAGAACAACCACAAATATATCAAAACGAAGGAATTTATTACCGCGACCGCGCGCAAACCGAGCTTTATACCGGTGATTATCGCGAATATTACGATAACGGCACGCTCAAACTTGAGATGCAGGTGAAAAACGGCTTGCCCGAAGGCGCTTACCTCATTTATTTCGAAAACCGCAAGCCACAAGAAGTACGCTCATACAAAGAAGGCAAACTGCACGGATTGTGGCGCAAGTACGATTTATCGGGACAACTCATTTCGGAAGCCGAATACAAAAATGGCAAGAAACACGGCACGTGGCGCATTTGGGACGAATTGGGCACGCAACGTTACGAAATGAGTTATTTCGACGGTAACAAAACAGGCATTTGGCGCATGTGGGATGAAAAAGGTGTGATGGTTGACGAAAAGCGCTACTAACGAGTCAGGTATTTGATGTGGGAAAATCTTAACCAAATCTTAACCGAAATGTAACGGGTTTGTAACATTTATATTGGAATTTTGTATGTTCATAAAAGTGCAAACATATAAAATAGAATATAAAATGAAACTAATTCTAACAATTTTGGCTACCATCGCCATTTCAGCCTCGGTTTTCGCGGCAGACAACAACAAAAAAACAACAGAGAAAATTGCTCCCAAAGTAGAAAAAATTACACAAATTGAGCAAGTTAGCGGTGCAGTAATAGATATGAACACCAACGAAGCATTGGCCGGCGCTGCCATTTACATCGATGGAAATAAAATCTATTCAGACCTCGATGGAAACTTCACACTTCAAAATGTAAAAGTGGGTGTACATAAAATTAAAGTGGAACTCATTTCTTACGAAACGGCCGAAATGGAAATCAACTTGCAGAACAACGAACCAATCAACATTCCATTGGTTCAAAAGTGATTTTCAGTCGGAATAAAAACCACATTCCATAGGTTAAAACTTAGCATTATCTTAACCGAAACGTAGTTGCAATGTAACAATAATTGCGGATATTTGTAACGTCAAAGAAACAAATTCATTTGGTTCAAAAATAGCAAAAATCAATTTTTCATTAACTCTCTATGGGTCTTTATAAAGGTGTAGATGCGAATCTGTGCCTTTTTTTCTTTAAAATAATCAATGAATAATTTTGGTGTGCGACGAATAATGCTTGGATTCGTTGCAAAAAATGCATCGAATGGGGCGTTTATACGCCGAAAGTTGTATCTTTGTTGAAACACTATCACCCATATTATCAAGAAATTTTCAATTTTTATGGACAATTTTTTTAAATATAAGTATGACGATTTATTTAACCCAACTTTACAAGCATTAAAGCATTTGGGGGATTCTGGATCAGTTTCGGAGATTGAAAATGAAGTAATAAAAATTTTGAATTTAAGTGAGGATGCAATTAATGAAATTCATCGTGAAAGTACAACTAAGTTAGCTTATCGTCTTGCTTGGGCTAGAAATTACTTAAAAAGATTTGGACTTTTAGAAAATTCTTCGCGTGGAGTTTGGGCACTTACCGAAGCTGGTCAGAAAGTTGTATCAGTAGATAAGGAAAAAGTAAAAAAATTTGTTATTCAAAAGGACAAAGAAGAAAGACTGGAAAAACAAAATAAGAAAGCAGGAAAAGACGTTACTGTAATCGAGAATGAATCGGAAGAGATTCAGGAGTTTTCTTGGCAAGAAAAATTATTAGAAACAATAAGAAAAATCGAACCGGCACAATTTGAACGGCTGTGTCAAAGATTATTGCGTGAGTTGGGTTTTATAAACGTTGAAGTTACAGGAAAATCCAGTGACGGGGGAATTGATGGAAAAGGAATAGTGAAAATTGGAGAAGTTCTTTCTTTTCACGTAGTGTTTCAAGCAAAAAGATATCAAGGAACTGTTGCGTCCTCTGTAATACGAGATTTCCGTGGAGCAATGGACGGGCGTGCAGAAAAAGGACTCATTATGACAACCGGCAGCTTTAGCAGGGAAGCAAAGAATGAAGCGCAAAGAGATGGTGCAAAGCGAATTGACCTAATAGATGGTAATGAATTTGCCGAAAAATTAAAAGAATTGAGATTGGGCGTAAATGTAGAACTTGTTGAAGATGTTCGGATAAAAACTGAATGGTTCAAGAATATTTGATAAAAACTGTGGTTAGCCTTTCAAATTGAAGATGGTCTGAATTTTCTCCTATTATCGTTATAGACGATTTTTTGTCCTTCACACCCAATGACAGAACTCGAAAAATACATCCAAACAAGTTTCGGCGTAGGCATTGATGACCTGACCAAAATAAGCGCGTTTTTTGAACCCATCACACTTAACAAGGGAGATTTTTACCTGAAAGCAGGACGATATTCCAACAGGCTGGGTTTTGTTCAATCGGGAATTATCCGGGAGTTTACGACCGTTGACGACAAAGACGTTACCAAATGGATTTCCACGAAAGGTTATTTTGCCGTTGATATACACAGCTTTTATTTCCGACAACCTGCGCGGTGGAACATTCAAGCGCTGACAGACTGCGAGCTATACGTGATTGACATTAAGGAATATCAAAAAATAGGGAAACTTATTCCTCGTTGGGCAGAGCTGGAAAAACTTTTCATCGCCAAATGTTTTGCCGTTTTAGAGGATAGGATTGTGAGGCAAATTTCATTGTCGGCAGAAGAGCGTTACACCCAATTTTTCAATTTCAATAAAGAATTGTTTAACCAAGTTCCATTGCAATACATCGCCTCTATGCTCGGGATGACACCCGAAACTTTAAGCCGATTAAGAAAAAAAGCGTCCGGTTGAACTTCTTGATTTTTGTCAAGAGCAAGCCTCGATTTTGGACTTAACTTTGTATCATCACATTTAAAACAAAGAACAATGTTTACAAAATCAATTTTATTAACCGCAATTGGCTTAATGATTTCAGTAGGTTCTTTTGCACAAAACAATTCAAAGATGAAAAGTATCAATAACAACGCACCGGCAAAGTGCAGCAAAACAATCACCATCAACGCGAGTAGCGAAAAAGTGTGGGCGGTACTCACCGATATCGACAACTGGACAAACTGGCAAACAGACATCAGCAAAGCGAAACTAAACGGACATCTAAAACCCGAAACAACTTTTGATTGGAAAACCGGAGGAACAAAAATTCATTCAACGCTTCACACCTTTGAGCCGTTCAAGTATTTCGGCTGGACTGGAAAAGCAATGGGAACATTCGCCATTCATAACTGGGTGCTTACAGAAATAAACGGACAGACAGAAGTTTATGTTGAAGAAAGCATGGAAGGATTTGTGGCCAAACTGCTCAAAAAATCTTTAAACAAAACTATTGAGAATGGAATGCAAACGTGGCTTGAATTGCTGAAAAAAGAGTGTGAGAAATAGGCATCTTTTAACAAAATTAAAATCGAATGGCATACGACAGCGACCTTGCGAACCGGGTTCGGGAATACCTGAATGAGTTGAAAGATTTGAAAATTGAAGAGAAGAAAATGTTTGGCGGATTAGCTTTTATGATAAAATGTGCATCAATATTGGCGAGGACCAATTGATGTGTCGTTTTCATCCTGATTTAACAGAACTTGTGTTACAAAAAAATGGATTTAAACCAATGATAATGAATGATAAAGAGTACAAAGGTTACTGCTATGTGGATCCTGTCGGCTACCAATGCAAAGAGGATTTTGAATTTTGGATAAACCTTTGTTTGGATTATAATAAAGAAGCGAAAATATCCAAAAAGCGAAAGAAAAAGTAAACGCCTCTCAATTTTGATTCTTGCCGTGTTAATCTTCTTTTTTCATATCTTTGTGGGTAATCACTCTTTCAATTATGGCAAAACGTAAACTTTCGCAAACCCAGGCGGGTTTCATTATTATTCTTTGGGTGCTTTTGGTGGGATATATTTTGATGAATGCCCAAATAAACGGAATGACAATTGTTTCCATTCTGTTATCGGGAGCCATTGTTTTTATTCCTATTTACAAAAGTATGAAAAACAGGTAAAATTCTATCAGAATAGAAAAATATATCAATGATTGCTTTCATTTGAATATTTTATTGTAAATTTGCGCATCAAATTGATTTTTTTAGGTTGTCGAAATTAAAACCCTTTTTTTATGAAATCCCAAGATATTGTGAGTCTTTTAAAGAGACGCTTTCCTAATGAACCTGAGTACCTTCAAGCGGTTGAAGAAGTAGTAGAGTCCATTGAAACAGTTTACAATCAACATCCCGAATTTGAGAAAGCAAATCTCATTGAGCGGCTAATCATTCCCGATAAAATTCACACGTTTCGCATTACTTGGATAGACGATGCGGGAAACGTGCAAACCAATATGGGATATCGTGTACAGCACAACAACGCCATTGGCCCGTACAAAGGCGGCATACGTTTTCACGCTTCGGTTTCACCCTCTATTCTTAAGTTTTTGGCATTTGAACAAACCTTTAAAAACGCGCTCACCACACTGCCTATGGGCGGTGCCAAAGGCGGATCGGATTTCTCGCCACGCGGCAAGTCTGATGGCGAAATTATGCGTTTTTGTCAAGCTTTTGTTGAGGGGCTTTGGCGCGTTATCGGCCCCGATACCGATGTGCCTGCCGGAGATATCGGCGTAGGTGGACGCGAGGTGGGCTATATGTTTGGGAAATACAAAAAACTTGCAGGCGAATTCACCGGAACATTCACCGGCAAAGGGCGCGAATTTGGCGGTTCGCTCATTCGTCCCGAAGCTACCGGCTATGGGAATGTTTATTTTTTGCTGGAGATGCTTAAAACGCGAAACATTGATATAAAAGGAAAAAAATGCTTGGTTTCTGGGTCAGGAAACGTGGCGCAATATACATGCGAAAAGTTGTTGGAGCTGGGGGCTATTCCGGTTTCGCTGTCCGATTCGGACGGATATATTTACGATCCCGAAGGCATAACGACTGATAAACTCAACTTTGTGATGGAGTTGAAGAATTTGTATCGGGGGCGCATTCGCGAATATGCCGAAGAGGTTGGTTGCAAATACGTTGCCGGCGCCCGTCCTTGGGGCGAAAAAGCGGATATCGCGCTTCCTTCGGCCACGCAAAACGAAATTGACGAGAACGACGCGAAACAGCTAATGAACAACGGAATTATTGCCGTATCGGAAGGTGCCAATATGCCCAGCACGCCGGAGGCGGTACATATTTTCCACGAGCACAAAATCCTCTATGCTCCGGGCAAGGCAGCCAACGCAGGTGGCGTATCGGTGTCGGGTTTGGAGATGACACAAAATTCAGAACGCTACAGTTGGAGTTCTGAACAAGTAGACGAAAAACTGAAGTGGATTATGAGCAATATTCACGAAAACTGTGTGAAGTACGGCACCGAAGCTGATGGATACGTAAATTACGTGAAAGGCGCTAACATTGCTGGCTTTATGAAAGTGGCGAAAGCCATGATGGGGCAGGGGATTTTATAAAAAAGAAATCAGAAAAAAGAATGGAAAATAGATAGGTGGGGGCGCGATTTTTTGCGCTCTAACTTTGTCAATGCCGGTGATATTAACAAAGTTATTTCACATAAATTTTTTTTATTCTCGGAATTGGCGTATTTTTGCAACCTGAAATAAATTTTGGTCCGGTAGCTCAGCTGGATAGAGCAACAGCCTTCTAAGCTGTGGGTCGTGGGTTCGAATCCCGCTCGGATCACTTAATATAAACGCAAAGCATTGTATATCAGTCGCTTTGCGTTTTTGTGTATAGACAAATGAACCATAAATGAACAAGTAGTATGAGTGTAGCATAAAAACTGCCTGTTTCGCTCCTTTTTTTCATCCAAAAAAACCACTCAAATTTTCATCTGAATGGCTTTTCTTTAAAAGTCCGTCGTTTCCACGTTGTTTTCACGTTGTTTTTTTTACAATCTTTGATATAATCTCATGTAGCTTAGAAAACGACAATTAAATAATTCTCATAGTAGCTTAGAGAACGTTTCAAATTACCAACTATAAAACTACTGCAAATTACTGCAAATTACTGCAATTTCCTTACTCCTAAAATACTGTCAATTGCTGTCAATTACTGCCAATTTTCTACCTTTTCATCTTTGCTCTTAATTCTTCTTCAACTATAAATAGCGGTGTATCAGTTTTATTATTTCTGCATTCTAACAATTCGTTGACTGTTTTTAGAAATACTTCCTTTGTCGGAGCAAATAGAAAGAATGATTTTACACCAATCAAATTAAAAATAATAGCTTCAAGTGCTTTATTATCCAGTTCATCAAAATATTTATTGATAAAAATTTGAAGTTCACCCATGTTATTTATTTGTATTGTCTTCATCATTTTTTAAATTAATAGTTATTACTCTAAATTCGTCTTTTTCTCTTAAATCTTCGATTGATACCGCTTGTAGCTGTGGTAATATGAATTTGCTTAGATCAATTATAAACCTCAATCTATCACGAGGGGTTAATGCATCCAAATCACTTTGCATTTGCTCCAGATTGTCATCAATAAGCAATTGGAATGCTTTTCTTACTTGTTGGGTGGTTCTGTTTGGTACGCCCTTACGAGTGCTTAATTTACCCGCTCTGCTTGCTAATTGTTTATTGTTTTCAAATGCCATAACTGTAATTTTTAAAATGTTATTAATTAATTATTTATTTATTTGACTGTCAATATTATATCTTAATATGCTGTGTTACATTGTGTTTCTATAACACATGCCTACGGGGTGATGAAATTCTACTGTTATTGATTTTTGTGTATCAGGAATTGAAGTTTTACCGCCCGTATATTTTACTTTGGTTCTATCCCTTGCCATTAACCAAATATACTCCCGCTTGCGCTCCTTAATCATTTTATGAAATGAAGTAGTACCAACCTTTGCAAATCTTTTCTTTGGCACACGCTCACTTAAATCATGGAATAGTATAATATAATAGTTGCTTTTCTTGTCAATCTTAAATACTGCAATCGGTTTAAACCAACCTATTATATCAGATAGCTTTGCATTAGTGCCACCTTCATTAATTAATCTGTGAAATGTAAATTTTTCTCTCATCGCTGTTAATTTAAAATTTATTTTTTTTGGTATTTTAATTAGTTGCTTTTTACTTTTCCTTTTGTCGGTTGTAACATGTTACGACCTTGTACAACCTATGTTACAACCTAACTGCCTGTGTATCAATTCCGTTACAACCGTTACAACCTAAACGCATATCATATTTATATTATTTATTTTTTACTTTTTTTTATTTATACTATTACTGTATTCTTTATGTGCGTTAATTGAAATAGGTTGTAACAGTCGTAACGGCGTTCATTATCAACACTTTAGGTTGTAACATCGGTTGTAACACGGTTGTAACGGTTACGACCGCATCAATCAAAAAGGAATATCACTTGTATCAATTAAAGTATGCCATGTTTTCTCTCTCTTATTATATCCAATATCTTTTTTATGATATTCAATGTATGTATCAATGTAACGCTTCACATTGTTACGGTGAAAAATTCCATCCCATCTTAACGAACCGTTTTTATACTCATTTAGAAAGTCCATTGCTTTAAACCTTCCGTTTGATTCCATCACTTCAAAAATTCGCTCAAATTCGTCTAATAAAACATCATTTGAAAAGTACGCCCTGAAGTTGTCCGCATCTTTAGAATATTCAATTCCTTCAATGCCAATTGACAAATACAACATCACGCATGTTATTAAAAGCTCATAGAATAATTGCCATTCTGTCGCATCCCAATCATAAAAAAATGTGCTGTTAAAATAGTCATCGGGTTTATTGTTGGTGTTCCAAAAATCAGAAAACTTATACTCAATAAAACGCCTATTTGTTGAAGTCGCATCCTTATCATACCTAACCGCCCAATTTGTTGTAATAACAAATTTAGGTGCGTCCTGAAAGGGTATAACCACCGCTTGCGTTCCTTTCCTTTCGGCTGTTATATCGCCCGTAATTTGTGTATAAAGTGCATCGTAATTAAAATTAGCGGGTACATCGTCAATAATATAAACATCATGGTATTTTTGCAAGTCCGCAAATACGTGTCTGTATCCCGGTTCAAATTCAGTACCACCACGCTTATTATATCCTCTTACTGTTTGAAGTGCAATTGCTAATAAAGATTTGCCACGCCCGCCATTCCTTCTCTCATCGTCCGCTCCTTCATCAGATAGTATAATAGCGGGGTTTTTAGCGGGGTTCTTGTAGTTGCTTATCAAATACCCTATCATTGAATAAAACGCCCGTACATCGCTTGTTTCCTTCTGTGTGAGTTCCTGAACATCTTTATCTTTCCCAATTATTGCAGAAATTAAAAACCGTTCAAATTGCCCTATCCCTCTATTATCGGGGTCAAACTCTTTGAAGGTGTGTTCCTGTGATTTCGTACCAATAAAAAAGCCTATCTCACTACTTTTATAATCGATTATTTCAATACCGTTTTTTTTGGTTTTTGCAACACCATTTTTGAAAGGAAAGTAAACCGTATCTTTTGTATCCTTATTCAAGTTATAAGGTTCACCCTTTAATAGCTTCCAACTTTTAAGAATATCATTCTCTTTAGCTATTAATTGATTTTCTATTTCTGCTCTATTGTCGGGGTGCTTAATGTGATTTTTCAAGTATGATATTGTATCAGTTTTGAAGTTGAACGGTTTTAATATCTTGCTTTCATTTTTGATAATTGTGATTGTGTCATTTCCTTCTTCGGAGATTCTAATAAAACCATCACGTTTAAACCATTCCGCCACACGTGCGGGTTTTATCTTAAAGTCCTTAGTATAAAAATTAAAATCTTCCTTCTCTTTATCGCTCTCTAAATTGCTATCATGGTAATATGAATTTTCTTCACCATATCCATTATTTAAAAGCTGGGTTCTTGCCTTCTTCATATCATTGCCACATTCTAACACGGCAAAAACCTGTGCGGGGTTATAAGCTTGCGAAGCTTCAAATTCTGTCGCATCAGTAAACACATAAAAAAGTTTATCCTGTTTTCTGTATCCACCTGAAACGCCGTTTTTCTTGCCCGCCCTTGTTAATGTTATTTCATCGCTTTTATCGTCCTCAATCGTCCACCCGTGCGACTGTAACAATGAAATAACATCTCCACGCATGTTATAATCGTCAAAGGGTGAAAGTGCTTCTAAACGGCTTATTTGCCCTTTGGGTGGCGGTGGTGTGTGTGTTCCTTTGGTTGGTTCGTTCCAATACCCCTCAAGTTTCCTAAACTCAAAAGATTCATTATAAACAACATTCGCATCATGTGGAATAAAACACGCCCTTGCTATATCCTTTCCCGATTCATCAACATCTAAATCAAAAGCATCTTTACAATACCTTTGATACATCCTAAAGACTTGCAAATGTTCATCTTTGGTTGTTGATGGGACAATCCATTTAATGCCATCACCAGACGGTGAAACAAACAGTAGCACCGTGTCTATATCTTTTTGTTTGAGTATCTTATTTTTTGTACTCTCAACATCTACATGGTCAAAGTCCAAAGCAATTAATGAAGAATATTCAACCAATGCCGTTTTTTTTCTTTCGGTGAACGTACCGGAAAAAGTAACATAGTCAAATTTGGTACCCTTGTAGCTTCGTGCCTTATCCACGTCTGAAAAACTTCTTAATTTATCAGTATCGTTTTTAAAGTATGGGTCTTTTATAACCTTTGCAACATCTGAAATTGTGATGTTTTTATAAGGCTGTGTGTTCTTAATTGGTGCTTTGAAGTAAGAAAATTTATGTTTGTTCATTTGCTCACTCCTTCCTTATTTGATGTTGTGCAAGTAGGTACATTATCAAATGATAAACCTAATTGTGTTTCTTGTGGAAAAAGTGCGGGGCTTGTTGTCAAAAATTGTACCCTGCTATATCCTGTAATAGGGCAAATACCCAAACGAACAACTGCAATGCTGTTGCTCTTTCTCAATTTAGCTACGTATCTGCATACATTTGCTCTCTCTATGCCTGTTATTAATGCAACTTCGTACATTGTCATTGGACGGGCAAATAAAGTGCTGTAAACTCGCTGTAATTGATTAATATTGTTATCTTTGTAGTAGCTGTTCAAAGATACATAAGGGGCGTTATTATGATTATTCATTTGACGCTCCTTTCTGTTTTACCTCAGTAAATAGGTTCTCTATATCGGCACGCTTATAAAAACGTTTTCCACCAATAGCATAGAGTTTTAATTTACCTTCATTCTCCCATTTCCAAAGGGTGCTATTACTTGCTAATATACCCCGTACTTCGGTTTTTGGAATGTAGTCATTAAATAAACTTTCAGTTTGTACGGGGTTAGTGGTTAATTCATCTCTAACTGCTTTTAATATGTTTGCAGTTACTTTTTCCGAAATACTTGTTATAAGCTTTTCGGGGTCAATAGGACTTAATACTAAATTGTGCATAATTCTTTGTTTTAAAGTTTATGCACAAATCTAAAGGTGCGTTTTTCGGGGCGGAACGGGGCGTTTCCCTATATTCGCCCTACTTTATAACTGTTTTGTTTTTAAGTATTCGTCTAATAAATCGGGGTCTTCTGAAAGGTCTAATATTATTTTTTTCCAATTTGTACCTATAATATTTATTAAGTCTCTTTCAATGTTTAAGTCTATTTTTTGTATACTATTAAATGCTTTATAGAATGTGTTCCCATCAATTTTATTATTACTTCGTTTCCGCCCGATTTTTTCAAGTTCCTTTTTTCGCCCTTCTAAACGTGGACGCCCTTTAGCATCGCAATCAAAAATGTATGCTAAAGCATAGTGGGTAGCTTTGTATTTTATCGGTTCGCTTTCATTGTTACTACCCTGTGATTGATTGTTTAAAAACTCATGCTCTTTTATAGACTCTCTCTCATTTTCAATATCCCATTTTTTGTGTTTTTTGTAACGCTGTTTAAACGTATAAAAAAGATTGAAATGATACAATCCCAATTCTTCTTTTTTTCTTGTGTCAATAGGTTTATCAAAAAGATAGCAATATAAATACCAATCTAAAAACTCATAAACATCATTAGGAATGTACAACCTTTCATGTTCTATAAATTCCCTTTCACTTTTGCGTAATGAAGTGTATTCTATTTTAGTTTTATCCATTAATAAAATCATCTCTTTGTGTTCATCGCTTGTTATAGAGTCTAATAATGGCTTTAAACGCAAATTAAACAACTCCAAACTTTCAACAATGCTTTGAGTTGCTGTTGTTGGTTTTATAGCTTTAAAGCTATTCATGATATTTTTTAATGGTAAAGAAAGATTCTCTAAAGATTTTACACTATCTGCAAGACCTTCAAACGGTGCGGTGGTTTCTTTAACACTTTCTGTAATGCTCTTCATCTGTAAATTGAAACGCTCCTTTAATTCAGGGTTTTCATTTAGCTGTCTTTCTAACTTTTCTTTGCTGTTCTCTTTCATGATACTATTATTTTAAGTTTAACATTAAGTCGTATGCTTCTTTAGCGGTGTCCTTTGAAGTTTTACCTATGTACTTTAATAACATCGCTTCTGTGCCGTGTCCTGTAATATCTTTAATAAAAGAAGTTGGTAATTTACCGTAAAAGTTTGTAGCAAAAGAACGCCTTCCAACGTGTGAAGTAATCAATTGCCATTTCTTATAAATACCTGCTTCTTTGCGTGTTCCTATTTCGGTAACGGTTGCAACTTTGCCCTCTATCTTTTCGTTTATTTGAGCCATACGGCAAACATCTTTAATGTAATCGTTATATCTTTGGTCGCTTATTGTTTTTGGAAAATTGCCATTTCGCTTTTTCAATATACCTTCTACAATAGGCACTAAAGGAATAGAAACGTTCTTATCGGTTTTTAGCTGTCTTATATCAATAAATGCTCTACCGCCTTGCTTCCGTATCATATCAGGTGTAAACCTCTTAAAGTCGCTTATTCGTTGCCCTGTGTAGCATGATATAATTAACCAATCTCTTACATTATCTAAATGTTCAGGTAGGTTTTTTAAATCGCTTATTCGTTGCAACTCATCTACTGTTAGATATATTTTAAAAGCGGGTGTGTCTTTAATTCCTGTGGATAACAAATATAAATTCTTGTTTACCTCAATATCATATTGTTGTGCTTCTTTGCAAACACCTCTAATGATTTTAAAATTATCGTTGATAACTGAATTATCGTACTGCTTCTCTTTGCTCCAATTAATAAAATCAGTCAAAAATGATTTGTCAATATCTTTTATTTTGTACGTACGGTTTTTATCATTCTCAAAGTTTTCTATCTTATTACGAACAACCTTCAATTTTCGCAATGTGCTTGCTTTTATGGTTTGTTTCTTGGTGGATAAATAAAAGTCAAAGAATTGTAGTAAATTGTCAGGTATTGAAGTCTCGTTTTTTGGTTTATAGAAATTACTTACAACATCTTTGAGCCAATCTTTTTGAATGGTGCTTGTTTCTTGCTGGTATTGTGCAATAATAAATTTCTCTATTTCTTGCAAATGCTTATCAATTTCGGTTTTTAGGTTTGCTTTTTTAACATCTCTAAATCGGGTGTTGCTTTTGTACTCATTCCAAAACTCTTTTGATACTTCAAAGTTAGTTCGGGTGTAGTAAGATTTAAATTTATCGTTGCTATCTTTGAAAGTAAATCTTATTTCTATGTTTGCAACATCTTTCTTGCTTCTGTATTGAAAATTTACGTTGCCCATTGTGATATTGTTTTTATGTTTATCTCTTTAGTCCAAAGATACGAAAAATGAACGAGAAATGAACAAAAAAAACGAACAAATAAGCATTTTAATGAACAAATAAAAACAACTGTAATACTACAAACGTTTGTTAGTGTGGGTTTAATGTGTATATTTGTATTTGTTCATTCGTTGGTGTTTTTGGCGGTGTGGTTCCGCTCGGATCACTTTTATTTTTTTGAGGGTTTCGCTTTGGTATTCATAGCCTCAAAAAACAAACCACCGTAAATAGCTGATATTTACGGTGGTTTGTTGTATCTGTTAGTGGGCTTTGGTATGCATAGTTGTGTTCACATTTTTGCTACAGCAGAGAGAGAGCTTAGTAAATAGGGCTTTTCGTGGCTCGGTAAGCTATTCATTTGCATTGGGATAGTTATTTCATTGGGAATGGGATAATTTTAAAATTTGTCCTTTGCATTATTTTCCAAAAATCTACGGTCAATCCACTGCACCTTGCCTTCTGATCACTTTATCCAATTCATTCTTAGGAACAATTTTTTACGATTAACGATTCCCAAAATACAAAATAATCAGATTAAACTTCTTTATAGCGTACACATTATGCTTCCGTCATCCGAGTTCAAGCTTCTTTTTGATACAGTTTCCTCATCTACTTACTATTCACCGTTATTCCCGCCCAATCATCTGTGCGGAATGGCGATGCCGGAAGGCCGGCCTCGTTGAATAAGTTGCAATTTGGGTTGTCGGCCCAAGCATAACGAACGGCTGTAGGGAAGGGCACGTTGGGTGAACTTACCACCACCTCATCCCCTTCGATTCGAGCATTTGCCCAATAGAATTGTTTATCGGGCCCGGCTATGCTAAAACCTTTTAATTCATTGCCTTTTGTTACAAGTTTCGATTTGTTAGATTGGAAATAAATCCTTATCCGTCCATTCTCAACTGTGTAGCTTTCAAAAATTGGGCCCGAGCCGGTGATTTCTTGAGCGTACGTTTTTTCGCGCGCTTGCAACGCCAATCGTTTGCCTACGTCTTGTTTGTTTTTGGGGTGGATATCGTCGGCGTCGCCAATGTCGATGGTTGTTGCCATTCCTGTGTTTTTCAAGCGCAATGTTTGCAGTTGCGCTTCACGAAGTTCGGCCCAAGCCGATTCAGCCGGTTGAAGTTGTGTTTGCATAAAGTTGGCCAATTGAACAAAGTAGAATGGAAAGTCGTATCCCCATTTGTTGCGCCAATCGTTAATCATAAGCGGGAAAAGTGTTCTGTATTGATAAGCCCTTCCGGCGTTGCTCTCGCCCTGATACCAAATGGCACCTTTTATGGCGTATGGCACAAAGGGAGCAATCATGGCGTTGTATAGGCTGGTTGGCCTATTTTGCCGATTCACGTTATTATTTGGCAAATTAACGGCCAGTTTATATTTCCATTCTCCATCTAAGTTTTCGCGAAGTGTTTCTTTGTTTTCCGGCGCGATATACATTTTTATAGGATCACCATAAAAGCCGCCACCGCCGCCGGTGTCAATCACGCGCACCGCGATAACCGCTGGCCCTTTTTTCACTAAGCGAGCGGGAACCACGTATCTTCTTTCGTTGGTATACCCCTTTGTAGCGCCCACTTTTTCGCCATTGAAATAGGTAATATCGTCATCGTCAATTGTTCCCAAAGAAAGAATAAGGTTGTTTCCCACCCAATTGTCGGGAATGTCAATAGTTTTTCTGTACCAAACCAGCCCATCGGTGTCGGGCAAGCCGTTTTCTTCCCACACGCCCGGAACAACGGCAGTTTTCCAGTCGGCATCGTTGAAGCTTTGTTGCGCGGCAACGGCCACATTGTTTACGATACCAAAATCCTTTTCCCGAACAATATCTATCCACTCTTTTTGATTTTCGTTCTGCGAAAGTTTTTGAAATTCTTCCACCGGCTCTCTAAATTCGGGCATTAGGTGGAGGCTTTCCGCGCTTGTCCAAGCTTCCGCCACGGTGCCGCCCCACGATGTATGAATGAGGCCGATGGGCACGTGTAAGTTCTCGTATAAGTCGCGGCCAAAGAAATAAGCGGTGGCCGAAAAGTTTTCAACGGTAGCGGGAGAGCAAGGTTGCCAGCCATCGGTATCGAGAGCCACATCGTCTAAAGGATAGGTGCTGGTGTTTTTCGTGGCTTGCAATAACCGGATGTTCGGAAAGTTTGCAGTTGCGATTTCTTCTTCATAATTGGTTATTTTTCCCCAGCCTGCAAGCGGCATTTCCATATTGGACTGGCCGGAACAAATCCAAACTTCCCCAATAAGTACATTTTGTAAACGAACGGTGTTTTTTTCAGATACTGTAATCTCAAACGGCCCTCCGGCAGACGGTGTTGCTACGGTTGTCTTCCAATTTCCGTTGGCATCCGCTTTTGCCATATGTGTTTTTTTATCCCACGATGTTACAATTTTCACAGTGCCGTTGGGATTGGCTTTGCCCCAAATGGGAGCATCGGTTTTTTGCTGCAATACCATATTGTTTGAAAAAATCGTCGGAAGGCTCACTTGTGAGTGTACGTGTAATGCGCTTAGTATGAGCGTTACAGTGAGTGTATACAAGGGTTTTGATTTCATTTCTTCGCTTTTTATTTAAAAGATAAAAGTATAATTTTAAGGAAATTAAACCAAACAAATCTGGGGAAAAATTCCTCAATATCGGCATTCTTTCCATTGAAGCGAATTCTAGGCAAACGGGAAAGGCTACATTTGCATTACTAATTTCATTAAATAAAAGGAAATTAATATTACGCGCATTGATTTTTTATTTAATTCAACCAAAATCTTAACTATGTTTTTATTTTTTTCGTAATGATTACGAGAGCTTAAAAACATAGTTTTTTATTTTTTATTCCTTCTTGCTATTCATATACGCTTTCATAAAATCGGTTATCAGGTAAGAAATTAATTTACCCACCAAATTATGATTCTCTTGCGAATACAATTCCGGCGCGCCTTCACATAGATGCAGGTAGCATACGTTTTTCAATTGAGCAAAATAATGAATAAATTGACGGGTACACTCCGCGGAAAAGCCGCTTGAAGTAATGGCACTGCTGGCAAACATGGGAATACTGTCGAGGTCTATTTCCAAGCCAAAAGGTTCTTGCTCAATGTGGTGTCTTGCTCTTAAGAGTTCGTTTTCAAATGTTTTTTCGTTTCGCACGCCCATTTCTTCGTAGGTGTTATATTTTACTCGATGCGAAATTTTTTCCACTTCGTTGAAAATGTCTTCTGAAATGTAATTCTCGTGCAAGCCAAAAATAAAATAATTATTCAGTAAGCCTTCCTCCAACGCGTAAGAAAAACCATTTCCGCTATGCCGCCCTTTGGTAGGCCGAAGATCGGTGTGCGCATCAAAATTTATCACGTTCACGCTTTTTCCTTTTGCTCGCGACAACGCTTTTATATTGCCATAGGCGTTATTGTGTCCGCCGCCCACAAAAATGGGAACTTTCCCCGCCTTAAAAATCTCCGTTCCGTAATGCTCCACCTCCTCATCAATGCGGGCTACAAGGTTGAAGAGTTCTTCACGGTCATTCTTTTTTATCGGATTTAATTCTCGCGAGCGTTCCATTTCTTCCGAAAAATCCAATTCTCCAAGCAACGACACCCACTCTCCCTTGCACAGCCTGTTGTGTTGAATGTTTAGAAAATTCTTCAAAAAATTGTCCCAAGCCGTGGCTGTGCCTGCTCTGCCCATATTGGCACGCACACCAATATCTTCGGGAATACCCAAAACAACAAATTGCGAAGAGTGATTTTTCAATCGCTCAATCCAGTTATCCGATGAATCAATCAACTGAATGCGTTCACCAAATTTGGTTTCTCCTTTGCGGGAATTGGTAAGTTCTAATATTTCAGATGATGTATAAGTAATTAATTTTGACATATCGATATAAATGTTGGTTCACATAAGATAGTAACGAAATCCGGTTCACTTCGTTCATTCCTCGTGGAAAACCATCTCGAAAAAGACAAATGTATAATAATCTGGATAAAAACTAAAAAGTTACGCTGGATTTTCTCACATTCTTGTTATCTTTGCCGCTTATCGTTTAAAAACTCTTCAAAATGAATAAATTATCCTTCTTTATTTTAGCAATTATTGCATTGTTTGGATGCACACAACAGAAAAACGAAAAAGACACTTGTGAAACCTACACTGAACCAACGCTGGAGGTGACCGTAACATCCGACTGGAGCGCTGCTGCCCAAGGTTTGCAAGCTTCCGTGGGAAGTATAGATGAACGCTACGAGCGTCACGAAATACCCGATGCTTCCGCAACCGATTGGACTGGTGCTGCTTGGCGCGGTGAACGCGTTTCGGCACAAGTGGTTGTGTGGAGCAAAGACAGTGTATCCCAAGTCCGAGGAGAGTTTAGCGATTTTAAAACACAAGATGGAAAAGTGATATCGGCCGATGCCACTAACATTCATTTCGTGAGATACGTTATCACCGACGAGTTTGCGGGTGGCTGCGGCCACAGAAAACCCGAAGATTTCGCGTCATCAATAAGCGCCGATGTGCTGGACAATCTTTCTTGTTTCAATATTTCACCCAACAGCGCCCGCCCCATTTGGATTACGATGGATGTTCCCGCCACTGCCGAAGCGGGTGTTTATACGTCCACTTTGCAATTATTTGCAGACGGCAAAAAGAAACAAACTTTTAATTTTCAACTGGAAGTGCTTCCGCAAACACTACCACCCGGAACAGAATGGGCATTTCATTTGGATTTGTGGCAAAACCCCTATGCCGTGGCGCGTGTGGCAGGAACCGAGCCTTGGAGCAACGCGCATTGGGAAGCGTTAAAAGCACCCATGAAAATGTTGGCCAACGCGGGACAAAAAGTGATTACCGCCACCCTCAACAAGCGTCCGTGGAACGGCCAAACGGAAGATGCTTTCGACACCATGATTGGTTGGACAAAAAAATCGGACGGCAGCTGGAGTTACGATTATACTCATTTTGATAACTGGGTGCAATTTATGATGGATTTGGGCATCAAAGACCAAATTAACTGCTATTCAATGGTTCCATGGGGCAATATTTTGTATTATTTTGATGAGGCGGAAGATGAGGAAGTAAAAGTTTCGGCGGCGCCGGGCACGAAAGAATATGCTGATTTATGGACACCATTTTTGAAAGATTTCGCAGAACACCTGCGCCAGAAAGGATGGGCCGACATCACGCGCATTGCGATGGATGAACGCGCCCCGGATGAAATGCAGGCGATGCTTAAATTGTTGGCAGATGTGGCACCGGAGTTTGGTGTAGCGTTGGCGGACAACCACAAAAGTTACAAACTTTACCCCGACCAATTGCAAGACCTTTGCGTGGCGCGTGGCGCAACGGTGGATGAGGCCGATATGAAATACCGTAAAGAAAAAGGATACGTAACCACGTGGTATGTGTGTTGCGCCGATGCTTTCCCCAATGTGTTTACGTTCTCTGAACCTGCCGAAGGCGCGTTTATCGGTTGGTACACAACTGCGGCCGGTTTTGATGGCTTCTTACGTTGGGCGTATAACAGTTGGGTAATTGATCCGTTGGTTGATTCTCGATTCCGCACCTGGCCGGCGGGCGATACTTACATCATTTATCCCGACGGGCGCAGTTCCATTCGTTTCGAGCGCTTACGCGAAGGAATTCAGGACGCGGAAAAAATTCGCATCTTGCGCGAGAAGTTCCAAAACAACGCGTCTCCCGAAGCACAAGAAAAACTCACCAAACTGAACAACATGGTGAGCCAATTCAACTTTACCGAGCATCAAGATAATTATCAAAACCTCCTGAAGGAAGGAAAAGAACTATTGCACGAATTGTCTCGATAAAATTTGGAATTCCAAATCATGAAATCCTTTAGTGCATCTTAGTGTCTTCGTGTCTTTGTGGCTGGTTTCTTTGCCACAAAGACACAAAGGCACCAAATTATCCTGCAGTATCATGTGAAGCAAATCACTTAACTTCCCCCTTGGCGAAGGGAGAATAAGGGGGATTGAAAATATATGAGAAAATCACTTACAAAATAATAACGCGAATAATACCGCTTCCAAAAGTTTTGCACAGATTTTACTTTTTATTCGCGAAAATCCGTCTTCTCCGAATCACGTGTCATATGTGTACTTTCCGTTTTTGTTGCTCCAAACAAAGCATGTTAAAATTTAGTAGCTGAGTTCTACAACCACCGTTTCTTTCGGAAGATATACAAAATAAGTAACGACGAAGCAATCATCAACAAAATGGCGGCGGGGTATCCCCATTCTTCGTCCAACTCGGGCATAAAATCAAAGTTCATTCCGTAGATGCTGGCAATGAGCGTGGGAGGCATAAAAATTACGGAAACGATGGTAAATATCTTGATGATCTTGTTCTGCTCAATATTCACATAACCCAAAAATGTGTCCTGCAAGTAGTCCAATCGGTCGAAACTGAATTTAATGTGCTCCACCAGTGAGTTGATGTCTTTAATAATCATGGTAAGTTTCGGTTGCAACTCTTTGGGTATAAATTCACTTCGGATTAAGCTGGAAACGGTGCGCTGCTTGTCAATGATATTTTCGCGAAGCGACATGGTTTTTTCCTGAAGGTTTTTAATTTCCGAAAGCAACTCCTCGTCCGCTTCCTGCATACTCAAGCTGTTACTCAAGTGCGTGATTTTCTGCGTCATGTTTTCAATCATATCCGCGTCAAATTCCACCCGCGTTTCAAGCAGGGCCACCATCACATCGGCGCCGGTTTGGTAACTGCGCGGATTGGCCGATATTTTTTTCACGGTTTCATGAAACGATATCAACTCTTGGCTGCGCACGGTAACCAAAATATTGTTTTTCAGGATAAACGATACAGGGTCACTTTCGAAATTGGATAACAGGAAGTTAGAGTTCACCACCAGCGTGTCGTTGGTTTCAATGTATCGAGACGACATCTCAATTTCAATCATCTCTTCTTCTTCCTGAATGTATATTTTGAGAAAATCTTCCAATTCATTTTCCACCTCTTCGTCCACATCGTTGAGGTCTATCCAAAGAAAATTTTCGATAGAGTGCGATTTAAGAAAATCGAGGCTGCGGCTTAATCTCACGATGCCGTCTTTATGATAAAAGAGTTTGATTTCCGCCATTTCGTCCTTTTTTTAATCGTGAATAAAATCAGTTTATTTTTTCATCTTCTTTTCCCAGCAGAGGTTGCAACCAATTGGTAAGTTGCTCAAATTGCGCTATTGACAGTTGCTCGGGCCGTTTGCTGAGCATAGGGTCATCGGGCAAATCGATTTCAGCGGGAAGGAGTGGCCGGATGGAGTTTCGCAGCATTTTTCGTCGCTGGTTGAAACTTGTTTTTACAACCGACTTAAACAGTTTTTCGTTGCAGTTGAGATGCTTTCGCTCATTGCGCGTAAGCCGCACAACTGCCGATTTGACTTTGGGCGGAGGAATAAACGCTTGCTCGCTCACGGTGAAAAGATATTCCACGTTGTACCAAGCCTGCATTAAAACGCTGAGAATACCATACGTTTTGCTGCCCGGTGAAGCGGTTAAGCGCTCTGCGACCTCCTTCTGGATCATGCCGGAACAACACGGGATTTGCTCTCTGTTGTCCAGCACTTTAAAAAATATTTGCGAAGAAATGTTGTAAGGATAATTGCCTATTACACAGAATTGATCGGTGTACAAATCGGAAAAATTCATTTTCAGGAAATCTTGTTCCAAAATACGGCCGTTTAGCGTCGGAAAATGCGCGTGCAAATACGCAACCGATTCGCGGTCAATTTCCACCACCGTGAGGTTTCTGTCGTTTTGTAACAGGAATTGAGTGAGCACACCGGTTCCGGGCCCCACTTCCAACACGGGAAGCAGGGGAAAAGCATCGAGCGTGGCCGCAATGCGGCGGGCAATTTCTTTGTCTTTCAGAAAATGCTGCCCGAGGTTTTTTTTCGCTTTTACCGTAAACATTGTAATATGCCGATTATTCCTTATCTTTACGCCGCAAAGGTAACATTTTCTTGGTGAAATATTGGAATTAATTTAGTTTAGAAATAAATATGAATTCAAAATCCGTTAAAAATGTACTGAAAACGCTGTTTTCTTTGGTACTCGGATTGGTGATTGTTTGGATGCTGTACCGGGAAACCGACATGAATGAATTGTGGAAAATCGCAAAGTCGGCCAATTTCGGTATCATTCTATTTTCACTTGTTTTTGGGCTTCTCGGCAACATCCTCAGGGCGTTGCGTTGGGAGTTGTTTATAAACTCATTGGGCTATCATCCCAAGCGGGCAAGCCTCATTTTCGCCACATTAGGAAATTTTGCGGTGAATTTTGTTTTGCCTCGCGCAGGCGATATATGGCGCTGCGGAGTGGTAAGCAGATACGATAAAATTCCCTTTGCCAAAACGCTGGAAACTTTTTTGGTGGACAAAGTGGTGGAAGTGATAACCGGCATCTTCATTATTTCGATGAGTGTGGTGCTGAACATCGATTTTTTTGTCGCTTTTTTCAATCAAAATCCCGGATTTCAACACAGTTTCAACCAAATAACCGGCTCGGTATGGATATATGTGGCTTTAATGGTGCTCATAACGTTGGTGGTATTGGTGTTTACGGTTTTTAAAAACAACTTTGTGGTGAAGAAGGTAAGAGGATTCCTGTTAACCGTAAAGCGCGATTTGAAGCTCATTGCAAGAATGGAAGAGAAAAGAAAAGTAATTATTTACACCATTCTTATGTGGGTGGCATTTTATTTGTACTTTTACATTTGTTTTTACGCGTTCGATTTCACGGCCGGGTTAGGCCTGTTGGCCGGCTTAATTGTTTTCGGGATGAGCAACATTGGCATTTCGGTTCCCGTGCAAGGTGGCATTGGCATGTGGCACTTTATGGTCATTGCATCGTTGGTGATATTGGGCGTGTCAAGAGGACAAGCCGCGGCATTTGCCGGAGCGGTTTTCACCATACAATCGGTATGGGTTATTTTATGCGGAGTAGTGGGAATTTTAGCTTTGCCAAGTGTGAAAAGAAACAATCACGAAACAATGGATATTACATAAAAAATCAATAAATTAATCATTTAAATTCTAATCATATTATGTCAACAACTGAAATTTTAAACTTAGCTCCGCAAAGCGTTTGGGGGCATTTTCACTCTCTAACGCAAATCCCTCGTCCCACAGGGCAAATGAAAGAAGTAACACAATTTATCATCGATTTCGGAAAATCGCTTAACCTTGAAGTAGAACAAGACAAAGTGGGCAACGTGCTCATCAAGAAGCCCGCCACCAAAGGATATGAAAACGCCAAAACCGTTATTCTGCAATCGCACCTCGATATGGTTCCGCAAAAAAATGCCGATGTGGAACATGATTTCGCAAAAGACCCCATTGAAACGTTTGTTGACGGCGAGTGGTTAAAAGCGCGCTCCACCACACTGGGAGCCGACAACGGTGTTGGGTGCGCCATGATGATGGCCGTGCTGGAAGATGATTCGCTTCAACATCCCGCCATTGAAGCATTGTTTACCATTGATGAGGAAGTGGGAATGGATGGCGCCAACGGCTTGGAAAAAGGATTTTTGAAAGGCACTATGATGCTCAACCTCGACACCGAAGAAGACGGCGAACTCTGCATCGGCTGTGCCGGTGGAATGGATGTGAATGTATCGTTTCAATTTAAACCCGATAAAAATATTCCCCAAAACGATGTGGCGTTTAAAATTAGCCTTCGCGGGCTAAAAGGAGGGCACTCCGGCACCCAGATTCACCTTGGTCGCGCCAACGCCAACAAGTTAATGAATCGTTTCTTGAAAGACGTGGTAAGCAACTATGAAGCGCGTGTGGCCAGCATTCAGGGCGGATCGTTGCGAAACGCCATTCCGCGCGAATCGTTTGTGGTGCTAACCATTCCCGAACAATTATCGGATGATTTGCTGGATTTGATCAACGAATACGAAACACTTTTCCGTGAAGATTTCGCCGGAATTGAGGACAACATTTCCCTAAAAGCGGAAAAAGTAGATTTACCCTCATCGTTGTTGCCCGAAGAAGTGCAAGACGACCTCATTAACGCCGTGGAAGCTTGCCCCAATGGCGTAATTAGCTATTTGGCCGATTTCCCCGGCGTGGTGGAAAGTTCTTTAAACCTAGCGCTTGTCCACTCATCTGAAGGAAGCGTTGAAGTGAAATTAATGGTTCGCAGCTCTTCCGAAAGCCGCAAGCAATGGGTGTGCTCTTCCACTGAAAGCGTGTTCCTTTTGGCAGGTGCCAAAGTGGAGTTCGATGGCGATTACCCCGGCTGGCAGCCAAACGCAAACTCGGAACTGCTCACAACTATGGAGAAAATCTATTTGGAAAAATACGGCGACAGGCCCGAAGTGATTGTTATTCACGCCGGCTTGGAGTGCGGCATTATTCAATCAAACGTGGAGCAGAAACTCGATATTGTTTCTTTCGGCCCCACCATTAGAGGAGCCCATTCGCCCGATGAAGCCATCAAAATTGACACGGTAGAAAAATCATACGATTACCTGGTGTCGATACTCGAAAACTTACAATAACACGTTTTAATGGATAACACGTTGATTGTATTCGCTTCCGATCACGGAACGGTAGAGAAATGTGCCCGACACTTGTTCCGCTTATTGGAGGGAAATGTGGATATGTGTAATTTGGAACAACGGGAATTTTTTCCCGATGTTTCAAATTACGATGCTGTTATCATTGGCGGCTCCATTCACTCGGGAGCGGTACAAGAGTGCGTCTCAAGATTTTGCGAAGAAAATTTGCAAAGCCTGCAAACTAAGCGGTTAGGGCTTTTTATTAACTGTTTGTACACGGGAGAGAAAGCCAGAAAGCAGTTAGACGCAGCCTATCCGGCGGTGTTGAACGAAAAAGCCCGAGTGAGGGATTATTTTGGCGGAGAGGTAGATAAAACGCAACTCACTTTTTGGGAGCGTGTGGTAACTTCTCAAATGATGAAGAAAAAAGACCTCAGGGTGGTACTTTCAAAAGATAAAATTGAGCGCTTTGCGCAGATAATGAATGGTGAAGAACCCCAAATTTAAAAGACACATTGTTTTGCCCATAGCGCTGGCCGTGTATGCAGTGATTATGGCGGTAATTGCTTATCCCAATTACCAAAACTCCGGTAACATGCGGGAGTATTGGCTCATTATTGGCGTGAGCCTTGTGTTGCCTGTTTTACTTCATTTTGTTTTAAAACGAAGAGAGAAAAACCGCGAAAGGTTTAAGGGTGAATAGGCCGAAAATGGGACTGCGATGACCGATGCAAAAAAATCGCCTGACCGATTGGCGGTCTAACGGGTTAAAAATTTTCATTTTTTGTGTTATATTTGCCTTAAAATCCATTTCCTCAAAAATGAAACAATCCATTCTCGCTTTTTTTCTGTGCTGTGCCCTCTCGGTATCGGCACAAAGAACTGAACCGCAGCAATATAAATTCCGTGTCTATCTCAGAGACAAAGGCAAACCCGAATTCTCCCTATCTCAACCCGAAAAATTTCTTTCCGAAAAATCCATTGAACGCAAAAAAAGGCAAAACGTCGCCATCGATGCGTCAGATTTGCCCATTTCATCGGAGTATTTTCAAGAAGTAACAAATGCGGGAGGAAAGGTTGTTTCGCATAGTAAATGGTTTAAAACCATCGTGGTGCAAGTGGAAGACAGCGCGCAAATCAGCGATATTTTGCGACTGTCATTTGTGGATTCCGCCAAATATGTGTGGCGGGGCAGGGAGCAAAATTCCCGCAGGCCCGCGCGTCCGCGCCTTGGCGTGCTGGATTGTATGGAAGATGTAGGATTGGAAAGCCATTTTGGAATCACCGACGCGCAATTTGCCATGCACAACGCCAAAAACATGGCTTTAAGCGGATTCACCGCAAAAGGAATACATGTCGCGGTTATCGATGCCGGTTTCACCAATGCCGATGTTGTTCCCCAATTCAGCGGCATCAATTTGGGCGGCTTTAAAAGTTTTGTTCCTGGAAGCGAAATTTTTGCCTCCAGCGACCACGGCACGAAAGTTTTTTCAACTATGGCCGTCAATTTGCCACATATAATGATGGGATCGGCACCGCACGCCACGTACCATTTGCTGGTGTCGGAAGATGTGAGAAGCGAATTTCCGGTGGAAGAAGATTATTGGGTGCGAGCGGTGGAATATGCCGACAGCATCGGAATTGATGTGATTAATACGTCGTTGGGCTATAGCGCTTTCGATGATAAATCGTTGAATTACTCGCACGATGATCTTAACGGCGCCACCTCCATCATGTCACTCGCCGCCGACAAAGCGTTCGATAAAGGAATGGTGCTCGTTATCAGTGCCGGAAACGAAGGAAACAAGCGATGGCAGAAAACCACACCTCCGGCCGATGCAAAAAACATTCTTTCGGTAGGCGCCGTCGCAACCGACAGTATTATCGCTTCTTTTAGCTCGCACGGCGTGATAGCCGATGGGCGCATTAAGCCCGAAGTGGTTTCGGTGGGGCACCACACCATTACCATTGGACAAAACGGAATGATTGGCACCACCAACGGAACATCGCTTTCATCGCCATTTTTGGCGGGGTTGGTAGCTTCGTTGTGGTCGGTAAATCCCGATTTGGACCGGAAAGAGTTGATGGAGATTATCAAAAAATCGTCCGACCGATACCAACAACCCGATACCGTGTATGGTTACGGCATCCCCGATTTTGGCAAGGCAATGAAGCAAGTGCTGGAGAAATTTCCGGTAACAGAAAAATCGGTTGAAGATCAGTATTTCACGCTAAACAGGCCCGCAAAAACCTCCTTTTTATTCACGCTCACCGAACCCGATTTTTCTTTGGACGCTTACGCGGTAAACTTGTTAGACGCGGCGGGCAATCTTTTGTCTACACACAAATTTGAAGAAAATTCCCTTAACATTTCCATTCCCGCCGAAGTACGAAAGAAAAACAAATTCCTTCATTTGGTTTTTACATCGCCTTATACAGAGAAAACGTTGCGTGTAAAACTTTAGCTATTTATGAGTATAAAGAAAAACAAAAAATCCATCCTCTTTGCCATTTTATGTGTGTTGGCTTTTGAAATAATCTTCAATGTGCTCGCATATTTGAAATTTGGTAACGGATATTTGTTGCAAGATTATCTATATATTGCAGTGATTTTATGGGCTGTACTGCTGTTTTTCTTTTTTCGCTATTGTTACGATAAATATTATGAGGCTAAATCCAGAGTGTTTTCTTCACATGCCGATAAACAAAAAATTAAACAAGATTGGCAAATCCAAAAAAGATTGTTTACAATAAAGGTTTTCAAATTAATTGCCTACATATTTGGGGCAGCTACTCCTCTTTATTTACTCGCTTATTTAGACGATTCCCAAGTGCTTAAAAGCAAGATGTATGTTCCAATCCTCTTTTTTTGTATAGCGTTGTTTGCTTTGATTGCAAGTAAGGTAATTAAAGTGAAAGAAAATGAGTCGTAGATATCTCCATTTTACTTAATGACTTGAAAACAATACTTATATAGATGCCCATCTCTGATAAGATACCGCAAAATACGACGGTATTCCATAAAAAAACGTATTTTTGTTTTTGAATTACAAGAAATATGCCCGACCAATCTTTTTCTTTATCCGAACTCAACCGCCGTGTGCGTGACGCCATTCGAGATCATTTGCCCGAAACCTATTGGCTCAGAGCAGAAACCAGCGATGTGCGCCGAAACCAGAACGGACATTGTTACTTGGAGTTTATTGAAAAAGACGCCGTCACCCAAAATATTGTTGCCAAGGCAAGGGGAATGATTTGGGCAAACGTGTTTCAAATGCTTTCCGCCTATTTTGAAACGGAAACGGGGCAACGTTTTTCATCGGGATTGAGCGTATTGGTGCGCGTGTCGGTAGAATTTCACGAATTGTACGGCTACTCGCTCTCGGTGGTAGATATCGATCCTTCATTTACCGTAGGAGAAATTGCCCGAAACCGACAACTGGTGCTGCGCCAACTGGAAGAAGAAGGCGTTTTGACGCTCAACAAAGAGCTGCCGTTGCCGGAACTTCCAAACCGCATCGCGGTCATTTCATCGCCCACCGCCGCCGGGTACGAAGATTTTCGGGAGCAATTGACGAATAATTCATTTGGGTTCGTGTTTTACACCAAACTATTTCCCGCCATTATGCAGGGCGACAGGAGCGAGGCTTCCATCATCGCGGCATTGGAAAATGTTTTTCGTAACCGGCAGTTCTTTGACGCGGTGGCAATTATTCGGGGTGGGGGAGCCACGTCTGATTTAAGTTGCTTCGATTCTTATCTGTTGGCTACAAATTGTGCGCAGTTCCCACTTCCAATTATCAGCGGAATTGGGCACGAGCGCGATGTTACCGTGTTGGATGCCGTGGCACACACGCGGGCCAAAACCCCAACAGCGGTAGCCGAGTTTTTTATTACGCAAATGGGCGAAACAGCGTATCGGTTAGCCGATTTCCAACAACGGTTGGTGGATAAAAGCAGCACCAAAATTCGGGATGAGCAAAACAACTTGTTAGGGTTGTCCAAAACGATGACTCACGCCTCAAATCTTCTGCTGCGTGATGAATTGTCCGATGTGCAACAACTTTCGGTGATGCTCAAACACAATACGCATCGATTGATACAAAACGAACAGCATATTGTTTCAGCGCAAGAGCAATACATTCGCATGGTGTCGCCTGAAAATATTCTAAAACGAGGTTACACGCTTACGCTAAAAGACGGGAAAATCATAAAATCAACCAAACATCTCGCTGAAAATCAACTCATCGAAACCCTGTTTTCCGATGGAAAAATAGAATCAATCATCATAGACACAAATCAATCATGACAAAAAAAGATCTTTTCAGAATTCTTCTAAAAATCGCGGGACTCTATTTTATCGTAATCACTGTATTTCAGGCTTTGCCAACGATTTTCGTTTTTTTCTCCGGAACACCTTGGCTAAGCATTCTGCTTTTTGTGGCAATATTATTGGTAGTAACGGCCATTTTCTTGGCGCTCATTTTCAACCCCGACAGATTTATTAACGTCCTGAAGTTAGACAAAGGGTTTGATGACGACAAAGTTTCATTCAGGCGAGTAGATTTCTCCGATTTATTGAAAATCGCCATTTTCGCCATTGGCTTATCGCTAATTGTGAGGCATTTGCCCATATTTATCACCCACGTTTTTTTTCTTTTCAAGTTGCTGATGAAAAATCAAAACGATTTTACAAGTCAGTTTCACTCAGAAATTCTCACCGACTATGTTTCTTGGGCAGTGAAAATCATCAGCCTCATTATCGGCTATTTAATGATTACAAATTATGCTTCCATCGCCAATTTTTTACTAAAAAAAGAACCAAAAGAAAAAATACCCGAACAATAATGCCACAGCGTGGCAGAATATTTGTAGCAGAGAGCAATCAATTCAAACAGAGGTGCAGAGCACCGCAAAATTAAAGATATGGCAAATACGTATACTCAATGCTATGTTCATTTGGTTTTCGCACCTAAAAACAGGCATGCCCTTATTGATAAAGCGTGGAAAAATGAACTTGAAAAATATATCACAGGTATTGTCCAAAATAACAGACATAAACTTATAGCTATTTATGCTATGCCGAATCACGTGCATATTCTTATCGGATACAATGTTAATCAGCTTATTCCTAATTTGGTGGAACAGATTAAAACTTCAAGCAACACGTGGGTTAATCAACAAAATTTTTTGAAATTTAAATTCGAATGGCAGTTAGGATATGGCGCTTTCACGCACTCCAAATCACAAATTGATACTGTAGTAAAATATATTTTGAATCAAGAAACACATCATAAGAAAAAAACGTTTAGAGAAGAATATATGGATATATTGGCGAAAAATGATATTTCGTATAATCAAGAATATCTTTTTGATTTCTTTGATTAATCTTTCGGTGCTACGCACCTACTTCTATTCAGCTTCAATAATAACTACAAATATTTAGCTGCTACGCAGCAGAATTATAATGTAAAACTCAAAACAATATGAACAAAATAACCTATTCCCAAGCCAAGCGCGAACTCGAAGAAATCGTTACCGCAATAGAATCGAACGAATTGGACGTTGACGCGCTCACCCAAAAAGTAAAACGCGCGTCGGAACTTATCGCGTTCTGCAAAGAAAAATTGACCAAAACCGATAAAGAATTGCAGAAAATAATCGACGAAATCTCTTGAAAACCATGATTCCCGAAAAAAAATACTGCGTTATAATTGTTGCCGGAGGCAAAGGCCTTCGCGCCGGTGGTGATGTGCCTAAGCAGTTTCAGTTTATTGGCGGAAAGCCAATGTTGATGCACACTATCGAGGCTTTTCACAACTGCGACTATCGCATGCGCATCATTGTGGTTCTTCCCGAAGCGTTTCGTGATTTGTGGAACGAGATGTGCGAAATGGTTGATTTTTCCATTCCCTGCACTCTGGTAAATGGAGGAGAAACACGTTTTCACTCGGTGAAAAACGGATTGGCGGAGGTGTCCGATGAGGAAACCGTGGGCGTTCACGACGGCGCCCGCCCGTTTGTGTCTGCGGAAGTGATTAAGAGATGCTTCGACACCTCTTTTCAAGAATCTGTGGGTGTGATTCCCGTAACGGATGAAGTGAACACGGTTCGCCAATTAACCGAAAACGGAACAAAAATTATCGACAGAAGCACGTTAAAATTGGTGCAAACTCCACAGGTTTTTTCTGCTGCATCGCTAAAAAGTGCTTATGAAACCGATTACAATGAATCTTTCACGGATGATGCCTCGGTGGCGGAAGCCGCTGGAATGGAAATCAAATTGGTGGAAGGCGATGAATGGAACATAAAAATAACCACTTCCCGCGATTTTGAAGTGGCGGAAGCGCTATACAAACTCGCCGAAAATCAATAAATGCGCTGCATTTTGACTTTATAAAGCCCCAAAATTAGAAATTTTGCAAAATTTTTATTCCAAATTGTCAGAAGATAATAGATTTTTATTACTTTTGGGGATACAATAAACATAAGCCCATGGAAAAGATAGACAAACTAGACAGACAAATTCTTGAAATTATTTCACAAAACGCAAGAATCCCATTTAGAGATGTGGCCGAACAATGCGGTGTTTCGCGTGCTGCCATTCATCAACGTGTTCAGCGAATGATTGAAAATGAAGTTATTACCGGATCGGGTTACCACGTAAACCCCAAAGTGCTGGGTTATGCCTCAAGCGCGTATATCGGCGTGAAACTTGAAAAAGGTTCGATGTACAAAAACGTTGTTCCCGAATTTGAAAAAATTCCCGAAGTTACCGAATGTCATTTTACTACCGGCGCTTACACACTGTTAATTAAGATCTACGCCAAAGACAATGAGCACCTTATGGATTTGTTGAACAACCGAATTCAGGAAATTCAGGGCGTTGTGGCCACAGAAACCATGATTTCGTTGAGCCAAAGCGTAAAAAGAGATATTCCTATTATTAGGGAAGTTAACAAAGAGTAATGCTTAAACAGCGAGGTTTTTTGGCCAAGTGACCCACACCATTTGCAAGATAACGCCGTTAGGTGTGGAAACGTTGAAAGATATTTGAAGTTATAAACACAAAAAACACGAAAGCCGTAAAACTTTCGTGTTTTCTTGTTGAGTCGGGATGAGAAGACTCGAACTTCCGACCTCCACGTCCCGAACGTGGCGCGCTAGCCAACTGTGCTACATCCCGATTTTGAGAATGCAAAGTTACAACTTTTTTTCGTTTGTTGTAAAGTAAGCTTGAAAAAGTTGCGGATTTTGAATTACTCTTGTCAAAAACCACCATATTTGCATTGCTCAGCGACAATAACTTACTCAGGTGAGTATTGGCTTCCAAAGCCGGAGGGCGTGAGATCGAACCTTCTTTGGCGTTCATTAAAAAACAGGGATTGTCTCATAAGTAAAATGCACTATCAGTTGTTTCCCAATATTATCGGGAGAATTGATTCGTTTAAATGGGGGAGCAATGAAGTATCTATAATTTATGACGTAATAGATTTTTCTCCGCCAACCGGCGGATCAAATGACAAAACGAAAGAAAATCAATGCTATTGAGACAATTCCTTGTTTACACCAAATATTAATTTATTTCTTCCACAGTTTCTCCATCTCTTCCAGCGACTTGCCTTTGGTTTCCGGAACCATTTTCCAAACGAACAGGGCAGACAGCACCGCCATTACTCCATAAAACCCATAGGTCATTCCCCCACTAAACTCCATCATTGCAGGATAGGTAGATGAAATGAGGTAATTGGCAAACCACTGAAAAGCTACTGCGATAGCGACGGCTTGTCCCCGAATTTTATTCGGGAATATTTCCGAAATAAGCACCCAGCAAATAGGTCCCCAAGACATCATGAACGATGCGGTATATATGATGATAAACACCAATGTGGAAATACCGATAATGTTATTAAAAGCCAAGGCGGAAATGGCGAACATACCAATTGCCATGCCAATAGAACCGGTTATCAGCAAAGGTTTTCTACCCCACTTGTCTACAGTGAGAATTGCTACTACAGTAAATACTACGTTAACAAAACCCATAATAATAGTTTGGAGCATGGAAGCGTCTTTTGCAGCTCCCATACTTTCGAAAATGCGAGGAGCATAATATAGCGCCACGTTTATTCCTACAAATTGTTGAAACACCGAAAGCAAAATTCCGATAATAATCACAACTTTTCCGTAAGAAAAAATATGTGATCGCTCAGTTACTTTTCCAATCGATTGTTTAATTTCAGCGAAAACAGATTGTGCCGTTGGCTTATCCAAATTGATTTTGCTTAGCACTGAAAGCGCCTTTTCATCCCTGTTAGACAGTACCAAATAACGAGGAGTTTCAGGAACGAATAACAGGAGTATCCCAAACAACGCCGCCGGGATAGCTTCAGAGGCAAACATATACCGCCAACCAACGTTATTTATCCATTCAATACTATGTCCGAAAGCGATTCCCCAATTAACAAAATAAACCACCAGCATCCCGAAAATTATGGCAAATTGGTTGAAAGAAACTAATCTCCCTCGAATATCGGCAGGTGCTATCTCGCTGATATACATTGGAGAAACAGCAGATGCAAGTCCCACTCCAATACCGCCTATAATTCGATAGAAATTAAATGTAAAAAGCAGTCCCAACCATGGCTCGTTTTTAGAGAAAAAAACCGTTTCCGGAAAAGCAGAGCCTAACGCCGAAATGAAAAACAGAGATGCCGCTATCATCAAAGTTTTTTTCCTACCAAAACGGTTTGAAAATATTCCGGAAATTATTCCTCCTATAATGCAGCCGATTAGCGCACTGGACACCGTTGCTCCATGAACGAGGGAACTTAATCCTAAGGGTTTTATCAAATACGCCTCAATCGACTTTTCGGCTCCGGATATTACCGCCGTGTCGTATCCAAATAGCAAACCACCTAGTGTTGCCACCAAGGTAATTCCGAAGATATATGATTTATTGTACTTCATTCCATCCATTTCTTGTGTACGTTATATGTACATGTTCACTATGGCTTCGTAAAGCTCTTGCTTTCCGCTTATCTGATCGGGCTCTTTGCCCAGCGAAATGGCGTATTCGCGCATGTCCTCTAACGAGAGTTTCCCTTCAGCAAATTCTTTCCCTTTTCCGCTGTCAAAAGAAGCATATCTATCGTTTAACATTTGGGTGTAGGGAGAGTCTTCCAAAATTGCCGCAGCGGCTTCCAACGCACGGGCAAAGGCATCCATTCCAGCAATATGAGCAATGAAAATGTCTTCTAAGTCGGTAGAGTTTCTTCGCGTTTTAGCGTCAAAATTTGTTCCTCCACCTTGCAGTCCACCTCCTTTTAAGATCACCAGCATGGCTTGTGTAAGTTCGTATATATCGATTGGAAACTGGTCCGTATCCCACCCGTTTTGGTAATCGCCTCTATTGGCGTCGATAGAGCCTAACAAGCCGGCATCAACGGCGCATTGAAGGTCATGCTCAAAGGTGTGTCCCGCTAAGGTGGCATGATTTACCTCAATATTGAGTTTAAAATCTTTGTCGAGATTGTGCGCGCGCAGAAAACCAATTACGGTTTCAGCATCCGTGTCATATTGATGCTTTGTGGGTTCCATAGGCTTAGGCTCGATAAAAAATGTGCCTTTAAATCCTTTAGAACGGGCGTAGTCCCGCGCTTTGGCCAACATCATGGCTAGATGTTCTTTTTCGCGCTTCATGTCGGTATTGAGTAAGCTCATATACCCTTCACGTCCACCCCAAAAAACATAATTCTCCCCTCCAAGTTCAATGGTAGCATCCAACGCGTTTTTGATTTGGGTGGCGGCAAACGCAACGCTATCAAAATTAGGATTGGTAGCAGCGCCATTCATGTATCGTTTATGACTGAAAACATTGGCGGTGCCCCATAGCAGCTTGATGCCCGTTTCGGCCATTTTTTCTTTGGCGTAAGCCACAATAGACTTTAAGTTTGCTTCATATTCCTGGATGGAGTTGCCTTCGTCGATTAAATCGATGTCGTGAAAACAAAAATATTCAATTCCAATTTTTTGCATGAACTCAAATCCGGCATCTAACTTTTTCTTGGCTTTTTCAAGTGCACTTTCGCCATTGTTCCATTCAAAGTCTTTCGTTTCAGTTCCAAACGGGTCACTTGATTCTGAGCATAATGTGTGCCAGTAGGCCATTGAAAATTTGAACCAGTCTTTCATTTTTCGTCCATAAACTACTTTTTCAGCATTGTAGTAACGAAACGCGAGTGGATTTTTACTTTCTTTTCCTTCGAATTTGATTTTCCCAATTCCCGGGAAAAACTCTTTTTTTGTTTCCATAATTGTCTTTTTTAATTCTATTGAGTAATGTGTGATTTCCAACGTTGATAAGCGTCTTTGTAACGTTCTTTATTTTCCGTATCGGGTTCTATAGTCATAATCTTTTGCAGTGAAGCGAATGCTTCATTATGTGTAGCGTAAATTCCAACGCCCACTCCGGCAGCTTTAGCCGCTCCGGCAGCTCCATCGGTATCGAATAATTCGATGGTTGCTCCTGTAACACCTGCTAGCGTTTGCCTAAAAATTGGGCTGAGGAACATATTAGCATTTCCGGCTCGGATAATATTTATTTCCATACCCATCTCTTGCATCACCTCCATTCCGTATTTAAACGAAAAAACAATACCTTCTTGCGATGCTCGAATGATATCGGAAATGGTGTGAATGTTGAAATTAATTCCATGGAAAGAACATCCAGGATTCTTATTTTCAAGTACGCGCTCTGCACCGTTACCAAAAGGAATTACCGTAATACCTTTGGAGCCGATAGGCGATTTTTCTGCAAGTCTGTTCATGTCGTCATAGCTTAAATCTGCTTGCACCATGTTTCTTTTAATCCATGAGTTAAGAATACCCGTGCCGTTGATACACAATAACACGCCTAATCTTGGTTTTTCGGACGTGTGGTTCACGTGCGCAAAGGTGTTTACTCGCGACAGTGGGTCGTAATTCACCTCTCCCAACACTCCGTAAACTACTCCGGAAGTACCTGCCGTTGACGCTATTTCTCCGGGATTGAAAACATTGAGTGAAACCGCATTATTTGGCTGATCTCCGGCACGATATCCTAACGGAGTGCCCGTTTTTAGGCCAAGCTCGCTGGCTGCTTCTGCGCAAACGGCTCCTTGTATCCCGAACGTTGGAGTTATGCGAGGAATAATATCGTTACTGAATCCGAAATGATTCATCACATCGGCAGACAGAGATTCTTCTTTGAAGTTCCAAAAAACACCTTCGGACAACCCTTCTATCGTTGTGGAAACTTCCCCCGTTAACTTCATGGCAATGTAATCGCCCGGAAGCATTATTTTGTCTATTTGCTCATACAAATGCGGTTCATTTTCTTTTACCCACGCCAGTTTTGAAGCGGTAAAGTTACCCGGCGAATTCAATAAAGTGGATAACGCTTTCTCCTTGCCTATCGAAAGGAAAGCTTTCTCTCCATACGGCACGGCACGACTGTCGCACCAAATTATTGACGGGCGAAGCACATTTTTATTCTTGTCAACAGCTACCAGTCCGTGCATTTGCCACGATATTCCGATGCCTTTAATATCGGCGGAGTCAACACCCGATTTTTTAAGTACTGACGCGTTCGCCAATTTTAAGTTTTCCCACCACATTTCGGGTTCTTGTTCCGCCCAACCGGGTTGAACGGCATGCATCGTCATTTCTGTTTTTGGAAAGAAGTCGGAAGCTACTATTTTACCCGATTCCGCTTGTACCAAACAAGCTTTTACCGATGAACTACCTATATCGTATCCCAACAAATACATAACATCCTTTTTTTATTCACTTACATAATATTTATCCCCGATTGTTTCCACAGTGGCCTGTACAACTTTTGCGGACTTTATGGCGTTAGCGTCGGGTTGTTTACCACCGATGGATAACAGCACATTCCCTGCTTCAACTACGGGAATATTTTCATTGTTTCTCGCAGCAAATTGATGAGGTTTCAAAACAAATTCCACTGTTTGTGTTTCTCCTTTTTTCAAGTGTATTCGTTTGAATCCCTGCAAAGCTCGAATAGGTTTCTGTAATTTGCTGTCGGGCAGCGAAACGTAGAGTTGAACTACTTCATCTCCGTCAATTTCTCCGGTATTTGTTACATCAACAGAAACTGAAATATCCTTTCCGTTTTCAACTTTTTCGGGAATTTCATTCCAAGTATATTGAAAACTGGTATAACTTAATCCATACCCAAACTCGTACAAGGGCTCTCCCGAAAAATACCGATATGTTTTGCCTTTCATATCGTAATTGTCGAAAGCGGGAATCTGATTTACATCTTTGTAGAAAGTAACCGGAAGACGCCCTGCCGGATTGTAATCTCCAAAAATAACATCGGCAATTGCTGTTCCCCCTGCCTGGCCCGGATACCATGCTTCGATAATGGCCGGAATGTTTTCAGCTTCCCAATTGAAAGCGAGCGCGCTGCCGTTGAGAAGAACCAGAACCGTGGGTTTACCTAAACGCTGAATTTCTCGGATTAAATCGGTCTGAGTTTTTGGCAGGTTGATATGTAGACGGTCTCCACCTTGAAACCCATCCACTTTCACAGGCATTTCTTCGCCTTCCAGCAGTGGGCTCAATCCCATACAAAGCACAACCAAATCCGATTCTTTTGCCAAATCTATGGCTTCTTGTTTTAAATTTTCATTGGGAATTTCCCACAACAAATGTGCATGGGAGTATTCGGTATGGTCTTGGAAAAACTCCATCACGATTTCATATGCCTTTTCCGCTTCAAGGTGGACATATTCGTATTGTTTTCTGGAGTGATGATCATCTCTCCCCGATGAAAGTAAATTGCCATCTAAATAAAGTTTATAACCTCTGAAAGCTTCCGCGCCAATGGCATATTCTCCAGAGACTGGAGGAACAAGTACTCCTTTCCAGCGAACGGAGAACTCTTCATATGCCATATCTTGAAACGGTGCTTTATCCCACCACACAAAATCGATGCTTTCATCAACACGAGTATGTTTGGGTTTGCCTTTAAAATCCTTATTGTCGAAATATTCGGCTTGCAGCCCTTTTGTGGATTTGTCTTTATCTGTAAAGAAATAATCGATGGGAATAGCTGTGAGGCTGGGAAGTTTTTCCGCCAGATGGCAACCTTGGGCGTATCTTACTTCGGCAAGAGGCAGCTTTTCGATAATTCCACTTAAAGGGGTGGTTTTTTCGGAGGGATACCCGTTGTAGTTTCCAAGCAAAACCTCCCGATCGTTAGAGTTGGGGCCAATAACCGCTACCTTTTTCACATCTTTGCTAAAGGGCAACATATTATTATCGTTTTTCAACAAAACCATGGATTTTCTGGCTGCCACCAATGCAATTAAGCGATGTTGTTCGTTTTCCACAACACTAATGGGGATTTGGGCATATTTAACTTGAGCAACCGGATCGAACTGTCCCAATTTCATTCTGGCCAAAAGCAATCTTCTAACCGATACGTCAATTTCTGCCTCCGTTATCAGATTTTGTTTTACCGCATCCATCAATCCGGGATCATAAGTGTCTCCACAATTAAGATCGGTACCCGCTTTTACGGCTTTAACAGCCGCTTCGGCGGAGGTGTTCACAATATGATGCGCATTTGGATCGTAAAAATCTTTTATTGCCCAGCAATCCGACACGATATACCCCTTGAATCCCCATTTGTTTCTCAGTAAATCTTCCAGATATTTATCTCCACAGCAAGGTTCGCCGCGAAATCTTTGGTAAGCGCACATAACCGAGTACACATCGGCTTCTTGTACAGTTCTCTTGAAGTGTGGAAAATAGGTTTCCTGTAAATCGTAATCATTGGGATATACATCGAAAGAGTGCCGTGTCGATTCCGGACCGCTGTGAACGGCAAAGTGCTTTGATGTGGCCACCAATTTCAGGTAGGTTGAGTCGTTTCCCTGCAAGCCTTTTATGAAAGGAATGGCTGTCTCGGCCGTTAAATATGGGTCTTCTCCATATGTTTCCATGCCTCTCCCCCAGCGCGGATCACGGAAAATATTGATGTTAGGAGTCCAAAAGGTTAAACCCTGATAGATTCCTCTTTTGCCTCTGGAGGCATAATCGTGGTGCTTCGCTCTTGCCTCATCGGATATGGCGTTGGCAATTTCATACATTTGCTCCGTATCCCACATTGCCGCCATACCAATTGCTTGTGGAAAAACTGTAGCGCGTCCTGAGCGGGCTACTCCGTGAAGACATTCGTTCCACCAGTTGTGAGCCGGAATACCTAGCCGGTCAATGGATGGTGAATCGTAGCGGGTGAGACTTATTTTTTCTTCCAGCGTTAGCCGTGAGAGCAAATCATCGACTCTTTCCTCGAAAGAAAGCTTCGTGTTTAAATAATCAGGCGTTTGTTTGCAAGAAAAGAAAATGAACGCTACAATTGATAAAAGGAACATGCGTGAAACGGAAAATTTTTTCATTTACTTGGTCATTTTTTTTAAGAAAGGGTTATACTATATAGTGTATGATTAAATTTTACCTCAAAGGTTATTATTTACATCTAAGTCCTCTGAAGGAGATCTACGCGAGTTGTTGATTGTTGGGGATGAACTCATTAGGGCTAACTCATTTTTGGGTAGCTTCTCTTATTATCATTTCTACTACCGGCTTTTTGTTGTTGTTTCTGTCGAATAATAAGGGATAATCGACACGCTGCCTCACCGGCCAATTGTTTTTCCAGGAATGTGCATCGCTTACTCCCCACAAAGTAACCCTATCGATTTTGTCTTTGTGTTTGAGAAACAAGTTGAAAAAATCCATGTAGCGTTTTAACTGCTTTTGATGGATTTCTTCCGGCAAGCCGTCTGCATAAGGATTCATCTCTTTTTGGTATTCATAATTTTCAGCAAGATTGGCTCCTACATCGTGTCTGGGAGAAGGCAAAACGCTTAAATCCAACTCTGTAATCATTACTTTTACACCTAAATTCGCGAAGGCAATGATGCTTTTTTCAAATTCGTCTATGGCAGGATAATCCATATTTAAATGTGCTTGTATGCCTATTCCATCAATTCTCACTCCTTTTTCCTTAAGCGCTTTCACCATGTTGACAACCCCCTGACGTTTAGTGGGATTTGCCATGGAGTAATCGTTGTAATAAAGTTCCGCTTCCGGATCGGCTTCGTGTGCATATTCAAAAGCCAAGCGCATAAAATCCTCACCCAATATTTCATAGAATTTGCTTTTTCTCCATGAGCCATCATCTTCAATGGCTTCGTTCACCACATCCCAGCCTTTTATACGCCCTTTATAACGGCCAACAATGGTTTGAATGTGACCTTTCATTCTTTCTTTCAATATTTGGGCAGAAACATTGTTGCCGTTTTCGTCCACGCAAAACCAAGGGGATAGCTGTGAGTGCCAGATTAATGTGTGTCCGATTATTTTCATGTTGTTTTTTTCACCGAACTCCACAAATTTATCAGACAGGTCAAAATTATACTCCGACTCCTTAGGATGAATAACCTCACTTTTCATGACATTTTCCGCGGTGATTGAATTAAAGTGGGTTTCTATTATTCGAATGGAAGCTGTATCTGCACCTAAAATTTGCGGTGTATTTAATGCGGTTCCCACAAAAAACACTCCGTTAAGGGCATCTTTCAATGTTAGCTCGTGATTTTTTTTTACTGCACCACAACTTCCAAAGAATAAACAGTAAACTGAAAACAAAAATAGGATTAAATATCTCATTATCATTTGGCTATTATTTCTATTTCCGCATTTTCCAGCTTTTCGGAAGACGCGGTAAGTTTTATATTCCCTTTCGTTTTTTCAGACTGTATAACAATCAAACACTTTCCATAAAACGCCTTGCGTTTATTGTCCTTAAAGCGTTCCATGCTTGTGGGGCTTCCATTATCTACACCGGCAATAATGCCATTATTATTTATATTGAAATGAATTAAATTATCCGCATTCGGGCAGACATTCCCTTCTTTATCAAGGACCTCTACCGTTATGAAACTTAAATCTTTTCCGTTGGCAGCAATAACCTCTCTGTCGGCTGTTAGTCTTATTCTATGGGGTTCTCCGGCAGTTTTTATTTCTCGCGATAACACTTCTTTTCCATTTTTTCTGGAGACGGCTTTTAGGGTGCCGGGCTCGAAAGTCAATCTCCAAGACACGTGCAGTTTATTATTCTCTTTCTTTTTAGTTCCTTGAGAAACCCCGTTTAAAAAGAGCTCCACTTCATCGGCGTTGTTGTAATAGGCCCAAATATCCACCTCATCTCCTGCCGCCCAATTCCAATGAGGGAAAACATGCAGTACATCCTTATTTGTCCATTCTGACTGGTACATGTAATAAACATCTTTTGGAAATCCGGCTAAATCCACAATCCCAAAGTATGAGCTTCTGGCAGGAAAACTGAATGGAGTTGGTTCGCCTATATAGTCGAAACCAGTCCAAATATACATTCCACTAATAAAATCGGTGTTTTTAACTTTATTCCAAACCAGTTCATGGGTTGAACCCCAGGGAACATGGCAATTATCGTAGGAAGAACAGGAATAAGAAGAGTCATAAAACGGAATATCCCATCGGGTAGGCCAAATAAACATAGAGTCACTGGGCATTCTGTAGTAACCTCTTGTCATGAGAGCCGAGGTGGTTTCCGAAGCGAGGAATGGCTTTCCGGGAAAGTTCTCGGGAACATTGTCATATTCGTATTCATGATAGTTGAATCCGATAATATCCATTGCACCTGATTGGAATAAATGGTTGTAAGGATTGGGTTCGTTATTGCCGGAGATAACCGGACGAGTAGAATCCAACGATTTTACTATGTCAACCAATTTTTTGGTCAATAATGCGTTGACGCTCATCTCCGAGCTTTGGGACTGCAAAGCAGTGGGATCGCGCTTTAAGTTCAATAGCAAATTGGCTTGTTCAATATCCAGCGTATCCGCATCGGCATGCGTCCATTGCTCCAGCACTTCGTTGCCCACGCTCCACATGAAAACCGATGGATGATTTCTGTCGCGAAGAATATGATCGGTTAAGTCGCGCTCGTGCCATTCGTTAAAGTATAGGGAATAATCGTAGGTGGTCTTTTTTTTGCGCCACATATCGAAAGTCTCATTCTGAACAATAAATCCCATGCTATCGCATAATTGCAAAAGCTCCGGAGCAGGAGGATTGTGCGCGGTACGAATACCGTTTACTCCCATTTCTTTTAAAATCTGCAACTGCCGCTCAATAGCTCTTTTATTTACTGCAGAACCCAGGCAGCCCAAGTCGTGATGCATGCAAACCCCTTTTATTTTAGTTTGTTCTCCGTTGAGTATGAAGCCTTTTTCTGCATCGAAGGAAAAACTTCTCACTCCAAGTGGAGTTGTGTATTCATCGATTTGGTTTTTTCCTTCGTAAAGTTTCGTCACTACACGATACAGATAAGGATTTTCAATTGTCCATAAAATCGGATTTGGTAAATCGATATCTTGCTCTATTTCACCCGAAGTACGCAACGAAAGATGCAGATTGGATGAGTTTGTACTGATTAACTTTCCGGAGCTGTCGACAATCTGAGTTTTCACCACAACGTTCTTATTTTCGGAAGTTTCGTTCTGGACGGTAGTTTTTACTACAACCTTGGCTTTATCTTCCTCAATTTCGGGCGTAACAACATACGTTCCCCACAAATCTACGTAAACGGGGTTAACTGCAGTGAGCCGTACATTTCGGTAAATACCACAACCGGAATACCAGCGCGAGTTGGGTTGCAGGCTGTTATCTACACGTACGGCAATGTGGTTTTCACCATCAAAATCCAAATAAGGAGTCAAATCGTATCGAAACGAGATATAGCCGTAAGGGCGATGACCCAAATGATTTCCGTTTATCCACACATCGGAATTCATGTAAACACCGTCGAAATCGATAAACACTTTTTTATTTTTCTGATTTTCATCCAGTCGAAAAGTCTTCCGATACCATCCTATTCCTCCGGGAAGGGCTCCGCCATTGCTTCCCGATGGATTATCGGCGCTAAAATCTCCTTCAATCGCCCAATCATGAGGCAGTGTAACGCTTTGCCAATGGGATTCGTTGTAGTGTGTAGAATGCCCTTCAGCCACATCGCCCAAGTGGAAAGCCCAGCCCTGGTTGAAGTCGCTCACTACCCGAGGCGATTTCGCGGTACAAGAATGCAAAACAATTATAGCAGCGAACAGAAGAAATGAAAAATTTCGTTTCATTATTTGAGGCTTACGGTTTGCTTTTCACCGGAATAGGAAACAACAATGCCCTCCACGTCCGGATTGAATTCTTTAACTGATGTTTTATCTACAAAAACCACATTAAACGTTCTGTTATTCAACATGCCGTTAAACATGCCTTTTCTCGTATCAATAGTCAGCGTTTTTGCTGTGTCGTCATACACAAAGTCGATGGTTGAAAATGCCCCTTCTTCGTAATTATAATTTACCCCTTCGTCTTCGTACAAGGTGAATTTCCCATTTTTACCGCCATACACATAAAGGGTGACATTTTCAGGCTCTTTCTCATCGGTGAATTGAATTTCGGGGCCAAAAGGCAGAATGGTGCCGGCAGGAACGAATAGAGGAATGCGGGAATAAGGCGCGTCTACTTGCAGAGTTTGTCCTCCCTGAATGGATTTACCGGTATAAAAGTCGTACCAATCGGTTGTATTCGGGAAATATACATCTCTTTGAGTGGATTTGTATTCATAAACCGGACATACCATCAGGGAATTGCCGAACATGTATTGATCACCGATATTGTTAACCTTGGTGTCGTTACCAAAATCCATTACCAAAGCGCGCATAATGGTATAATCGTTCAGATAAGTCATACCCGCCATGGAATAAATATAGGGCATCATTCTGTAACGCAGCTTGTTGTAGTAAACGATGGTTTGATAAGCGGGATGATTTTCGGGAGCAATATTGAATACTTCCCGAAGCGGGAACTGACCGTGCGAACGGAAAAGAGGTACAAAGGCAGCGAATTGCGACCAACGGGCATTCAATTCCCGCCACTCTTTTAAATCTTCGTTTTCTATACCGGAGCGGTCGAAAATGCGTTGCGCCTCTTCGTATCTTCTCTCCACACAAAACCCTCCGATATCCATTGTCCAATATGGAATTCCGGAAAGAGCAAAATTTAAACCGGCGGATATTTGCGCCTTCATGTCTTCCCAGCGAGTGCCAATATCACCGCTCCACACGGCTGTTGAGTATCGCTGTATTCCTGAAAAACCGGAGCGGGTTAATAGAAAAACTCTCCTGTTTGGGTCTACACCACGCTGTCCCTGATAAATAGCTTTGGCATTTTCGAGCGCATACGCGTTGAAATACTTGGTAGACGGACCAAGCGCTGTTGGGCCGCAAAGCATTTTTCGGTACTCGATGTTGGTGTTGTCTTGTACGTTTGGTTCGGAGGCATCCATCCACCACGCATCAAATCCATGCGGATAGAGTTTATTTTCCATCTGCTGCCAGAAGAGTTTTTGCGCGCCTTCGGCGTAGGCGTCGTAGAACGAACCGATATAACCGGGATAAATCCAGTCGCGAATACTGTCTTTCACTGCCTGCTGATACATCCATCCATTCCGGTCGAACTCTTTGTAATGCTCGGTCGTAATATAAAACTTCGGCCAAACCGAAATCATGATTTTGGCGTTCAGCGCGTGCACAGAGTCAACCATGCCTTTAGGATCGGGAAAACGTTCTTCATCAAAATCGTGGCTTCCCCACGCGTCTACAGGCCAATACGACCAATCCTGAACGATATTATCTATGGGGATTTGGCGTTTACGAAACTCCTGCAGGTTTTCTAACAGTTCGTGTTGCGTTTTGTAACGCTCTCTACTTTGCCAAAAACCCATCGCCCATTTGGGCATCACTTGCGATTTTCCGGTTAGCGTTCGGTAACCGCTAATCACATCATCCATATTAGAGCCGGCAACAAAGTAATAATCAATCTCGTTGCCCATTTCACTCCATATCGACAGTTTGCTTTGTTCTTCTCGCGGAACAGGACTTAGTGCCTTCAGCGCGATATACGAAGTTCCTCCATCCGGCTCCCACTCTACGCGTAGGGGTGTTCTTTCACCCGCTTTTAAATCAACGGTAAATTTATAATAGTTCGGATTCCAGGCCGTGCGCCAGCGCTCTTTAACCGTCAGTTCATTATTGAAATAGACTTTCACATATCCGGCATAATGCAAATAGAAGTGATATGTTCCGCTTTCCGGCGATTCTATTTCTCCATTCCAAACAACAGTTGAATTATTCAGATCGAAGCCTTGCGGCAGATTTTTGATATCGGATAAAAACTCGTAATTAAGTGTGGATTCGGTTCTCACAATCGTTTCCGTGGGATTTTCTTTTCGAATGTAAGTGGCAGTGAGCCCTCCTTCTTTTCCTTCCGCATCATAGAGTTTAAACTGATCCAGTTGTTGATAATCACGACTATCGCCAAACTTGCTCAGCGAGTAATTATCCCATAAAATCCCGTAATTTTTATTGGAAACAACAAAGGGCACCGAAACTTTGGTGTTGTACTGGTAAAGCGATTCATTTTTACCTTTGTAGTTGAAGTCGTCTGCCTGATGCTGCCCTAAACCGTAAAACGCTTCATCGGCGGGCGACTCAAAAACTTGCCGAAGCGTGTAACCTTTGGTTCCTTCCGCTTCAATGGGTGAGAATAATTTTCCTCCACCCGCATTTTCCTGAAGAATGGGAGTTCCATCTATGCGGAAGAATGCCAGCTCTCCGGTTTCTTTATTTACTTTTGCCTGTATTGAGTCGGTGGATAAAACCACAAACGTGCCATCTTCATTTACACTAAATTTATCCGAAAAGGACAAATCGGGAACGATGACCAAGCTTTTTTCAGTTGAAAAATCGCTGTTGGCTGTGGCTGCCACACGAATAATTTGGTCGTTCACAACCTGCAACTTGATTTTATGTGCCGGTGTGGAGTCGTTTTCCTTGATTGAAACTATAACGCCATTCTTGGTTGTTTTAAATACGGATGGCGAGCATCCTGCCAAAAACACAAGAAGAAGTGCTATTGTTGAATAAAAAATGCGTAGCATAATGTTAGTTCTTAATATTGTTTCGTTTACTTTTTTTGTGTACTTTTTTGTCAAATCTATAAAGTCGCGGGGCTCTGTATGGAACATCCTTTTGTACCTCGTCCAGCTGTTCCAGCCCTTCAATTTGCATTATTTTTTTCTTAAAATTCCTCACATCGGAAGTCGTTCCCAATATAGTATCGTGGAGGTTGCGAAGTTGAGTCATCGTAAATTTTTGCGGCAACAATTCAAACAACATAGCGGGGTCGAGCTTCACTTTGTAGCGGATGTGTTCCAAGGCACTATCAGCTATTTCATTATGATCGAAAGCCAATTGAAAAGATTTCAATGAACTTATGTCGTACCATTTGGCGGTAGTATTTTCCGACTCAAAGATAATCTTCCTACTAATTTTTATCAGCGCTACATAACCAACCGTTACTATCCGCCCAATTTTCATCTTTGTGAGCTTTTCCAGCCAGTTTCTATCTCGCTCACTTTTTGTTCGGCTAGGACTTCCAAAGCAATGGAATTGACGGAGATAAATATTCTTCAATCCCGTTAATTCATTTAAAATACGTGTCGCCGCTTCATCCAAATCCTCATCTTCGAAAATTATGCTTCCGGGCAATTTCTTATCACTAAAGTTTTGCTCATCAATGGTGCGCTCGATAAGTAATATCTTCAATTTTTCACCATCAAATCCAAAAACTACACAATCCACAGAGACGTGGGGATTGTATGTGTGCGTGTTTATTTCCATATATTTTTGAAATACCAGTACAAATTTACTGAAATTGTCTATATAAAGTTGAAATTTAAAATATGTTTTATAACATTAAATCAATGATTTGAATACTGTATTTAATACATATTTAATATATATATTATTGTACCATTGACATATATAGTTTGTTAATGAAAAAATCCGGCAAAATTCTATTATATTAACGTCAGTACAATTTTACCGGATTAACGTAAAACTCTGTATTTATTGAAGCACCCACGCCAATGCGAAGACCAAAGCGCCCTGCCAGTTTATAGCAATTTCGTTGTGAGAATAACTTTCCTCCAAATCTACCCAATCTGTGGCTGAATGTCCTCCGCCAACGAGATATCCGGGCCACGGATCAGCAATATCATCGGCTCCGGAGCGGCGGTCGTGCGGATTCATCGGAGGATTTATGCCCAGTCCGGTTACGTAGGAACGGTTGTAGTAATTCCTTCCGAACAGATGAGCCACTGCATCGTACGCGGCGTTTTTATACTTTTTATTTGGTTGTAACTTATCGGCAACAAACAGGTTGATAGTCAAACGCGCCACCGTGCCGTTACATCCCCAATAATATCGCTCAAACGGTCTGCGATAAACATCTTTTTCGCTTTTGGAGACTATTCCGTTGGCTATGTCAATCGTATTTTGTATCAGCTTTTGCTCCACTGTTTCGTCTTTTCCTTCACGGTTGGAAAGCAGGTATGTGAAAACGCCCAGGTTGGAGACATTGCCCCAATCCCAGTTTTCTTCCACCACAAAGTTCATTTGGGTAATCATTCTTTCAAAATCATCTAAATATGCCTTCTCTCCGGTAGCATTCCACATTTCGGCTGCTGCCCACAACTTATCGTCGGCATCGTTGGTTTGGTAACCTCCGGTTTGAAAATCGCCCTGCACAAACGGTTTCTCTTCCGGATGTTGTTTCAGGTATTGATAGCTTAAACGCGCCGCGTTGAGGCATTTTTCAGAAAACGACGGATCGTAATCCGCGAAAATTTGCGATGCTTTGGCGGTAACAGCCACGAAAGAAGCCGTAGCGGCAGAACTCCATTCTGTAAAGAAACGTTTTTCATCGTCAAATTCGGGCATGATAAACCCGGAGAAATTGGTTCGGGTCAGTTTGTGAGAAACGCGGCCGCTTCCGTCGGGATACTGCATTTTCAAAATCCAATCCATCTCCCATTTCAACTCGGCTAAGAAGTCGGGCATCTCGCTTTCCGAATTGGGAATAAACGAAATATCTTTCACCGCAGGCTGAAAGTAATCCCACGCCATAAACAACATTCCCAAGGTAATACCGGCGTTTACCGTGTATTTGCCGTAATCACCGGCATCGTGCCAGCCGCCCACACCGTCTCTTTGGTGTCCGGCGTTTCCGATGTAATCATCGTATCCATCTTCGAGATGGCATGCCGCGTAAGAAAACACATTCCCGTTGTGTTCCGCATGAACGGCGGTACCGCAGCGCCAAAGATAAAATCCGAGCATGGAAACCCGGAACGGGTCATGATATACCCGATTATTTATCGCAAAAACAGCCGATTTTTCTCCGTTTGGCAGTTCCATATAAAATTCACCTGTTTCAGTAAGCGATGAAAAATCTGCCATCCAAACTTCCTGATTTACATCTTCCTGAAAGTAAGGGCCGGTTGTTTCTCCTGAGAAAATACTCTGGTTGGTTGACGCATTTTTTATCTCAAAAGTGGAAACTTTTGAAAGTAGCGTGGCTTCTTTTCTTTGCTCGGGCAAAAAGCCAAGCGAATTCATACGTATGCTATTCTCTGCGGGTTGAGGCTGGGCACAGCCAATTGTTACCAACAAAAGGGTAATAATAAACAGTTTTGCTTTTTTCATTTTATTGCTTTTTTAAAAATTATCTGTTCTGAAAGGCACCATAGGAAGTGCGCGGGTATTCGCCATATTTCCGATTTGAAAATTTCGGAAACAATATCTTGCCGCCGCCGGATTTGGAATATCTTCATGGGACAAAATAATGATTCTGTTATTTAAATCGATTTCAACATCGGCAGGGAGGAAAACCTTATCGTCTCCTGCAATTTCAAAACCTTCCGCTCCGTCCATTCGGTTGAAGCCATCGTCGGCATAATTGAACGATACGTGAATTTTACCGTCCTTAATTTCCATCGATTTATATTCCGGACCTCGCGAAGCGATGTTTTTTATGTCGTATGTCTGCGACAATGCCAGGTATGCTAATCTCTTCCCCACATCGGTTTTGTTTTTTGGGTGGATATTCCCCGCTTCGTATTCTTCCACCAAGTCGTTGGTGGAAATCATTCCGCTGTTAGGGATTATTGATTGCGCCTTAAATTGTGCTTCACGAAGGTATGCAGCCGATGTACCGTCTGCACCATCACCATAAATCCACGGGGCAATCTCGGCAAAATAGAAAGGCAAATCGCCTAAATCCCAATCACTTCTCCAAAGGCTAACCATATTAGCGAGACGCTGTGCGTACACTTGGTGCTGCCCCACGTTAGACTCGCCTTGATACCAGATAAATCCCTTTATGGTATAGTTTGTTAATGGTTTTATCATAGCGTTGTACATCAGAAGCGGGCGAGACATCGGGTGAAGCGCCTCGATGGCTTTTTCGCTCAAATCGATATCGGGATAGGTTTCTAAAATTTCACGGCTTGTCCACCCTTCTACTTTGGTTCCACCCCAGCTCGACACGATAATTCCCACCGGAACATCGAGCACATCGTATAGCATTTTCGCGAAATGGTACGCCGTGGCGCTAAACCAAGCCGCGTTTTCCGGTGTTGATTCTTTCCAGCTTCCGGGCACAGTTTCCTGCGGTGTATAAGCCGCGGTTTTGGGAATGGTTGCGAATCTTATTCCTTTCTCTTTTCCAGATAAGGCAATGGTTTCGTTGGCATCCTTGATGGGATTATTCCAAAAGCCGTTCAACGGCATTTCCATATTACTCTGTCCGGATGCGAACCACACTTCTCCAACAAGTATATTGTTGAGCGTTAACGGCTCTCCGTCTGAAATAGTGAGTGAATGCTTGGTGAAACTGCCCGCAGGAGTTTCTAAAACAGCTATCCAATTGCCGCTTGCATCGGATTTTGTTTGTACGTTAACATTATTCCAAGAAGGTGTTACCGTAATTACACTATTCGGGTTGGATTTTCCCCAGATTTTCACTTTCGCGTTTTGCTGAAGTACCATATTGTCGCTCATTATTTCGGGTAGCGTTACTTTGGCAAAACTTGTTGAAGCAAAAAACAACGCGATAAAAAGTGTCATTAATTTTTTCATTGTTGTCTATTATTTTAGTGTTTTTGAGTTCGAATAAAACGATCGAACAGTATATTAAAATCGCTCCATTATTTCCATACACATCCGTCCGTTGTGATAGGGGCATTTCCATATTCCGGCTTTGTCTTCTGCTCGATTAACGGAACCATCGGAATGGATACTCCAATGCCATTCACCGTTTCCCCAATCAATCAGATTTTTTTTGATGTATTCCCAGCAAACAAGTGCTTTGCTCAACGATTGCTCATCATTATATTGCTGATAATGGTTGAGAAAACCTACAACTGCTTCGGCCTGAACCCACCAATGACGCTCATTGTCCAGGTGAGCTGTTTCGATAACTCTTTCGTATGCCATGCTTCCGTCAGGCAGCAAGCCACTTTTTGCGGCCTCTACAATAAGCGGAACAGTTTTTTGCACTTTGTCCAGCAGCTCGGCATTCCCTAAGGCCACCGCTGCCTCGTGTAAAAGCCACGATGCTTCAATATCGTGCCCGAAAGAAACGGCAACACTCTTATTGTTCCAATCTGCATCGAAAAACAGACGAAGGTGATGTGTTTGAGAGTCAATTATTTTGTCTAAAAAAAGTTCTATTAAGTTTTTCAGTTGATTTTCCAGCAACTCGTCTTTCCATACCCGATAAAGATTCGTGTAGGCTTCCAAAATATGCAGGTGCGTGTTCATGGTCTTCTGCTCGTTGGCATCTTTTTCACTCAAACGCATATCGTCTATCAGCTGCCAATCGCGTGTAAAAGCTTCTAAATAACCGTTTTTCCCCGAGTCGAAACTGTATTTTTCGATGGAATGAAAAAGCTCACAGGCAATCTTTAACGCTTCATCGTCTTGCGTAGCGCGGTAATATTCGCTTAACCCGTAGATAGCGAAACTTAGCGCGTAAATTTGCTTTTTTGTTTCGGAAGGATGGCCTTGGTAGTTCACCGTCCAATATACTCCGCCGAATTCTTTATCAATAAACTTTTCAATCAGGTACTCTTTCGCCCGTTTCGCCATTGCGAAGTATCTCGGGTTCCTCATTACACGAAAAGCAGCGGAAAAAGTCCACAAGATGCGGGCATTTAACACCGAACCTTTATCAGCAGAGTGCAGTACGACATTATCTCCGGTAATTCTACCCAAAAAACCACCGTTTTCTTCGTCAACCATTTTATCCATCCAAAAAGAGAAGATGTTGTGTTCGAGCACATCTGCTGCTTCTTTTTTAAGTTCCTTCAGTTCTTCCATCTACTTAAATCGCTCTTTTAGTTTTTAATTCGTCCACAATTTTGCTCATCTTACTCTCACTTAAAGGATAAAGCGATATGAAAATTACAGATAAAACCGTTCCTACGGCAGGCAGGAAACTCATAAACATTTTTATGCCGTTAATAGTCTCGGGACTTTGCGCCTGGTTGGCCTGAAATCCGAAATATGCCAATAGCCAACCTGTAATGGCAGTTCCGATTGCCCATCCAAACTTTTGACTCATAGACGAGGAACTGAAAATAAGACCGGTAGCCCGGTTTCCGGTTTTTAGTTCAGAATAATCGGTGCAATCGGCATACATCGACCACAAAAGCGGGAAAATACTTCCGGCGCAAACACTGATAATTACCTGAAAAACAAATATCAGCACAAGCTGCTCTTTGGAGAACCAATAGAAAATTATGCTGAAAACGGTGGCGAGAATCATGGCGCCGAGGTAGGTGTTTTTTTTACCGATTTTATTGCTCACAGGCGCCGCAAGAATAACTCCCGCAATATTACCAATTTGCCCGATTGCCAAATAAAGGCCGCTTAACACAAAAGTAAATCCATAAACTGATATGTTGGCGTGCGTTTCTTCACCAATGAAATACTTGAAATAATAAACCGTTGCTCCATCACGAATAGAATTGAAAACCAAAGCCGCTACTCCGGCTCCCAGCAGTATCCACCACGGTTTGTTTTTTGCCAAATCGCGTAAATCGTCTTTTAGTTTGGCCTGTTTTTCACGTACCGGTTTAACTCTTTCTTTAGTAAGCGCAAAAGTCAGGAAAAACAGAATCACGCACATAATCGCGATAACCGCCACCGCCATTGTCCAACCTTTTTGCTGGCTGAAAATATCGGTTTTATCTCCGGTGAATTGATTCACCATGGGCATAAACAAAAGCAAAGCAATAAAACTGCCTACATAAGCGAACGCCATTCTGAAGGTAGCGAGCGTGTTTCGGTCTTTGGGTTCCGGACTGATAACGCCAAGCAACGAGGCGTAGGGCACATTCACAACGGTGTACGCCGTCATCATTAACGAATAAGTGATGTATGCATATAATATTTTATGCGACAGACCAACGTTGGGTGTAAAAAAAGTGAATATCCCGATAATTCCGAAAGGTACCGCACCCCACAAGATATAAGGACGGAATTTGCCCCATCGGGTAGATGTTCTGTCTGCAATTGCTCCCATAATGGGATCGGAAACGGTATCCCAAATGCGTGTGACGAGAAACATGGTACCCACCACTGCTGCCGATATTCCGAAAACGTCGGTATAGAAAATCATCAGGTAGGAACCAAAAAGTTTCCAAAACATCGATGATGCCATATCGCCGAAGCCGTACCCGATTTTTTCTTTCAGTTTTATCATATTGTTTACAGAATTTCTATAACAAATGTTCCTGTTTCAATAATTTTCTGTTTTTATCGATTTGTTTTTTAATTGTCTCAACAGAAGCGGAAGAGCTTAATCCGTCTTCGGGCGTATTCAGACAGTAATCCACCAATTGGTCGATGGTTGTGGTCGCCACGTGCATACGCGTATCACACGAGGCGTAATAGATAAAAACTTTGCCGTCGTCATCAGCAATCCAACCGTTGGAAAAGAGCACATTGGAGACATCCCCAACGCGTTCTTCTCCTTCCGGAGCCATAAAATATCCTCCGGGCGAAGCAATTTTTCGTGAAGGGTCGTCAAGTGAAGTCATATACAAATACAACACATATCTTAATCCGGCGGCACAATTTCTAACGCCGTGCGCTAAATGAAGCCATCCTTTTTCGGTTTTAATGGGTGCGGGGCCTTCTCCATTTTTCACTTCTTTGATGGTGTGATAATAACGATGATCAATAATTTTCTCATCCGTTATTTCTGCATTGGCAATATCGTTTACTAACGCCCAACCTATTCCTGAGCCGTTTCCGGCGTGAATAAACCCATCTTGCGGACGCGTATATAGCGCGTATTTTCCATTTACAAATTCGGGATGGAGCACCACATTGCGCTGCTGACTTTTTGATTTTATATCGGGCAGACGCTCCCAATTCATCAAATCCTTTGTGCGAGCAACTCCCGCGGCAGCAATGGCAGACGAGAGATCCCCTTTTGGAGCAGCAGGATCGTGCTTTTCTACACAGAAAATACCGTAAACCCAGCCATCCTCATGCGCCGTTAGACGCATATCGTAGATATTTGTTTCAGCTGAATCATTGATAGGCATTGTTATAGGATAATCCCAGAAGCGAAAATTATCTACGCCATTCGGACTCTCGGCAACGGCGAAAAATGATTTTCTGTCAACTCCTTCCACCCTTACCACAATCAAATATTTGTCGCCCCATTTAATGGCTCCGGAGTTCATCACGGCATTCATACCGATGCGTTCCATTAACCTGGGATTAGCCTTTTCATCGAAATCATAACGCCAGTTTACCGGTAAATACTCCGCTGTGAGAATGGGGTGTTGATATCGTTGATACCATCCGTTTGAATATTTCGTGTGTTCGTTTTTCCTACTCAACAGGGCTTCCTGTTCTTTCAACAGTTGTTTTATTTTTAAAGTGAATGGTTTCATTAGTCTGTATATCAATTGTATAAGTTTGGAATATCTCTGCAAAACAGCGTTTTAGGGTTTTTGTAAAAGTTTATGAAATCCTCTGCCGAAACTTGTCCCGGATAAGGCGCGTAATAATGGTTAGGGATATCATGCGCGTTGCGCCACACCAACGCAAAACTCACTGGGTATTTATCCAATACAGGGAACAAAACATTTGTCCACCAATCGGCAATGGGAATGGATTCAAGTCCGGTTTCGGTCAGCGCGATGGGTTTGTTTCTTTTCTTGCCTTCTTCGGTCATAAACGCCAGTATGGTGTTTAGCGAATGCTGATAAGCTTCAATCCCTTTTTCGTTATCGCGATGATAACAATCGAAACCGAGCACATCCACGTATTCATCACCCGGATATCGCTCCATGTATATTTCGCCGGGGCCATGACTGTCAGGAGAATATGCGTAGAGCAGATTATTCACTCCGTGATTTGTCATAAAATTATGCGTCATTATCCACAACTGTTTGTACTCCTCAACAGTGCACAAATCTTTTCCCCACCAGAACCAGCTTCCCGTGTGCTCGTGCCAAGGACGAAACAATATGGGCACTTTGGTTCCGTTTTCAGTTTCGAGAGAATTAAAGAAGTCCGCAACTTTTTTAAGCCATGTGAGAAATTTCTCGTGTTTCTCACCATTTGGAAGAATGGAAGCAACCACACCTTTGGTGTCAACATCCCATGAATCTCCATCGGTGAGCGGATTATCCAAGTGCCAACTTATGGTTGACATCCCGCCTCTGTTGTATTGGTTGATTATTTCTTGTCGAATTCTGGCAAACCAAACATTGTCAAGGCTTCTTTCGTTACTTAATTCGATGTGTCCGATATCGAAGCCCATAACGGCGGGATAATCTCCTACCAAGCTTTTCACATCCGAACGATCGGCATCACCATTCCAGCCGATTCCGTACAATGGATCATCCTGATGACCGAACATAAAACCACGCTGCGATAAAACGTTGAGGTTTTTTAGCAGGTTTTGAGTTTCGATGGTTTTATTGGATGACAGAACTGCTGCATCGTTATGTTGCTTTGATTTTGAAGTGCAAGCAACAAAAGATAGGACAATTAGTAGTGAGGGGAAAAGTTTCATCATAACTATATCGTTTTATTTATTTTAAGTTTGGCATTTTATCGCGCGTAATTACATAGGCGTTGTTCATAATATTCTGCCAGTATGCCGGGCCGTTTTGGTTATCATCGCGCGTGAAGTCTCCATACCAAGGCATAAACCAAAGCCATGTATCCCCTTTTTCAAACATAAGGTTGGGGTCAGGAATTCCTCCGCATTCAGATAACGCAATCATTTTTTTGTCACCAACAATAGCTTTTACTTTGTTGAATTCGGCTAATTGCGAGTCGTGGATGTTTTTATCGGGATATAAATCTCTTCCAACAATATCCACGTATTCATCGCCGGGATACCAGTCGGCATCGTTTCCTTGCGTTGTCCATACCCAAATTAAATTATTTAGCTTGTGGTGATTAGTCATTCTGTCGAACATCAATTTCCACAAAAATTTGCATGGTTCAGGACCCTTGGCTCCCCACCAAAACCAGCCTGTTCCTCCATCGTATGAATTGGTGTTTCCGGCAGCTTCATGCAGGGGTCTCCAAAGCACGGGAATATTCTTGCTTTGCAATAATTTTAAATAACCCGAAATAATATCGATGTCTTTAATCATCAACTTGTATTCCGGAGAATTTGGGTCGTTGATTTTACTGATGTCGAAATTGGTATCTTTGGTATAAAAAGCAAATTCTTTTGGTTCACTCTGGTTCATATCCTGAGGTACATTCCAGTGCCACATCGCTGATACAATCCCGCTGTTTTTCCACCATTTTTCTACCACTTCCGTATTTTCATAGTTGATCCAGTCGGATGGAGAAAAAATATGATGAATAAAGTCGAAACAGTTCAACGCGGGATATTTACCGGTCTGATTGAACACCCAATCGGCCTCATCCGTATTCCAATTGACTTTGGCGATAGTGCCCGAAATAGTTTTTTCACCATAAATTCCGGTTAGGAAATCCATGAGGTTCTGCGCCTCTTTCGATGGATTGGGCGTAATTAACCGGGAAGGAGCAAAAACTTCTTCACCTTTTGTTGAGAACAACAGTTTAATATCGCTTTTCAGCGGGATATCCTGTAAGTTTTTTATCGCATTGCTGCGGACAGTTAATTCATATTGAGTATTTGCCAGCAACTCCACGCTAACAACTAACGTGTTTACAGAAACTTCCGCTTTTTTTACAGGTTGTCCATTAATCAGTATGCCCGCGTTGTCATTTATTTTTATTTGTTGATTGAAAATAAACGAGATTTCATTTAAGCCTTTTTCCAATTCATTCGCTCCGCTTGCCGGAACGGATGAAACAAGTTGGGGGGGTATTGCGTTTTGAACTGCTTCCTTTTTACTGCAACACGTTGTCAGCGTAAGTAAGAAAAGCAGAAGAAAGGTGTTTTTTATCATCATTTATGAAATAAGAAGGGACTGCCTCAAAAAAATGAAGCTTTGTTTTTTGTTGAGAGTTAGCTTCTGGTTATTTGCGAAATAACACAGAGCAACAAATTGGAAAAATATTTACTTTTGAAGCAGTCCCTTGAATTTATACTTTTTACATCGGATCAACTCTCAGATTATCTAAACAAACTCCTGCAGGTATTGCGCCATGCAATCCGTTTGTACCGGAGCCGAAATTTAAAAAGCCCTGAATTTCCCATTTGCTAAACGGAACACGAATTGTCACCCATTCTCCATCTGTTGTTTTAGGGAACAAGTCGTCTCCATACCAGTAATTCCACTGATCACCAAGCACAAACTGCATTCCTTTGGCGGACTTTCCATCCACATCTGAAGGAATCAAAACATCAACCTTTAAGATGTAGTTTTCAACATCATCAACGCTCCACGGCCAGGTAGCATCACTACCAATATTGGCCTGATGGTTGCAGTTCATAATCCAATCGCCGGCAATGTCTTCGGTAATTCTTAAAAAGGTATTACCTGTTTCACCGTCTGTAATGATTTCGGTTTTGCCTCCCCAGCCATTATCCCAATGTCCATTGTGATCGCCGTGCGGTTCATAATCAAGCAAAATTATGGTGTTTGGTGTTATTGGGTCTACCAGGCTTGTCTCACCCGGATCCTCTGTAACTTCGATAGTTATAGGTGTAGTGTTGAGCTTTGTGCCCGAAAGGGTTACTATTTGCAGGACAGCCTGTCCATCGATTGTTCCCGGCGGAACAATGATTATTATCTCGGTGTCGGATTTTCGTTTGAAATACATGGCATCCACCACAACATCATCGGGGAAAATTACCTGCCGGACTTCTAAGAGGTTTTCACCTTTTATAGTTACCTCTTCTCCCGTTTGTACCTCAGCCGGGAAAATTGTTGTAAAAGATGGCGTAACAGCTTCTATCTCATTCGGAGAAACATATTCATTATCACCGGATTTCACCATTACAAATCCACTCTTAAGCTCAGCCGGCGCAACAACCGATAGTTGATTGAATCCTGTTCTTTCGAAGTTTTTCAGAACAATATTATCGGGAAGCACAACTTCGGTTACGTCATCAAAGCCGTTTCCTACTATATATATTGTTTGACCGGTAACCACTTTTTCGGGATAAACCATTTTAATAAAAGTTTCGTTTGCAGCAGCAGTTTCGTCAGAAGTACTGTCGCAAGCTGAAAAAGACACCAGCAAAACCAATATCGCTAATATTAATTGTTTCTTTCTCATATCGTTATAATTTACCAACCCGGATTTTGTACGAGTTTATTGTTTTTTTGTATTTCAGTAAATGGTATCGGGAAGAGGTAATACTTGTCGTCCCATCCTCTGTTGCGCTGTTCTCGTGTGAGCGTAATTGCTCCATCAGACGATCTTGTAAGTTGGGCGGTTTTTATTGTTGCGAAGAATTCATTTCCTTTCTTCCATCTTCGTACATCCCAAAAGCGATGGTCTTCAAAAGCGAACTCAATCATTTTCTCGCGCATAAGTCGATTCAAAAAGTTGGGATCGTTCCCTTGCCATTCGGGCATCTTCACGTCTGATCGAGCGCGTACAATACTGATTGCCTTATTGGCTGTCAACCCAAAGCCTCCATCATCTTCGGCGCTGCCTGTAACGTGATAAATAGCCTCCGCATAATTAAAATAGAACTCGCTCAAGCGGTAAAGAATAAAATTATGCCGCTTTGGTGATGGGTTATTGGTTGATATATTCGCGTTGGGATCGCAAATTTTTCGTAAATAATAACCGGTCTGTGTTGCACCATAGATTGGCGAAGCGTTGGCGCCTCCTTCAAAAGTTTCAATCGCTTTCCCGGTATAATTGGGCCATACATCACCATTTTTCACAACAGTCATCGCAAACCGAGGATCAAGATTGGCATAAGGGTCTGTTGCCGAGAGATTAATTTTACTCTCACTCCAAACCTCGCCAAAAGTTTTTCCTTGATTGTCTCCTTCCATATACTCATAGGCATCAACCAAACTTTGAGTTGGACAGTTACCGGAATTTCCGTTTTCAACTCCGATGGGGAAGTTGAAGTGCTCTACCGAATTCATTCTCCATTCTTCAGGAGTACCGGTTCCCCGTATCCAAATCATCTCTTTATTCGCGTAGCTGCTTTCTCCCGATAATTCAGCGTATTTACCCAACTGAATTCCGGTAATGGGCGCAAAGTCAATCACATCCTTGTTGGCTTTAGCAGCTGCCGACCAAAGAGATTTGTCTCCCTCAGGATTAAATAGCGGACTTGCTTCGTAGAGCAAAGTCTTGGCTTTCAGTGCCAGTACAATAATTCGATTAACCCTGTTTATTTGCTGGTTGGGCTCATCTTCGTAACTGATAGGTAGTTTATCGGCAATGGCATCGCATTCATCAACAATGAATTTGAATACTTCCTTCGCGGGCGTTCTTGTAAGCGTATTGGCTTCGGCATTGGTAAGTACCTTGGTTACCAGGGGAACATCTCCGTATGTTCTAACCAGTTCGAAGTAAAAATACGCGCGCAGGAATCTTACCTGAAACTCATACAATTCGAATTGTCTTCTCATATCCTCGTAGGGACTCACGGTTACATTATAGCGATATTCCTCCAACGAGATATAAATTTTATCCAATTCTTCGAGAAAATTATTCGCTTGCGCAATTCCCGAATAATTGTTGGTCCAAATCTGATCGAACGGATTTATGGGGCTCCAGCCTCCATTATAAAATTTATGGATATCGGAGATGGAAATGGCGTAGTCGGCTTCGTCTGTCGCTGAAGCTTTCATAGCGCCGTCATACTGACCCAAATCGTAGCGCACATGAGCATATACGTTGGAAACCAATCCCGACACATAGGAGGGCATACTGTACACCCACTCTTTATCATTGGTCTGTACCTCAGAAAAATTGAGGTCAACACAGCCCACAAACAGTGGTAAAGTAATTACGGATAAAGATATTATATGTTTTAATTTCATAATGTGTAGTATTTTATTTAGAAAACAACAGATGCACCAACACTGATACCGGGCAATGCGGGATATCCGCCCCAAGTATTTTCGGGATCGATATTTGCCGGCAAATTATGTATGGACAACAAATTTTCTCCTTTAACATAAAGTTTCAAGCTCTTCATTTTCATTTTTTCTAAAGCAGCAGAAGAAAACTTGTAGTAAACTTCACAATTACGCAGTTTCAGGAAAGAGGCGTCCGCATACCATATAGAGCTCGGTCTATAGTTGTTTGGACTTGCTAAAGAAGTCAACCGCGGGTAGATGGCATTTTCGTTGCTTTGTCCATCGCGCCAGCTATTTTCGAGATAGTATGTCGAGAGATTGGAGTTGTTAATCAACGGATTAAATACTCCTTGCGTGTTCAAGTAATGGGTTTGATTTCTTGTTCCCTGGAACAGAACATTAAATCCAATACCTTTGAATTCGAGACCCAAGCTCAACGCATAATTTATTTCCGGAGATCCTGCAAATCCCAGTGCCACAACGTCGTTTTCATTAATCCGGCCGTCGTTATTCTGGTCTTTGTACTTGATGTCTCCCGGTCTAACTCTATCGAATTCCTGAGTCGGGCTGTTGGCAATATCAGCCTCGTCTTTAAAGAATCCGAGTGCTTCCAACCCAAAGGGTTGTCCTACCGGATGTCCTATGCGAGACAAATAAGGATACGCTTGCGGAGCTTCCACCATATCTATTATTTTATTGGTTCCGTAGGTAAACAGTGCACTCGAGTTAACAATAAAATCATTGAAAGATTTCTGAAACGAAAGACCCGCTTCCACACCTTTACTATCTACAACACCTTTGTTTACGTAAGACGAGGGAATGCCTACAATGGATGAGTTTAACTCACCAGCCGATTGCAAAATATTGTCGCGACGCTGATAGTATCCTTCTAACGTGAAGTCGAGACTATTCCAAAGACGCATATCCAAGCCAACGTTAAACTTATTGGCTCTCTCCAAAGCAAAGCTTTTGGTTGGAAAATAACTCAAGAAATTACCCCACGACTCCTGATAGCCTTTACCGAAAATAAACCAACCTGCACTGGAACCATAGTCTTCGAGGCTTAAGCCAACACGAGGAACATAATCGCTGTGCAGAATACCTGCCGAGGCGCGCAACTTCATCAAATTAACGGATTCGCTTTCTTTCATAAAGTCTTCGTTAGACAACACCCAGCCCAACGAAAGCGTAGGTGAAAAAGCATACTTTTGCGGCCAAGAACGATTAGAGCCGGAGCCCACAAGCGCGATGTCGGCAACGTACCTGCTGTCGTAATCGTAATGTCCATACAGCGCGATGTTTGCCCGATTAAACGTGTTATGTCTTCCGCTAACAACAATACCACTTATGGTATAAATCAGAGAACCGGCTAAATTATGTTCTTCTATCTGCTTTACATAATCTACATTAGCTTGGAAATTCGCACTTCGCCATTGGGTGTTGAGCCATCTGTTAAATTGCAGATTACCCGTTTTATCTCCTCCAACAAACTGAACAGAGTCATTCACCTGCCCATTCGGGCCGAATATATACCGGATATTTCCATATTCGAAGCCTCGTTTCTTTTCTTCCACAATTTCTGAACGGTTGTCGTAACCAACGCGAACTGATGCACTTAATCCCTCAAGCAAACCATCGAGGTTCTGCACCATTTTTGCATCGGCAAACAAGGCGCGCTCATGTGTTTTATTATGGCCTGTGGCTCTAATTCGGGCAATTGTATTGGTTGCTCCATACGCTGTTGTACCGCCCCACACTCTGCCATCGGGCATCATTATGGGATAGGCCGACGCGGGTGTGCTGTAAATGAAGCGCATAACATCGTTCCCGGCCAACGCGTGAGGCCTGTTTGTTTCAACAAAATAACCCATAATGTTCACATACATTTTTGTTGTCGGAGTCAAGCTGAAGTCGATATTTGTGCGGATACTTCCTTTTGAATATTTCAATTGAGTTGAATATCCGTCGTTTACTTCCGTACCGTTAAGCAAGCCGCTGGCATTCGTAAAGTTAAACATTGTCAGGTACTTTAGCCTCTCGCTTCCTCCTGAGATACTCACATTTGCCTGATTCTCGAAAGCTGAGTTTCTCAACGCTTCTTTTTTCCAATCAACATTAGGATAAATACCAGGATAAGTTCCGTTTTTAAACGCGTCGAGTTCATAACTGTTATAAGCCGGAGATAATCCATCAAGCAATCTCGCTTCATTAAGGGCTAAGGCGTAATTGTAACCATCAACAAATTCGGTAGTTTCTGGACTGGATTGAAATTTATGATCATAGCGAACCTTCACAACCAACTCGTTACTGTCTGATCGTTTAGTTTTCACCAAAATGGCTCCATTAACACCTCTATATCCATACAAGGCAACTGCCGCAGCGTCCTTTAATACTGTTACGCTTTCTACTTCATCAATAGGCATACGGTCAATTGGACGCTCCAATCCGTCTACCAAAATCAAAATATCATTTTCGGTAGAAGTTTGAGTTCCTCTGATATTAAAATACCCTCCGTACCACTGATCTCCTGAAAAGCCGGCACCTTTTAGCGCGGTTAATCCTAACAGTCTTCCGTAAAGAGCATCCTGTAAGGTTATGGCAGAAGTCTTTTCCAACTCTTCGGCGGTAATTATATAAGTTGACGCGGTAGATTTTTCCTCGTTTTGAGGTATTCCCAAGCCCAAATCAACCATACCTTCTTTTGTTTGAGCAAAAGATACGGACGTAAATGCCATGAAACAACCCAAGCACAAACAGGCAATTCTTTTTCTACTTAATATATTCTTATTCATATACTTTTCATTTAAATAATAAACATCCTCTCTTACCATCCCGGATTTTGAGTTAACCCATAATCTTTGTTGATTTCAGGGATTGGTAGTGCCTGTAAATACCACTTCGGGGTAAAGAAACCGGGTTTCCACCACGCTCTTGCTCCGTCCGTAAACACGTAAGTTTCGTACCTGAACGCTGTTGGATAAGGTTCTCCTTCCTCGAGTTTTCCTTTTCCGTCTTTGCGATAAATTTTTATTCCGTGAAGCGGAGAGGTAAACTTGTCGGCAAGTTTTCTGCGGCAGATATCTAAAAATCGATTTTCTTCAAAACCAAGTTCAATAGCTCTTTCGCGTAAGATTTCATTAACAAGGTTTGCTTTATTGCTTGTAAGATTCAATGTTGGATTCATAACCGCAATTTTACCTAGTCCAACGCGGGCCCGTACCTTATCTACTTCATCGCACGCTTTTGCCAAGTTTCCTGTCTCTGCCAATGCTTCAGCGTAAATCAAATGCATTTCGCCCATGCGCAGGTAGGAAAATTGTACCGGGTCAACATTGAGGTTCCAATAATCCAAACACCATTTAAATGGCCCCAATCCATTGCCCATCATCGGTCCGTAAAACCATCCCATGGCATCTTCCACATTGCCACCTTCCCAAATCTCGATTTGCGCGTAGTTTTGCCATCTGCGCCCTTTTTTAGGTGTTAACAGTGTTTCATACAAGCGCGGGTCTCGATTTTCGAAAATATCCCAATTGCTTGGATTGTCGGTGTTATAGACGCTCATGCCGTTGAAATTTTTACCGTCTGCCATTGGGAACATTTCCATAAATTCTACTGTTGGGCAGAAAGCACCTTGGTGCATTACGTTAATTGGCATTTGGTCGCCCCATTCGTCAGCGTAAGTGCGGGTGTGTACTTCAATTATTTTTTCGCTATTTCCTCTTGTCCAGTATGCCTGACGAAAAGCAGCCATATAACCCGCTTCGGTGTCGGCTGTGGGTTGGGTTAACGCAAACGGATTACCATTGGCAGCGTTTTGCGCAAAAAAATCTTCGCAAGCTTGCAGGCAGCGTTGCCATAACTCCGCTTTGTAACCGCCGTACCACACATGGAGATTATCCACAGCATCCTGCGGTTCTTCTCGGGAATAAGGCTCTGCATCGTTGAACAACGGACTTGCCGCAAAGAGCAAAACTTTAGCTTTGAAACCAAGCGCAGCTCCTTTGGTTAGTCTGCCGGCCCATTGACTGATTTCAGCCTGTGGAATGCTGAAGGGCAACGAGGGTGTGGCGGCAGCTTCATCAAGCAGCTTCACCATGAAATCAACCGTTTCTTCAACAGTAGCGCGAGGTGCGTCATACTCCTCGGTTGGAGAGTAGGCATGATCGATTATAGGAAGTCCTCCCACATGTCTGAACAGGGTATAATAAAACGTAGCAATTAGAATTTTAGCTTCCGCTTGCAAACGAGCTTTTTCTTCAGCTGACATATCGGGGACTCTTTCTACATTTTCGATGAAATTCCAACAATTGCGAATGGGCCCCCAAATTTTATAAAAGCTCATTCTATCTCTTATCCAATCCGAAGCATAGGAGGCGTTGTAGTTGCCCGGATACCAGAGTTCCTTCATATCGCCCCATCCCAGCCTCGATTGTATGCAATCGGAGAGGGCATCCACAGGATTGTCTCCCATGTAGTAACTTAAGTTAGAGTTATGGGGCGTGTATAACTTGCTATACGCTTCCCACAAATACGCCCGGGCATACTCGGCACGCGAAAAAATTGAGTCTGCATTTACCGCTACGCCCGGCGCTTTTTCCAAAAAGCCGTCTCCTACTTTAAAGTCATCCACACACGATGTGGTAACCAGTAAACCGAACAACGCGGCAATAGCAACCTTTAATATATTGTTCTTCATTTTCATATTTTTTTATTTGATGAGGTCAAAAGTTAATTCTAAATCCAATATTGTATACTTTCATCATAGGGTAGCGAATGGTGTTTTGCCAGCCACCACCCACGTTTTCGGGGTCGTTTCCTTTAAAAGCGGAGAAAGTCAAGAGGTTTGTTCCATTCACATAAACTCTCATGCTGGAAGTTGAAGCAAGAAATGGAATTTTGTTAATGGTGTATCCTATTTCCAAGTTGCGCAGCCTTAAATAAGATGCGTCCACCATCCAAACACTCGACATAGGTGTGTTATTCACTTCGTTTGCAATAGTCAGACGAGGCAGCGTGGCGGTTTCAGCCGTTTCCGGTGTCCAAGAGTTTTCGTAAACCCAGCGCACCAGTCCTTGGTCGTGAAACTGTCCGAATTGTGGATTATAGGGCCAATGCAATCCACGTCCAACATTTGAAGCGCCATTCCAAAGCATGGTCAAATCGAAGTTTTTATAACTTAAGTTGCCGTTTAATGAAAAAGTCATTTCGGGATAATCGGGGAAGCCGATGGCGTGCTGATCTTCTGCCGTGATAGCCCCGTCACCATTCAAGTCCACATAAATAGCGTCACCATTACTCAGATTAGCTTGCCCGAGCTGGGTGGGCATATCGGCGTTGTATTTCTCTTTGTATGCCGCTTCGGTTTTTCCTTCTTGATAAAACTGAAAAAACTCGTACCCGAAGGGTTGGTTCACCCTATGTCCCGTTCGATACAAATAGTCATATTTTTGACGAACTTCCGCCATTTCAATCACTTTGTTCCTGCTAAAAGAAAAACTTGGAGAAATGGTATAACTGAAGTCTCCTGCTTTATCCGTCCAGTTCAGCACTACTTCAAGCCCTTTGTTGTGAACTTTTCCGTAGTTAATGGGCGAAGCCACCAACGCGGAAGGAGCCGTTATAAACGCGTCGTTATTAATCAAGATGTTTTTTCGATTTTCTTTAAAAAAGTCGAGATTAACATTCAAGCGATCACCAAAAGTTCGGAGATCAAGCCCTATGTTTTGTTTTACTGAGGTTTCCCAAGTAACGTCAGGATTACCCGATGTGTCTTCAGTTGCTCCTCTCACAAACACCGGATTGGTTGTTCCGAAGTTATATCCGTGTTGTCCTCCGCCATATCCGTTGTAATAACCGTTATGGATACTATATTCGGGAGGCAAGTATAAGAACCTTCTGCCACCCATGTAATCGTTCCCAACAATTCCGTATGAATAGCGTATTTTTAAGTATGAAAACGCGTTCTGATTTTTCATCCAATTTTCCTCTGTTACAATCCATCCTACAGATGTCGCGGGGAAAAAGCCATAACGCTTATCGGACGCAAAGTTTTCCGATCCATTGTATCCTACGTTAAAGTCGAAAAGATAGCGAGATAGATAGTTATAGGTAATCCTCCCAACCAATCCCACATATCCACGAGGTATTTCGGGATATACAAAGTTCCAGCTCAAATCTCTTGGATAATAAACTTTTGATTGGTTGTATAATAAAAGTGCTGCAACATCGTGATTTCCAAATTTGCGCGCGTAATCCAAGCTGGTTTCCGCATACCAGTCTCTCCAAACATCCGTTGCTTCAGAAAATTCAGGTTTCCATTTATCTCCCGATGTTTCAAGAACTACCGTTCCATCCGGCAGCATATAAGGTTTATGCGTTGGAAAAGCTTGGTAGTTTTCCCATTTTTTTGTGTGCGCGTAAGTGCTGTTATAAGAACCTTTCAACTTAAAATTTAAGCCTTGGGTGATCATGTCCAGCTTTGCTGAATAAATCAAGTCAAGATTCAGCACATTGTTGGTGGTGTTTTGATGTCCTGAGCCATAGAACCGCATAGGGTCGTTGTCCATATCCGTTCCAACATATATGGTGTTCGAAACAATTCGTTTCCCGTCAATTATTCCGGAGCCCGACATGGGAGAAGCAAAAAGAATATCCTCGAAAATACTTTGCTCGCCTCTTGGCAACGAGGTTTTATCTTCTAACCGGCCTCCCAGATTAACGGAGAGTGAATTAATGCGGTCGATTGTTAAATCTAAATTGGCTCTGTAGTTGTAGCGATTGTATGAAAATTTCTCATCAGGGCTCGTGGAAAATGTTCTAAACAAGCCGTCTTGTTGCAAGGCACCTACCGAAACAAAATATTTCGCCCGATCGTTCCCTCCTGACACACTTACGTTTTGTTGAGTTTGAGGCGCCATGGGCTTCATAATATAACTTATCCAATCCATATCAGGATACAGTATCGGCTGATCACCATCCTTAAAATGCTGTATGGCTTCTGGTGAAAACCGAAGTTCACTTTCTTTCAACCCATCACCTCGTTGTGCCTGATTAAAAGCTAAAGCGTATTCATAACTGTTAACATACTTCAGGAACATGGTTGGCGACTGCACACCGAACGAGGCGGAAGCGGATATCTGAGTTTTCCCGGCCTCGCCACGCTTGGTGGTAATCAAGATAACCCCATTCGCCCCACGAACACCGAAAACAGCGGTAGCCGAAGCGTCCTTCAAAATTGTAATATCCGCCACCTCATTGGGGTCAATCTGAGTGAAACTGCGCTCAACACCATCAACCATTACCAATGGAGCGGATCCTCCGGTTGACAGCGAGGCTACCCCTCGTACAAGAATCATAGGGTCATCAGCTCCTGGCAACCCCGAGTACTGCACTGTTGAAACTCCGGGTAATTTACCTGCTAAAGCGTTACCCAACGAAGGGGTAGGGGATTTTAAAATTTCCGAACCGCTTACGTTGGAAACAGAACCAGTTACAGTGACTTTTTTCTGACTCCCATAGGCAACAACAACTACCTCATCCAGCAACTCGGTATCTTCTTCCATAAGTGCATTAATAGTTGTTTGATTACCAACGGTTATTTCTAAAGTTTTGTATCCGATACTCGAAATAACCAACACGGAATTACCGGAACTTACCCCCATGGAAAAGTTGCCGTCAATATCGGTAACAGTACCGTTGGAAGTCCCTTTTTCCATGATATTAGCACCAATCATTGCAGACCTATCCTTACTATCGAGTATAGTGCCGGAAATTCTGCGCTGTTGTGCCATCAATTGAAGACTCATGATTAGAGCCATACACAACATCAAAGTGTTCCTCATAAAAAATTAATTTATAAACATTAAAAATAGTTACATTTGTCGAGTAGCAAATATCCGCATAAAAAGAAAAAAAGTCAAATACTTTATTATCAATTCGTGATACTATTTTATCATTAGGTACTTAGATTCAAAATTCTTATTGTATTAAATACTGTTTGTTTGTTTTGCAAGGCATATCTTATGCTTATTTTCTGTTAAATTTACGCGTTAATTATGAGCGTGTGAAATCATTGGTACTAACACGAATAAATAAGCCCCGAAAAATGATGTTCATTTTTCGGGGCTGCTACTGCAAAGTTCTATTTCTTATTTATAACGCAATGATATTCCGATAAATAAGAAGTAATTATTTATCAGACTATTTTTTAGGGACAAACACCCAAAAATATGCTGCTCCCCATTCTCCGGTTCCGGCTGGTGCATAAGCTAATACTAGCTTATCTTCTGTGAGTTCAAGAATATCGTATGTGTTGACAGGTATTTTGCCTTCATCGGGGGAAACGCCTACCAGCACAGTTACTCCCACTGTTTTTAGCTGGCCAATTGCCCACAAAACTCCTCCAGATGTATGTTTTGTTTTAGTCATGTCAAATGAGAAGGTTCCGGAAACTTTAGTACCGTCATTTCGGTTCTTGGTTAATGACGCGCCACTGATGGCAAAATCCATGCTTGCATCCAGCCCTTCGCCCGGCCCTTGCTCCTCTACCTGTTCTTTATTGAGCACCCACCAGGCAGGCCCTCCGAAGGTAGCAAGATAGCCACCATTGCCCCAGCAATTACCATCGGCCCACACCCATTCTTTGGTGCCATCTCCGCAAAGCAATGCCCATTCTTTAGGAACAGGAAAAGATAATTCCTCCACATTTACGGTCAAGGTTTTGGTAATGGTGGAGCCATCGGGATTTAATCCGGTGAAAACAATATCGTTGTCACCTGTAATCACCAGCAAAACCGTATCGGTCATTTTGTGAGAAACACCCACACCATAATCCCAACTCGAGAGAACAGGACTGTGATTTTCCATCACTATTTTATTGGACCTTTTGCCATTTACCACCAACGGGGTGGCAGTTATGTTTAGTTGCTCCGCCGTTATGGGAGCGCCCATCGGCAATCTGTTTTCTACCGGTTCGCAGGCAATGCACAGCAACATCAGCAATACAGATATATATACTATTGTCTTATTCATATTTTTATAGATTTATTCGTTTTTAACCATATGTGCTTACCAACCAGGAAACTCGGCATCGGGGGTGCCCCATCCTTTATTTTGAGTAAGTACGCCATCCGAAAGTTGTATTTGAGATTCCGGAATTGGCCAGAATCCTCCCGTAGCTTCATATCGGGCTTTGTAGCCTCCGCCAAACCCTCTCATCACTGCGTCTACGCCTCTGTTTTTTATGGCAACGCCTTCTTGTTTAGCTAATTGAGTTGCGGCATCGCCCCATCTCATTAAATCGAAGTAACGTAGCCCCTCGAATGCCAATTCCCAACGGCGCTCTCTTTTTAGGGCCTCAATAGAGTATGAAACGGCTGGTAAACCCGCTCTGTTTCTCACTCGGTTTAAATTAGTGGCATTTTGAGCCAGTTCCGAATGCATTAAAAGCACATCGGCAAATCTGATTAGTACTAAATCTTGTGTATGCGTACGTTGATAATCCTCTAAAGCGCCATCTTTCAGTACGGTATAGGAAATTGTGAATACACCATCGCCATTGTATGCGCTGATAGGAACATATTTTTTCTGCCAGAATCCTGTTTCTTCCATCTGTTTATCGGCCCCCCACTCATAAGTATCTAATTCTGTTTCAACATTGAGTATTGAAGCTGTGCGCCTAATATCTGTTGGTTCGACTTGTCGCCACTCGTTCCACAGTTCACTGTTTACCGGGCCAGCGCCCCAGCCTTGTCCAAAAGGAAATGTGTTTTCACTACCATTCCCGGTACGTAATCCAAAGTGCAGGTTATATTGATTGGAGTAGCCAAGAGCAAACTGGTCGCCCCAGTCAACAGAGGTTCCAAACTTTATTGCAAAAACGGTTTCTTTATTTCCATCACCTTCCCACATTAGCCCTTTATCTTTTGTATAATCGTATTTTTGTACGGTGTACTCGTTAGTATATGGCCACAGATTGCGGAAATCGCTCACAAGTTCATGACCACTGTTGTTTATGCAATCTTCCAGCCAAGCAGTCACTTCGGCTTTACTCACACTTCCCGCGCCTTCGGGCAGTGGAAGAGAATCTTTACCGTAATAGCCGGTATAAAAGAGAAACACACGAGCCATAAGTGCTTGCGCGGCCCATTTGGTTGCATGCCCAGATTCAATGGAATTGTAAGGAGTTGAACTCATCATTTCAATGGCAGTTTTTAAATCAGACGCGATTTGCGCGTAAGTTTCATCGGCAGGAGATTTTGGAATGTTTTCAGCCGCGGTTTTCAGCACCAACGGAACCTCACCAAATGTTTGTGACAGCTCAAAGAAAAATAACGCACGAAGAAAATACACTTCTCCTATGTACTGGTTTTTCTGCGCATCGTTTTCCCATCCCTCAAAGTTATCAACTGTTTCGAGAGCCATATTGGCGCGAAAAATACCCCGATAACGAGCTTCCCAGAATGTGCCTAAACGATCTGGTTTTGTATTCATCAAGTGGTCAAAGCCTTGCATATCTTTATCGTTTTCGCCACCACCTCCAAATCGGTCATCCGATGCCAATTCCGCCATATAAAAATGAGTATCTTGCGGATTGGATATCGCTAAACTCAACGTGCTATAGATGCCTGTCAGCGATTTTTTAGCATCGTCTATCGATTTTGGGAAGTTTCCCGTGTTTTGCTTTGTATAGTTCTCGGTATCCAAAAAACTTTCGCAGTTTGTGAACAATACAGCCAAGAATATCGCAAATCCTATATATAATATTTTTTTCATAATTTATCTCTCCATTAAAATTTTAAATTTATTCCTATTAAATAGGTTCTCGGACTTGGATAAAAGCCTAAATCGATGCCTGAAACCCATCCTTGATCGTAACCATATCCAATCTCAGGATCCATGCCTGAATAACCTGTAAATGTTATGAGATTTTGGGCAGTGAAATAGATACGTGCCTGACTGAAAGGCATTTTTGTAAATAAACTTTTCACGTCATAACCCACGGTTAGGTTTTGCAACTTCATGTAATCTCCATTTTCAATATAGATATCAGAAATGGTTTGCCAGTTGGTATGACTTCCACTGGTGAGCCTCGGCAGCCTATTGGAGGTGCCTTCTCCATGCCATCTTTTGAATATGTCGGTAGTATAGTTCTGCAAGGGCGAATCGGCAAAAGAGCGGTAAGATTTCGCTATTTGATGTCCGAATTTACCCACAGCCGTCAATGATAAATCAAAGCCCTTGTATCCAATATTGAACGAGAAGTTGGCTTGGAAATCGGGGTTCGGGTCGCCAATCATCACTTTATCCTCATCCGTAATAGCACCATCACCATTGGTATCTACAAAAATCAGGTCACCCGGTTGTGCTCCTTCCAGTTTTGCTTGGGCGTTTGCTACTTCTTCTTGGTTCTGAAATACTCCGGCGGTTTTGTATCCCCAGAAATAACCAATGGGGAAACCAACCTGCGCACGATACATTTCTTTGGTACCCTGACTTAAAACGTTATCAGCTCCGTGAATAATGCCTTCGGCGTTGGCAATTCGTATTACTTTGTTCTTGTTGTGAGAGAAATTAACATTTATACCGTAATTGAAATCTCTAACCCGTTCTTTCCAGTCTAATCCAATTTCAAACCCCTTGTTTTCTATATCACCACCGTTGATGAACGGCGCGTTTGTTCCATAAGTAGCTAAAATTGGAGCAACAACCAGCCAATCTTTGGTTGTTTTGTTATACCAATCGAAAACAACTCCTAAACGGCTATTCAAGAAACGTGCATCGAATCCTAAGTTCAATTGTTCGGAAGTTTCCCAAGTCACATCCGGATTTGGAAGGATGTCCGCGTATCCTCCGGTAACCAAATCGGTTTTATTGTCTCCAAAATAGTATCCGTTACGTTTATCAAATGATATAGTTGCCAAATACTGGAAGGGGCTGATGCTCGCATTACCGTTTTGTCCCCAGCTACCTCTAATCTTGAAGAAATCCATCCACGATTGAGTACTTTCCATGAACGGCTCATTTGTCATTACCCAACCGGCAGAAACCGAAGGGAAATATCCCCATCTCTTGCCACGGGCAAAGTTGGAAGAACCATCGCCACGTAAAATCAAAGTAGCCATATATTTTTCTTTGTAGTCATAATTGACACGGCCAAAGAAAGAAGCCAAAGCGCCGGCTCCCCACGGACTTCCGCTCACAGATGTTTCTGTAGCGGTAATTCCTTGTGTATTGCTTAACCATGCGTGATCCCACGAACCGGGAAACAGCGAGTTTGAATTTGCTCCGCCTACTCCTTCGCCCATACCCCATTTTTCGATGGATTGTCCGATAACTCCATCCAGAGTATGAACATCATCTATAGTCATTAAATAAGACAAGGTATTGTCAAAAGTATAGCTGTATCCTAAGGATTGGCTTTGATTCACGTCATCTGTTACATTCGTAATGGTGGTAGACAAATTGTAAATAGGTGTATATTGCCTGTAACTGGAAGCATTCATTTTATACCCGAAACTGCTTCTGTATCTTAAATTTTTAATCGGCTGAATCTCGGCATATACATTCGCAAACAAGGAGTGGTTTTTTGATAAGTTCTGACCTCTTCTGTATACCATTTCCGCTATTGGGTTGGCTATGAATCCGGCAAGAGACCAATCATCCGCCACTTTGCTCGGTTGATCGTAAAAGCCGCCCTCGCTATTATGAACAGGCATTAAAGGATTTCCAACCAACAGGTTGTGAACGTCGTTCCAATAGATGTTACCAATTCCGATACCCGATCGGGTGTTGAATGAATAGGTGAGATTTTCTCCAATAGTGATTACATCGTAGTCTTTCACTTTCAACAGCACATGGTCGGAGTTAATTCTCGCTGTATAGCGTTTAAAATGAGGGTTTACGGGCTTTCCTATAATACCGTCTTGCTCGGAATATGAGAATCCCATGGAAAACTTGGAAAAGTCTGTTCCGCCGATTAATCCAATGGCATGATTCTGTGTCATGGCATTTTTATTACGGGCTTCCTCCAGCCAATTTGTTCCCTCCCATGTGCCATTCATGATTAAAGGATATTGATTAGGGATTTCTTTTGAGAAATCAATCAGTGGGGTTCCTTCGTTGAATCGTGATTCATTGATTATTGCCATATACTCTTTGGCATTCAACAGCGAGGGCATGCGGTAAACATTTTGCACACCATACCAACCATCGTAGGTGAATTGGGTATTCCCCGCCTTAGCTCTTTTTGTGGTAACTAAAATTACTCCGTTTGCTGCTCGAGCACCATAAATTGCCGCGGAAGCGGCGTCTTTCAAAACATCAATCGACTCAATATCCGAAGGGTTCAGTGTGTTAATGTCGCCTCCGGCTACTCCGTCTATCACATACAAAGGAGCGGAATTGCCTACGGTACCAATTCCCCGTATATTCACCTTAAAGCCTTCGCCGGGCATACCCGAGCTTTGAGTAATATTTACTCCGGGTGCCTGACTTTGAAGAGCTCCAAGCGCACTGGTGGTACTCAACTTGGTGATATCGTCGCCTCCTACTTGAACAGTAGCTCCTGTAACCAACTTCTTCTTCTGCACACCATAGCCCACTACTACAAGTTCATCGAGTAATTCGGTATCTTCGCTCATTGAAATGTTGAAGGTCGTTTGATTTCCAACCGCAACCTCTAGTGTCTTGTAACCAATACTTGAGAAAACCAATACAGAGTTAGTAGAGGTTAGTCTAAGCGAAAATCTTCCATCTAAATCGGTAATTGTACCGTTAGAAGTTCCTTTCTCAACAATAGTAACTCCAATCATTTCGGAATTGTCAATCGCGTCCACAACAGTGCCGTTCACGGTTTGTTGTTGTGCCAGTAATTGAAACCCCATAAGCAGAGTTACAAAAAACACAAAAACGTTCTTCATAGAAAATTAATTTATAAACATTAAAAAAAGTTACATATAGCAGGCAGCAAATATCTACAAAAAAAGAAAAAAAGTCAAATACTTTTTTATCAATTCATGATACTATTTTATCATTAAGCAGTTAGCGTCAAGTTTATTATTGTACAAAATACAGTCTATCCACTTCAAAAATACATTTTAGGTTTATTTTATGTTAAAATTCATGCGCTCAAAAACAAATACATCCAATCGACTAAAAGAATATAAACAAACAAGCCCCGGAAAATGAAAAATCATCCTCCGAGGCCGGATACTGTAAGTTTCTATTTTTGATTATGACGCGATTACATTCCGATATAAGAAGCAAGGTTTTACGTGTTTTTTTAATCCTTCTCAAAAAAACTAAAACCTACTCGTTGTTGCTTTTCATTGCACGCTTCACTATTTTTCCCCACTCTTTGAGGTCGTTATCGCTCCAGTTTCCATCGGAAGAAGCTGTAGGCAACAACATAGAACAAGTTTCATTTTTATCTGCAATAGACCAAGCAACCCAACTGATGCTGTTTTTAGACATCCAATGCTCCCATTTTGCCCACTCCTCATGGTTGATAGGGCCGTCACCGGTAGCCTCCATTCCTGCACACTCCGAAACAAAAAGAGGCAAGCCCTTAGAGATGGCATAATCGCCTCTGTCGCGCAGAAACTGATGATGTGTCGCCGCATAAAAATGAAGTGTATACATGAGGTTATCATAACCAAGAATTGGGTCATCGGCAACAATATGTACATCCTGATCCCAATGAGGCGAGCCAACAAGAATTATGTTCGACTCATCTATCTCACGAATAGCCTTTATGACTTTTTCGGAATAAGACTTTACATCATCCCAGGAGTCTCTTTCGGGCTCATTAAAAATCTCGTAGATTACATTCGGATAGTCTTTATATTTGGCCGCCATTTTTTGAAAGAAATCAATAGCTTCAGATTCGCGGATAGTGTGACTGTGCCAATCAATAATAACATATATTCCATTTTCGATAGCTGCGTCTACTACTTGAGTTAAACAATCCATGGCAAACTCAGGGTCATTAATATAGCCTCTATCAGGATCTACACCAATAGCCGCGCGCACCAAATCGCATTCCCACTCTTTAGTTAAATGAGAAACCACGGATGAGTTATAAAAACGGGGCCACCAATTATGCCAACCGAAACTTACACCTTTCAGCTGTATCTTTTCGTTTTTTTCATTGACAAGAGCTCCATTTTCACAGATAGCTTACCATGTTTTTCGACGGTTGTTTTCGACGGAAGTTCTACTTCCAAATCGTTATTTTTATTGGGATTAGAGCCGATACCAGTATTACAGGCGATAAGGAAAATAAATAAAATATTTGATAAAATCAATGTTTTCATATTTGACACTCATTGTATATTTTGCAAATATATTAAGTAAAATTCAAAGAAGGTGCGCTTTTTTTATCAGAAACTGATGCTTTTTTGCATTTTTTCATAATAAAACCAAGCGCAGGATTAACGAGCAGGAGTTTTTGTAGTTTATAAGTGGCTTAGGAATAGTTGATTAAGGCGGTGGGGGGGGGTAGCGCGCAGTATTAAACGTTAAACTAATATAATCTTGCACCAGCTATATAATTGTTTTTGTCTTTTTATAGTTTTCTCGGAATTCTTTCGGTGAACAGTTTTTTTTCTTCTTGAAAATTCTGTTGAAGTTCGACAAATTATTAAACCCACATTCATAACAAATCTCCGAAATGGAGTGGGTTGTATCAAGAAGAAATCTTGTAGCATGCCCAAGCCGAATATCAATAATATAGTCGGTTAGAGTCTTGCCTGAACGCAATTTGAAAAAGCGACTAAATGAAACCGGCGTCATGCCTGCCAAATTGGCCAAATCTTCTAATTTGATTGGTTTTTTGTAATTCGTATTAATATACTCGTATATCTTCAAAACGCGTCTGCTGTCAGAATTATCGTCCACATGAGCAAAAGAAGAGCTTGCTAAAGTTCGGTAATTTTCATCTTTCGACAATTCATAAAGCAAAATCAAAAAATTTATTACCGCGTAGAATCCATCCTCTGAAGCCAATTTATCCAGTATCGGATAAATTTTCATGATGGATTCCATAGGAAAACAAATGCCTTTTTTGGCTCTGTTGAGCATTTTTCTTATACTTCCAAATTGATTCTTATGGATAAAATTCCCAAAAAAAAGCTCCGAAGAAAACTGAATTGTGATTTCTCTTATATTTTTAGAAACACATTCATGCTGCTCCCATACATGTTCCAGCTCAGCGCCTGCAATTAGGGTCAAATCGTAATTACCAATAACTTCTACCGAATCACCCACAATTCTTCTAACACCTTTAGCATTTTCGATATAATTTATTTCGAATTCACTGTGTGAGTGTATGGGGTATCTGAACTCCGTTTTTCTTCTATCCACAATGTAGAAGCAATCCCTGTCTGATAACGGAGTTATTTCTCTGATAATATTGTTGGTAGGATGGCTCATTTAATGATTTTCCCAAAAGTAACAATTTCGCTTTAATTTGGCAACTTTTATCAAAAAAACTTAAAAGTATTGCATGTATGCTTACAAATGCATAATAGCTGGAAGCTTTATGTCAGTAGGTATTTAACTGAAATGGAATCTGTGCGATTTTCTAATGATTTCTCCTTTTTTTTTTGTTATTTTGCAAAGGAATTCCTTTAATAATACTTTGTTATGATCCACAAATTATCTGAACTAATCGAAAAAGCGAAAAACAAACCTCGGCAACGCATTGCTGTTGCCGCTGCAGAAGACGAACCTGTGCTTAAATCAATTAAAGCGGCAATGCAAGATGGCATTGTAACCCCCATATTGATAGGCGATAAATCGGAAATTGAAAAAACCGCTCAATCCATCGATTTCGACATAAGCGATGTTAAAATTGTCCACAACGAAAAAGGGCCAAACGCGTCGGCGAAGATTGCCGTTTCCATGGTAAAAAACGGCGAAGCCGATGTGTTGATGAAAGGCTTCGTGAGCACAGGCGCTTTGTTGAAAGCGGTGCTCGACAAAGAAAACGGCTTGCGTAAAGGCAACGTTCTCAGCCACGTGGCTTTTTTTGAGTCGCCCTATTATCACAAACTATTGTGTGTAACCGATGTGGCCATGAACATCGCCCCCGATTTTGAAACCAAAATTCATATTCTAAATAACGCGGTGGAAGCGTGTCATAAAATTGGCATAAAAAACCCGAAAGTGGCGGTGATAGCAGCGGTTGAAACCGTAAACCCAAAAATGGAAGCCACCGTGCACGCGGCTATGCTGAAAACAATGAGCGACCGCAAACAGTTTTCGGGCTGCATTGTTGACGGGCCGCTGGCCATTGACAACGCCATTGACAAACACGCTGCTGAGCACAAAGGCATTGCGAGCGAAGTAGCCGGCGATTGCGATGTGATGTTGGTGCCCGATATTGAGGCCGGAAACATCCTTTACAAATCGCTGAACTTCTTGGGAGGCGCCACTTCGGCGGCCGTAATTATGGGCGCAACGGTTCCCATTGTGCTTACATCGCGTTCCGATTCCGAAATCAGCAAAATGCTTTCTATTGCTTTGGCAGCCGCGATGGACTAACGCTTCAAGAAACTAAATACCAAACACTTAAATTATACTATTATGGACAGTCAACCCAGAATCTTAGCCATTAACCCCGGCTCAACATCCACCAAAATAGCAGTTTACAAAGGTGGAAACGTAATTTTTTTAAAAACAATACGCCACTCGGCAGAAGAATTGAGTAAATTCAAAAAAATAACCGATCAATACGAGTATCGAAAAAACATCATTTATGAGGAACTAAAAAACGCGGAAATCCGGTTAGACCTTATTGAAGTGGTGGTTGGGCGCGGCGGACTTGTAAAGCCAATAGCCGCCGGCGTGTATCGCGTAAACGAGGCGATGAAACGTGACCTCATGGAGGCTAAACGCGGTGAACATGCCAGCAACTTGGGAGCGTTAATTGCCGATGACATTGCCAAACAATTGCCATCGGCACAAGCATATATCGCCGACCCCGTTGTGGTGGATGAGTTGGAGCCCATTGCACGGTTTGCCGGCCATCCGCTGTTTGAACGGGTTTCCATTTTTCATGCGCTCAACCAACGTGCCATTGCGCGCGCGCATGCTAAATCAATGATGAAGAAATACGAAGAAATGGACCTGATTGTGGCACATTTAGGCGGTGGAATTTCGGTGGGAGTGCACAGCAAAGGGCGCGTAATTGATGTGAACCAAGCACTTGACGGCGACGGGCCCATTTCTCCGGAGCGCTCCGGCACGTTGCCTGTGGGCGAATTGCTGAAAATGGCGTTTAGCGGCAATTATACGTACGATGAAATGAAATCGATGGTCGTCGGTAAAGGCGGGTTGTATGCCTACACAGGGCTCAACAACGCGTACGAAGTGGAATTGGCGGCCCAAGCCGGTGATAAAAAATGCTATGACGTGTTGGAAGCCATGGCCTACCAAACAGCGAAAGAAATTGGCGCGTTTTCCACGGTCTTGAAAGGAGATGTGGACGCGATTCTTATCACCGGAGGGATGGCTAACAGCAAGTGGTTCTGTAATTTAATTATTGAGCGCATTCACAAAATCGCGCCTGTGTATGTGTATCCGGGTGAGGACGAAATGAAAGCCTTGGCAGAAAACGGCGCGCTTATTTTAAGTGGCGAAATTGAACCGAAAGAATACGTTTAGCATTGAGTGCTAAAGGAGGTTTGTCTCCTAAGTACACAGATGACACAGATAGGACTGATCTACACAGATTAAAGAATGCGTTTTAATAACGGAGATATAAAGTCTGTGCAAATCTTTTTGATCTGTGTCATCCGTGTACAAAAACTCTTTAATTCTTTAGAAACCGGCTCAATTCCCAACTCCGCAATCCCATATCCTCAATCTTTTTATGTATCTTTTCAATCCCGACAACGATCTCGCGTTAGCAAATTTCAGCACCAACTATACGCCACCGGCCGCAGCGCAAAAAATAGCGCGAGATTTGGCCGTGCTGCCTGTGTGGTATGCGGTTGATAACGCCATGGTAGTTGCCGAAGGCAAAGAAAATGAATTGTTTCTGTCGCGGTTAAAAAAACTTCTTCCCATAAAATCAACGTTGATTTCTTTTTCCGAACTATCACATTTTCCGGAGGAAGAAATCATTCCTTGGGGCTGGAGCCCGCTTTTGAGGAAGAAATTATTGAGTGCGGGTGTACGGGAGGAGCGGTTGCCTTGCATGGAAGAATTGCGACAGTTACGACACTATTCCGGCCGGCAGCATGCGGTGCAAATGCTTCGTGAATTAAAAGCGTTGCGAAACGATTTTTGCGGCGAGTCGCATTTTTTCGATAATGTTGAGGATTTAACCGATTATCTTTCAACGGAAATATATTCCGTTTTGAAAATGCCTAACTCCGGTAGCGGCAAAGGGTTGGTGTGGATAATAGACAAAATTACGGATAAACAAACCTATTGGTGCCGGCGGGTGATTAACGAACAAGGCGGCGTTGTAGCGGAGCCGGTGTTGAAGAAAACTGTGGATTTTGCGATGGAATTTGAACTGCACGAAGGAAATTCTTCGTTTAAAGGATATTCACTTTTTCAATCGGCTGCTTCGGGGGCGTATATGGGTAATTCTTTGTTGTTAGACAAGGTTATTGAAAACAGGCTATCTCAATTTATTTCCGTTGAAACACTGCGTTGGTTAACAGATGTTTATCTGCGAAAATTGCCGGAATATTTTCCACACTATACTGGAATTTTGGGCGTGGACATGATGGTTTGCGAAACGGGGCAAGGCCATCAAATTCAGCCGTGTGTGGAAATGAATTTGCGGATGAATATGGGAATGGTCGCCCGCATTTTCTACGACCGCTTTGTTTCGTCCGGCTCTGTTGGAGAATATCGGGTGGATTTTTTTAAGAAACGAGGCGAAGCGTTTCGATTTCAGGAAGAAAACCGCAAGAAATTTTCATTAAAAATAGAAAATGGAAAAATAATTTCCGGCTTTTTGTCGTTAACACCTGTGTTGGAAAGTACGAATTATGTAGCGTGGGTGTTAATCGATGGAAACGTCTAACAACTCTCTACCGAGCTTATGCAATGTTTTTTCAATTTGTTTTTTTCGCGCGGCGGACGGTTGCTTCACATTGCAGGCATAATGTCGCATCACGGCAGGGCTAATTCCTGCCATTCGGGCAAGTTCTGAGATATTCAACATAGGAAATCTTTTCAATAACAACTGTATTTCATTCCGTTGCGTTTCGGCATGTGATTTATCGTACGAAAAAAAACCGTCGAAACTGATATCTTCATCAATTTCTTCCCAATGAATACCAAACGGAGAGAATTCGTAATTTTCTCGTTGTTCAGGCGTTGCTTTAAGCAAGCGCGGGAACCATTCAAGCGGATGACTTTTTACAATTCCGTCTTTCGTTTCCAAATAGATACGTTGATTGGCGAACCAAATCTTTAGAACATCTTCTTGTGTCATTTTAACCAAAAAATTTAATCCATTCCATAATAATTTCCTCACGGCGCGTCTTTGCCAATTCTTTCGCAATTTTCACATCCTTCAATTTCATCCCATAATTCCTTATAATCGTGATTTTTTCGTGCACGATATTCAGCTTTATTTCGCCATCGGCATTTCTCACATGAACGTGAATGGGCAGGTGTTCATCGGAATAAAAATAAAAACGAAATCCCAATTCTCGAAATATCTCAGGCATAACGCATATCGATTAAAACACAAAGATAGGTATCTTTTTTGATACTGTCGCGTTTTTACATAAAAAATCCCGCAATTGCGTGTTTTATACACGCGATTGCGGGAAAAATCTATTTAGTTAAGCCTCTCTCGCTTATTTTTTCTTCATCTCTTCCGCAAAATACTTGTAGAACAGCGGAATGGTGCGAATTCCGTTGTAAAACTGCTCCAGCGGATAATTTTCGTTGGGTGAGTGAATGGCGTCTGAGCCCAATCCAAAGCCCATAAGAACCGATTTTATGCCGAGAATTTCTTCAAATGTGGCGATAATGGGAATGCTTCCGCCCGAACGAACGGGAACGGGCGTTTTTCCGTACACTTCGCTGTAGGCTTTTTCGGCGGCTTTGTATGCCGGCAAATCAATAGGGCACACATATGATGGCCCGCCGTGCAAGTATTCCACTTTCACTTTCACCGATTTGGGCGCGATGCTTTCAAAATAATCCACAAAAAGTTTCGCGATTTTATTGTGGTCTTGGTTGGGAACCAAGCGGGTACTTATTTTCGCATATGCTTTAGAGGGCAGCACGGTTTTGGCGCCTTCGCCCGTGTAACCACCCCAAATACCACACACGTCAAACGTGGGGCGAATGCCGGTGCGTTCGTTGGTTGAATATCCTTTTTCGCCGAAAACTTCTTCAACGTCGAGCGAATTTTTGTATTCTTCGAGCGAGAACGGCGCTTTTGCCATCAATTCGCGTTCTTTTTTCGAAACTTCCACCACGTCATCGTAAAATCCGGGAATTAAAATGCGGCCTTCATCGTCCATTGTTTGCGCAATCATTTTCGATAACACGTTAATGGGATTGGCTACGGCGCCGCCAAACAAACCCGAGTGAAGGTCAACATTGGGGCCGGTAACTTCCACCTGCCAATACGCCAAACCGCGTAATCCCGTGGTGATGGATGGCACATCGGGCGCGATCATAGAGGTGTCGGAAACCAAAATTACATCGGCTTGCAACATTTCTTTGTGGTCTTCGCAGAATTTTGGCAAGTTGGGCGAACCTACTTCTTCTTCGCCCTCAATCAAGAATTTTACGTTGCAACCCAATTCGCCCGATTTCACTAAAAATTCGAACGCTTTGGCGTGCATAAAACCTTGCCCTTTATCGTCATCGGCGCCGCGCGCCCAAATTTTTCCGTCTTTCACAACCGGCTCAAACGGATCGGTGTTCCAAAGGTCAACTGGGTCAACCGGCATCACGTCCATATGCGCGTACACCATTACAGTTGGCGCTTTGGGATCGATTATTTTTTCGCCGTATGTTACCGGATTGCCTTCGGTTTCAAAAACTTCGGCTTTGTCTGCACCGGCAGCAAGCAGAATTTCTTTCCATTTTTCGGCAGCACGATACATATCGGGTTTGTGGTCGGGCAACGAAGAAATGGATGGAATGCGAATGAGTTCAAAAAGTTCGTCTAAAAAACGTTGTTTGTGGGTTTCCACATAGTTGTTAATTTCTTGTATCATTAAATTTAGTTTTAGGGTTTGGGCGTAAAACTACAAAAAATTACGAAACGGCACAAAATAAACGGTAAATTTCAAGCGGTTTATGTATCTTTGCGAAAGCCCTCAATTCCAAAAAATGAAGAGTTTGATTTCATATCTCACCGAAGAAAAACAGTCGAAACGCCGTGGCGGTTTGTATCACAAAACGCAGATAAACCTTGCCTACAACTCAAACCGCATCGAAGGTAGCAAGCTGAGCGAAGAGCAAACCCGGTTTATTTTCGAAACGCGCACCATTGGTTTTAAAGATGAAGAAGCGGTGCCGGTGGACGATATAATCGAAACATCGAATCACTTTATCGCTTTTGATTATCTTATTGATACTATCAACGATACTCTTTCAAATAAACTGATAAAAACTTTTCATCGGATATTGAAAACGGGGACTGCTGACGCTTCGAGGCCTTGGTTTGCCATAGGCGATTGGAAAAAGATGCCCAATGAAGTAGGCGGCGCAGAAACAACTTTGCCCGAAAATGTGGATGCGGAAATGGACGCGTTAAACGAATGGTTTGGCTTCATTGCCGAAACTTCTTTTGAAGATATCGTCACGTATCATTATCGTTTCGAGAAAATTCATCCGTTTCAGGATGGGAACGGCAGGGTTGGGCGATTAATTCTGTTTCGGGAATGCTTGAAAAACAACATCGTTCCGTTTATTATCGACGAACGCCACAAGCAATTCTACTACCGCGGATTGCGGGAGTTTCCGTCCATAAAAGAATATCTAATCGACACATGCCTTTCGGCACAAGACACCTATACGGAGTGGGTTAAATACTTTTACCCCGAATTATTGAAATAGAAAGCTACATCTTAAACAACATACTGAAATGAAAAAAAATCTATTCCTCGCACTATCCGCCATGATAATCGTGTTAGCGGCGTGCAACCCGACAAAAAAAGAGACCAACATGCAAGAAAACAACCTCTTTATCACCCAATCGCAAACCACCGAAGTAATTAAGCAACTGAAAGATTCGCTGGGCGAAGCTTCTTCTTTTCGTATTGAAAGAGGCATAAATCAAGTTGCTAACCTGTGGACAGAAGCAGATGGCACAACAGAAGAATTCGCCGAGTTTTGCAAAACAAATTTTGCTTCCGACACAGCGCAACTGGATAATCTGTTCAACACGCTGGAACGAAATTTTGAATTGTTCAGTGGATATTTTCACCAAATGGATGTGAAGTTGAAAATGCCGCTCCAATTGGAGGGCGACGATATTACGCCCGTAGATATGATGTTTGGCAGTTACAATGCGTCGGCGCATTTGAATGACGATTTGTACAGCAACAAGATAGCGTTTCTTACCGCGTTGAACTTTCCATTTTATTCGCTGGAGGAGAAAACCGAATTAGGGGAAAAGTGGTCGCGCAAAGAATGGGCGTACGCCCGGATGGGCGATCGGTTTATCGCACGCGTTCCCGCCCAAATCCAACAACATATTTCAAAAACGCTCACCGAAGCCGACGCTTACATATCGGATTACAACATTTATATGGGCAAATTACGCAACCAAAACGGCGAACAACTTTTCCCCGATGGCATGAAACTGATTTCGCACTGGGGATTACGCGACGAGTTAAAATCGAACTACGCCGATACCGTAAACGGTTTGGAGAAACAACGAATGGTGTATGCGGTTATGAAACGCATTATAGACCAATCCATCCCGCAGCAAGTTATCAATAGCGACAAATACGCCTGGGCGCCCCTGGCAAACAAATTATCGGAGAACAACAACGAAGTTTCGGCAACGCCGGAACCGGATACCCGATATAAAATCTTTCTCGATAACTTCCACGCCATGCGTCAATTAGATAATTATTACACTCATTATCCCACGCAAATTTCGCGCGCTTTTGACGCCACCATGGAAATCCCGCAGAAAGATGTGGAAGCGCTCTTTAAAGGACTACTTTCGTCGCCTCAGGTAAAGGAGGTGGCGGCGTTTATCGAAGCAAGATTGGGACGCAAACTGGAGCCATTCGACATCTGGTACAACGGGTTCAAAGCGCGTGGTGGCATTGCCGAAGATGCGCTCACAGCCATTACGTCTAAAAAATATCCCAACCCCAAAGCGCTGGAAGCCGATTTGCCCAATATACTCACCAAATTGGGTTGGACATCCGAGAAAGCGCGCGAAATTTCATCGCTCATTGTAGTAGACCCATCTCGTGGAGCGGGACATGCCTGGGGTGCCGCCATGCGTGGCGATGTGGCACGCTTGCGCACGCGCATTGGCGCCGATGGCATGGACTACAAAGGTTACAACATTGCCGTGCATGAGTTTGGCCACAACGTGGAGCAAACCATCACGATGAACGATGTGGATTATTACACGCTCACGGGTGTTCCCAACACGGCATTTACGGAAGCGGTAGCTTTTCTGTTCCAAAAACGAGATTTGGAATTGTTGGGGCTGAAAAACCCGAATCCGGAAGATGAATTTTATTTGGCGCTGGATAATTTTTGGTCGAGTTACGAAATTATGGGCGTTTCATTGGTGGATATTCAAGTGTGGGAATGGCTCTATGCGAATCCTCAAGCCACGCCGGCTCAATTAAAGGAAGCCGTTATGAACGCCGCCAAAGAGGTGTGGAATACATATTATGCCGATGTTTTGGGTGGAAATGACGAAACATTGCTCGGAATTTATTCGCATATGATTGATTATCCGCTTTATTTGCCCAATTACCCAATGGGGCACCTTATCGATTTCCAAATAGGTCAACAAGTGCAGGGTAAAAATCTTGCCGATGAGATGGATAGAATGTACACTCAGGGTAGAATCATTCCGCAATTATGGATGAAAAATGCCGTGGGCTCCGAAATATCCATCGATCCGTTGCTGAAATTAACTACGGAAGCGTTGAAAGCACTAAAATAACAAAAGTTCTTTTTTGATTTTTTATCTTTTGATTTCATTGTTCTATTCGATTTTCTCGTACATTTGCACCGATTTTATCGTTTAAAAATTAAAAAAATTATGAAGAAAGCAATCTATTTAGTATTAAGTGTTGCTTTAGCTGCAACCTTATCAAACTGCACAAACAAACAAAAACAAGCAGAACAAACCACAGAGCCTGAAGTTGTTGTTGTAGAAGACGAAACACCGGCATATGTGGGAGTTTATGAAGGCACTCTTCCTTGTGCCGACTGCCCGGGAATTAAAACTGTTTTAACCATCAACGCAGACTCTACTTATCGCTTAACAAGCGAATACTTGGAGAAAGAAGATGGTTTTTTCGAACAACAAGCTACCTACAGCCTAATCCACAACGGAGAAGTAATCGAATTTTTCACTCCTTCTACAGGTGAGAAATTTTACTATCGCATACTCGACGGAGCGCTGGCGGTAAGCGATGAAAAAGGCACAGTGAATGAAGGAGAACGTGCCGAGGATTACATTTTGAAGAAAAAATAATTGAAGAATGCGACCTTTATGAAGCCGGTTTCATCTGAAAATCGGCTTCATTTAATGAAGGAAAGATGCCGGAGTGGTCGATCGGGGCGGTCTCGAAAACCGTTGTACCTTCGCGGGTACCCAGGGTTCGAATCCCTGTCTTTCCGCTAAATATATTGAAAACCCCAGTTTTATCTCAGGTAAAATTGGGGTTTATGTTCATTACAGTTACTTTCTGATTTTGCCACAAACACACGATATAAAATCCCTTTTTAGGGAAATTAGTGCCGGAAACCGAAACGCTTTTGATGCGCTTTTTCGGGGGCGGTACGAGAAATTGGTGTGGTTTGCGCAAACTTTTGTTTCCGAAAATGCCGTGGCAGAAGAAATTGTTTCGGATGTGTTTGTTTGGTTGTGGCAGCATCGTGAAAAACTGCAAGAGATAGACAACCCCGAAGTTTATTTGTTTACTGCCGTAAAAAACCGATGCTTTAACTCCTTGCGTAGCAAAACACATAATGTGCCTATTGAGGAACAGCCCGATGCGCAAAAAACCGATTATGAGAGTCCGCACGATGAAATGGAGCATCGGGAACTATATCAAAGACTAAACGAGGTGGTTAATCAGTTGCCAGAGCAACAGCGCATCGTTTTTCGGATGGTAAAAGAGAGTGGGCTTAGTGCAAGCCAATGCGCCCGGATTCTCAATATTTCACCCCGTACTGTGGAAACGCATCTTTATAAAGCTGTTCAAAGATTGGAAAAAGAAATTACCGACTATTTAGGTTATTCGCCCAAGAAAAAGAAGATGAGGCGAATGATAATGTTAGTGGTGTGACTGTTTTTTTGAAACAAAATCTGTAATTAAAGTAGCGTTGGATTAGATATTATAAAAGAAAATCATTGAAATTTTCAGCATGAATAACCTTAAATCCGGCATTGTATGTTTTTCTAAATGTATGAGGTTCTTTTACCTTTGCTTTGCTACTCCATTTAAATTCATATCCCATTACTTTTCCTCCTGATTCTTCTACATAATCAACTTCTTGTTGTTGTTGGGTTCGCCAAAAGTAAGATTGAGTTAAGGATAGTTCATAACTGTTTTTCTTAATTCGTTCGCTGACAAGGAAGTTTTCCCAAAGCATGCCTTTATCTTCTCTTGTTTCCCACGGATTAAGATTGCCTTTTACAGTGTTTAACAATCCGTTATCGTAGAAATAAATTTTTTGATTCCTTTTTATTTCATTTCTAAGGTTTCTGCTAAAGGGAGTTAGTTTAAAAATTACGTAGGCTTGCTCCAATAAATCTATGTACGCAGAAACTGTTTTGGTATCTACACCCAGCAAAAGTGCCAACTCCCTGTAACTTACTTCACTACCTACTTGAAAAGCAAGTGCACGCAGTAAATTATTTAATATTTCCGGTTTTCTGATACCGCTATATGACAAAATATCTTTGTATAAATAGCTTTCTGTTAATTGTTTAAGTAGTTCATATTCGTCGTTGGGATGCGTAATAATTTCAGGGTACATTCCATAAACGAGACGCAAAGGCAATTGCTGTTCTGCTTTTAGCAGCCCTACATAATCTCGAAACTCTTTCCATGAAACCGGATACAATGTGTACTCCCATTTCCTTCCGGTTAAAGGTTCTCGCATAAGATTCCCGATTTCGAAGGAAGAGGAACCGGTAATGAAAAGTTGAGTGGATTTTATTTGGTCGGTTATTAATTTCAGAGTGATGCCAATATTCTCAATACGTTGAGCTTCATCAATAAAAACGAATGGACTCTCTTTTATTAAATCGCGCAGTTGTTCGGTATTAGCGTTTTTCAATATTCTTTGAGCAACAGGATCATCTCCATCAAGGAAAAGAAAAGATTTATTTTTCAGTAAGTTGCGAATGAGAGTGGTTTTGCCCACCTGTCTCGGGCCAACCAAAATAATTGCTTTCCCCGAACCGATTTTATTTTCAATTGTAGATGTCAATATTCGCTTAATCATAACATTTGTGGATTGTATTCCACAAATGTATGTATATTTGTGGAACATGATCCACAAAAAGTCATAATATTTGTAAAGAAGAGCGGTTTAACCTATCGTTTTTGTGATTTCCACGTTCAAGCCAAGCGCGTTCATTATCCGATAAAAGAATCCCACACTGGGGTTCACCACGCCGTTTTCTATTTTTGAGATGTAAGATTTATTGACACCCAATTTATCGGCCAATTCTTTTTGTGTCATTTTCTCACTTTTGCGCGCGTCTAAAATTACTTGTCCCGTATAGAAAGCGTAAGCCTCCTCATCAAACTTGGTACGTTGGGGAGTGCCGTGGGCGCCGTATTCACCCGCCAATTCGGCGCTAATATCATGAATTGGATATTCCTTTTTGGTCATAATACTCTGATTTTAATTGCAATGCTTTGTTAATCTCTTTTCTTGGTGTTTTTTGTGTTTTCTTTTGAAAACAATTGAAAAGTACCACGATATTACCTTCATCGAAAATGAAAAATATTCTGTAAATTTTACTTTCATATTCCATACGAAGCTCGTACAATCCATCTCGTATTAATTTGATAAATTTAATCGGAATCCTATCCTGCGTTTCCAATAAAGAGAGTAAATACTTTAGTTTTTCTCGTTCTTTATCATTTAACGAACGCATAAATTCGTGGTAATAATTTCCAAAAGCAATAATTTTTCTTTTCACCCCACAAATATAAATTAAGTTGCTATATCTTACAACTTTTTACTGGATTTTCTTTTAAAAAACCGAAAACTTCTCAAAAACAAAACTTGCATTTCGACTTTGTCGATTTCATTCGTGTTTATTCGTGCCATCTGTGGCATAGTATAATTAATTGGCAATGCCCCGCCCGGCGGTTTCAAGCGGCCCGGCGGATAAAAATCCGGTGGAAAACAAAATAATCCGCTAAGCGGTGTATAACCGCTGAGCGGAACACTTTCCTCATCCGCGCCCATTCGTTTAATCCGCGTGATACGTGTCCATCACAACAAAAAAAATGTATCAGCATCTGTGTCTTTACGGCGAATAGCACCGATTTGCACAAATATAAAAATCGACTTTGTCGATTTCATCCGTGTTTATTCGTGCCATTCGTGGCAAAAAAGCATAATCAACGCCACACCGCCTGGCGGTTCCAATCCGCCTAGCGGATAAAAATTCAGTCGAAAACAAAACAATCCGCTGAGCGGAACAACTTCCTCATCCGCGCCAATCCGCATAATCCGTGTACCTCAAATCAAATAATCACACAAAAATCAAAAATTTTCACTTTCCCACTACGTATTTTCCTTTTCCGCTGTGTCCTTATTATAGAAGCCCGAAAAACGGCGAATAAACACAGAACAATAAAACTAAAAAATATGACAAAAAAATCATTCTCCGCCCTACTATCCAAAGAGATAAGCGGAAATTTATCGGAAAACGAACGCGAGGAACTGCGACAAGCCCTCGCCGAAAACAAACAACTGTCGGACATTTACAACCAAATGCACGCTTTTATGCACGAAACCCAATCGTCGCGAAGCGAAAACGAAATCAACGCCAAACTCAACGAAGTGTGGCAAAAAATCGCCGACGCGTCCGAAACACAATACACGTTCGAGAAACCCACGCGACGCATCGTTCCGATTTGGGCACGCGTTGCAGCGTCTATCGTCCTCGTTATCGGACTGGGATTACTGGCATACAACTACCTGCCGCAACAGAACCTCTATTCCGAAACGCTGCAAGCCGGAAACGAAAACCTCTACGCCGTTCTCGACGACGGCACGCAAGTGTGGCTCAACAAAAACGCTCGAATTGCCTACAACAAGAACTTCGGTGCGAAAAACAGAAAAATCCGCCTTACGGGCGAAGCCTTCTTCGACGTGGCGCACAATGCCGCCGTTCCGCTCATCGTTTCCGCCAACGATGTGGATGTTACCGTAAAAGGAACGGCATTCAACGTAAACGCACTCAACAACGATGTGGAAGTGTCGCTGCTGCGCGGATTGGTGGGTGTGAAAGATACGCGACAAAAAAATGCCAAAGAAGTGCTGCTGCATCCCAATCAAAAAATCGTGATGCGTGACGGCGCGATCCTTCCCAACGACAGCAACTACGTAGTTTCCAACCTTATGCAGAGCAACGACACCATCATCCAGGAAACCCGATGGTTAAATAACACGCTCGTTTTCAACAAACAAAAGTTTTCTGGAATCGCTAAATTGATGGAAGAGCGGTACAACGTGAAAATAGAAATCGAAGACGCTACCCTGCGGGAACAACAGTTTACGGGAAGCATCGGCACCGAAAGTTTACCGCAAATGCTCGACGCGCTCAAACAATCCTACCCGTTCACGTATGAAATTAACAACAACACGGTAATCATTAAAGAATAAAGATTGATAGACAACAGATTGATAGACTTTTAGAAAACAGAATTGTTATGACACACAAAAAATATTTACTCAACAGAAAAACAGTTGCTTTTATTTTATTATTCTTCATTTCCACGGGTCTGTACGCCCAAACCCGCGTCATTTCCCTATCTGCCAAAAACGAGCCGATAAAAACCGTACTTGCCCAAATTCAGCAGAAAAGCGGATACCGAATTTTGTACAACGACGAAGTGGTTCCGGACGAGTTGCGGGTTTCCATCAACGCAGAAAACGTAATGGTAAAAGATGTTTTACAAAACATCTTGAAAAACACTAACCTGACATTCATTATGAACAACGAAGAGTTGATTATCATAACATTGAAGCAATATTTACAGGCTTCGACCACCATCCGGGGGAAAGTGTTAAACAAAAAAGATGAACCACTGGAGTTTGCCAATATTGTGCTGCAGACCGCGGAAGACTCAACATTTGTGAGCGGGGTAATTACAAATAGGAACGGTGAGTTTACAATCACACATAATTCGAATATAGATACCGATAAATATGTTGTTAAGATAAGTTCTCTTGGTTACGAAACAGAGTATGTGCCTGTAAATAAATCTGATATAGGCACAATTGTGCTGAATGAAATTACGCTTGTGCTGGATGAAGTAATTATCACTGCCGAGTTATCCGACTTGGTGAAACGAACTGCCACCGGTCATATCTTCTATCTTTCGGAGCAAGCCAGAAACAGCGGCGATCCGTATCGGGCGTTACGCGAAATCCCATTGCTTATTGTAAATGAGGCCCTTCGGACGGTTTCGATGGAGGATGGAAGCAGTCCGCTTGTGTTGATTGACGGACAAATTATCAACTCGGGAATAACCCCGATAGACCCACAGGATATTGAATCGGTAGAAGTAATCGATGTGGTTAGCGCACGATATCTTCGTATGGGTGTTAAAAACATCCTCAACATCAGGCTCAAAAAAAAGCGGGGAACCTATCTGTTTTTTGAAGCCGCTACACGCCACGATATTCTACCGCGACACAGTATGGGCGTAACTTATTTTGAAGTGGGAAATGCCAAACATTCTCTGTACGGTAGATTTTCAGGAAATATTACACATAATGATGACAGTGAATCTGAAATGTGGCAAAAAGGAACGGATTATTTCAAAGAAAGTGTCGGAAAACTGCGAGATAACAATAAATCCGGATTAGGCGAACTGCTTTACAAATGGAGCATAACCGACAAAGATTACTTGGCAGCTCACGTTTATGGAAGAGTGAATGGTAAGAAAACGGAAACGTGGGGAAACGGCAGTTTGCAAACAAACAGTTTACAAGATTTCAATTACTCTTCGCTGAACAAAAACGATGCTTATATTTTGACAACCAGTCTTTACTATCAGCACGATTTTTCAAAAGATAAAGTGCTTGAAGCAACGCTCGCTTATAACAAAAATAGCGATAACAATCAAGGCGAACGTAATGAAACTTACACCAACGATTTGCTGAAATACCTTTACGAATTTAAAAGCAACCGCTCATCAGCAAATCTGAATATCGATTACTCCTGGACTTGGAAAGATGTGAACAGTCTGAATATCGGCAGTGCCACCAATTTCGTGGACGATAATGTGAATAAAGTGAGCGAAAATGTTCCCGTTTTCCATCACAAAGCGTGGAACGAGTATCTATACGCATCATTCAGCAGCAAAGCGGGAAATCTTTTATATATGGCTTCGGCGGGGATGGATGCCATTTGGCTGAAAGCCGGTGGGGCATCCAACAGCTATTTAAAACCACGCATATCATTAAGCGGAACTTATCTGTTCAATAAAAACAACTCTACGAGACTAAGTTACACGCTCACCAATCAATCACCGTCAGTTGGTCAGTTGAATCCTTATAATACATCTACCGATCCTTTGATTATTACAAAAGGAAATCCCGAACTTCTACCTGAACAAACGCATAAGTTAAGGGCATCGCATACATTTAACAAGAACCGATTTTATGTTACACCGTCTATCTCCTACAATATTTCAACCGATATTATTGAACCATTTGGATATAGTGACAATGACGTGTTGGTGAACACCTATAAAAATGCGGGCAGCTTCAAAACTTTTGAAGCGGGCAGCAGTGTGAGATATCGTTTTAAAGAAGGCAGGGGAAATATTTACGTAGGTGCTTATCACCATATCGATTATTTCGCCAATATGTCGCCTAAACATAGTTTTTCTCTTAACGGCGGAATTTGGATTTATTACAAAAAGTGGATGTTTGGCGGCGATGTTAACTACCGTAACTACGAATACACACCCATTTCACGCATCAAACAACTTACGCCCTCTTATTCGCAATTTCAGGTAAACTACAATTTTACAAAAGATTTTTATATTGCCGTGGCGTTGCCTTATTTTATAGGAAAACTTAGTACGGAAACCGAAACACAAGCTGGAACATATAGTTCATATCATTTACGGAGAATGACAAGTATGTCTGGTCGTCCGTGGGTTTTATTGCGATACACCATTCGTAAAAACGAAAAATCAAAAATTAAATTGGGTAACGTAGTAAAAAGCAAGGAAGAAGGAATTTCGTTATGAATTTAATTTTTAAATGAAATAATATAAAAAATCCGCCAACTCCCACTTGGGTTTGGCGGATCTCTTTATTCAACTTAAACGTTGTTTTCTATTCAGGAATAACCAACACTTGGCCCGGATAAATTTTATCGGGATGCGTGAGCATAGGACGGTTGGCTTCAAAAATTTTGTTGTATTGGTTGGCATCGCCATACACTTGTTTTGAAATCTTAGACAGTGAGTCACCCGATTTTACGGTATAAAACTGTTTTTCGGGCGTTTCGGGTTCGGCCACCGGGGTGGGGCTTAGCACTTGAATAAGGTCGTTCACTTTCTCAATACCATCCACATTTCCTGCGGCGGCTACAATACGGTTTCTGTCGAGTTGGTTTTTTACCTGTCCTCTTACTGTTACGGTACTGTCATCCACCTGCACATCAAGGTTTTGCACATCAAACTGATACTTGTTAATGTGAGTCACAATGGCTTGTGCCAATTCCGCTTCGCGTTTCTCTTCGTTGCCTTTGAATAACTTTTCGCCGGCATTTTTAATAAATGAAATTAATCCCA
>JAEWGM010000004.1 GCA_023388315.1 Bacteroidota bacterium | reverse complement strand
GGGTGAATGGCGTAACGAACTTCGGCGCCGTTGGCTTCCAGTTTATCGGCCAGTTGGCGAACCAAATGCTGCGCTTGCGCCAAGGCCATTCCGTAACCGGGAACAATGATTACCGATTTGGCGTTTTGGAGAACCTCGGCAGAATTGTTTTTCTTGGGTCCTTCTTTCTGTTCCACCACTGGTTTGCTATCCAATTCCGATAGCAATTGGCTGATGGACTCCTTGGCATCACCCAACAGCAGGTGAATACCGCTTGTTTTTTTGTATAGCGGATTTTCCACGCCAGCATAGCCGGGATTTAAATCGTAATTGCAAATGAACACTTCTTTGGCTTGGTCAACGTTCAGCACGGGCATCCCGTAAATGGGTGTGTCCACCGCGTCGCGGGCGGCGGGGTTTAGCACGTCGTTGGCACCGATGACGATGACGGCATCAGTGTTTTTGAAGTCGTCGTTAATGGCGTCCATTTCGTACAGTTGTTCGTAAGAAACATCGGCTTCAGCCAACAACACGTTCATATGGCCAGGCATACGGCCGGCGACAGGGTGAATGGCGTAACGAACTTCGGCGCCGTTGGCTTCCAATTTATCGGCCAGTTGGCGAACCAAATGCTGCGCTTGCGCCAACGCCATTCCGTAACCGGGAACGATGATGACCGATTTGGCGTTTTGAAGAACCTCGGCAGAATTGTCTTTTTTGGGTTCTTCTTTCTCTTCTACCACCGGTTTGCCATCCAATTCCGATAACAATTGACTGATAGATTCTTTGGCATCGCCCAACAGCAGATGAATGCCGCTGCTTTTTTTGTAAAGTGGATTTTCCACGCCGGCGTAGCCGGGATTTAAATCGTAATTGCAGATGAAGACTTCTTTGGCTTCGTCCACATTCAATACGGGCATACCGTAAATGGGCGTGTCCACCGCGTCGCGAGCGGCGGGGTTGAGCACGTCGTTGGCGCCGATAACGATAACGGCATCGGTGTTTTTGAAGTCATCGTTAATGGCGTCCATTTCGTACAATTGTTCGTAAGAAACATCTGCTTCCGCCAGCAACACGTTCATATGGCCCGGCATGCGGCCGGCAACGGGGTGAATGGCGTAACGAACGTCGGCGCCGTTGGCTTCCAGTTTATCGGCCAGTTGGCGAACCAAATGCTGCGCTTGTGCCAACGCCATTCCGTAACCGGGAACGATGATTACCGATTTGGCGTTTTGGAGAACCTCGGCAGAATTGTCTTTCTTGGGTTCTTCTTTTTGCTCCACAACCGGTTTGCTATCCAATTCCGAGAGCAATTGACTAACGGACTCCTTGGCATCGCCCAGCAACAAATGAATGCCGCTTGTTTTTTTGTAAAGCGGGTTTTCCACACCGGCGTAGCCGGGATTTAAATCGTAATTGCAAATGAACACTTCTTTGGCTTCGTCCACATTCAATACGGGCATACCGTAAATGGGTGTGTCCACCGCGTCGCGGGCGGCGGGATTGAGCACGTCGTTGGCACCGATGACGATGACGGCATCGGTGTTTTTGAAGTCATCGTTAATGGCATCCATTTCGTACAGTTGTTCGTAAGAAACATCAGCCTCCGCCAGCAACACGTTCATATGGCCCGGCATACGGCCGGCGACAGGGTGAATGGCGTAACGAACTTCGGCGCCGTTGGCTTCCAGTTTATCGGCCAGTTGGCGAACCAAATGCTGCGCTTGCGCCAACGCCATTCCGTAACCGGGAACGATGATCACCGATTTGGCAGCCCGTAAAATATCGCCTTTAGTTTTTTGTGTTACAACAGGTTCAGGCCCTTTTTCATCAACCTTCGCTTCAACCACAGGTTTAGAAACGGATTCTTTCTTCGCTGGCGCTGAGGTCTTCCCGGTTAGAATATCCATCAAACTTCGGTTCATGGAACGACACATAATCTGCGTTAAAAACAGGCCCGATGCACCCACAATTCCACCCACCGAAACCAGCAAGATATCGCCAATGGCCATCCCGGCAATTGCTCCTGCTACGCCGCTCAACGAGTTGAGAAGTGAAATGGTAATGGGCATATCGGCCCCGCCCACACGGATGGAAAAAGCATAGCCAAAAAGCGCGCTGACAACTATCCCCACCAACAAAATTACCGCGATATCGGTTGATTCACCCAACACATTTCCGGCAAACACCGAATAAAGAACCATTGCCACAAGCACAAGCAGGCTCACGTTCAATAGTGCGCTGTGGTTTTTCCATATCACCGGCCTTTGCGGCAATAGTTTGTGTAGTTTTCCGGCAGCTACCAAGCTTCCAACCAACGTGATAACACCGATAACGATGGCTAAAACAGCCGTAACATTTGAGAAAACAGGAAAGCTACTAACCAACTGCCCTACTCCCAACAACGATAAAATTCCAACCAAAGCCGAAGCCAATCCGCCTATCCCATTTAACAAGGCAACCAATTGAGGCATTTGAATCATCTTTACCCGTGTGGCCAACGCGCTTCCTACAATAATGCCGACCAACATATAGATATAAATGCTGCTAACGGATATGATTTGATTGTAAAGTAAAGTGATAACAATTCCTGCAAAAACGCTGAGGGCGCTGATGGTATTGCCCAAAACCGCGGTTTTTACTTTGCTCATCAACGAAATACCGAGCAAAACGGCAACCGATAAAACAGCGCAAATAATGAGGTATATTGTGGGGCTAATCATTTATTGGCTCCTTTCTTTTTTCTGTTGAACATTTTAAGCATCCGATGCGTCACGCCAAATCCGCCAACAACGTTCACCGTGGCGGCAATAACAGCTAATCCGCCCAAAATTTGGCCCAACAAAAAATCGTGCCGGCTGGCAATCACCGATAAGCCTACGGCTGCCACCGAGCCCAAAATGGTGATGCCCGAAAGCGCGTTCATTCCCGACATAAGCGGCGTGTGCAACAAACTGGGTACGTTTTTAATAATGAAGTAGCCAACCATGGTGGCAACGGCAAAAATCAAAATCAGGTAAATGGGATTCATGATTAAAAATTAAACGTTAGAAAATTAAAATGCAAGGGCCAAAACACCGAAAGTTGTTTTAGCCCTTGAGATTGTTTTTAAAGGCCCATAGCCTCTCGTGTTCCTTCGTGAACTATTTCGTTGTTGTGTGTTACCAAAATGGAGCGAACAATTTCATCGTCCATATCCAGCGAAATTTGAGCGTCTTTTGCCAAGTATTTTACCAAATTATACACGTTTTGCGAAAACATCCACGTGGAACTGGTGGGGATTAATCCCGGAATATTTTTTATTCCCTGAACGGATACACCGTGAATGGTTTCTTTTTTTCCGGGAGGTGTTACTTCGCAATTGCCACCCTGATCGATGGAAATATCCACAATCACCGCGCCGTTTTTCATGGATTTCACCATTTCTTCGGTAATGAGAATGGGCGCTACCTTGCCGGGAATGAGCGCGCTACAGAAAACAATATCCATATCGTTGATAACGCCTGCCAGTACTTCGCGCTCTTTTTTGAGCCACTCTTCAGGAAGTTTTTGAGCGTATCCGCCTTTGCCAATGGCAAGGTTTTCGGGAACGCCTGTTTCAATGATTTTCGCGCCAAGGCTCTGCGCTTGCTCGTTGGCAGCGGGACGAATGTCCATGGCATAGGTTACGGCGCCCAGCCTTTTGGCGGTTGCCAAGGCTTGCAATCCGCCTACGCCCGCACCGATTACCAATACCTTGGCGGGTTTTAACATGCCCACCGCAGTGAACATTTGCGGCATAAAAATAGGCAGTTCATCGGCTGCCATGATGATTCCTTTGTATCCGGCGCAGGTGCTCATTGATGTGAGCGCGTCCATGGTTTGCGCGCGTGAAATGCGAGGAATACTGTCGAGCGTTAAACCGATAACACCGGCTTGTGCCAATTTTTTCACCATATCGTGGTTTACAGGCGATGCAGGATGAATAAAGGTGATGAGGTATTGGCCCGGATGCATCATATCTACTTCGTGTTTTCCAACTTCTTCATTGAAAAGTGGTTCTTTTACTTTCAGTATCAGGTCGGCTCGGTTAAAAAGTTGTTGGGCATCGTTTACCAATTCCGCTCCAGCCTCTTTGTATTCCTCATCGGAATAAAAAGATTTTATTCCGGCTCCGGCTTCAACCAAAACGGACATACCGTCTTGAATAAATTTTTTGATAGTTTCGGGAATGGCGGCCACACGTGCTTCTCCCGGCATAATTTCTTTAGGAATTCCTACGATCATAGTTTTAAATTAGTTATAAGTTATCAGATTAGCGTTTTATACTTATTTTTGTGAAAACGTTGGCCAGCGCTGTTTCAATATTTCAACTTCTTCATTTCACTTTGTAAAGTTAACACAAAAATTAAACACAAAAATAGCAGAAAAAAATAACATAACGATAGTTTTAGAGAAAATATGACAATTTTGTTTTAATGAATGGAAGATAAGAATCTCCCTCTTTTAAATACTCTTATGACAAATAATTTCCGATTATAGAGAATAAATGTTATTTTTGTATCCTGTTTTAAGTATAAAGAATCATTAATTATTTAAATAACAAGAATATGGTAAGTTATAAAGAATTAGGGTTGGTAAACTCTAGAGAATTATTCAAAAAAGCGGTTGAGGGAGGCTACGCCATTCCGGCTTTCAATTTCAACAACTTGGAGCAGTTGCAGGCCATTATTTCGGCTTGTGTTGAAACAAAATCGCCTGTTATTTTGCAAGTATCCAGCGGTGCACGCAAATATGCCAACCAAACGCTTTTGCGTTATATGGCACAAGGTGCGGTACAATATGCCAAAGAGTTAGGTTACGAAATACCCATTGTTCTTCACTTAGACCACGGCGACAGCTTTGAGTTATGTAAAGATTGTATCGAGTCAGGTTTTTCATCGGTGATGATTGACGGTTCGCATCTTCCTTACGAAGAAAACGTGGCACTTACCAAAAAAGTGGTAGATTACGCGCACCAGCACGATGTGACCGTTGAAGGTGAATTAGGCGTTTTGGCCGGTATTGAAGACGATGTACAAGCTGAACACCACACCTATACCGAACCCGATGAAGTGATTGACTTTGTAAGCCGCACCGGTGTTGACTCGTTGGCTATCTCCATCGGCACGTCGCACGGCGCGTTTAAATTTACACCCGAACAATGTACGCGCGACGAAAACGGAAAATTGGTTCCGCCCGAAATTCGTTTCGATATTTTGAAAGAAATTGAAAAACGCATTCCCGGATTCCCCATTGTTCTTCACGGTTCATCTTCCGTTCCGCAAGAGTATGTGGATACCATCAATAAATATGGTGGTAAATTGAAAGACTCCATCGGAATTCCCGAAGAGTGGTTGCGTGAAGCCGCAAAATCTTCCGTTTGCAAAATCAATATCGACTCCGACGGACGTTTGGCTATGACCGCTGCCGTGCGTGAAATATTCGCCAATCAACCCGCCGAGTTCGACCCACGCAAATATTTGGGCCCGGCTCGCGAAGCATTGAAACAATTATATATGCACAAAACCGAAAAAGTATTGGGTAGCGCAGGAAAAGCGTAAATTTAGCGCTCATAAAATATGGAAAAAGGTGCCTTGGAAATGGGCACCTTTTTGTTTTTGTTAAATTAAGAAGTCGAGAAGTTTAGAAGTGGAATACACATCCTTAGAGACCATTGAATGCATTTTACTCTCATCATCAGACACTTACCACATAAGAAAAGCAGAAGTGGAAGAAGTAGTAAAAAATGCATCAGACGGACTTGAAGCCGTCAGATGCTATTGAGAGTTTGTGGATAGCGGCAACGTTAAAAACATCGTCTCAAAACTTCGGACTTCGGACTTCCGTCTTCCAACTTCTCCCCCTTAATCCCAGCTTAAAATAATTTTTCCCGAGTCGCCGGTTTCCATTATTTCAAATCCTTTTTGGTATTCATCAATGGAAAGGCGATGCGTGATAACAGGCGATAAATCCAGTCCCGAAATAAGCATTTGCTCCATCTGATACCACGTTTCCCACATTTCGCGGCCATAAATCCCTTTCAAGGTGAGCGCTTTAAAGATAATGGTATTCCAGTCAACCGTAGTATTGTTGGGCAAAATGCCGAGCAACGATATTTTGGAACCGTTGTACATATTCTCAATCATTTCGCGAAATCCGGAAGGCGCGCCCGACATTTCCAAACCCACGTCGAAACCTCTCATTCCCAGCTGTTTTACGGCATCGGCAACGGTTTCGCCTTTGGAAAGGTTCACGGTGAGCGTGGCGCCCATTTTTTTCGCAATTTCCAGCCTATATTCGCTCATATCGCTCACCACCACATAGCGTGCACCGGCAAAACGACAAATGGCGGTGGCCATATTTCCAATCAATCCGGCACCTGTGATGAGCACATCTTCGCCCAAAAGAGGAAAAGACAATGCCGTGTGCGTGGCGTTGCCGAACGGATCCATAATGGCGGCGATTTCATCGGGGATGCGCGGGTCGAGCTTAATGACATTGGCTGCCGGCAAAGCAAGGTATTCGGCAAAAGCTCCATCGCGGTTTACGCCCACACCAATGGTGTTTTCGCAAACGTGTAATTTTCCGCGACGGCAATTTCGGCAATGGCCGCAGGCAATGTGTCCCTCGCCGGTAACGCGGTCGCCAATTTTCAGGTTGGTTACACCGCTACCCATATCGGCAATTTCACCCACATATTCGTGACCAATGGTCATCGGCGTTTTAATGGTTTTCTGCGACCAATCATCCCATTTATAGATGTGCAAATCGGTACCGCAAATGGCGGTTTTCTTTATTTTGATGAGAACATCGTTCACCCCGATTTCGGGAACGGGTATGTCTTCCATCCAAATGCCCTTTTCGGGGCGAAGTTTTACTAATGCTTTCATTTTTTGTATTGGCTTTGGGCGATGTGCGAAGGGCATTGAGCAAAACATCTCATATGCTCAATGCCCCAGGCTCTCGACATTATTGTATTACATTGAGTTTTTTACCTATTTTGATGAATGCCGCGATGGCTTTATCCAAATGCTCGCGCGTGTGTCCGGCGGAGAGTTGCACCCGAATGCGGGCTTGTTCTTTGGGCACCACCGGATAATAGAAACCGGTTACGTAAATTCCTTCATCGAGCAGTTCAGCCGCGAACTCTTGCGAAAGTTTGGCATCGTACAACATAACCGCGCAAATGGCTGATTGTGTGGGTTTAATATCGAAATTCGCTTCTTTCATTTTTGCTAAGAAATAATCCACATTTTCGTGCAGTTTGTCTTGCAAGTCGTTCGATTCCTGAAGCAATTCAAACGCTTTAACTCCCGCGGCCGCAACCAACGGCGGAATGGAATTGGAGAACAAATAAGGACGAGAGCGCTGGCGCAGCATATCGATGATTTCTTTGCGGCCAGTGGTAAACCCGCCAATGGCTCCGCCAAAAGCTTTTCCCAGTGTTCCGGTTATAATTTCGGCTTTGCCTAAACAATTATAGAGTTCGGTAACGCCGCGGCCGGTTTTTCCCACCACGCCGGCGGAGTGACTTTCGTCAATCATTACCAACGCGTCATATTTTTCGGCCAGCTCCATAATTTTATCTATGGGAGCCACGTTTCCATCCATCGAGAACACACCGTCGGTAGCGATAATGCGGAACCGTTGAGCCTGCGCTTCTTTCAGTTTGGCTTCCAAATCGGCCATATCGGCATTGGCGTAACGATACCGTTTTGCTTTGCAAAGGCGCACGCCATCAATAATGGAAGCATGATTTAACTCATCAGAAATGATGGCGTCTTCAGCCGTAAACAACGGCTCAAAAAGCCCGCCATTGGCATCAAAACAAGCGGCGTACAAAATGGTATCTTCCGTTTTGAAAAACTTGCTGATGGTGGCTTCCAACTCTTTGTGCAGGTCTTGCGTTCCGCAAATAAAGCGCACGGACGACATGCCGTATCCGCGTTCATCGAGTGCTTTTTTCGCGGCATCGATTAAGTGTTTATTGTCCGACAGGCCAAGGTAGTTGTTGGCACAAAAGTTCAGCACTTCTTGTCCCGATTTTACTTTAATTTCCGCCTTTTGGGGCGTAACAATAATTCGTTCGTTTTTGTAAAGCCCGGCCTCTTTAATTTCGGCTAACTGGCTTTGCAAGTGTTTTTGCATTTTTTCGTACATAGTCTATTATCTTTAATTTTATTCTTCCAATAATGATTGCGGCAATTGTTTTTTCGTTTTCACGCCCAGTTCCCGCAGTTTTTCGGCTTGTCCAACTAGGTTTCCCCTACCCGATGAGAGCTTTTTAAACGCAGTTTCGTAACTGTTTCTCGCTCGGTCTAAGTGTTTGTCGATATCGGTGAACGAATCCACAAAGTTCACAAATTTATCGTAAAGCGCCGCGCCGCGTTCGGCAATTTCCATCGCGTTGCGATTTTGGTATTCGCGTTTCCACAAATCCACAATTAATTTCAACGCGGCAATTAAATTGGTAGGGCTGATGAGCAATATTTTTTTCTCATAGGCGTATTGCCACAAAGTTTCTTCGTGCTGCAATGCCAGCAAGTAAGCCGGTTCGTTGGGGATGAACATCATCACAAAATCCAACGTGGCGGCATAATCCTGATAGCTTTTGCGGCTCAGTTCATCAATGTGTTTGCGCACGGAGCGAAGGTGTTCGCGAATAAAGCGCTTCTGTTCGTCCGTATCGTCGCTGGCAACGTAGTTTGCATAAGCCGTGAGCGAAACTTTTGAGTCGATAATTACCTTTCGGTCATCGGGGTAGGCAATGATAACGTCGGGTTGCATGCGCGATCCGTCTTCGTTTTTGAGGTAATTCCCATCCACATCTTTCAGGTATTCCTGCACAAAATATTCGCGGTTCAGCGTCAATCCGGAGCGTTCGAGGATGTTTTCCAAAATCATCTGTCCCCAATCGCCCTGCGTTTTGGAACTGCCTTTGAGCGCGTTAGTCAGGTTGTTGGCTTCGGCGCTTAAGCGGTCGTTCAATTCGCGCAGGTTTTTCACCTCCTGCCCCAATGAAAATCGTTCTTTCGCCTCGTTCACATACACTTCTTCCACTTTTTTTCGGAAAGAATCGATGTTTTCGCCCAATGGTTTCAAGATGCCATCTAAATTATCTTTGTTGAGCTTGGTGAATTTCTCGCTTTTCTCATCTAAAATTTTCGACGCGATATTCTCGAATTCCATATTGAATTGTTTGCGCAATTCTTCCATTTCGGTTTTTTGATTTTCGAGTTTTTCCATCAACGCCTTGTTATCGGCCGTGAACGATGCTAGCGATTTATTGATTTCGTTGTATTCTTCGGTTTTTTGTTTTAAATCTGTTTTATATTGTCCGATATCATCCAATTGGTTTTTAATGGTGTCGTTCGCCGCGTTTAAATTGGCGGTAATGGTGGAAATATTTCGCTCAAATTCTTGAATATTTGTTCTTAGTTCCTCAATTTTTTGTTGATGCGCTGTGATTTCCGATTTGTATGCCGATTCATCTTCCTGCATCGCGGAAACGCGCTCTCTGAAAACAACCAGTTCCGTGTTGAGCGAATTGTTTTTCTCCAACACATCATTATGCTCCCGTTTGGAAACCATTTTGGTTTTCATAGAGAGCGAAACAATGATGGCCGCGAGAATTCCGCCTACAAGCAATGCAATGAAAAGATACAATATATCCATTTAACTCTTTATTTTATTCCACGCAACACGTGGCCCATTCGGTTTTTTTTGGTTTCCATATAAAACTCGTTGTATTTGTTGGGCGTGATTTCGAGAGGGATATTTTCCACCACTTCCAAGCCATACGACTCCAAACCGATGCGTTTGGTGGGGTTGTTGGTCATCAACCGCATTTTATTTACGCCTAAACTGGACAGAATTTGTGCGCCCACGCCATAATCGCGTTCATCGGCCTGATAACCGAGGTGCAGGTTGGCGTCCACGGTGTCCATGCCGGCTTCCTGCAATTTGTAAGCCGATACTTTAGCCATTAAACCAATTCCACGGCCTTCTTGATTGAGATAAACAAGAATTCCTTTTCCCTCTTTTTCAATAAGTTGAAGTGCCCGATGCAACTGTTCGCCACACTCGCACCGCATGGAACCGAAAATGTCGCCGGTGATGCACGAGGAGTGCATACGCACAAGAATGGATTCGTTTTCCTCCCACTCGCCTTTAATGAGCGCCACGTGCTCTTGCCCGGTGGCTTTTTGCAGGAAAGGCACCATTCTGAAATCGCCGTATTGCGTAGGCAGTTTTATTTCTTCTCCGCGCTCAATGAGCGATTCCGTTTGCAGGCGATATTTAATGAGCGCCGCCACGGAAACTATTTTGAGGTTGAATTTTTTGGCCATTTCCATTAACTGCGGCAAGCGGGCCATGGAGCCGTCTTCGTTTTTAATTTCGGCCAATGCGCCGGCGGGATACAGCCCGGCGAGACGTGCGAAATCGATGGTGGCTTCGGTGTGCCCGGCGCGTCGTAAAACGCCTTTTGATTGGGCGCGCAACGGGAAAATATGCCCGGGGCGGCCGAAATCTTCGGGCGCGGTTTCCCGGCGCGTAAGCGCGAGGATTGTTTGTGCGCGGTCGTATGCCGAAATGCCTGTGGTGCAACCGTGGGTGAGCAAATCGATGGAAACCGTGAACGGCGTGGCGTGAACGGACGTGTTGTTGGTTACCATCATGGGCAAATCCAACTCCTCGGCACGTTCTTTGGTTACCGGCGCGCAAATGAGCCCGCGGGCGTGTGTTTCCAAAAAGTTTATTTTTTCGGGCGTAACGCATTCCGCCGCGATGATGAGATCGCCTTCGTTTTCGCGGTCTTCATCATCCACAACAATAATAAAATTACCCTTCCTAATTTCTTCAATGGCGTCTTCAATGGGGTCTAACGTGAATTTTTCTTGCATTTCAAATTGTTTTATGCTGTTGCAACAACATCGGTATGTTGTTCACTTTTAATAATATCGTTTAATTCTGCACTTAAGCGTTTTATGGCTTGCAGGTCTTTTCTAATTCGTGCCTCGAAAGGCCAGGAGAACAGTTTAAAAATCATTCCCACAGGGAAAACGTACATACAGGCCTTCGCCAAGTTGGAATTTGCTCTAAAAGGCCGAATGTGATTGATTAACACCGGAAATTCTTCGGCTTTGGCCAATTCTTCCACATCGCGGGAATTGGATACTTGCCCGAGAATAACCTCGAGCTTGCTCTTGATGTTTTTTAATTTATTTTCGTATTCGGTGTTTGTCCAAAATGTTTTGTAGGGCAGCCTTCCGTATTGTTGTAGATAACTGTCTATCTCAATGGAAAGCGCATGGAACGAATCCGATATCTCGGCATAAGGCGGCGTGTCAATTACCACACTTTTTACCGGATATTTCCGTTTCTCGCGAATAAACAACAGTTTCCTGAAGAAACTGAAATACGTATCAATATTCAGAATCACAGAGTCGTTCATTGCCTTGTAGGTAAGGAAAATGCCCAGTGGCAGCAAAATCATCGCGCTAAACCACATTCCCACCCAGTGGTCCCAAACACCATCGCGCGCCATTTTACGGCCCACATTATCGAGGATGTAATAAATAATAAACAACACCACCGAAATAACAATGGGCGTGCCAATACCCCCTTTGCGCACAATGGAGCCCAGCGGCGCGCCAATGAAAAAGAACACCAAACAGGCAAAAGGAATGGTGAATTTGCGATGCCACTCAATCCAATTTAAATTCAATGTGCGTTGCGTGGTGGTTTTGTTCATAGAGCGGAACATGAACTCGCTGCTGTTGTTTTCGGCCTTATTGTAAGCGCCTTGCAAAATGGACGACTGTTCCATCAGGTCTTTCGCTAGAAAAAGTGAATCGGGATTTGGCGTCGTGCCAATTGGCGCGGCAGCGATAAGGGAGTCTCGTTGATTTGCGGGATAAGAATTTCTGAAACTCAGGTAAGAGTATTCGCGCATTAGTTTCCTGTCCACCACGTTTACGCTGTCAATTACCAGCTTCATGGAGTCGATGGAAAACATCAATTGCGACAGATTCTTAGACACGTAATTCGCTTGCGAACTTCCTTCGATAACCTCCTCGCCCATTCGGTTGAAGTTGGCATCGTAGGGAATCATCATTGTTTTTTTATCGAAACTCTCGCGTGCATAAAACTTCGATTGATCGGCCGTTCTGTCGCCCGTTCCTTCCGTAAAGTTTTGAAACCGCTGCCCGCTGTACATAGTGAAAATGAGCATGGTTTTATCTTCCGCCATACTCATTTCCGCCGAATCGCAAATGGTGGTGGAAGTTTCGTTGAAGCCTTTTCCTATGTCGTAAATAAGCACATCGTAGAGCATGCCGGTTTTTTGGTCTTTGCGTTCCACATACACGTTGTATCCGTCTATTCCTTTGTAGAAAACGCCTTCCGGAATATCCAACTCAGGCGATGCCTGCCGAATGGATATAAGCAACGAGAAAAACTTGGCATTTATTTTTGGCAAGGCATTGTTTTGGAAGAAAAATGTGCCCACGCTCACGGCGAAAATAAAAATAATGAGCGGCCGCATAATGCGCAACAGTGGTATGCCTGCCGATTTTATTGCCAGCAACTCAAGACTTTCGCCCATATCCCCAAAAATCATGAGCGAAGCCAGCAAAATAGATAGCGGCAAAGCCATCGGCACCAGCGTGAGCGCGGCGTATAAGAACATTTCGCCTATTACGTTTATTCCAAGGCCCTTGCCCACCATGTCTTCCACATATTTCCATAAAAATTGCATCAACACCAAAAAAAGGCATATGGCAAAAGTCATCAGAAAAAGCGGAATAAATGTTTTTAAGATATAACCGTATAAGCGTTTTATGTGGATTTTTCCTGTCATTTATGCAGCTGAAAACACAACATCAATTTTATTGCAAAGATAATAAAATTGGAACGAGATTTACGGTTTTTATGTGTGAAGATAATGAAAGAGGTACAGATTAGTACACGCCTAATTTTCTTTTTAATTCTTCTACCTGAGTTTCCCAAAGGGAAATGGCATCGCTCTTGTCCTCGGGTTCGGCAAAATCGGTTATTTCAAGGGTCATATCACCCGAGAGGTCAAGTTTATGCAAAATAAATTCAAAATAAACGTCTTCGCTGTCGTCCATCCATTTGTATCGGATGCATATTTGTGGTTTTTTTGAAACGATTTCTGCTTGGTTTTGCGATTTTCCCCACGAAAAGGTGTAAATTGTTTCGGAACTGTCCATCGATACTTCATCGGCAAACCATTCCGAAAGGCCGTCTATTTTGCTTATCATTCGCCACAGGCTGTTTTGACTGGCACTTCCCATTAAAAATTCAATATGATATTTTTCTTTTGACATAGGTCAATTTTGTAAGGGTTCACAATATACAACTTTTTTTTAATTACACATATATTAATTAAGGGAAATTTGGGTTTCACAGCGTTTAACTCTCTATTATTTTGCAGCCAAAAGCTAACACCCAATAGCTACCCGCCCATTCATCTTGTCACTTCTGTAAGAAATTTCAAAAATCGTTGCCACGAGTGTGTATCCGCTTCAAAGCGATAGCTTTCCGAGCCAAAAACGGTGAACGCGTGAGGTGCTCCGCCGTAAGTAATCATTTCGTTGGGGACGTTTGCTTCTTCCAATTCTTCGGCCAAAGCCGCAAAATCTTGCATGGTAATGGCCGTATCTGCGGTACCGTGGAAAATAATGATTTTACCTTTTGTCTGCCTATAGCTTTGCCCTTCGGGTGTTCCCAAGCCACCGTGGAAAGAAGCAAAACCTGCAATATCTGTGCCTGAACGGGCTAATTCTAAGGCCGCCGCGCCACCAAAACAATACCCCATAGCTACCACCTTATCGGCATGCGCGCCGTTTTGTTTCGCGCTCTCTAAGGCGCCGGTCATTAAACGACGAAGTTTCTCTCTGTCTTTATACAACTCGCCCGTGTGCTGCGCCTTGTCTTTATTTTCGGTAGGACGAATGCCTTTGCCGAAAAGGTCGGCAGCGAAAACTTGGTATCCTTCCCGCGCGAGCATAAGCGATCGCTCTATTTCATATTCCGTTAAGCCATCCCAATCGTGAAGAAGCAGCACCAATGGCGCTTTTTCCGCATCGGCGCGGTTGGGTTGAACGAAATAGCCTTCGTAGGCTTCATTATCTACATGATAGGTGACGTGTTTTCCTTGAGAATAGCTGTTAAATGAGAGTGTGAGAGCCATCATACCCATAAAAAATATTTTTGTGAATGTTTTCGTTTTCATACTTGCAAAGAATTAAAAGTGAGGTGCATATTCTCGTATAACAAAAAAAGAAGCAAATTGGTTGCTTCTTTTTTTTAAAAATCACTTTTGCCAAACGTTATTTCACCGGAATGTATTCTACAAACGCCTCAATGGCTTCGTAGGAGGCAAGGCCCAGTTTCCAGTACATATCGGCAGTGGCGCGGTTGCGGTCTTCCGATCGTTGCCAGAACAAGCGTTCATCGTCACCTAAAAACGGCGCGCTTTCCATTTGCGATTGGTGGCGCAAAATGGCGTTCCGTTTCTGACGCAGTTCTTCGGGCGAGAGGGGCACAGCCATTTCAATGTGGTCTATGCTCCACTCCATCCAAGCACCCCGATACATCCAAATGCGGCAATCTTTGAACCAAGCATCTTCTTTCATTAAATCCACCGCCGCCAAAATAGTATCTAAACACACTTTGTGCGTTCCGTGCGGGTCGGCCAAGTCGCCGGCCACATAAATTTGGTGCGGCTTAATGGTTTCGATGAAATCTTTCACAATATGAACATCTTTTTCCGAAATGGGGTCTTTTTTCACTTTACCCGTTTCGTAGAATGGAAGGTCTAAGAAGTGAACGTTTTCTTCGGGTAAGCCGATGTAGCGGTCGGCCGAACGGGCTTCTTCTCTTCTGATGCGCCCTTTAATGAAAAGCACATCCGGCGTGTCGATGTCGTCTTGCGTTTTTTCGTACAACAAATAGTTTTTAATGCCTTCATATTTTTCGAGCATTTCGTTATTAGACGGATCGAATTGCTTGCGCAGGCTGTTTAACACCGATACGTAGCGAATTACTTCTTCATCGCCCACGGCAATATTTCCCGATACCTGATAAGCTACGTGCACTTCGTGCCCTTGATTTACCAATCGTTGGAAGGTTCCACCCATCGAAATCACATCATCATCGGGATGTGGGCTAAAGATAATGACCCTTTTGGGATACGGTTTCGCCCTTTCCGGACGGTGCGTGTCATCGGCATTGGGCTTTCCGCCGGGCCAGCCGGTAATGGTGTGTTGCAAATCATTGAAAATCTTGATATTCACGTTATATGCCGAGCCGTAAAGCGTAACGAGTTCGCTTAAGCCGTTATCGTTGTAATCTTTGTTTGTGAGCTTGAGGATGGGTTTGTCCACCACGCCGCATAGCCACACAATGGCACGACGAATGAGTTTGTTGGTCCATTCACAATTGGTTACCAACCAAGGATGGCTGATGCGCGTAAGTTCCGAAGCGGCAGACAAATCGATATAGATTTTTGCTTCGGGATGCGTTTGCAGCAACGAGCCGGGAACCATATCGGTTACAGGGCCTTCCACAATTTCTTTAATGCTGGCGGCTTTTTGTTCGCCCCACGCGATTAATACAATTTTTTTGGCATCCATCATATCCGAAAGCCCCATTGTAATGGCGCTTACGGGCACTTTATCAAGCGATGTGTAATTGGAAGCGATGTCTTTTCTTGAATCGCCATCGAGCATCACCAATCGGGTTTGCGAGTGCAAGTTGCTACCCGGCATATTAAAACCTAAGTTTCCTTTACTACCCAAGCCAAGCAACAAATAATCCAATCCGCCCATTTTGCGAAGTTTTTCTTCATATTCTTCGCAATTTTCGGAGATAAGGTCTTTTTCGATTGAGGCATCGGGTGAAAATATGTTTTCCGGAGAAATATCAATCTGATCCAAAAAAGTTTCTCTCAACAACTGCATATTGCTAAAAGATGAATCGGCCACAGGATAAAACTCATAGGTGTTGAACACAACCAAATTGTGAAAACTTATGTTCTCTTCCTTGTGCTTTTTAACCAATTCTTCGTAAATGGGCTGTGGCGAGGCACCCCCGGTGATACCTAAAACAAATTGTTTGTTATTCTCCTGTTTTTTAAGCATTGCCTTTACAATGCTGTTGGCAATTTTTTTGGCAGCTCTTTGCGTTTCTTCGTAAATTGACGTAGGAATTTTTTCAAACCGCGCCAAGTTGTATTCTTCGAAATCATTTTCGGGTTTGTAATACCTTTTAGGAATTCTCTCCAGTGTAATGTGCGAGCTTAAATCTAATCTCATTTTTTCAGTGACTTTTTATTATAATTTTTTCTATACTTTATAACATCTAAAAATGGTTCTTGTTTACATTTTAACACAAGAAAATGATTTGTTTTTAAATATGATTATTTCAGTATCTCCGCGTCTCTTTTGTCCTTGCTTCCGGTTACTTTGGCGTAGATAAACAAAGCAATGGCCGAAACCGCGCCAATTCCCACGAAAACATACCAAATATAGTGCGCGTTTTGCGTTGCGGCGCTATAAGCTACTTTGTCTAATATGCCTTCGGCATTGGTGAACAAACGTGGGTCGGGACAATATTTCTCGAGAAGGAAACCCGAAACTCCAAAGGCCATTAAATAAGAGAAGAAAGAGTGTAAATGGCTGAATCCTAAATATAAGCCTTCCTCTCCTTCTGGAGCCTGCAACGAAAAGTATTCTAAATATCGGGGGGAGATAAAACATTCGGCAATGGCTTGCATCGCTATTCCCACAATCATCATAAATGCCACGGGGTGCATCCCGATGATGGTTTGCCCGTTGAAAAGGTTTCCAAACGACATCACCAATGCCGACAAAGGAATAATAATCATTCCAATCATCATTGAATTGATGGCGCTGCGGCGCTTCATCAGCGATGTAATGAAATTCACGCTCACAAAAACAACCAGCGGATTCACGTTGGCATACCAACCGGGAGTGGCGCCATCGCCGATGAGACGAATAACGTATTTTGGCATCGTGGAGTACATTTGGCTTTGAATCATCCAAAAACCGCTCACGATGAGCATCAGCACCATCAACCTGCCGTTTGACATTACTTTAACCAAGCCTTCCCAAAGCTGTTTTACCGATTTTCCTTGCCCCACGGTGTGTGCCGACTTGTAGAAGAAAAACACAGAAATAAGTGCGAGCAACGTCATAGAAGCCGAAAAATAATTGAGGTAAACCAATCCTTGATCGCCCATGCTTTGACGAAGCGGGTCCACCACCGTTTTTCCCAAAAAAGCTCCAATGTTTACCATCATATAAAAAATGGCATAGCCGCGGGCGCGCGTTTCGGCATTTGTTTCACGCGCCACCGTGCCGGAAATAACGGCTTTAATGAAAGCCCCGCCAATGACAATTAAAATTAAAATAGGCGCGATAGACCATTGATACGGGCTGCTTTCCAAACCGGTAAATTCGGTTGTCATGCTGTATTTTACCAATCCGGCGCTTTCTAGCAACGTTGGCAGAACGCCAAGGCCGGCATACCCAACGGTGAGCAAGGCAAACGCAAGAATTATGGAACTTCTGAAACCGATTTTATCGGCAATGGCGCCGGTAAAAGTAGGCAATAAATAAAGTAGCGCTGAGAAAATTCCCGCCACCAAACCGGCTTGAATATCGGTGAAACCCCAAACGTTGGAAAGATACAACGTAATTACGATAAAAACGGCATAATACGCCAATCTTTCAAGAAGTTCCACGAAGTTGGCAACCCAAAATGCTTTAGAAAACTTAATCATTAGTGTGAATTTTTTATAATAATTTTGTATTTAGACTTAGAATTTGCAAAGATAAAATATAATCTTCAAAGTTTATGGTTTCTTCTTTAAAGTTTATCGCCCCTTTCGCGGAAACTTATTTTCTCCCTACTCCATATCAATTACCGTGATTCCCGCGCCGCCAAATTGCACGTGTTCATCCTGAAAATTGGCCACGCCGGAAACAGTGCGCAAATAATCGCGAATAATTTGCCGCAAGGCACCTGTACCCGTTCCGTGCAAAACGCGAAGGCGAGGGATGTTCAGCTGAATGGCATCGTCAATAAAATACATTACCGCTTGTAAGGCTTCATCGCCACGCATGCCGCGCACATCAATATCTTGCTTGAAACTGAGCTTTCTTTCGTGCAGCAAATCGCGCGTATTGGACGCTTGTTTTTTCTCTTTTTTCAGTTGGTTGTTGCTCACAAGCTCCAGCTTATCAACATTTACGGTTGATTTGATGGAACCGAAAGCCACCACCGCTTTTTTGCCTTGAATGTCCAAAATTTCACCCACCGCCGTTTGTCCTTTCATCCGAACGGTATCGCCCAAAGCCGGCATACGCTGCGTGATGGGTTCTGTTTGCTTTGGTTGTGTTTTGCGTTTTTTTAATCGTTTGTTTTCTTTTTGATTGGACGAAGACGTCACCTTTTCTTTAAATTCTCCCAACGATTGACGCGCTTGCTTGGTACGCTCTTTCTCGGCTTGCGCTTCCCTAATTTCGCGAATGGTTTGCTCAATGCGGGCATTGCTTTCAGCAATAAGTTGCTGCGCTTGCTGTTGTGCTTGGGCAATGATTTCTTTTTTTTGCCGGTTGATTTCTTCTATATCCGATTCGTATTTCGATGTCATTTCTTCCAACCGCTTGTTTTCCCGTCGCACTTCGTCTCTTTTTCGCTCCCAATAACGTTTATCGCGTGAAATGTCTTGCAAATATTTGTCCATATTGATGTATTCGCTGCCCACAATTTCGGAGGCTTGCGCAATCACATCTTCCGGAAGGCCGATTTTTCGGGCTATTTCCACGGCAAACGAACTTCCCGGGTTGCCGATGGAGAGACGAAAAAGCGGTTGCATTTCGTGCCGGTCATAGAGCATGGCGCCGTTTACAACGCCTGCATTTTCGTTGGCGAAATGCTTTAAATTTTGATAGTGCGTGGTGATCACTCCGAACGATTTTCGTTGGTTGAAACGGTCGAGCAACGCTTCGGCAATGGCCGCGCCAATTTGCGGCTCCGTTCCGCTACCAAACTCATCTATCAGTAAAAGAGAGCCTTTCGAGCAATTTTTGACGAAAAACTTCATATTCATCAAATGCGAGCTGTAGGTCGATAAATCGTTTTCAATAGATTGCTCATCGCCAATATCTAGGAAAATATCGCTGAACACTCCCACCCTTGAGTTTTCTCGCAGCGGAATCAACAATCCGCATTGCACCATATATTGCAACAACCCGACGGTTTTTAAACAAACCGATTTTCCACCCGCGTTGGGCCCCGAAATAATAAGGATGCGGTTTTCGTGTTCCAGCGTTATATCCAGCGGCACCACCTTGCGGTTTTGCTTTTTGAGCGAGAGGTACAGCAACGGATGCACGGCGTGCACCCAATCTATTTTTCGAGAATTTTCAAGCGATGGTTTAATAGCGTGTATATGCAACGCAAAAGCGGCTTTGGCGTGGATGAAATCAATTTCAGCCAAAAACTCGTACGAATGCAATAGATCGGGCAAAAACGGACGAATATAATTGGTGAAATCGGTGAGTATTTTAATGATTTCGCGTCGCTCATCGCTTTCCAGTTCACGAATGCGGTTGTTTGCTTCCACCACTTCGGAAGGCTCAATGAAAACGGTTTTGCCCGATGCCGACTCATCGTGCACGATGCCTTTTATCTTGCGTTTAAACGATGGATTCACAGGAATTACCAACCGCCCGTCGCGCATACTTGGCGAAACGTCTTTATCCACAAAGCCTTCGGCTTGCGCTTTGCGCAGAATGGAGTGCAGGTTTCGGGAAATGCTGTTGGTGGTGGAAGTTATTTCGCGACGAATTTCGGCCAGTTTTGGCGATGCGTTGTTTTTTATTTGACCGAAGCCATCGAGAATACCATCGATTTTTTTAGTTATTTCAGGATAGGTCACCACGTGCTCGGCCAATGCCGACAAATGCGGATAACGTGGCGTTTCACCTTCATCGCGCTGCAAAAAAGAAACAATGGCTTGGATGGTTTGTAGCGACCGGCGCAACTCGAACAACGCGTTCTGTTCCATCCATGAACCTTCTACGCGAACGCGTTTCAACATCGGGCGCACATCGTAGAAATGGTCGGCCGGGAAAGCATCTTCTTCTTGTATAATGTGTACAAATTCATCGGTTTGCGCCAGCTTGATTTCAATTTCTTCAAAGGAATCGGAAAAAGTCATTTCATCAACCTTTTCTCTTCCCAGCGTACTAAAACAGCGGTCCGAAACCAGTTGCCTGATTTTGTAAAACTCTATTTTATGTTCAAAATTATCGGGATAAATCATTCGTTTTTGCGGAATAAGCCACAAAATTACGCTTTTATTTTTATTATCCGAAAGAAAGAGTTGCGGTTGCGGCGCAAATCGAAAAAAATCCGATAGAAATATTTGTAAACCTGTAAAAATCTTGTAACTTTGCAGCCGCAAAATACGAAAGTGTTCGTTTTTTAAACTGTAAATAATGTCCGCCCGGATGGCGGAATTGGTAGACGCGCTAGTTTCAGGGACTAGTGTCGGTAACGATGTGCAGGTTCGAGCCCTGTTCCGGGCACTTATTTTCAATATGCTTGAAATGGTAAAGGGCGAGAAGTTTATCCCGATAGCGAAGCAATATCGGGAAGCCCTGTTCCGGGCACTTATTTGCAATATGCTTGAAATGGTAAAGGGCGAGAAGTTTATCCCGATAGCGAAGCGATATCGGATAGCACTGTTCCAGAAAACAACAGCAAAAAAACAAGCGCAGGTGGTGAAATTGGTATACACGCTACTTTGAGGGGGTAGTGCCGGTTACGGCGTGTGAGTTCGAGTCTCATCCTGCGCACAAATATAAAAAGCATTCAAGAAATTGAGTGCTTTTTTTGTGGTTTTACCCGAAAATTTAATAACTTGCCAACCTTAAAAACGGGTAACTATGAAAATATTTTCTGCTGAACAGATTCGTGAAATTGATAAAAAAACCATTGAATACGAGCAAATTTCATCGCTTCAATTAATGAAACAAGCCGCTCAGGCTTTCTACAGATGGTTTGTCCATCGTTTTCCCGACAAAAATAAAACCATCCTCATTGTGTGTGGAACGGGCAATAACGGTGGCGATGGGTTAGTTATCGGGCGCTTGCTCACAAAAGCGGGCTACAACGTGCAACTATGGGTGGTGGAATATAGTGAAAAGTATTCCGAAGATTGCGCGCACAACATTCGCCGGGCAAAAGTGGAAAACATCGCTGTCAAATTTATTCACCAAAAGAATGATGTATCTAATATCGCAGCATACGACATTGTCATCGATGCCCTTTTCGGAACCGGATTAAGCCGAGAAATAGAAGGAATTGCCAAAGAGGTGATTTCCGAAATAAACGCCACGGCCAATCACATCGTTAGCGTGGATATTCCCAGCGGATTGTTTATGGATAAGCAAACCACGTTTGCCGTGAAAGCAAACCAAACCGTCACCTTTCAACTCCCTAAATTGGCGCTTTATTTGCCCGAAAATTACCAATTTACAGGCGATGTGTTTATTGAAAACATCGGGTTGAACAAAAGAGCGATTGCCGAGGCCGAAACCGATGCGTTTTTTATGGATAAAAAAGAAATCAAACATCGCCTCAAACCGTTATCAAAAATCGCGCACAAAGGGACACAAGGACATGCGCTGCTTGTTGGCGGTAGTTTGGGTAAAATAGGATCTGTTTGCCTCGCCACAAAAGCCGCATTAAAAGCCGGATGCGGATTGGTAACGTCATTGGTTCCTAAATGCGGAACGATTCCGTTGCAATCGCATTTCCCCGAAGCGATGATTATAGAGGATGAAAATGATTCGCACATCACCGCCATTAACGCAAACTTCCGGCAAAATGCCATCGGTATAGGAATCGGGATGGGCACATATCCCGAAACGCAAGCCGCATTTCACGCTTTTCTGAAAGAAAATACCACCCCACTCGTCATTGACGCCGATGGGTTGAACATCCTTTCCCAAAATCCGGATTGGGTCAATTTATTACCCGAGAAAACCATCCTCACACCGCACCCCAAGGAGCTTTCACGACTTATTGGAGCGTGGTGCGACGACTATGATAAAATAAATAAAGCAAAGGTATTCGCTGCAAATCACGACTTGATTATCGTTATAAAAGGTGCTCACACCATCATTGTTGATTCTGATAATTTATACGTAAACAGTTCCGGTACACCCGCATTGGCCACCGCCGGAAGTGGTGACGTGCTCACTGGAATAATTACCGGTTTGCTCGCGCAAGGCTATTCACCTCTCAATGCCGCCTGCATAGGCGTATATTTGCACGGTTTAACAGCCGATATCACTGAACAAAAGATTCATCCGCGAAGTTTTATCGCATCCGATATTATTGAAAATATAGGCAACGCCTATTTTGAATTAGAAAAAACATAATTTCTTGTTGCAATATTCAAAAACTTGTGTTACTTTTGCACTCCGAATTTAAGGGACTCCCTATTCTATTTGTTGGCGAGAACAGCTCAGATAGATTTGAGCGTCCCGATGCAAACCGGGAAGGTCTTGAGTTCAATTCTCGATACCAAATAAAAATAATGGCGAGATAGCTCAGTTGGTTAGAGCGTCCCGAAGTATATCGGGAAGGTCCCGAGTTCAATTCTCGGCACCACAAAATAATATATTGGCGAGATAGCTCAGTTGGATTAGAGTGTCCCGAAGCATATCGGGAAGGTTGCGAGTTCAATACTCGGCCCACAAAATAATATAATGGCGAGATAGCTCAGATGGTTAGAGCGCATGATTCATAATCATGAGGTCCCGAGTTCAATTCTCGGTCTCGCTACTTTTCAAAAAGGTTGTTATGTT
>JAEWGM010000043.1 GCA_023388315.1 Bacteroidota bacterium | reverse complement strand
CCGTTGGCGGTAATTTGAAGAAACAATTAACAACGAAAAACATTCAAGAAAATGAAGCTATAAGTAACTGTAAGATAGAATAAGAATTGAAATATCCTTTAATACGCAAAGTAGAAAGGGCGATTGTTAATATTAAAAAATTAGAAAATGACACAGTTACAAATGATTGACAAAACAAAGTCAATAGCTCAAAATGATAAAAATATTTCTGCCGTATTTATGTACGGGTCATTTACCAAAAATGAAGGGGACAAATATTCAGATATTGAATTCTACATCTTCTTGAAGGATAAAGAAAATTTTTCCGCTGAAAATTGGGTAAGCCAAATTCATCCTTTGGCATTATATTTTACCAACGAGTATGGAAGTGAAGTTGCCATTTTTGAAAATATGATAAGGGGGGAGTTTCATTTTTTGACAAACGACCAAATGGAAGTTATCAAATCGTGGGACGGTTTGGTAGAGTTTAGCGACTTTGACAAGATGATTTTAGTAGATAAAGAAGATTTATTGACTAACACGCTCAAAGAAATAAAAACTAAAGTACCTGATCGAACAACAAATGAAAATATCCTGTGGTTGGGCCAATCATTGTTGAATGTTTTACTTACAACAAGCAACTTAATTAAACGACAGGAATTTGCTCACGCTTACCAAAGCTTATCAAATGTTCAAAAATATTTACTTTGGTTAATAAGAATTGAAACATACCAAACCAAACATTGGGAAAGTCCAACAAAAAGCTTGGAAAAAGACATAGATCCAGATTGGTATTCGTTATTTCAGCAGACAACATCAGAATTAGATCCGACAGATATTAAAACAGCTTTCAAGAAGACATTAACATTGACTGAAAAACTTTTTGATAATCTTGGAGTTGAAGCAAAATTAAAGGGGGTATTAAGGAGAATTGAATAAATAAACTACCGCCAACATTGTATAAGCGTAATGCGGGCGAAGTGGCTAAAATTTAGTATTTTGCCATCTATCAAAGTTCGTGTTGGCGGACAGTGTATTGCTCCGAAAACCCGCACTACGCTTATACTTGACCGTTGGCGGTCATTGTAAAACGACAACCGACAACGGTATCAAACATACTAAAAATCAAATTTTATGGCACGTCCAACAACAAAGCTACAACTTATTGACCAAAGCGAAGAAAACTTTAAAAAACTCTTTGGTCTAATCAACTCATTAACAGTAGATGAGCAAGAAAAATCATTTTCGTTTGACGATAGAGATAAGAACATTAGAGATGTATTGGTGCACTTGTACGAATGGCACCAACTGTTGTTACATTGGGTGAAATCAAACTCGGCAGGAAAGAAAACAAGTTTTCTGCCCGAACCATACAATTGGAAAACCTATCCGCAAATGAACGTTGAATTTTGGAAAAAACACCAAACTACGTCCTATCAACAAGCAATATTAATGCTACAAAAAAGCCACGCCGAAGTAATGTCGTTGATAGATACATTTACAAACGAACAACTTTTTACTAATAAATTGTTTTCGTGGACAGGCACAACAAGTTTAGGCAGTTACTGCGTTTCGGCAACTGCAAGCCACTACGATTGGGCAATAAAGAAAATCAAAAAACATAAGAAAAGTCTGACAGATAAATAATTGCGATAAAACAGCTGTTTTCGAGCAATTTTATTTAATTTTGTGGATTATCATATTGAAATAAGGCTATGGCTAAAAACAAAATCATAAAAGTTGAGGGCAAAGAAATTACGGTTATTCTCGTCAAAGAGCAGGAATACATTTCTTTAACTGATATGCTAAAAGCCAAAGACGGCGATTTTTTTATTTCTGATTGGCTTCGAAATAGGAATACGATTGAATATCTTGGTATTTGGGAAACGGTTTACAATCCTAATTTTAATTATGGCGAATTCGCCATAATTAAAAGTCAAGCAGGGCTAAATAGCTATAAAATAAGCGTAAAAGAATGGGTCGAAAAGACAAATGCAATTGGATTGAAAGCTACCGCAGGGCGATATGGTGGAACTTACGCTCACCCCGACATTGCTTTTGAGTTTGGGATGTGGATTAGTCCGCAATTCAAAATATATCTTGTAAAAGAATTTCAACGCCTCAAAAGTGAAGAAAACGACCGTTTAAAATTAGAATGGAATTTGCAACGAACTCTTGCCAAAGTGAACTATCAAATTCATACCGATGCAATAAAAGAAAACCTTATTCCGCAGGAAATTACCAAACAACAAGCGAGTTTTGTGTATGCCAACGAAGCCGATTTGTTGAATGTTGCTCTGTTTGGAATTACGGCAAAAGAATGGCGAGACAATAATCCTGACAAAACAGGAAATATACGAGATTACGCAACATTGGAACAGCTTGTGGTGTTAAGCAATATGGAGAGCGTGAACGCTTTGCTAATCAGACAAGGCTTATCACAAAGCGAAAGGCTTCTGCAATTAAACAAAGTAGCCATAACACAAATGAAATCGTTACTTGCAAGCAATACAATGAAGAAACTGAAATAGAAAGCAACGAACCGCTAACATAGGCTTTAAGAAATGGCGGGGTAAAGTGTTGTATTCAAGTTTTGTAACCCGCACAAACATTAGTGAAATGCTGAGAATTACACGCCCGCAATCCGCCACTTCTTAAAGCCTCAAACCGTTACCTGCAAGCCTAAAAAAACACGACCTTTGAAACAAAAATGACAAACAGACGACATTTATAATGATTGAGAACCCTCGCTGGCGCGCTTTTGGAAAGCGTGCCTCCTGGCAGCAAACTAATTTGCTTCGCGCAACACACCGATTACAAATTGGCGCGAGGGGGAAGTCCCGGCGGGGATTCATCTTTTCTCAAAAAACAACAGAGACGATGCATTTGCAACCGTCTCTGTTTGTATAATAAGGAATGATGTTTCGGGGTTATCCCTCGATGGCTGCCTGCGCTGCCGCCAACCGTGCGATGGGCACGCGGAACGGCGAGCAAGAAACGTAGTTTAGCCCCACACTGTGGCAGAATTTAACCGATGATGGTTCACCACCGTGCTCACCGCAAATACCGCATTTGAGGGTGGATTTCACTTCGCGTCCTTTTTGTACGGCCAAGCGAACCAACTGTCCCACGCCATTTTGGTCGAGAACGGCAAACGGGTCTTGTTTCAAAATTCCTTTGTCGATATACATCGGGAGGAATTTGGCCACGTCGTCGCGGCTGTAACCAAACGTCATTTGCGTGAGGTCGTTTGTTCCAAACGAGAAGAAATCGGCCTCTTTGGCAATTTTGTGGGCGGTGAGCGCCGCACGTGGAATTTCAATCATGGTTCCCACTTTATATTCTACGGTATCACCTTTCTCGGCAAATACTTTTTGAATGGTCTCCTCAATGATATCTTTCTGTGCTTTAAACTCATACACAATTCCGGTGAGCGGCACCATGATTTCGGGAATTGCCTTGATGCCTTCTTTTTTCAACTCAATAGCGGCCTCAATAATGGCGCGAGTTTGCATTTCGGTAATTTCGGGATACAAGTTTCCGAGGCGGCAACCGCGCAAACCAAGCATCGGGTTAGATTCCATGAGACCTTCCACACGCTCGTGGATGTCTTTGTATGAAATACCCATTACTTTGGCCATTTCCATTTGTCCTTTTTCATCGTGGGGAACAAACTCGTGCAAAGGCGGGTCAAGCAAGCGAACGGTTACGGGATAACCGTCCATCGCGGCGAAGATTCCTTTGAAGTCTTCTTTTTGCAGCGGGAGCAGTTTTTCCAATGCTTTGCGACGGCCTTCGGCATCTTTTGCGAGAATCATTTCGCGCATGGACACAATTTTGTCTTCTTCAAAGAACATATGCTCTGTGCGGCATAAACCAATTCCTTGCGCGCCAAATTTGCGAGCCGTATCGGCATCGTGCGGCGTATCGGCGTTGGTTCTTACTTGCATACGGGTATATTTGTCGGCAATTTTCATCAACTCAGCGAAATCATCGCCCAGTTCCGCGTCTTGCGTAGCAATTTTTCCTTCGTACACGTTACCGGTGGTTCCGTTCAGCGAAATCCAATCGCCTTCTTTCAGTTCTTTGCCGTTAACGGTCATGGTTCTTTCTTTGTAGTTCATCACCACGCCGTTAGCAGCCGAAACGCAGCATTTACCCATACCGCGCGCCACCACCGCCGCGTGCGATGTCATCCCGCCACGAGCGGTGAGAATTCCCTGCGCCGAAGCCATACCACGAAGGTCTTCGGGTGAGGTTTCGATGCGGCAAAGAATTACTTTTTTGCCGTCTTTTGCCCATTCTTCGGCATCGTCGGCGTGGAACACAATTTGTCCCGCGGCCGCTCCCGGCGAGGCGGGAAGCCCGTTGGTTATGCGTGTGGCGTTGGCCAACGCTTTTTTATCGAAAACGGGGTGAAGCAATTCGTCCAGTTTTTCCGGATCGCAGCGCATCAGAAGCGTTTTTTCGTCAATAGCTCCTTCGTGGAACATATCCATGGCAATTTTCACCATAGCCGCTCCGGTGCGTTTTCCGCTTCGGGTTTGCAAAATCCACAATTTACCGTCTTGAATGGTAAACTCAAGGTCTTGCATATCTTTAAAGTACTCTTCCAGTCTTTTCGTTACGTCAATCAACTCTTTGGCGCAGTCGGGCATTACTTCTTCCAACGAGGGGAATTTAGCGGCACGGTCTTCTTCCGATACGCCTTGCAATTTTGCCCAGCGACGTGAACCTTCCAACGTGATTTCTTGTGGTGTGCGCACGCCGGCTACCACGTCTTCGCCTTGCGCGTCGATGAGGTACTCACCGTTGAAAATATCTTCTCCGGTGGCCGAGTCGCGGGTGAAGCATACACCGGTTCCCGATGTTTTTCCCATGTTTCCGTAAACCATTGCTTGCACGTTTACGGCCGTTCCCCAATCGTCGGAGAAGTTGTTCATCTTCCGATAAAGAATGGCGCGCTCGTTCATCCAGCTGTCAAACACGGCACACACGGCACCCCACAATTGCTCCCAAGCGCTTTCGGGGAAATCGTTTCCGGTTTGTTTTTTCACAGCGGCTTTGAAACGTTTTACCAGTTCTTTCAAATCGTCCACGGACAAATCGTTGTCGAGCTCTACTCCTTTGGCGTGTTTCATTTCTTCCATGATTTCTTCAAAGGGGTCTATGTCGTCTTTGCTTTCGGGTTTCATTCCCAGCACCACGTCGCCATACATTTGCACAAAGCGGCGGTAGGAGTCCCAGGCGAAGCGTTCGTTGCCCGATTTTTTGGCGATTCCTTCCACGGCATCGTCGTTCAAACCGAGGTTCAACACGGTGTCCATCATACCGGGCATGGAAACGCGGGCGCCTGAACGCACAGAAACCAAACAGGGGTTTTCTCTGTCGCCAAATTTGGCTCCCATCAGATTTTCAATGTTTTCGATGGCTTTTTCCACTTCGGGTTTCAGCAATTGAACCACTTGGTCTTTGCCCAATTGGTTATATTCGCTACATACCTCGGTGGTAATGGTAAATCCCGGAGGAACGGGAACACCAATTAAATTCATCTCGGCGAGGTTAGCGCCTTTTCCACCCAGCAGATTTTTCATGTCTGCACGGCCTTCGGCCTTTCCATCGCCAAAGGTATAAACTCTTTTTTTCTCCATTTAATGTAAACTAATTAGTTGAATATTATTTGTGTATATTGATTTTATTTTTCCGACAAATATAAGAAATTATTTCGCTTTTTGCACACATTATAAGTTTTATATATGAGTTATTGCACTTGCTCAACCTCTCGCATAGGCATTGGTTCTTGCTCCAAGACGGATTCATGCGGTTCCGTGAAATCCATTTCTTGCCGGTTTTCACTTCCTAAGAAAATATTGTAAAGCCCGATGTTTTTAAACCGGTTTTCAGGGTCTTGCAAATGAATGAAACCGTTGATTCGCGATAACGTATCATTGAGAATATATTTTGAAACGGGCAGGCTGTAGGTTTCGTTGTTTGTAATTTTTGTATTTCTGTAGATGACAGTGTCCGCGTAAGTGAGCGTTAAGCGGGCTGAAAAATCGGGGGTTTGTTCCGATGGAATGCCCATTACGCTGAATGTGAGTGAAAAATTGTCATCCGGCAGGTTGGAAGACAGGTAAGCCGAATCCAATTGAAACGATATGCCGCCTCGCGTGTTGGGCAAAAGATAAGTATAAACCGGAGGAATATAGGTGGCGGAATACAACAGTTCGTTATCTCTTTGTTGTTCCGCGTTTTGACGGGCTATCAAATCATCTATGTGCCTTTTTTCGCGTTGCAAGCGCGATTTCACCGAGTCGTTCATTCTCAGATACACATCAATCCTATCGGAATACCAAGCGAGCGATGTATCCCATTGCGCTTGCGTAACGTTGTGTTTCTGAAAAACTTGGCGAATATTGGCTTCTTTTTGCTCCGGCGAGCTGAACGTGTGATAATCGGTTTCCATCATGGCTTCCGCCACGTACACGTCAAACATTAATTGTTCCATATTTTTTCTGCTTAATACTTCCTTGGGCCTGTTCTGACAGGAAGAGATTATTGCGCCTGATGCCGCAACAATAAACAGATATGCAACAATCTTATATTTCACTTGCCGAGTCTTTTTCTTGTGGCTTATTGTGTAGTTTTTCTTTTTCCTTATCGGAAAGAAGCGAATAAGAAAAGGTTTTTCTGTAAAACAGGAGCAGCAACACCACTCCTACGGAAATGGCCGAGTCCGCGATATTGAAGATAAACCGGAAGAACAGAAAATCCTGGCCGCCAAAATAAGGCACCCAATCGGGCCACCTGCCATCAATGATGGGGAAGTACAACATATCCACCACCTTGCCGTGCAGCAGCGACGAGTAACCTTCACCAAACGGCACAAACGATGCCACATGCCCTGCATGGCTTGCTTCGAAAATGGTTCCGTAGAAAACACTGTCGATAATATTTCCCGAAGCTCCGGCCAAAACCAACGATACGCAAGCAATAAAGCCGGCTTTGTAGTTTTCTCTTACCAGTTTTTTCAGGTAAACAATAATGAAAACCACGGCAACAAGACGAAAAATAGAAAGAAATAACTTGCCTCCCGCCTCAATGCCGAAAGCCATTCCGTTGTTTTCTACAAAATAAATTTTAAACCAATCGGTTATATGAATGGTATCGTAAAGCGCCATATGGGTTTTGACCCATATCTTTGTAAACTGGTCGATTAAAAGAATAAGTACTACAACCGATACGGCCGTTAATCCTTTATATGTATTATTCTTCATACATGTTGGTTATATGGAAACGGCGCTTATCTTTTCTTTCCGCTTTTGGCTTCGATGCTCAATGTGGCGTGTGGAACAGCGCGCAGACGCTCTTTGGGGATAAGTTTTCCCGTTTCACGACAAATGCCGTAAGTGCCGTTTTCTATGCGCACCAGTGCGGCTTGCAGGTTTTGTATAAACTTCATTTGACGTTGTGCCAAACGCCCGGCCTCTTCTTTTGAAAGCGTAGAAGCGCCTTCCTCCAGTACTTTGTAGGTGGGCGAGGTGTCCATCGTGTCGTTACCATCGGCGTTGGTAACCGCCGCGCGGTAGTTTTCGTATTCTTGTTGCGCTACGCTTAATTTATCGTTGATGATGGCGCGGAATTCTTCCAACTCCTCATCTGAATATCTTGTTTTTTCACTCATAGCAGTATATGTTTAATTATTCAATATTTGTTTTAGTTTTCTCTCAAGGTCAAAAATTGGTTCAGCCGTTCTCTCTTTTTTCGCAAAGATAAGCAATTTTCGTTATTATATTATTATTGTTTGCGAATACTGATGGTTAGGTTTTCCTCATCAATCTCTATTTCGTCTTCATAAACATCGGGTTTGATTTCTATGAAATCGGCCAACACTTGTGACTTGATGTAGCCGGCAAATTCTTCAATCGCTGCATCGAACAGCGAATTCGATGAAAGTTGAACACCGATGCGGTCGGTAATTTCAAAATCTTTGGATTTACGCAGGTTCTGAATGCGGTTGACCAATTCACGGGCGATGCCTTCTTTGCGCAACTCGTCGGTTACGGTAATGTCCAGCGCCACGGTAAGGCGCCCCTCATTGCCCACGAGCCATCCGGGAATGTCTTCCGATATGATTTCCACGTCATCGGTGGTGATGTGCGCCTCCTGCCTGTCAATGTGCAACGTGAACGCCCCGTCTTTCTCCAATTGGTTGATTTCGGGCTGCGACATTTGTTGAATTTGCGCCGCCAACTTTTTCATTATTTTGCCGTACTTTGGCCCCAGTTTTTTAAAATCGGGCTTCACCCGTTTTACCAACATATCGTTTGCCGAATCCACAAACTCCAGCTCCTTCACATTCACTTCGCTAAGGATAAGCGGCTTAACGGCTTCCACATTGTCGCGCTGCTCTTGGTTGAGCACCGGAATCAATATTTTTGACAACGGTTGTCTTACTTTTAAATTTTCTTTTCGGCGCAGTGCCAGCACAATAGACGAAGCGGTTTGTGCCAAATACATTTGCTCTTCCAGTTGCTGATCAATCAATTCTTCCGCCGGTGTGGGGAAATCGGCCAAGTGAACGGATTCAAACTCTTCGCTTCCAGTTGCCGAAACAAGATCGAGATAAAGCCTATCTGCGTAAAACGGCGCAATGGGCGCCATCAATTTCGCCACGGTCACCAGGCATTCGTAAAGCGTTTGATAAGCCGACAGCTTATCGTCGGTCATTTCGCCGCCCCAGAAACGTTTGCGGTTCAACCGAACGTACCAGTTGCTGAGGTTGTCGTTCACGAAATTGGCGATGGCGCGTCCGGCACGGGTGGGTTCATAGGCGTTGTAATCTTCATCCACTTCTTTCACCAACGAATTGAGCAGCGAAATAATCCATCGGTCAATTTCGGGCCGCTTTTCTACCGGAATTTGCGGATATTGGTTGTGGAAATCATCCACATTGGCATATAGCGCGAAGAAAGAATAGGTGTTGTATAACGTTCCGAAGAATTTGCGTCGAGCTTCTTCCACTCCGTCAATATCGAATTTGAGATTGTCCCATGGTGAAGCGTTCGTTACCATATACCAGCGAAGCGGGTCGGAACCGAAGTTTTCGATGGTTTCAAACGGATCCACGGCATTCCCCAATCGCTTAGACATTTTATTGCCGTTTTTATCGAGCACCAACCCGTTGGATATTACGTTTTTGAAGGCAACGCTGTCTTTTATCATCGTACTAATGGCGTGCAGTGTAAAAAACCATCCTCGGGTTTGGTCCACGCCTTCGGCAATAAAATCGGCCGGATATACTTTGGCAAACTCCTCCTCCGAAATATGAGGATAGAAGAATTGCGCAAAGGGCATCGCGCCACTGTCGAACCAAACGTCTATCAAATCGAGTTCGCGGTGCATGGGTTTTCCCGAATCGGAAACCAGCACGATATTGTCCACATAAGGACGGTGCAAGTCGATGTTATCGTATTCAAGTTCTTTGTAATCGTTTATCGTAACGCCTTTCCAGGGCAACTCCGCCATTAAGCCGGCTTCAATGGCTTTTTGCATTTCATCGAAAAGCTCTTTTACCGAGCCAATGCATTTTTCTTCTTTGCCGTCTTCGGTGCGCCAAATGGGCAAAGGCGTCCCCCAATAACGGCTGCGACTCAAGTTCCAGTCTTGCAGGTTTTCGAGCCACTTTTCAAAACGCCCCGTGCCGGTTGATTGCGGCTTCCAATTGATGGTGTTGTTCAATTCCATCATCCGTTGTTTGCAGGCGGTAGTGCGAATAAACCAACTGTCTAACGGATAATACAATACCGGTTTATCGGTGCGCCAGCAGTGCGGGTAGCTGTGGACAAATTTTTCGATGCGAAACGCGCGGTTGTGCAACTTGAGATAAACGGATAAATCCACGTCGAGTGTAACATCGTCATCGCTTAGAGTTGGGTCGTATTGATTTTTCACAAACCGCCCCGCGAATTCTTTATACAAATCAACGTTCACGTTGTTTTTCACAAAGTCGGTGTCCAAATCCTCTATTCGATAGAATTTTCCCGTTAAATCCACCATCGGGCGGGTGTTTCCGTCTTTATCTATGAGCGTGAGGCCGGCAACATCGTTTTCCTTGCCCACTTTAGCGTCATCGGCACCAAAGGTTGGCGCGATGTGCACAATACCTGTACCGTCTTCGGTGGTAACGAAATCGCCCGTAACCACCTTGAAGGCATTGTCCGAGGCTTTCACCCAAGGGAACAATTGTTCATATTCTATTCCGGCGAGTTCGGCACCCTTCCACGTTTTATTGAGAACGCGAAACGGAATGTTCTTATCGCCTTCTTTGTACTCTTCAAGTTTCAGCTGCGCGTTCTTCTCCGAGAAATAGGCTTTTACCAAGTCTTTTGCCAACACCACCGTTACCGGTTTTCCGGTGTAAGAGTTGTAGGTTTGAACGGCAGTGTATTCAATATTCGGGCCCATAGCCAACAGCACGTTCGATGGCAGCGTCCACGGCGTTGTGGTCCAAGCAAGGAAAAACGCTTCACCAAACTCCGCCCACTCCGGAAGCGGATTTTTAATTTTAAATTGCGCTGTGCATGTGGTGTCTTTTACATCGCGATAGCAGCCGGGCTGGTTCAATTCGTGCGTGCTCAACCCGGTTCCCGCCGCGGGCGAGTAAGGCTGAATGGTGTAACCTTTGTAGAGGTATCCTTTCTTGTAAATTTCGCTGAGCAAGTACCACAGGGTTTCAATGTATCGGTTGTCATACGTGATGTACGGGTCGTGCATATCCACCCAATACCCCATTTTTCGTGTAAGGTCTTCCCACTCTTTGGTGTATTTCATCACTTCGGTGCGGCAAGCGTTGTTGTACTCTTCCACCGAAATAGTTTTACCGATATTTTCTTTCGTAATACCCAGGTTTTTCTCCACGCCCAGTTCTACGGGAAGCCCGTGCGTGTCCCATCCGGCTTTCCGGTTGACCAAAAAACCTTTCATCGTTTTGTAGCGACAAAAGATATCTTTTATTGAGCGTGCAATCACATGATGAATGCCCGGCATACCGTTTGCCGAGGGCGGGCCTTCATAAAAAACAAACTCGGGGCTTCCATCGCGTGTATCCAAGCTTTTTTGAAACACGTTTTGAGCATCCCATTTTTGTAAAATATCTTTATTGATTCCTGAAAGATCTAAATGATTGTATTCCGGAAATTTCTTACTCATTTTGGATGAATTTAAACCTGATAAAAAATTAGGCTGCAAAGGTAGTTATTTTTTGCAGAAATAAGAAGTTAGAATTTTAGAAAATAGATTGAGGAAAAGATAATGAGAGTGAAATGTTAAGTAACATTTTCTTAATATATTATTAACACATTTGTAACAAAACAACCGTTTCTTTGCGGCAGGTTATCAAATAATCCCCAAATTATAATTAGAATTAAAAAATGAAGATGAAAGTAAAATTAAAAGAAAGAATCTTCTTCGCGTTTCTGTTATTGACGTTTCTGAATTTTCAGGGATTTGCGCAAGACAGAACTGCAAGAGGAAAAGTTGTGGACATAAACAATGAGCCACTGATTGGAGTAAATGTAGTGGAGAAAGGCACCACCAACGGTACCATTACAGATATTGACGGAAATTTCTCGTTAAACATTCAACCTAATGCGACGCTTGTTTTTTCTTATGTTGGTTTTGTCTCTCAAGAAATACAATGGGATGGCATATCTTCTTTAAATATTGTGTTGATAGATGATACTGAACTGTTAGATGAAGTTGTGGTAGTTGGATACGGAACTGCCAGACGAGTTAATTTAACCGGCGCGGTTGATCAAGTTACGAGTGAAGTTTTTGAGAATCGACCGGTAAACAACATGACACAAGCGTTGGTTGGCGTTATTCCTAACCTCAATATTCAAATGACAGATGGTAAACCCACTCAATCTCCATCATATAACGTTCGAGGTGTCACCTCCATTGGGCAAGGAGGAAGCGCCTTAGTGTTGGTTGATGGTGTAGAAGGTGATCCACGAATGCTGAACCCCAACGATATAGAAAGTGTGTCGGTATTGAAAGACGCGGCATCCGCATCCATCTATGGAGCGCGAGCAGCGTTCGGTGTGGTATTGATTACCACAAAGTCGGCATCAAAAGGGAAAACATCACTAAATTATACAGGGAGTTTCTCTTCCAAAAGCCCAACCACGGTGCCGGATAATATTGTGGATTCATATCCTTGGGCTCAATCGTTTAGTGATGCGTGGTCTAGATGGAACGATAATGGAAACACCCCAACCGCTATTAACAAAACTATGGCGTTCTCTCCTGCCTACTTAGCAGAAATAAAAAGAAGATGGGAAGACCCGTCGCTTCCAAGAGTTGAAATAAACCCGGTTACAGGCGCTTATGAATATTACTACAGCCACGATTGGTATAAAGAGTTATATAAAGATAGTTTTTTCGCACAAGACCACAACGTATCTGTATCGGGAGGAAACGATTTAGCGTCTTTCTATTTAAGCGGACGGTTTAATGGAGAAGACGGTTTGTATAAATACAATACCGACAAATACACGATGTATAACCTGAGAGCTCGCGGAAATGTACAACTCTTTAAATGGCTGGAAGTTGACAACAATATTGAATATTCATCAATGAAATATCGCCAACCTATTAACGTGGGTGAAGGCGGAAATATTTGGAGAAATCTTGCCGATGAAGGGCCTCCTTTAGCACCGCTACTCAATCCTGACGGAACCCTATCATTTCCTGCCGCATACACCATTGGAGACAGATATCTTGGGAAAAATGGCGCTGATTTGAAACAGAATGTTCTTAAAAACAAAATCGCTTTTACATCGGAATTTTTCGACAAAAGTTTAACTATACGTGGTGATTTCACATTCCAAAACACCGAATATTCTCATCAACAAGTAAGAGTGCAAGTTCCCTACAGCAGATATGAAGGCCAAATAGGGTATACGGGCACCAACACCAACGATTTACAGGAACGCCGAAGCACCACAGATTATATTGCAACAAACCTCTATGCGAATTATACAAAATCCATAGAACAAAAACACAATATTGAATTACTTGGAGGGTTTAACTACGAGCAATCTATTTACAAAAATGTAACAATGACCCGGAATGGAATTGTCTATGAAGATGCAAAAGATATTAACTTGACGCTTGGAAACAACATAACAACTGCTGGTGGATATCACAAATGGCGTGTTGCAGGTACATTTTTCCGTGTGAATTATAATTTTATGGAGCGTTACCTACTGGAGGTAAACGGGCGATATGACGGCTCATCAAAATTTCCGGAAAATCAGCAATGGGCATTTTTCCCGTCTGTTTCAGCCGGATGGAGATTAACGGAAGAACCTTTCTGGAAAATGGATCCGAACGCTATTTCAAATATAAAATTCCGCATATCATATGGGTCTTTGGGGAACGGATCAATCAATCCATATACGTTCAGCGAAAACTTCGGCATCAGCCAGTCAGGAAGAATTCTTGGCGACACTCGTCCTCAACGGACCTCTCAACCGGGAGTTATACCCAATTCGCTTACTTGGGAAACAGCGACAACAGGAAATATCGGCTTGGATATTACAGCATTGAAAAATCGATTTTCGTTTACAGGAGACATCTACAAGCGTTGGACCAAAGATATGTACACCGTTGGCCCAAGTGTACCTGCTATTTTTGGCACAGGGGTGCCCAAAGGCAACTACGGTTCATTAGAAACAACGGGCTGGGAAATTTCCCTAAGCTGGATGGATAGTTTTAATCTCGCGGGAAAACCCTTTAATTACAGCGCGAGAGCCACACTAGCCGACTCTAAATCCATTATAACCGACTACTACAATCCCGATAAAAATCTCACCGATTACTATATTGGTCAAACAATTGGAGAAATTTGGGGATATCGTGTGGAAGGATTATTTAAATCTCAGGAAGAAATTAACAGTTCACCCTCTCAATCTAACATTCCGGCTCACAACACACGCAAGAATTATGTGGGAGACCTGAAGTTTAAAAATTTAGATGGTGATGACATCATTTATCACGGTTTAAACCGTGTAGATGATTCTGGAGATAAAACCATTATTGGCAACCGTTCTCCCCGATACGTTTACGGCCTTACTCTAAGCGCCGAATGGAATAATTTTTATTTATCTACATTTTTTCAAGGAGTTGGGAAACAAAATTGGTATCCTTCAACCGAATCACGTTTTTGGGGACAGTACAATCGTCCCTACAATCCATATCCACGCTGGCAGAAGGACAAACAATTTCGTCCCGAACTGAATAATTTTGACGCCTACCTTCCTCTTCTATCAGGCTATACGGCATCGAGCAGCAGCCGTCAATTAGGAGCTGCCAACGATCGTTATCTACAAAATGTAGCCTATCTCAGATTGAGGACATTAAACGTGGGATATACGCTTCCTCAAGTTATTTCGTCAAAAATTAACGCGAATAGCATCAGCATCTATTTTACAGGAGAAAACTTATGGACTTGGTCTCCTTTATATAAAATAACAAAAGACACTGACGTTACCAATATTTGGGGCGCCGGCACACAATTAACCGGATTAGACAGTGACAACACACGAAGGGATGGAGATGGATACAATTATCCCACACTCAGGGTTCTTTCTTTAGGTTTATCCATTAATTTTTAACAACTGAAATTATGAAAAAAAACATCAAATATTTTTTGGGCTGTTTATTTACATTAATCACACTAAACAGCTGTGAGTTAAATGAGCTTCCACAATCTACTGCCTCACGATTAGCAATTTTTGAATCGGTTAACGGCTTAGAGCTTTATACGAATTCTTTTTACGAAATGCTGCCATCTCCTTACGACGGCGTTTTTATGATTGATGACAATTCTGACCTCATTGCACGCAATGGCGTAGACGCTCGCTTTATGCCTAACGCATTAAGCCCGACAACTAGTTCAGGATGGTCGTGGGGGAATTTACGAAATATAAATTATTTTCTCGAAAATGTGGAACAAAGCACTGTGGTTGAAAAAAACCACTATATCGGGCTGGCTCGATTCTTTCGCGCATATTTTTATTTTGACAAAGTGAAACGTTTTGGCGACGTTCCTTGGATTGAACGCACAATCGATGTTGATGATGACGAAACTCTTTACGGTGAACGTCACAATAGATTTTCTGTAATGGATAATGTTTTGGCTGACCTGGATTTCGCCATTGAAAATATAACGCGAACCTCCGATGCTTCACGCACTCTCATCACAAAAGATGCAGCCAGAGCTTTTAAAACACGTGTTTGTCTTTTCGAAGCTTCATTTCGTAAATATCACACAGACCACAATATGCAGCAAACGGCAAATAAATGGTTTGAAGAAGTAATAAAAGCAGCAAATGATATAAAAGATTTCTCATTGGCTGAAGGACCAAATGCATACAGGAATTTATTTATACAAAAAACACCAAACAGCAACGAAGCCATATTGGCTGTGGCTTTGGATGCGAATTTGCAGGTCTTTAGTTCGCGCAACAGAAGAACTATTAGCCCAACTTACGGCAATCGTCCTTCTTTAACCCGACGATTTATAAATTCATATTTAAATCTCGACGGAACACCTTTCACCGATAATCCGAATTATAAAAGCACTCCATTTGTACAGGAAGTGAAAAATCGCGATTTGCGCTTGCAGCAAACTATCCGAATGGGTGATTATCATCGGACAGAAAACGGAATACCTGTGATAGCCCCTCCGAACTTAGATCAAGCACAAACGGGTTATCAAATCATAAAAGGAACGTATGATGAACGCTTCCCATACGACGATGAAAGCCGTAATGAAAATGCGCACCTTATACTCCGTTATGCAGAGGTATTGCTAAACAAAGCAGAAGCTTTAGCAGAACTTGGCAGAATGACTGATGCAGAGTGGACTTCAACCATTGGTGCTTTAAGAGCTCGTGCAGGGATAACGGGTGCCACGTTGACCCAAAAACCAACTACCGCCGATCCATATATGATGGAATTTTACAAAAATAAATTCTCCGATCCGGTTATGTTAGAGGTTTTGCGTGAGCGTGCAGTAGAAATGATTACAGAAGGCTTACGGCCCGATGATTTAATTAGATGGCGATTAGGAGAACTGTTTGCCGAAGTACCGATGAACGGTATGTATGTTCCTGCTTTGGGAGAATACGATTTGAACGAAGACGGAATTATGGATGTTTGTTTTTACCGGGGAGAAAAACCCGCGAATGCACAAGCTTCTATATTTGTAGATGTAACCTCTGAAGGTGTTGGACGCAGGATTTTATCCAACGGAAATTCAGGTGAGATTATTTTTAATCCGGGAGAAAGAGAATGGCTCGATAAAAAATACCTGTATCCTATTCCGGAAGCAGATAGGCTGAAAAACCCGGCACTTGGCCAAAACCCTGGATGGTAATTTACTCATAAATAATAAAGTAACTAATTTTACTGTTTAATTCTTTCACCGCTAACCCAAATTGTCTATATTTACGTTTTAATCCACCAAAGAATGAAAAAAACAACCTTCTTAGTTACTTTATTGCTCATTTTTTCGGGTTGCGCGGTTTTCAAAACATCGCAGCCTAAAAAAGAGACTGTTAAAATTCTCTCTTACAACGTGCGAAACGCGAGGGGAATGGACGATGTGACGGACTTCGACCGCGTAGCGAACGTGATTCGACGGATTAATGCCGATTGTGTCGCGCTTCAAGAACTGGACAGCGCCACTCAGCGCAGCAACGGGCGGGTGGTGATTGACGAATTGGCAAAACGCACAGAAATGCATGCGTCTTACAACAAATCCATCGATTATCAAGGCGGTGGATACGGCATTGGCATTCTCACCAAAGAAAAACCGTTGCGAAAAGAAGCCATAGCCTTGCCTGGAAGCGAAGAGCAACGTAGTTTGCTGGTGGTGGAGATGCCCGATTACGTAATTTGCTGCACCCACTGGTCGCTAAGGCAACCGGATAGATTGGCATCGGTGGAGAAAATAAACGAGTTTCTCCAAAAATATACGTCAAAACCAGTGTTTTTGGCAGGCGATCTAAACGCCACTCCCGAATCGGAAGAGATGCAGAAGTTGGCCGAAACGTGGACGGTATTAAACGATGTTTCACAGCACACCATTCCGGTGAAAAACCCATCGAGAACCATCGATTATATTTTGACAAAGAAAAACAGCGTCATGAATTTTCAGGTAACAGAAACAAAAGTTGAGGACGAGCCGCTTGCTTCCGACCATTTGCCGGTATGGGTGACTGTTCAACTAAAAAAATAGAAAAATGAAAAAAACAACCGTATTAATATTTGCAATAAATGCCTTATTGTTAGCGGGATGCTCCGCAACAAGGCAACAAGCCCCATTGGGAAATTCGCTGAATTTAAACGTGGCTTCCTTCAATTTAAGAATGGACACAAAAAACGATGGCGACGACGCCTGGCCCCACCGCAAAGAGATGGTAAAAGGCTTAATACGCTTTCACGAATTAGATATTGTGGGAACCCAGGAAGGTTTTAAGCATCAGCTTGATGACATTTTGGAATTACCCGACTACGCTTACGTGGGCGGCGGACGCGATGATGGCAAAGACGCCGGCGAACACTCGGCCATTGTGTACAGAAAAGACAAGTTCGACTTGGTTCAAAACGGCGATTTTTGGTTTTCCGAAACGCCCGAAGTTCCCGGCAAAGGCTGGGATGCTACGTGCTGCAATCGCATCTGCTCTTGGGCAAAATTTAGAGACAAGCACACGCGAAAAGAGTTTTTCGTTTTTAACGTACACTATGACCATCAGGGACAAATAGCACGAAAAAACTCATCTATATTATTGCTTGAGCGCATTAAGCAGCAAGCCAGAAACCTGCCCGTGTTTGTTACAGGCGATTTTAACGCGACACCCGAAAGCGAACCCATCCAAATTATCGCGAACGACGGCTTGCTAAGCGACTCCTACGCAGTAACAAAGCAACCGCCTTACGGCACAACCGGAACATTCAACTCATTCCGCTTAAACGCGCCGATGAAAAACCGCATCGATTATGTGTGGGTTACGCAAGGAATAACCGTAAATAAATACGGTGTGTTAAACGATATGCAATACGGCCATTTCCCGTCCGACCACTTTCCGGTGATGATTAACGCCGATTTATAACCCCGTTCTTTTTGATACAAAAAAACTCACGCATTCCATTACGTGAGTTTTTTTATGTGAATTTTTTTCGGTTTTATGCCAATTTTGCTAGCGCCTCTTTAATTCGACCGATGGCTTTTTCGATGTTTTCATCAGATGTGGCGTAAGACAACCGAATACAGTCGGGAGCACCGAACGCGTCACCTCCAACGCAGGCCACGTGCGCTTCTTCAAGCAGATACATTGCCAAATCGGTTGCCGTATTTATCTGGTTGCCGTTGTGCGATTTGCCCAAGTAACTTTTGCACTCGGGAAAAATATAGAACGCGCCCATCGGGTTATTTACTTTCAATCCGGGAATTTCGTTTAAAAGTTTCACAATGAGGTTTTTTCTTCGAGCAAACGCTTCGCGCATTTCTCCCACGCACGCTTGACTACCCGTGTAAGCCGCCAACGCCGCTTTTTGAGAAATGGACGATGCCCCCGATGTATATTGCCCTTGCAACATTCCGCAAGCCGCGGCAATCCATTGCGGCGCGGCAATCCAACCAATGCGCCACCCCGTCATTGCATATCCTTTGGATACGCCGTTCACCACAATCACGCGGTCACGCAACGCGTCAACCTGCGCTAAACTTTGGTGTTTGCCAATGTAATTGATGTGTTCATAAATTTCATCGGAAATTACATACACATTGGGGTGCTTCACCAGCACATCGGCCAACGCTTGCAGTTCTTCTTTGGTGTACACACTTCCGGTGGGGTTGGATGGCGAGCACAAAATCAACGCGCGGGTTTTTTCGGTAATGGCATTTTCCAATTGTTGCGGCGTTATTTTAAAATCTTGCTCAATGCCGGCGTGGACGAAAATCGATTTCGCGTCGGCCAATTTCACCATCTCGGGATAACTTACCCAATATGGGGCGGGAATGATAACCTCCTCATCCTTATCCACTATAGTCAATATCACGTTACAAATAGACTGTTTCGCTCCGCTTGAAACCACAATTTGCGCGGGCGTGTATTCCAACCCGTTTTCGGTTTTCAATTTTTCGCAAATCGCTTTTCGCAAATCGGGAAATCCCGCAACGGGCGAGTAGAAAGAAAAGTTATCGTCAATAGCCTGCTTGGCTGCCTGTTTGATGTGATCGGGCGTGTTAAAATCGGGTTCTCCCACGCTTAAGTTGATAACATCAACGCCTTGCGCTTTTAGTTCATTGCTTTTTTGCGCCATCGCGAAGGTTTCTGAGGGCGATAACGCGGCCAATCTGGCTGATAATGGATTCATATTCATTTAAAATTTATTCGTTATACACTTTTTGAAGATGCAAATATACACAAAAAAATTTTCTTACAGTTTGTTCGATAAATTTTAAAAACAAAAGACATTTGTATATATAAAACAGAAAAAGCCGCCTAATTGGACAGCTTTGTGAATTTTATATGATAAATTTGCTATAAGTTTAAAATAAAAAGCGTTGTAATCTCTTATAGATTACTCAGCTTCAAAAAAAGATACATTCAAATGCTTGTTTTTCACAAGCTCGCTTTTAATACCCTGAGTCTGTTCATTCTGTTTGTGAGATATGATACAGGCCCATTTGAGATATTTCGCTCCAGATATTTAATCTGCGAAAGAATTTCTTCTCTTGATAGGTTCTTGATATTCATAATAATTCTCCTTTCTTTTAAAGTGTATATGATATCGGCAACCGGATAAGAAGTCCGCTTCAGTATGTAATTGATAACCTAAAGTGATTTCAAATAACTCGCTTGCCATTAAAATCAGTACAAAGATAACACAAAAAGTATGTTATATAACATATTTTTGATAGATTTTTACGCACCATCATAAACAGAAACTATAAGAAGGCAAGGGATCCCACTAATATTGTTTACAAAACCAATGAAACCACTTTTTAGTTTAAAATTATGATTACATACATTTGAATTTATTCATTTATACATAAAATATTCAACAAAACATCCAGGTATTACAGATATATCTGAAATATAGACTATATTTGCAAAGAACTAAACTTATACATAGAATAATATGCCAAAATTTCCAACTGTACTCCACCGAAGAAATACGTATATTGAACGCATAAAGCCATTTATGCATACACCTATCGTTAAAGTGATGATTGGACACCGAAGGGTAGGCAAGAGCTATATTCTTTACCAACTTATTGAGGTAATAAAGGAAAAAGAGAAGGATGCCAACATCATCTATATCAACAAAGAAGATATCACCTACGTGAACATTGTATCTTCAAAAGATTTGTATGATTACATTGTACCGCGATTAGTAAGTAAAAAGAAGAACTATATCTTTATTGATGAAATTCAAGAAATAGTGGATTTCAAAGTCGCCGTACGCTCTTTGGCATTGAACGATAACAACGATATTTATATAACCGGCAGTAACTCCCAAATGTTTTCGAGCGATTTGGCAAACGAACTCGGAGGCCGATATGTTGAATTCCATATATATAGCCTTTCCTATACGGAGTTTCTGAACTTTCACAAACTACCTAATACCGATGAATCGATGGAAAAATATAATCGTTTTGGCGGCTTGCCTTACCTTATCCACTTGCCAATGCGAGAAGAAGTAGTAATGGAGTATATACGTTCTGTTTATTCAACCATTGTCCTTCGTGATGTTGTAGCCCGTAAAAATATCCGCAATACTGCCTTCTTGGAACAATTAATCCGTTTCTTGGCAGATAATATCGGAAGCCTTTTCTCATCAAAAAGTATTAGTGATTTTTTGAAAAATCAGAATATACGAATGTCACCATCGTTGGTCTCAGAATATGCGGATTCTCTAGCTTCGGCATTTGTTGTTCATCGTTTAGGCCGATATGATATTGTTGGGAAACGTTTTTTTGAACGTGGCGAAAAATATTTTTTCGAAAATATGGGAATACGCAATGTGGTGGTGGGCTACAAACCACAAGACAGGGCAAAGAGATTGGAAAATATTGTCTGCAATCATTTGCTGTATTGTGGCTATGAAGTGACCGTGGGAACACTTTCACCGGAGGAAATTGATTTTGTTTGCACGCGAACCGGCGAAACTCTATATGTACAGGTCGCAGCAGAGTTGTCTAAACCCGAAACTATCGCAAGAGAGTTTGGTAATTTACTAAAAATAAAGGACAATTATCCTAAAATTGTAGTATCAGGCGAACGTTCATTCGAAAATACTTATGAAGGAATAGAGCACATTTACATAAGAGATTTTCTAACTTCTTCCGTTACTCCTAAAATTGTGTAATCTAAAAAATCATTGTTCACAATATTACAATGGACAACTACAAAATTCCGATAAACGACGGAATTAGACACATTTGCACACACAAAAAAGGCGCAAATCTCGTACTTGCTTGATTTTACGCCTTTTTTTTGCGGAAGCGGGGGGATTCGAACCCCCGGTACAGTTGCCCGTACGTCAGTTTAGCAAACTGGTGGTTTCAGCCACTCACCCACACTTCCTTTATGAATTTCTGCTGAAATCGGATGCAAATATACAAGTTTGTTTTCAACTTGTCAAAAAAAACAAGAGATTTTAAACGGAATCTCTCTACATTTGTTTAAGCATTATTGATGATAGCCGAAGAAAAAAAATGGAACAGATAAAATCAAAAAATAAACGAAAAACCCTTTATTGGGTTATTGGAGTGGTTTTGCTATTGGGAATTGCCGTCGGGGCGTATTTATACAGCACAGTTTTTAAACCGTTTAAACTGAATGAAACCACCTATATTTATATCGACACCCACCGAGATTACGAAAACGTGGTAGAGCAACTCAAAGAAAAAGCGAATCTTCCTTCCGAAAAGGTTTTCAGGATGCTTGCCGAACGAATGAATTATCCCTCAACCGTTAAAACCGGGCGGTATGCCGTAAAAAACGGAATGACCATGCCCGATGTGATACGTATGCTGCGTTCGGGGAATCAGTCGCCGGTAAAAATCACGTTCAACAATATGCGCACGAAAGAAAACCTGGCGGCACGCATTTCTCAGCAACTGATGGTGGACAGCATCGCCTTGCTCAACGCGCTGAACGATCCTGCGGAAGCAGAGAAATACGGTTTTTCGTCAGAAAACTTCGTTTCAATGTTCATTCCCAACACCTACGAAGTATATTGGGACACCAGCACCGATAACCTCCTCAACCGCATGAAAAAAGAATACACCGCCTTTTGGAACGAAACGCGCAGAAAAAAAGCGGAACAGTTGGGGCTTACGCCCGCCGAAGTTTCCACGTTGGCGTCCATTGTGGAAGAAGAGGCCACGTATGCCGACGAATACCCAATCGTGGCGGGGCTTTACCTAAACCGGATTGAAAAAGGAATGCGGTTGGAAGCCGACCCAACCGTGAAGTTCGCGATAGGCGATTTTTCGTTGCGTCGTATTTTGTTCCGTCATTTGGAAGTGGAATCTCCCTACAACACGTATCTTCACACGGGATTGCCACCGGGCCCGATTCGGGTTCCTTCCATTAGCGCGATTGATGGCACACTGTCACCGCAAGAGCATAACTATCTGTTTATGTGCGCAAAAGACGATCTATCGGGGCGACATAACTTTGCAACTACCCACGCCGAGCACGCGCGAAACGCCGCCCGCTACCAACGCGCGTTAAATGAGAGAGAGATATATTGATGTATGATGTGGGTGTTGGGTGACAGGGCGGTTAATTCCGTATCCAACAATCTCTCAAAAACCAATTTCATCCGGATGAACACCGGTGCGGTAATCTTTATCCAGTTCGTTAATTGCCTGCACATCTTCTGCTGAAAGCTCAAAATCGAAAACAGCCAAGTTCTCTTGTTGCCTTTCTGCACTGGACGACTTAGGAATCACTACAATGCCTTTCTCCACATTCCAGCGAAGCACAATTTGCGCAGGTGTTTTTCCATATTTCACCGACAAATCCACCAACAACGGATTTTCCAACAAGGGCACCTTCTTGCTACCCAGTGGGCTCCACGCTTCGGGAAGAATATTTTTAGAGAAACAAAAATCCACCAATTCTTGCTGCACCAGATACGGATGCAACTCCACTTGGTTTACCGCAGGAACAACGGAAGCCGTCTCCAACGTTTCTTTTAAATGATGAATCATATAATTGCTCACGCCAATGGCTCGCGCTTTTTCCGACGCGTAAATCTTCTCCATTTCCTGCCAAGCGTAAGGCAACTTTCCTACCACCGGCCAATGCACCAAATAAAGATCAATGTAACCCACATCCAATTTTCGCATACTCTCATCGAAAGCACCTTGCACGTTGTCTTTCAACACATCGGTTCCCCACAATTTGGTGGTAACAAAGATGCCTTCCCTCGCCACTCCGCTTTCGCGAATGGCTTTGCCAATGGGTTTTTCGTTTTCGTAAAGCGTGGCGGTGTCAATATGCCGAAAACCGGCATCGAGCGCCGTGCGAATGGCGTTGTACACTTCCGCTTCGGTGTTTCCAATTTTATATGTTCCCAATCCTAAAATGGGGATTTCCACGTTGTTATTTAATGTTTTGTAAATCATTTTCGTTCTTTTGATAATCTGGTTTTCACTGCTCTTTTGTCGTTATGAATCTGTCGCACCAAGGCCTCCATTGTGCTGAATTTTTGATCGGCGCGAATAAAATCGATAAACTCCACCGTAATGCTTTGATTGTATAAATCGGCATCGAAATCAAAGATATTCACCTCAACGCTAATTTCACTGTCGTTGTGAAGCGTGGGCCGGGTGCCGATATACAGCATTCCTTCGTACACCACATCGCGCAAATGCACCAAAACGGCATACACACCCAGCTGCGGAATCACTTTAAAACGCTCCCACGCGCGAATGTTGGCCGTGGGAAAACCGATGGTCCTACCCACTTGATATCCTTCCACAATTTTTCCGGATAACGTGTAATTATAGGAAAGCAAGCGGCTTGCCTGCACCACGTTGCCCTCTTTTAGCAATTGGCGTATGCGCGATGAACTTATATTTTGACTTTCTACCTGAAGTTCCGATGCTTCAATCACATTCATTTTCACTTCCTGGCCATATTGGCGATATTCCGAAATGCCGTCTTCCCGGTTGTGGCCGAAGCGATGGTCGTATCCCACCAACAGCGTGTGCACACCCAGCCTATCTTTTAAAACGGAATGAATAAACTCGCGCGCCGAAAGGCGGGAAAGCTCCACGGTGAAAGGCAGCGTAATGCAATAATCGGTTTTGGTGGTGGCCAGCTGTTCCAACTTTTCATCGAAACCGCATAACAACGCGGGTTGATAATCTGCTTGCAACACTTTGCGAGGATGCACGGGAAAGGTGATAACCACCGCCGGAAGGTTCAATTTGTTTGCCTCGGCTTTCACCTGCTCAATTAAATGGCGGTGCCCAATGTGCACCCCGTCAAAAAAGCCCACCGTGGCCACAAAAGATTGCCCTTTTATATAGGTATCAACCGATAAATCGATATGTTCCAAAATAGAATCGTCTTTAAAAAAATGAAATGTGAAAATAGAACGCCTTATGGCGCCTTTTGGTTTAAAAAACCGAATCTGTATTTTTCTTACAGCTTCAATTACAGACAAAGATAAGGATAAGAATTTATCTGTGAAAACTTTTTATAATTTGCATTAATTCATATCTTTGCATCTTACAAAAAGAAAAAACAAGGAAGATATTCTCTACAAAAAAACATCAGTTTAATTATAAAAAAGAAAAAATGAAATCAAAAATCGTATTAATTACTGCAATTGTAATGGCAATTTTAAGTACATCGTGCAACCAAAAACAAGCACACAACACGCTTAGCGAGCAAGAGAAAAACGATGGCTGGGCGCTGCTCTTCGATGGCACAACGCTAAACGGATGGCGCGACTACAATGGTGAGTCGCTCACCGCGCCTTGGTTTGTGGAAGACGGAATGATTCAAGCACGCGGCGAAGGAGCCGATGAACACGGTTATATTGTTACCGATAAAATTTATGAAAATTTTGAATTGGTTTGGGACTGGAAAATCGCCGATGGCGGAAACAGCGGCGTGCTGTATAACGTGGTGGAACACCCAAAATTTGCGGTGCCTTATGTAACCGGCCCGGAGTATCAGCTAATCGACGATTTGGGTTTCCCCGAACCGCTGGAAGACTGGCAAAAAACCGCTGCAAACTACGCGATGCACGTGGGCGATCCCGACAAATTAGACATCAAGCCCGCAGGAGAATGGAATACCTCTAAAATCGTATTCGATAACGGACACGTGGAACATTGGCTCAACGGACAAAAAGTGATTGAGTTTGAAGCGTGGACCGAAGACTGGTTTGAGCGCAAAAACAGCGGAAAGTGGGAAAACGCTCCCGAATATGGCTTGGCCCGTAAAGGCGTTATCTGCTTGCAAGACCACGGATCGGCCGCTTGGTTCCGCAACGTAAAAATTAAAGAATTGCCCCGCAAAACCAAAGAAGTGAACTTGTTCAACGGAACCGACTTGCACGGATGGGAAATCTACGGAACCGAAAAATGGTACGTGGAAGATGGCCTGTTGGTATGCGAAAGCGGCCCCGAGAAACAATACGGTTATCTTGCCACGCGCGAGTATTACGATGATTTTGATTTAACACTTGAATTTAAACAAGAAGCCGACGGCAACTCGGGCGTGTTCATCCGCTCGTTTGTAGAGCCCGGCGCCATTGTAAACGGTTGGCAAGTGGAAGTAGCGCCCAAAGGACACGACACCGGCGGTATTTACGAATCGTACGGACGCGGCTGGCTCGTGCAAATTCCCGATGAAAAAGAGGATATTTTGAAAGAAGGCGACTGGAACACCATGCGCATTGTGGTAAAAGGCGACAATGTGAAAACCTACCTCAACGGCGAAGAAATGGTTGACCTCACCGATGAGAAAATAGGCGCGGCACAAGGACGCATCGCCCTGCAAATTCACGATGGTGGCGGCATTAGAGTACTTTGGAGAAACTTGAAATTGCAAGAACTCTAATTTATCCTTATCAAAAACGAATAGAACCCGCCCTGCAATGATTGCAGGGCGGTTTTTTTGGCATCATTTTTGCACTTTCATTAAAAACCGAAGGCAAAGTTATCTTGTTTTAATAAAGTGAATTAATAAAAAACAGCGTACCTTTGCAAGGCAAACTATTAAAACAGCGAATGAAAGAAAACAACCCATTATTACAATCCATTATTGAAGGAATTCAAGAAAAGAAAGGACAAAACATTACCACCATTCAACTGAAAGGCATATCGGGAGCCGTATGCGACTATTTTGTTATTTGCGAAGGCAACACGCCCACGCAAGTATCGGCATTGGCGGAGTCGGTGGAAGAAGTGGTAAAAAAGAACACCAACGAAAAACCCATTCGTGTGCAAGGACAACAACGCGCGGAGTGGATCGGGATGGACTATGGAAACATTATCGTGCACATTTTCGTTCCCGAACTGCGCAGTTTTTACAACATAGACCATCTTTGGGAAGATGCTCACGCGGAACGCATTCCTTCGTTGGATTAAAAACTTATTTCCTACAAATTTGTTACAAGCATACGATAAAAAAATTGCATTACAATCTAAAAAAAGATTTTCAACAAAGGAGTCATCAACTAAATGAATAATTCTAACAACAAAGATAAAAAGCAAAACAAGCAACCCACTCTTCGTCCGCATTTAGGCGGTAGCGGCAACCCCAAACAACCGTTTAATCCGTACTGGATTTATGCCGTAGTGCTGGCCGCCCTGATGGGGATGTGGTTTTTTGGACAAAACACGGCCGTAAAAGAAGTAAAATGGTCGGATTTTCAACAATATGTAAATGACAACCGCATTAAAAGTGTGACCGTTTTCAGCAACAAAGAAACGGCCGAAGCCGTGGTACGCGAAGAATCGGTAGCGCATATTTTTGGCGATGATGCCGCAAAGGTGGGCAACAATCCGTTTATCGTGGTAAAAGTGCCTTCCACCGATGCCACGGCGGAATTTATTGACAAGATAAAAGAAGAAAAGAATTACGATATCCAACTCAGTTTCGATACTTCTTCGGAACTATGGGGCATACTCATTACCTTCGCGCCGTTTATTTTGCTCATTGTTTTCTGGATTTGGATGATGCGCCGCATGCAAGGCGGAGGCGGAGGCCCCGGTGGCGGAATTTTCAGTGTGGGAAAATCCAAGGCGCAACTCTTCGATAGAGATTCAAGCCAAAAAGTAACGTTTAAAGACGTAGCCGGCCTTTCCGAAGCAAAAGAAGAAGTGCAGGAAATTGTGGAGTTTCTAAAAAACCCGAACAACTACACAAATTTGGGAGGAAAAATTCCCAAAGGAGCGTTGCTTGTAGGCCCTCCGGGAACGGGTAAAACACTGCTAGCCAAAGCCGTTGCAGGTGAAGCCAACGTGCCGTTTTTCTCTATATCGGGTTCCGATTTTGTGGAGATGTTTGTGGGCGTGGGTGCTTCACGCGTGCGCGATTTGTTCCGCAATGCCAAGGAAAAAGCGCCGTGCATTGTGTTTATTGATGAGATTGACGCCGTGGGCCGTGCACGTGGCAAAAACGCCAATTTCGGGTCGAACGACGAACGCGAAAACACCCTCAACCAATTGCTTACGGAAATGGACGGATTCGGTTCCAACAGCGGTGTAATTATTCTTGCCGCCACCAACCGTGCCGATATTCTGGACAAGGCGCTGTTACGCGCGGGCCGTTTCGACCGACAAATCTACGTGGAACTGCCCGATTTGAACGACCGTAAAGAAATTTTCAGGGTGCACCTGCGCCCCATCAAAATAGATGAATCCATCGATGTGGAATTCCTTGCGCGCCAAACGCCCGGTTTTTCCGGTGCCGATATTGCCAACGTGTGTAACGAAGCCGCGCTGATTGCCGCTCGCAAGAAGAAAAAATATGTTCAACGGGATGACTTTATGAATGCCGTTGACCGCATTGTGGGCGGGTTGGAAAAGAAAAACAAAATCATCACTCACGATGAGAAAAAAGCCATTTCCATTCACGAAGCGGGACACGCCACGCTAAGCTGGTTCCTTGAACACGCCAACCCATTGGTGAAAGTAACCATTGTGCCGCGAGGCAAAGCGCTGGGAGCCGCATGGTATTTGCCTGAGGAACGGCAAATTACGACCAAAGACCAAATGCTCGACGAAATGTGCGCGTTGTTGGGCGGCCGCGCGGCGGAAGAGGTGTTTATCGGGCAAATATCATCGGGCGCGATGAACGATTTGGAACGCGTCACCAAACAGGCTTACGCCATGATCACCTATATGGGGATGAGCGAGAAATTGGCCAATTTGAGTTATTACGATTCATCGGGGCAGGAATACACCTTCTCGAAACCTTATAGCGAGGACACAGCGGAGCTCATCGACTCTGAAGTAAAGGCAATGATTGCGCAACAATACGAAAGGGCTAAACAAATATTGATAGAAAATGCCGAAGGGCACGGAAAACTGGCCGCTATTTTGTTGGAAAAAGAAATCATTTATGCCGACCATTTGGAGTCCATTTTTGGAAAGCGTCCGTGGATATCGCGCTCTCAGGAAATTCTAGAAAACAAACAGCCCGATCCCACCGAAGTGGCCGAAAGCACGCCGCACTTAGGCTCCAAGGGCCCTTTTATCGATACGGATAAAGACATCAGCCAAGAACATAAAGAAAAGCAATCGCAAGAAGATCAGCCACGGGCACATCCGGAAGAATAACAAAATCAATCTACGATTGAAAAAAACTATAAATAGCCTGCATTCACACTGCCAGGCTATTTTTTTGATTTCTTTTTCATTATTATTAACAAGAATCATTATAAATAACCTCGAACAAAATCCTGATGCTTTTCGTTATACAGATACAACAAACACGAACATGAAGATGAAAAAAATTCAGTATCTTTTATTATCGGGAATACTTGCGATTTCTTTTATGAGTTGCAAAAATTCCAACGCGAAAAATAACGAAAATAACAATTCTAAAAATACAGTAAATATGAAATTCGAAAAAGTAGCATTGCCGTATGCAACCGATGCTTTGGAGCCGGTTATCAGTAAACAAACAGTAGAACTCCACTATGGCAAACACCATCAGGCGTATGTGGATAACTTAAATAAATTAGTGGTGGGCACAAAATTTGAAGATGCCGACCTTGAAACCATTGTAAAAGAGAGCGATGGCGCCATCTTTAACAACGCGGGCCAAGCATATAACCACAACCTTTATTTTACGTCGTTTAAAAAAGACGGAGGTGGCGAGCCAAAAGGTAATTTAGCGAATGCAATTAACGAGCAATTTGGCTCTTTCGATAAATTTAAAGAAGAATTTAATGCCGCCGGAACTGCCGTATTTGGTTCGGGATGGGTTTGGTTAGCGAAAGACGGAAGCGGAAAACTTTCCATTGAAAAAGAAAGTAACGCGGGAAATCCGATTACTAAAGGATTAACTCCGATTTTAGGTTTCGACGTATGGGAACACTCCTACTACCTCGACTACCAAAACCGCAGAGCCGACCACCTGAAGGAAATATGGAAGATTATAGATTGGGACGTTGTAAGCAACCGTTATTAATTGAAAGCGATCTTCCGGCAAATGTAATTTGTGCATAAAATGGAAAAGAGAGTGGAATTTCACAAATTTCACTCTCTTTTTTTTGTGTTGAATGGGAGAAGCATCTCACGGCTATAAGACCGTCTGATGCATTTTCTTAATTCTTTTGGTTAACCCATCAGGCCGGCAATCGGTTATACAATGCTCAACGCACAACGCACTTGGCTCAACGCCCAACCCTACCTCATCATAATCCCCGTGAGCATTCTGCCGGAGTGAATGGATTGCCGACGTGCCGAAAAGAACAGGTCATCACGAGTGTAGGTGCAAAGCTCGGATTTTTCAATTTGTGTTTCGGGAATTCCCAAACGCATCAGTTCTTGCCGATTGATTTCTTTTAAATCTATTTTTATGCTTCCCGCTTCGTTGCTCGATACACCCGCGAGGTTGAAGCCGTTTTTTTCAAATTCGGCAACAACTTCTGCGCCCACTTCGTAATTCTCCCTATGAATGGCGGGCCCAATGGCAGCCAACATATCGGAAGGCGATGAGCCAAACTCAATAGCCATCAACGCCACGGTTTTTTCCACAATTCGCTGCACTGTTCCCCGCCAACCGGCGTGAATAGCGGCAGTTGCTTTGTTTTTCTTATCATACAAGAGAATGGGCACGCAATCGGCGGTGGTGGCGCATAAAAAAATCTCTTTCACGTTGGTTACTGTGGCGTCCACGCCGTACAACGCATCAATAAGCTCCGAGGGGTCTTGTTGCAAAAAAGCCTCATCAATTTTAACCACTTTATCGCCATGCGTTTGATGCGGAATAACAAACTGCTCAAGCTCCATAAAAAACATTTGGGCAAGAATATTTCTGTTGCGATTGATGCTTACGGGGTCGTCGTCGGAAAAATTGCCCATATTCCACGATTCATACGCGCCGCGGCTCACGCCTCCGTTTCGCGTGGTGGAAAAGTGAGCTATATTGGGTTCTCCATCAAGAATATTAAATAGGAGCAGGTTTGAGTGGTCGGGATGTGTTTTCATATTTTAAACGGCTAATGGAAAAACAACTAAAATTCGTCTTCAAAGTACTCTTCGTCTCCGGCATCATCGTCTGATGTGTCATCGGGGAATTCTTCTTCGGGTTCAAACTCAAGTACGGAAACATTTAATTTCCTATGAACCAAAGAATCTCCGTGAACCGAAACGGGTGTAAATTCTCCCGAATTTAATTCGCGCCACAACAAATCTTTCAAGGCAGGAATGCCATATCCGGTGATGGATGAGATGAAAACCGTGGGAATATCGGGCAAATGGAAAGAAATCTCTTGGATGAGTTCGTCGTCCAACATATCCGATTTTGAGATGGCCAACACACGGCCTTTATCCAATAACTCGGGATTGTATTGTGTAAGCTCATTGAGAAGAATTTCGTACTCTTTTTTGATGTCATCGGCATCGGCGGGCACAACGAACAACAAAAGTGAATTACGCTCAATGTGCCGCAAAAAGCGAAGCCCCAGTCCGCGGCCTTCGCTGGCACCTTCAATAATGCCGGGAATATCGGCCATCACAAACGATTTTCCTTCACGATAACTCACAATTCCTAAATTGGGCTCCAGCGTGGTAAAAGGATAATCGGCAATTTTGGGTTTAGCGGCCGATACAACCGAGAGCAGCGTGGATTTTCCGGCATTGGGAAATCCCACCAGTCCTACATCGGCCAATAGTTTCAATTCTAGAATAACCCAGCGCTCTTCAAAGGGTTCGCCGGGTTGAGAATAGCGCGGCGCCTGGTTGGTGGCCGATTTAAACCGGGTGTTTCCCAGACCGCCGCGGCCGCCTTTCAGCAAGATTACTTCTTGGCCGTCATCGGTAATATCGCACAAATATTCGCCCGTATGGGCATCGTAAACAACCGTTCCGCAAGGGACTTCAATGATTTTGCTTTCCCCTTTTTTTCCAAAGCGTTGGTTTCTTCCGCCACTTTCGCCGTGGCCGGCAAAAACGTGCCGTTGGTAACGCAGGTGCAGAAGGGTCCAAAAATTGCGATTCCCACGTAAAATAATATGTCCACCATCGCCGCCGTCGCCACCATCGGGGCCGCCTTTGGGAATATATTTCTCGCGGCGAAAATGAGAAGAACCTCTCCCACCCTTTCCGGAACGACAAAATATTTTTACGTAATCTACAAAATTGGTATCCGCCATGGTGTTTTTATAAGTTATCCATCTCTTCTTCAATAGAATGGAATATTTCTTCTATAGAGCCGCTACCATGAATTTCTTTCAGTATGCCTTGTTTACCATAAAATTCTTTTAACGGTGCTGTTTGTTTTTGGTACACATCGAGCCTTGACTCTATGGTTTCGCGGTTGTCGTCTTTTCTACCCGATACTTTGCCTCGATTAAGCAGGCGCTGAATCAGTTCTTCCTCATCAACTTCCAAGCTGATGACCGCGTCAATTTTTTCATTGTGTGCCAACAACATTCTGTCCAACGCCTCGCCTTGTGAAAGCGTACGCGGGAAGCCATCAAATATAAATCCTCTGCAATTATCACTGTGGTGTTCCAGTAACTCTTCCAGAATATCTATCACCATTTCATCGGGAGCAAGATGTCCTTTAGAAATATACGTATCGGCTAATTTGCCGAGCTCTGTGCCCATTTTTATTTCTTCACGAAGAATTTCACCGGTTGACACATGTTTTAAATTGTATTTGTCAATTAACAATTGACTTTGTGTGCCTTTTCCCGATCCCGGGGCGCCAAAAATAACTATATTCAACATAATTTTTATTTTCTCGCACAAAGATACATTTTTCCTTTGTTTTGGCTTTCAATTTGATTGCTTTATTCTGTTAGATTTCCCTTTTAATTGTAAATTTCTGAACCAAAGCATGGCATAGCGTGTTTATTTATATGTACAATTTAATTAATTATCCGTAAATATGAAAAAAGAAGAATTTAAACAAAAAACACGCGATGTGCTTGATGAGTTGGTAGAGTACATTGATAAATTGGAGAAAAAAGCCGATGAAATTGCCGAAGATGCCAAGGAGGAATATTACCAACAACTGGACAATCTAAGAGGCGTGCGCGACAATCTTTCCAGCAAATTAGATGAATATGAAAAAATTGCCGACACCAAATGGGATGTGGTGAAAGAAGGCGCGGCCAATTTCTTCGCTGCGGTGAGCGAGGCTTGGGTTGAAAACTACTCCAAAGTGGCCGAAGCTTTTAAAAAAGAGAAAACCGACGAGGCGTGATTTGAGAGAAAAGAACAATAAAAGCCCAAAAACTAAGTTGTTTTTGGGCTTTTTTGTGTTGAATCTATATCTATGTCAATTTATTGTAGAAAATTTTCGGGTTATTAAATTATAACCCTATCTTTGTGGAATCAAAGTAAAAATAATATGCCCACTATTTTTATATTCTTTGGTTTTCGTTTTATGTTTTATGCCAACGATCACGAACCTATGCACATCCATGTGGTAAAAGGGAATATAAAAGCCAAGTTTTTAATAGCACCCGTGCGGTTGGTAGAAAACATAGGACTGAAGCCGGCTGAACTCAAAATGGTGCAAGCAGTAATTGAAGAAAACCAAGAGATAATTGCAGAGCATTGGAATAAATTTTTTAATAAAGACGGAAAATGATACAAGTTGAAAAAATATGGATAACTCCCACAGAAGTGTGGATACGTACGACCGACGGACGTGAAGCGTGCGAAAAATTTGATGAATATCCTCGATTAAAGTTTGCAACGCCCAAGCAACGCAATAATTATACGAAAAACAGCTTTGGCATACATTGGCCGGATATAGACGAAGATTTAAGTTTTGAAGGATTTTTTGAAACTAAAAAACGCACAAAGCTCTATAAGATATTCATTGCGCATCCTGAACTTAACGCATCGGCTGTAGCCCGCCGACTTGGAATGAAGCAGAGTTTATTGGCTGCGTATATAAGCGGACAAAAAAAGCCGTCGCAAAGCAGGGAACAGCAAATTATAGACACCATCAGAGAAATCGGCAAAGAACTCTATACATTGGAGGCAATGTAATCTGTATGCGTAAAATAGAAAATCCCAACACCATCAAACAGTGTTGAGATTTTCGGTTTTGAGGTACCTGGCGGAGTCGAACCGCCGTACACGGTTTTGCAGACCGCTACCTAGCCACTCGGTCAAGGTACCGATTTTGCGTAAAGCGAGTGCAAAGATACGATAATTTTTTTACATGTGAAAAACTTTTCGTTCACGAAAATAATAATCGAAACGCGTCGCTCACTTTTCGAACTTCTTTTATTTCGATTTTTACTTTCGACGTAAACCCTTTCAGGTTGTTGGATGGAACAAGGATGCGCGCGAAACCGAGCTTTTCAGCTTCCAGAATCCGTTGTTCAATACGATTTACAGGACGAATTTCACCGGAAAGCCCTACTTCGCCACATAGGCAAGTATCTCTGTCCACCGTCATATCCAAACTCGACGATAAAATAGCGCTGATAACCGACAAATCCAACCCCGGATCGCTCACGCGCAAACCGCCCGCGATATTCAGAAAAACATCTTTTTGTGCCAGTTTAAATCCCGCCCGTTTTTCGAGAACGGCAAGCAGCATATTCATCCTTCGGATATCGAATCCCGTGGCGGAACGTTGTGGCGTGCCGTAAGCGGCGGAGCTTACGAGCGCCTGTGTTTCAATAAGAAACGGACGAATTCCTTCGATGGCGGCGGCAATGGATACGCCGCTCAGTCCGTCGTGGTTTTGTGTGAGCAGCAGTTCCGACGGGTTGTTCACTTCGCGCAATCCCGATTGATTCATCTCGTAGATTCCCAATTCCGATGTGCTGCCAAATCGGTTTTTGATGCTGCGCAAAATGCGATACATATAATGCTGGTCGCCTTCGAACTGCAAAACCGTATCCACGATGTGTTCCAGTACTTTTGGTCCGGCAATACTGCCCTCTTTGGTAATGTGGCCGATAAGCAGAACCGGTGTCCCCGATTGTTTGGCGAATTTCAGAATTGCCGATGCGCATTCGCGCACTTGCGAAATACTGCCCGGTGAGGATTCCAGCGCGTCGCTATAAACGGTTTGGATGGAATCGATAATAACCAGTTGCGGGTCGCTGTTTTTGATGTGCGTGAAAATTTCGTCGAGATTGGTTTCGCACACAATCAGGCAGCTATCGTTGTCGATACCCAGTCTGTCGGCACGAAGTTTTAGCTGTCGGGCGCTCTCTTCACCCGAAACGTAAAGCGAGCGGATATCGTTTAATTTTAGAACAGTTTGCAGCACCAAAGTCGATTTCCCTATTCCCGGTTCACCGCCAATCAACACCAGCGATGCCGGAACCAATCCGCCGCCCAACACACGGTTCAACTCCGCGTCCCGCATATCGATGCGCGGTTCTTCGCTGGCGTTTATTTCGCGCAACAATTTGGGTTGGCTTTTTACCGCTTCAAACGAGCGGGTATCGCCCTTTTTCGACGATGCGCTTTCCTTGCGCACCAACTCTTCCACAAGCGTCCCCCATTCGCCGCAGGCGGGACATTTGCCCATCCATTTGGGCGTTTCGCTGCCGCAGCTGCTGCAGAAATAAGCGGATTTTAGTTTGGCCATTTTTTTATAAGACGGTTAGATGTTTAGACTTTAGACGTTTTGACGTGGTTAGTGCTTTCTCCTTACTTTGTTCGGAACAATTATATCTGATAGCACGCAAGACAAAGATATACATTAATTTGGAAACAATCTTTCATTTGTCGGTTTGTTATATTTACTTTTTCTCTACGGTCGGCTTGTGCAATAAAACTCCTGCATAAAAACACATCACTCATCCACGGCGTGGTTTTCGCCGGTTTCGTAACCTGCCAATGTCGATTTCAGCACCTTAATCATATCCTGACGGAACGATTCGGGCGAAAGGATGGCAAGCTTATCCCGATGCCACAAAAATTCCTGTTTTAAATCGTAGGTGGGGCGGACATAAATTTCATAATCGGTATAATCGTCGCGTTGAGCGATAATTTGTTGCGATGAATGCAGCGGAACGTCTCGAATATAGGCGTCTTGCGGATAAAACGCGCGAAAACGAATTTGGATGGGTTCGTGCTGACGGATAATGCCGAAACAGTGCTCGAAATAACGATGCGGCGACAGCTTTTTCTTCCAGCTTGCCGAAAGCACGGCTTTTTCTCGAACCACTTCGGCGTGGCTGATGCGCTCGAAAGCGCAGGTTATCTCGCGTTCTTGGTCTTTTATCTTCCCGATTACGTACCAACGTTGTTTATATAATCGCACGAAGGCGGGAATGAGTTCCATTTCCCGGGCCGACGGGTGGTAGTGCGATTTATACCGAAATCGCAGCGAAAACTCTTCGTCGAGCGCCTCTACAATGGTGTGCAATAAATGCGCCGCGGGTGGTGGCGACTCCAGCATAATATTTTGGCGGTTGCGAACGTCGGCAGATAAGTTCGAAATCCGAAACGCGCTCATCATCCATTCCGTAGCGCCACTTCGCAGGTTTTCGTCCGGAACAATCACTTTGTAGCGGTAACCGTCGGATTTATCGCACTCGATATCCACATCCATCATTATTTCCGCGTCAAGTCGATAGCGGTTAAACGTGCGTTCGGTTAGCGCGTGCGCGTCGGTATTGGCGGAACTTTGACGCCAGGCGTCTTGTATTTCCTTCAATGTTTTCGGGCTTTGGCGCAGATTATCTACTAACCAAATGCAAAAACGGTGTTTGTAAGCAAGTTTCATTTTTTGTTTGTTTTTGCCACAGATCACGCGAATAAACACGAATGAAATCGGCTTTGTCGATCGTAAATTCGTGAACATCTGTGTTTTCTGTGGCTAAAGAGTGAAATGACATAAACTAATTTATATTCTATACTTATGCTGATTTTATAGATGAAAAAGAATAGGGCGTTGGTCAATTTTATTACTCGTTAACTTATTACTCCCTTTTTCAGTAGTCGGTCGTACATCACTATCGATGCCGCTACGGATACGTTGAGTGAGAATTTTCCGGGAATTTGTACCACTTCGTGGCAGGCGTCCAGCGACTCTTTCGATAATCCTCTGTCTTCCGAACCCAGCAAATAAATCGAGCGTTCGGGATGCGTGTATTCCATCAGCGGCTGGCTGCGTTCGCTCAGTTCTATGCCCACAAGCGTGGTGCCTTTGGGTATGGATGAGAGGAAATGCGACAAATCGGAATATTCGAACAGCGGGATGTGCTTCCACGATTTCATCGTGTCTGTTTTCATTGTTTCGTACCGCTTGCCGATGATGAACATAAAGTCGGCACCCAATACTTGGGCGGAACGCCAGATTGTGCCAATGTTTTTTGTCGACGAAGCGCATTCGATGCCGATGCCGAAAAAGCCTCTCCCTTTTTGTGGGACAATGATGTTGGGATATTCTTTCATTTTTATTGCTTCCTGTTAATAAGTACAAAGTTAAGAATTTGTTCCGCCAAGAAGTGGCAGAACAGTAGTTTGTTTTAATCCAATCCGAAAAGTTCTTTTACATCGCGTAAATCTTTATCAGAAACGGTGTAGATACCCATTTCTTCTAAATAGTCGGATGTAATAATCGATTTTATCGCTCTTAAATCCATGGGCACTTCAGCCATTATTTTCCACTCTCCGTTATTTTTTTGTTGCAACAGATAGCTTAATACAAAACTTTTTTCGGCATTTTGCGTAGTAGCCAGCACAATATCGTAAAACCCATCCAACGCTTCGCAGGTTACAATTTCTACTTCCCTGGCAACGATTAGTTCGTCCATATCGGCTTGGCTATGTCCGGTAATTACCACTAACGATTGCAGCGTTTCATGCATCTCTCGCATCTCGCCCGAACAATGAGTGGTGTAAACGCTGTAATCTCCGGCTTTTACGCCATCTAAAAAACCTTGAAGCACGTCTTGTGCCTTTTCTTCGGGCGCTGCACCACAATTAGAGAAAGTTATGGTGATAAGAATCAAATAAAAAATGTTTTTTGTTTTCATAATGTTGCTGTTTTTGTTGTTGGTAATTTTATTTTAAACAAAAGTAGGGGTGTGTTCCGCCAAAAAGTGGCAGAGCTGCGGTTTATTTTGAAACAAAAAAGCGGAAACATCTTTTTTATGGATGTTTCCGCTTTAAAGGTGAGGAAATAGGCGCTTATCCCATTTGCTCCACGTGCAGATATGCCGATTTCATCGCGCCCATTTTCTTTAAATCCACGCCATACGCGGCTTTGAAAATATTGTTGAGTTGCTCTGCCAACTGCGGATTGGTTACAATATTGGGCATGCGCGAAGCCATTTGCACGCTCATGCCTTTTTCAATAATCATGCCGTTGGATACAAGGCGAAGTTTGGTGGTGATGCGGTAGAGGGGCATGGGCTTAATTTATGTTATCATTAAAATCTTTATTCTCTTTTGCTGAAAGGTGAATGTCGTCTATCAATAATCTAGTACGTTTTAACAATTCATTAAACGTATCAAGTTCTTTTTTTTGTGTGCTCACTATCTCAGAAATTTGTTCAATATTCTTATCTATATCTTCAATTCTTATATTTAAATTCTGTTTAATCCATTCTTCTACTTCATTATTAAAGCGCGTTTCAGTTACGTTTGCCATTTTTTTAAAGTCATTTCGAATTTCACCTCTTTTTTGTTTCATTTCCCTTTCTACTTTATCTTCATTTTTATCATCGCGAATTTGAAGAAAAACCCCTAGACCAGCTCCTGCAACGCCTAATAATTTTCCTGTCTGTCCAATTGTTCGTGTCCACTTTACCGCCTCCCAAGGCTTAAGCTTATACCCTAAAAAGTTAGCTGCAGTCTTAACATTCGTGTGTATATTGGAGCCAGAATAGCCACTCAATTTAAAAAACGAAGATAGACCACTTGATGAGTTTTGACCAACTGCATTTTTTGCAAGGAATATACCGAACTTGTTTGCATAATCGCTAGCTTCTTGAAACGCTTTTGTATTTTTATCTGAAATGTTAATGGAGTCTATTATTTTATTAAACTCAAATTTAAGGTTTTGTGCAAATTCTGTGTTTTCAAAATCATCTATTTGATTTTTTAAATGGGATAGCTCTGAATCAATTTTTTTTTCGATTACATCATTTATTTCTCCAATTAACTCATCAACATCATTTAATCTATTGCTTAACTGGTTATTTACTTCTTCTAGTCTATCCGTACTTAGTAGATTGTTTGCTATCTCATTTCCCCAATTTTCAATGGTGTTAGAATACTTATTTAGAATAATTTCAATACTGTCACTTATATTTTTTTTTGTCTCGACAATTATCTGACGTTGCTTGCTTAGAAAATGAATTGTCGCATCAATATGCGGATCTCCTGTGTTGAAGCTAGATATTATATCTGATAAAAGCTTTTCAACTTCGTATAACGAAGTTGAACATTTTCCAACAAGTTTTTTATCTTGTACAAAGTGATTGAGATTTTCTATAAAGCTGTTAATGCCACTTTCGAGAATCATTTGATCTTGATATTTCTTATTTTTATCTTTTTGTGATTCAAGATAAAAGAGAGCATCTAAGAAAGAAACATAATAATCTTCAGCAGTATATGGCTTTATAACTGGTAAAATATCATGTTTTAATATTATTTCTTGTTGTTCTTTAGTGTTTCCATCGCGTGTATGTCCCATCTTGTTAACAATAAGCATCATTTCATTTCCTTTTGACTTTTCAATAATCAACTCACGGAAATGATTGCCAAGATGATTACTAAAACCTTCACTTGTAACAACAAAAACTATTAAATCTGCTTTTGATATCGCTTCGTAAGTAATTTCATCATGGTCTGGTCGGTTATGTGTGTGAATTCCGGGTGTGTCGGTAATTAGCATTCCATTCCATTCGAGAGTTTCAGGTTTCTCGGTAGTAATTCCACCACCTGTTTTAAGTTTCTTTTGGGTGAGAATTGATAGTATTGTAGATTTTCCCGCACTATATTGACCAGCAAAAACGACATTGATTTTTCTGGTTGGGTCAAAAAACTGTGTAGGTACCAAGGAAACTTTATTTCTTATTTCATCTTCGCCTGAACAATTTAATGCGTTTTTTACATCATCAAAAAGGTGCAGAGCTTTTTTTTCGATTTCTTCAATTATGAACGTCTTCATTTTGATAGTTTTTAAAGATTATGTGTACTTGAAGTATTTGTTGAATCAATGAAATGCCGTCTTTGATTTCATCAGTAAGTTGAATAGGTTTAATATAAATAACGTTCTGAATCACTCCATTGTTATTGACTTCTTTTAGATAAGGTCTTGATGTTTCAATTTTGAAGTTTTTTAATAGATAGTTTAATTGAACCAATAAAGGTTTATCTGTATTTAGAGGAAAAACCTGAACACATTCTCCATTACCTATCTTATATCCTATTTCTGTTCGCAAATTGCTGTTATTTAATTTTGGGTCATCTGAAATAATGACTGTTTTTTTACCTGGAACTCTTGCCACCAAACTAATTTTACTTGTACTTATGTTCATTCCTTTCAATATAAAATATATCATTTGTTTAGATACTTCTATATGGTTTTGTGAATACTTTAATGCAAGTGTTCTTTGACTGTTAGCCAAAGCTAACAATGAGTTTTGAACTATTTTAAATCTCTTATAGGCATCAGTTTGGATTTGATTTATAATAATTTTCACAAAATCATCTCGTGACTGTTTTATTGCTGTTTTTTGAAGCTTTTCAAGAGAATCTATTATTTCTTTCTCTTTTTTTACCTTTTCCTTTGTCTTTTTTTCATCTTTTGATTTGGAAAAAGATTTAAAAAGTCCAAAAAGAAGTCCTGTAGCTGTAAGAGCCCATCCAACTGGGTTGGATTGTAGCAATAAAAATCCGATTACGCTTCCAACACCTGCAAGTGCTCCCCACCACCCGAATGTTTTCTTCCAATCTATTATTGATGCTCCATATTGATTTTCGAAATCAAATTTTCTCACAAAATTAATTTCTTGATCTAAATCATTAAAGAAAGTTTTAATTTTTTCACTACACTCATTGTATCTTTTTTTAATAATACTATCAATTTTCTTCTCAATATTTTGCTGTTTTATAAATTCTTTGAAATGGTTATTGAAGTCTATATTTTCTAAATTATCATCTACAAAAGCTGGAATTTTACGTTTGATACCTATAAATAGATTCTCAATTTCTGCTTCCATTTTTATAGGCTCATTTTTGTTGAATATCTTTTGCCAATTTTTAAAGCTAGTAAATTTCTCATAAACCGTTAAGTATTCATTGTATGAGTTTTTACTAAATTTGAACAATTCAGTAAATTGATTGAATAAGGGATTATCGACAATTGCCAAAAAGCATTTTTGTCGATAGAAAATACCATTCTCAATAATTTGATTGATAATATAAGATTCTATGTCTTCAAATTTGCTTGCTTGTATCAATTCTTTTTTCTTTGAAGCATACTCTGGCAAGCCCGCGTAATATCTTGCCAATAAGTGCGTTACCTTAAAGTCAACATTTTCATTTGGAAGTGATTCCTTAATAAATTCTTTAAATTGGTCAATAGTATCATATAGGTCTTCATCAGCGAAAATATCTTTGTAATTTTCAATAAATTGTTCTAACCAAAAACCATCCAATGTCCGTTTTATGTTACAAATGCACAATAATGGTTTGTCTTTTTTCTTTAATGCTACAAGCCAGTTTGCTTCTTCTTTTTCAGGCTGTCCTGATGTAATTAGAAAAAGAATTAAGTCTGCAAAGTTTGCTGAGTATGATGCGATATAATCATCATTCTTTCCTTCGAATGCTTCAATACCTGGAATGTCTGTTACGGTCATTCCTTTCCAATCATACTGTCTTATATCTTTCGTAGTCCTTTGCCCACCTTTTCCGATTGATTTTCCATCGCCTTTGATGAGTATTTCCATTAAAGTGCTTTTGCCTGATTTTGTTCTACCAAATAACGTAATATTGAATTTCGCTGTTTGAGTTTGTTTCACCCTAATCATTTCAATGGTTTTGTCCAATTCATCTTTAAAACCTTTTTGCACAGCTTCTAGTTGATCCATTAAAAGACGCAAGGTGCTTATGTCTTTTATTTTCTGCTTTGACAAGTCTTTTATGCTAATAGATAGTATTCTGTTTGCTTCACCTATGGAATCTTCAATAACATCTAAATACTTCATAGCACTTTTGTATCCTTCTTTCGCGGCTACGTTACAAAGCTTTAATGACTTATTTAAAAGTTTCTCATTATCTTCATTTAAATAAAGTAGATTAAATACCTTATCAATAATATCTAGTTCTTTTTTTATTTCAAAGACATCGTGTTCTCGACTAAATACATTATCATGTATGATTTTACTCAATTCATTGTATAATCTAATGAATCTATCTTTAGAAATGTTAGTTTTTAGTTGTTCTACATATAAATTATCATATATTAATCCTATTAATTTTCTTCCTTTTGGTCGACTGAGCTTTCCCTGATTATTTAGTTTTTCTCTTTGAAAATTATACTTTCCATTTAGTATATCGTTAGCTTTTTTTCTATCATTTCTAAAACTATTATATACAAAAAAAGAAAGAAATGACTCCAAACTTCGCCGCCCATTTAGAATGAATTTATCAAAATCATTATTATCAAAAGCACGAATGCTGTTTTTTCTATTTCTAGTGTACTTATTTGCTGAAAATTTTAAACTCATAATTATAACCCTTATACATCAACATCCTAAAAGTTAATATTCTCTCTCTTCACTGCCTCCATCATTTCTCCATACATTACCTCGTTGCTTTTCGATGCCGATGGGTGGAAAGTGTGGATTAGCGTTATGTCTTTATGGGGCGAGTGATACACCCAATCGTTTTTTTCGATAAATTCGGTGTCCTTGTAAATCACATCTTTCACGGCTCGAAACACGATTTCGCCACAGCAAACCAAGATATTACCATTTAGAATATCCAATTGCCCGCGCAAAAAATCGGCATAGCGCACGGCGTGGTCGTAAATAATCGCGTCGGATGCACGCGCGCCACCGGTTTGCTTTTTCAGATTTACATACGCGTAAGGATATTCGCGCAAAGCCATCATTTGTGTGATTGGATTGAACGCTTCTTCAAGGGTAGGGTAGCCCGACGAGGTAACGTGCGTGAGTCCGTAGAGCCAAGCCGAGATTCGGTGAAAGAAAGGACGATGCGGTGAAACGCCGTTGATGCTTCCCGTCCATTCGCGCACATCTTCGCCATCGTTGTCGTTCTGTTCTTTCAGAAGAAACACAATGCGCCTTTTGGCGTTTTTCCAAAGCGTTTCTTCTCGTCCGTCGCGGTAAATAAGTCCGTCGTAACAAAAGCCGTGGTCGCCGTTGCGCTGCATTTGGCGTTTCCATTCTTCAAAAAGGGCGTTTAGCTGCTTGTTTATCATTATATTTCAATTTAAGAACGCAAAAAAAGGATGCGTTCCGACAATTAGCTCATTTAGGATAGTAAGGATCTGGCAATCCCCGGGTCGTAAACAAGTAAAAGCAGTCCGCATCCAACCGGATGTGAACGCGCTTGAGCTTGTGTTCCCGACCCTTGTAAATTTTTGCCAGATTTAACTATCGGTGTATCTCAATGCTGTTCAGCAATATCTTTATATGAAGCATGCTTGGTATTACAAATAATTCTCCTTTTTTTGCTTTGCAAAGATAGAGAATTTTAAGAATCTTACACATTATTTCGCTAAAAATATGCCGGGCTGCTTTCATCGGACAAAAATAGGATGGTGAACCGCCAAAAAGTGTCCGAAAGGTGAGATTTTATGTCTTTTTTAAGTGAGATTCGAGATTTTCCATAGAGACTCAAAGAACCGTATCAAAAAAAATTTTAACAGGGATGACACAGATTTAAAAGATTTTCGCGGTTTTATATCTTTAATTATCAGCATACTAAGAAAAAGCATATGAATATCCGCATAAATGCCTAATTCGATTTTGAACCACATAGATACATAGTTTTTTAGATAAAGAACAGGAATACAGCGTGGCTGTTATGTGTAAAACAAAGTTTTCTATGCATAAACTTATCATCGTCCTTTTTCTTCCCATAAACTATATTTGCTACGTATCTATGTGGTTTTTTAATATATCTTCTTTTATTATCCATACGAAATGAGCATGGGTAAATATACGGTTATTCATAAAAAATATTCTCATTTATCTGCGGAAATCAGCCTTATCTGTGTCATTCGGGTATTATGAGGCAAGTTCCGGAAAAACACAAGTTATAAATTTGCTCTCAAAATGGGCACAAGTTGCAAACTTGCGCCAGAAAGGGAGATAAGACTCCTTGATTAACCAATAAAATGGCTATCGTCTCAAAAATTCGTTGGCAGTTAAAACCGGCAAAGCGGAACGCTTGAAGTCTTTTTTGTTTCGTGTGAGAATTATTTCCATATTGTTCTCAATTGCCGTATAATATTGCACAGCATCTTCAAAATCAGTAAAATCAGAAACCAGCGCAAGATCAATTGTCTTATCGTCAACCGGTAATACGGTAACAAGGATTTTGAACTTCGTTAAAATCTTTCGTGCGTCTGTTGCGTTAAAATGCTTTGCTAATAAATAGTGCGTTGTGGTAAAAGTTAAGGCAGATACATTAATTTTTATCTTTTTCTTATCCGCAAGCGTGAATAGCTCTTGAGCTTCAAGATAAAAATGTTCTCGCTTTTGAAGCAAATCCATCACGATATTGGTATCAACAAAAATTTTCTTCATTATGAATATTTTTTATTTAAATACTCGTAATAGTCTTTTTTGCTCTGAGAATCGTATTGACTGGGGATTACGCCGGTTAAACTTTCTACTAACGGGCTTACTTCGTTTTTTCTTTCCACTTTTTTAGTTAACGAACTCAGATAGTTTTCAACAAGTTGGGACAAACTTATCCGGTTGATTTTGGCATATTCTTTTGCGTTTTCAATAATGTTTTTATCTACATTCAATGTTAGTTTTGTATTCATATCAATCCTATTTTACGTGTAAAAATATAAAACTATTACGTAAAACAAAAGATTTATGAGTAAAAAAATTATCAACACTGAAAAAACACTCATTTTTCAGTGTACGATGCTTTTATCTTTGTGAATTTATGACAAAAAATCGTCGCGCAGTTTAGCTAAAAATTAAACCGCAATTTTTATCCTTTCAGCGTAATTTTGTACTTTTACGTTTTAAATCTCTTTCAATCCGTAACCCGCAACTAAAATATGCAAACCGTTCACTCTCTAATTTCCCAATCGCTTAATCTGCCGCTCAGAAACGTTGAAAAAACTATCGCGCTGCTCGCCGATGGCGCCACTATCCCTTTTATCAGCCGCTATCGGAAAGAAGCGACGGGCGGAATGGACGAGGTACAAATCGGCAACATAAAAGAGTTGAACGAGCGATTTTTGGAACTCGAAAAACGAAAAGAATTTATCCTAAAATCGATATCGGAACAAGAAAAACTGACGCCCGAACTTGAAAAGCAGATTGCCGAAACGTGGGATTCTGCCACGCTGGAAGATATTTATTTGCCCTTCAAGCCCAAACGGCAAACGCGAGCCGAAATGGCGCGCAAGCGCGGATTGGAGCCGTTAGCGAAATGGTTGATGTTGCAGCAAAGCGGTTCTGTGGAGGCGAAAGCGGCGCAGTTTGTGAACGACGAAGTTGAGGATGCGGATGTTGCTTTAAAAGGCGCGTGCGACATTGTTGCCGAGTGGGTAAACGAGGACGCCGCGGCGCGCCAAACGGTGCGGAATATTTTTGCGCGCGAAGCGGTAATTAGCTCCAAAGTAATTAAAGGAAAGGAAGAAGAGGGCGAGAAATACAAAGATTATTTCGATTTTTCGGCGCCGTTGTCGCGTTGCCCGTCGCACCGAATTCTCGCCGTTCGGCGCGGGGAATCGGAAGGCGTTTTGCGCGTCTCCATTTCGCCCGACGACGAAAAATGCCTCGACAAACTCGTTCCCCGATACGCCAAAAATCACACCGAAGCCGCCGATTACGTGGAAAACGCGGTGGAAGACGCCTACAAGCGCCTGCTGAAACCGTCTATCGAAACGGAATTTGCCAATCTCTCCAAAGAAAAAGCCGACGAAGCCGCCATTGCCGTTTTTGCCGAAAATCTGCGTCAGTTGCTTTTGGCTCCGCCATTGGGAGAGCAGCGCATTTTGGGTGTCGATCCCGGATACAGAACGGGCTGCAAGCTGGTTTGTTTAGATGAGCAGGGAAATTTGCTGCACAACGAAACCATCTATCCGCACCCGCCGCAAAACGAGTTTTCGAAATCGGCAAGCAAAGTAACCAAATTAGTTTCGGCGTATAAAATCGACGCAATCGCCATTGGCAACGGAACAGCGAGCCGTGAAACCGAACGGTTTATCGCCAACTTACGTTACGACAAGGAAGTGAAGGTTTTTGTGGTGAGCGAAAACGGCGCGTCGGTCTATTCCGCGTCGAAAACGGCGCGAGAGGAGTTTCCGGATTACGACGTTACGGTTCGTGGCGCGGTTTCTATCGGGCGACGCTTGAGCGACCCGCTTGCCGAGCTGGTGAAAATCGATCCGAAATCCATCGGAGTAGGGCAGTATCAGCACGATGTGGATCAATCGAAACTAAAACGCTCGCTCGACCAAACCGTGGAAAGCTGTGTTAACTTGGTGGGTGTTAACCTGAACACGGCGAGCAAACATCTTTTGATGTACGTTTCGGGTTTGGGCGAAGCGCTGGCACAAAATATTGTGGATTTTCGTGCCGAAAACGGCGCTTTCGCATCGCGCGCGGCATTGAAAAAAGTTCCCCGATTGGGCGCGAAAGCGTTCGAGCAGTGCGCCGGATTTCTTCGCATTCCCGACGCCAAAAATCCGCTGGATAATTCGGCGGTTCACCCCGAAAGTTACGCCGTGGTGGAACGTATGGCGAAAGATTTGGGATGTTCGGTGCGCGATTTAATCGGTGATTCGTCGTTGAAAGAACGGGTGGAAATAGAAAAATATAAAACCGAAACCGTTGGAGCCGAAACACTGACCGATATTCTGCAAGAGTTGGAAAAACCCGCGCGCGACCCGCGCACCCAAGTGCAGGTGCTGGAATTTGACCCCAACGTGCGCGCCATTTCCGACCTGCGCGAAGGGATGATTTTGCCCGGCATCGTTACCAATATCACCAACTTCGGTTGTTTTGTGGATGTGGGAATCAAAGAAAACGGACTGGTGCACATTTCGGAATTGGCAAATCGGTTCGTATCGAATCCTACGGATGTGGTTTCACTGCATCAGCATGTGAAGGTGAAAGTGTTGTCGGTTGACTTGGAACGGAAACGGATTCAGTTGAGTATGAAAGAAGTGGATTAATGACTGAATGTGCAAATATGCCAATGGATGATTATCGTATTTTGTAAAAAAGCCGAAAAAGATATTTTTTATATTGCCATTATGGTGCTTATTTTTTCTTTTTTCCGGATTTACAAAATCACTATTTCAGTATTTTAACACTCAGCAGCGCATTATTAACAAGGCGTTGCTATATCTTTGCTTTCAAATGAAAAGAAGCATTCTCATACTGATTAGTATTTTCCTTTCCGCGCTCATTGTGTACAGCGGATCGGGAGTGAACGCTTATTTTTATTGTTGCAACGATTGTTTTGATGAAGGAACCGCTGCCGTAACAGAACACAAGTGCTGCGAAGTTCATCACCACCATCATTTAAATGGGTTAATCACCCATTACGACGACCACCGATGCGATCAAAACATATCAGCCCACTCCGATGCATGCGGTGTGGAGCGCATTTCGGTTGACTGGAGTGTTGCTTCGCAAAACGGTTTTAATTTGCAACCCGCGATTATTGATATAAACTTTGGTCATCTCTTTAAGACACAAAATATTACATTTGAACCCGAGCTTTACGCATCGGTCATTAAAACACCTTCTCAAAAACCACCCAATTTGAGCAAAGACGATTATTTTTCTTTGCTTACCATCCTTATAATTTAGCGGATACATCTCTTTTTATAAAAGAAAGAGGAATTTTAGTGCGCGCGAAAAAAGCGCAAACCATTCGTATTCACTAAATTATAAAAAATGAAAAAAATACTTTTATTTATCTGTATATCCGCACTGGCTTTTCCCGCATTTGCAGCCGATAAAATTCGCGGACACGTATTCGACGAAAACAAGCAACCTGTAATCGGCGCCAATATTTACTGGGAAAAGTCGAAAAAAGGCGCCACTTCCAATGCCGACGGCTATTTCGAGATTGAGACTACCGCGCAACATGAACATCTTATTATTGCCTATACAGGCTATATTTCTCAAAGCCTGCACATTGAAAATCCCGATGAAGCATTGCAAATTTATTTGAAAGAAGATACTCAATTGCTCGATGAATTGGTAGTGAGCAAACGCTCGCCCGGCACCGTTACGCAACGCAGCGCCGTGGTGCAAACGCAGAAAGTAACCATGGGTGAAATTCGCCGCGACGCGTGTTGCAACTTGGGCGAAAGTTTTGTGACAAACCCATCGGTGGACGTGGCCTACAGCGATGCCGCCACGGGCGCCAAACAAATTAAACTGCTGGGCCTGGCAGGCACGTACGTGCAAATGCTTACCGAAAACTACCCCAACTTTCGGGGCGCGTCCGCTTCCTATGGAATGGATTATATTCCCGGTTCGTGGATGGAAGGGATTTATATTTCCAAGGGGACTTCATCGGTAAAAAACGGCTACGAAGCGCTTGCCGGGCAAATTAACGTGGAGTATAAAAAGCCGCAAACAATGGATAAGTTTTCTATGAACTTGTTTGCCAGCGATGCGTTGCGTATGGAAGCAAATGCCGATGCCAGTATCCACCTCAATGAAAACGTGCAAACCGCCATTTTCGGGCATTACTCCAATGATACGCAAGGGCACGATGTGAACAACGACGGCTTTTTAGATTATCCCAAAACAGAACAATTCAACCTGATGAACCGATGGAGCCATCAAAGCGATAACGGCAATTACGTGGCGCAATATGGCGCGAGGTTCGTCACGGAAAACCGTGTGGGTGGCCAAATAGATTCGCATCAAGCCATTACCGATCCATACATTATTTCATTGAAAACCAACCGTGGGGAATTCTTCACCAAGCAGGCCTATTCAACCGTAACGGACGATAATCTGTTGACCAGCACAGCCATCATCGCGTCAGGCTCGGTGCACGATCAAAAATCGATGTACGATGCCACACGCTACAACGTGAATCAAAAAAACGTCTATTTGAGTTATATTTTTGAAAAAGAATTCACTCGTAATCACAGCCTAAGCACGGGCTTGAGCCTCAACCACGATGGTTTTGACGAAACATTGCGCGACACGCCATACAACCGAAAAGAAACCGTTACCGGCGCATATGTGCAGTATACCTACAATTTAGACGATAAGTTTATCGCCTTGGGCGGCATTCGGGCCGATCACAGCAGCCAATACGGCTTTTTTGTCACGCCCAGAATGCACATCAAGTACATGCCGTTTGAGTGGATGCACTTGCGAGCTTCTATCGGCAAGGGTTTTCGCACCGCCAACGTGCTTGCCGAGAATAACTATCTGTTGGCGAGTTCGCGCGAAATCAACATCGCCGACAACCTCGATCAGGAAGAGGCGTGGAACACAGGCATCAACGGCACGTTCTACATCCCCATCGGTAATAAAGAGCTAATGCTCACCGGCGAATGGTATTACACCCGCTTTATTAAACAAGTGGTGGTGGATGTGGATAGCGACCCGCACGCCATTAGTTTTTACAACCTCAACGGTGGAAAATCGTATTCCAACAGTGCGCAAATTGAAGCTACGTATCCTTTCTTTGAAGGGTTTACTCTCACGGCGGCTTATCGTTACACCCGCTCCATGTCGGATTACAGAAATCCCGCAACGGGAGATGTTCGTTTCCTCACCAAACCCCTGATGAACGATTACAAAGGATTGGTCACTGCATCGTATCAAACTCCGCTAAGGAAGTGGCAGTTCGATGCCACGGCGCAGTTCAACGGTGGCGGGCGGATGCCGACTCCCGACGCGATAAACCCGCTGTGGGAAGAGCGATTCGATCCGTTTACGGTGGTGAACGCACAAATTACGAAGTATTTCAGAAATTGGTCGGTCTATTTGGGCGCGGAAAACCTGTTCGATTTCCGCCAGCAAAACCCGATTATTGACGCGGCAAACCCGCGCAGCAACAATTTTGATGCCACCATGGTGTGGGGGCCCGTTCATGGACGAAAAGTTTTTGCCGGAATGCGATGGAATATTCCGAGATTTTAAAATCAACCTAAAACAATAACAATATCTTATAGTTCAAACATTTAAAAAATCAACAAAAATGAAAAAATTAATTGCATTATTTACCATCATCGCCTTGTCAACAGGCGTAGGCTTTGCTCAAAAGCAACAAAAGAAAGAGAAAAAACAAGAAGTGGTGGAGTTTCGCCTCGATGAAGTTATTTGTCCCAACTGCAAAAAGAAAATCGATAACAACATCGCCTTTGAAAGGGGCGTTACCGGAATAAATTACGGAGAAGACGGAAACACCGTGCAAATAAAATACCGCGCCGACCGCACCGATGCAAAAAAACTGCAAACCGCGTTTGAAAGAGTAAAATTAAATGTGGTGGAAGCGAAAACCATAGAAAAAACAGAGAAAAAGCAGTAGGTACATTCTTTATTTAACATTCTCATTCACAAAAAACAGTTTTTATTTGCATTTATTGATTTTTCAGTTTATATTTGACATCATTTTGAAAAATTAATTAATATGAAAACATTCAGCAAATTAAAAATCATTGTTTTAGCTTGTTCTTTTCTATTTACAATGAACAGCTTTTCTCAAGAATTTTCAAACGTTATAAAGACAAATCCTTTGGCGTTGGCCTTTGGAAATTTTAACGCAACGTATGAAAAGGTATTGAATACTAAATCATCGGTGTTGTTTTCCGCCAATTACATGTATAAATTGTTTGGGGAAGATATATCTGCCGGTGGGATAGGCGCCGGCTACCGGTATTATTTTACGCATGCAAAAAGAGCAGTTCCCACCGGTTTTTGGGTTACCCCAGAAGCAGCGTTTGCTTTTGGCAATGTGAAAGCAAACGAAAGCAACGTGAGTATTACCACCTTCTCTGTAGGAGCGCAAATCGGTTATCAATGGGCGTGGGATAGTGGATTCACGTTAGATTTAGGAATTGGGCCAAATTACACCATTATAAACGGCGATTTAGATAAATCTAATTTTGAAACTACGAGTGGCATTCTGCCGTCAGCTACTTTAGCAATAGGATACGCGTTCTAAATTTCGCTATAAAAAAACAAGTAACAAAAAAGCGCCTTTCGGGCGCTTTTTTTGTTACTGCATCCGCTTAATGATGCTATACGACTGCACTATTCCCAACTCTCCCGCTTTACGCAAATCGTCTAATCCGGCGGAAGTTTCGCCAATGGACAACCGCGAGATTCCACGATTAAAATACGCCTCGGCAAATTGCGGCTCCAATTCAATGGCTTTGGTGTAATCCGCTATCGCGGCACGATAATCTTTCTCCAAACTATAAATTTCCGCCCGATTGTAGTACGCGTAGTAAAACTCCGGATTTAGTGAGATTATCTTCTCATAATCTTTTAAAATGGCATCGTATTCAATGGGTTTTGTAGATATTTCGGGCAATTTTGGCACACTTCTTCCAAGCGCATCGGGTTGCTCGGGCAATTGAATTCTTACACTTTCATCGCTAAGCCGCGGGTCTTGTGAGCGCAAGGGGTCGAACTCCAATTGCTTGGCGCGAATAATGCTGCGCGCGAAGTAGGCCAACAGCATATCGGGATTCAGTTCAATGGCTTTGTTCATATCGTTTAACGCGTTCTCGTAATCTTGCACCAAGGTAAAATCCATGCCGCGCCCGAAATAAAATGCCGCGTTATTTGGCTGGCTTTCAATTCTCTTAGAATAATTATCTATGGAACGGAAATGCGTTTGAATCTGCAACTCGTTCAAAGGCGCTTCGTTATTGGTGGCTTTCAAAATCCAAGTGAGGGCGGATTCGCTGTTTGCTTTATCCATAATGGCGGAATAATACACCGGACGGCGCACTTCATATTCCCGCTCATAATATGTGAGTGTAAACTGCGGCTCCAACTCCACGCTGGCATTCATATTTTGAACCTTTCCCCTACTCTGCCGCTGATATTTGTTTTTCTGCGTTGTTTTTTGGTCAGCAACCACCAACAAATTAAACTTATCAATATCCTGATCCGTTTGTTCACGCGTGTCTTTGGCTTCATTTTCGGCATCGGTACGCTTAAATGGCTCCGGATTCACGGTGGCCACACGGCGTGCCTTGGCCTCTTCGGCACGAGCAAGCATATAATCTCGTTCGGCACCACGCAAATCGTTCAATTCACGTTTGAGTTGCGACCGCATGTAATAACCGGTAAAAAAATCGGGATGCGCTTCCAAAACCACGTTTATATCTTCCATAGCGCCTTGTTTGTTGCCTATTTCGTTATTGAGCATCGCCCGATTCAGGTGCGCGATAATGTTATCGGGCTCCAGTTCAATCACTTTATCAAAGTCCCTGATGGCTCGGTTGTTATCGGCAACCTGCGCGCGCAGTAACCCACGGTTGAAACGGGCAATGAGGTTGTTTCCGTCCATTTCAATCACGCGGTCGTAATCGGCCATGGCGCCGCGCAAATCGTTCAGGTTATACCTCACAAGGCCGCGATTGATGTAGTTTCCTTCAAAATACGGGTCTAAACGAATGGCTTCATCCAAATCGGCAAGCGCTTTGTTGTAGTCTTTTTGCTGAAAATAAATCAATCCGCGCGCGGAAAAAGATTGCGCCGTATAAGGGTCAATTTCAATGGCTTTATCTAAGTCCACCATCGCGTTTGTGGTATCGTTTTGCTCCAAATACATTTGCGCCCGCGTGAGGTATCCGGGCGTATAATCTGGGAAGCGGCGAAGCAGCACATCGAAAAATTTTCCCGCCACATCGTATTGCTCCAATTCAATGTTCACAATGCCCATATTCACCAAGGTGAGGCGGTCTTCGGGAAAAAACTCCAAACTTCGCTGATAATCCGTTGCCGCGAGCTCATACTTTTCCTGATTTTGGCGTGCCGCGCCGCGTAGTTGATAAGCAGCTGTGTAATAAGGATTTCGATTAAGGCACTCGGTGGCATCTTCTTCTGCTCCTTTAAAATCATCGAGCATAAATTTCGCCATCGCCCTGAAATAATAGGGTTCGGCAAGATACGGCTTCGCCGTAATCACCTGATTAAAATACTGTATGGCAAGCACATAATCCTCAAAATAGAGCGCGTTTTTACCAATCATCATTACCCGGTCGGTATTCACTTGCGGCGAAGCGGATAATGCGGATAAAAACAGAAAGAGGGATATGATTATTTTCTTCATTTTGATATTCTGATTGATGCGATGAGAGTTAGATTGTTTTCGTGTGTTTTCGTTTAATGAGCCGGTTGCTCCGTTTCAATTACCCGAGTGCCGTCATCGGCTTCTCGGATGTGCACCCTCACCGTGTTTTCGGGTAAAAGTGGCTCCACCAATTCGGGCCATTCAATAAAACAGAGGTTGCCGCTGTAAAAATAATCTTCGTATCCAAAATCAAACGCCTCTTCCATTTTATTGATACGATAAAAATCGAAATGATAAATAGACTCCCCCTCTCCGCTTTTGTATTCGTTTATAATAGCAAACGTTGGACTGGTAATGGTTTCCTGCACGCCCAATTCTTCGCACACTGCTTTAATGAAGGTTGTTTTGCCAGCGCCCATTGCGCCATACAATGCAAAAACGGTATTCTCGCCCATTTGCGAGATAAATTGTTTTGCCGCAGCGCTTATTTCGGAGAGTGAATGTATTTTTAGTTGCATAATTTCAAAGGGAGTAAAAACTTTCTGTTAAATAAAAAATCGTATCTATAAAGTATAAAAGATTGTTTTTCGTAAGCACATTCTCGTCATGTAAATCTTCAAAAATCAACCCCAAATCCTCATTGAAATAATCATTTCTTCTGGTGTTTTTAAATTTATTAAATTCCAAGAAACGCTTAACATCTTCTAAATTTGCGGGTAAAGCTTCAGCGATAAACTCCTGTTTAACTACAGCGTAGAATGTTTCGTTTCTGAAGACAAATCCCAGAAAATCATATGCAGTTGATTGAAAAAAGTAATTATGAATGAGAAGGTTATTGAAGTAATCTAACCACGTCTCGTAAAAAATAGCATCGTTGAGTTTAAAAACGTGATATTCATCAAACCGATACACCCGTTGCTCCGCCCCGCTTGCAACGAATTTATCTTCGGAAACAGCTTGCGTAAAAAAAAGGTTTTCTCTCTCCGCAAATTCCTTTAAACCAACTTCTTCTTGTTTTTTGAAGTGCTTTTTCGACTGATTGTTTTCACTTGTTTGCGCATATCTTCTAAGGAAGACTTGCGTTTTTTTGAGTTGGCTTCCGCCGCCAACTTGTCCATCTCCGATAATGATATCTTGTAGTTCATTTTTTATACGTTTCATTATGTATGAATAATCAAAAGTAATTGTTTTTATTTTCAATTGCAATTATTTAGGATGCAATATAATAACCGGCACAATCATCTCTTCCAGCGAGATGCCGCCATGTTGGAATGTATTTTCATAATGAGAAATATAGTGGTTTTGGTTGTTGGGATAAACAAAAAAATCGTTATTCAGGGCAAAGACGTATTTTGTGCTGATGTTGGCGGCCGGCAATCCAACCTTGCGTGGGTTACTGATTTCAAAAACTTTTTTGATGTCGTACGTCAAATTTTTTCCTGTTTTGTACCGTAAATTGGTGTTTGTTGTTTTATCGCCGATGATGGAAATCGGCTTTTTCACCAATACCGTGCCATGATCAGACGTGAGAATGACTTTTTGCCTACTTTCCGCTATTTTTTGCAACAACGCGAACAAGGGCGAGTGACGAAACCACGATTGTGTGAGCGACCGATACGCCGCTTCGTCAGCAGCCAATTCACGCAGCATTTTCGACTCGGTGCGCGCATGCGAAAGCATATCAATAAAGTTGAAAACCAGCACATTTAAATCGTTATGAATCAGTTCCGAAAAGTTTTGCGCCAGTTTTTCGCCTTCGGCGTTGGTGTTGATTTTGTGGTACGAAAAACGGATTTTTCGTTGATTTCTATCAAGTTGGGCTTGTATGAGCTGCTCCTCAAATTGATTTTTCCCATCGGCATCGTCTTCGTTTACCCAAAAATGCGGAAACGATGTGGCAATGTCGTGCGGTATCAAGCCCGAAAAAATGGCATTGCGCGCGTATTGTGTGGCGGTTGGCAAGATGCTGAAATAGGTGTCTTGTTGGCACGTAAAAAATTCTGAAACAGCGTTTTTTATTGCTTCCCATTGGTCTAACCGAAAATTATCGATAAGGATAAAAAACAGTTTTTCGCCCTCATCCAATACGGGGAAAACATAGGTTGAGAACAACTTGGGACTTGTAACAACGCTTCCGTCTTTCAATAAATCTTCATATGTTTGTTTTATGAATCTCCCAAATTGAAGATTGGCTTCGGATTTTTGCGTATCAAGGATTTCTTTCATCGTATCCGTCTCGTCCAGCTCCATTTCCCAATAAACCAGTTTTTTATACAGTGCCACCCAATCTTCTGCCGAGGCGCAGTTTTGTATATCGGCGCTTAAACGATTAAATTCTTCTCGATAGTTCACCGACGCGGTTTCCGTAATAATCTCCTTTTTATCGAGAATCTTTTTTATCGTTAACAAAATCTGATGAGGATTGACCGGTTTTATGAGGTAATCGGTTATTTTTTTGCCGATGGCTTGGTTCATAATACCCTCGTCTTCGCTTTTGGTAATCATCACCACCGGAACGGTTTGGTTGATGGAATGCAGCGCCGTGAGCGTTTCCAATCCCGACAAACCGGGCATATGTTCATCCAAGAAAATTAAATCGTACACCACCTCACGGCTTTTGGCAATGGCATCGTGCCCGTTGTTCACGCACTCCACAGCATATCCCTTTTCTTCAAGAAAAAGAACATACGGTTTCAGAAGGTCCACTTCATCATCCACCCAAAGAAATCGTGCTTTTTTCGCCAATTATTTAATGCGGTTGGTTATTTCACGCAAATATACGCATTCATTGCCCTATTTATCGAAAAAATAATCTGAAAAAAACTTATAACCAGCACTTCGCTGCAAGTTGGGTTTCAAATTTGCGGATTTCGCAGAAAATAAGTATTTTTGCTCGCCACATTTAATGATAAATCAAATGAGAAAAACAGCCTTTTATTCGCTAGCCATATTATTTCTATTTACTGTGGGATGCACGCAACCATCCGATAACATTTTTAACGGCAAAGATTTGTCAAACTGGAATTTTGTTGTGGAAAACAATGCTGTTCCGGGCGATGAAGTGTACGCAGCTAAAGACGGTATTATTTCCATAAAGGGCGAGCCATTGGGCTATATGTACACCAAAGAAAAATATGCCGATTACACGCTGGAACTGGAGTACAGATGGGCCGAGGAAGCAAGTAACAGCGGAGTTTTTGTATTGATTGAAGATGCTAAAAATCCGTTTCCCACGGGCATTGAAATACAATTGGCGGCGGGAAAAGCGGGAGACTTGGTTTTGCTTGCCGGTTCCGATTTACAGGAATATACCTTGCCAGAAGGAGTGACCGAACGCCCCAAATTTCCGGTTATTGAGAAAAAACAACCATCGAGTGAAAAACCCGCCGGAGAATGGAATAAAGTAAAAATCACCGCATCGGACGGCATTATAAACGTTTATGTAAATGATGTGCATCAAAACAAAGGTACCAGCTTGGTGAAAGAAGGGCACATCGGCCTGCAAAGCGAAGGCAAAGAAATTCAATTTCGCAACGTAAAATTAACCCAAGAATAAATAACCACGCATTAACTTTAAAAACTATTGATATGACTATTTCAAAAAAATCACACCAATTTATTGATCAGGAAGAAAAATACGGCGCACACAACTACCACCCGCTGCCCGTAGTACTTTCAAAAGGTAAAGGCGCTTTTGTTTGGGATGTGGATGGGAAGAAATATTTCGATTTTCTTTCGGCATATTCCGCAGTAAATCAAGGGCATTGTCATCCAAAAATTGTGAAAGCATTAACCGATCAGGCCGAGACTTTGTGCCTTACCTCCCGCGCGTTTTACAACGATTCGCTGGGCGTGTATGAAGAATTTATGCACCATTATTTCGGATACGACAAGTTGCTGCCGATGAACACGGGAGCCGAAGCGGTGGAAACCGCGTTGAAACTTTCTCGAAAATGGGGATACCTGAAAAAAGGAATTCCTGAAAATGAAGCCATTATTGTAGCCTGCGAAGGAAATTTCCACGGAAGAACCATTACCATTGTTTCCATCTCTACCGATCCCGATGCCCGCGCCGATTATGGCCCTTACACGCCCGGGATTGAGGTGATTCCGTATAACGACTTAGATGCCGTTCGGAAGATTTTTGAAGAAAAAGGCGATAAAATTGCCGGATTTCTGGTAGAACCCATTCAAGGTGAAGCCGGCGTGTTTGTTCCCGACGAAGGATATTTAAAGGCTTGCTACGATTTGTGTAAAAAACACAACATTCTTTTTGTTGCCGATGAAGTACAAACCGGAATTGCCCGCACCGGCAAATTATTGTGCTGCGACCACGAAGGCATCCGCCCCGATATCGTAATTCTCGGCAAAGCCGTTTCGGGCGGCGTTATGCCTGTTTCGGCCGTGCTTGCCGACGATGAAGTGATGATGACCATTAAACCCGGCCAACACGGCTCCACATTTGGCGGTTTCCCCTTAGCCAACAAAGTCGCGATGGCCGCATTGCAAGTAGTGAAAGACGAAAAATTGGCGGAAAAAGCTGAATATTTAGGAAAAATTTTCCGCGAAGAAATGGAAAAAATAAAAAGCCCATTCGTGAAACTCGTTCGCGGAAAAGGCTTGTTGAACGCCGTGGTTATTGAACCTCACAACGGAAAAGAAGCGTGGGACGTGTGCCTCAAAATGGCCGAAAACGGGCTTTTGGCAAAACCCACACACGGACATATCATCCGTTTCGCTCCGCCGTTGATTATCACGGAAGAGCAACTTCGCGAAGCCATTGAGATTATTAAAGAATCGATTAAAACGCTTGAATAGAAAGATTTACAGTTCAGGGTTTAGCGGCCAACGCTTTAACCCTGAACATTAAACTTTAAACGCTGAACGTTGAACGCTAAACTAAAGAATCAATCTCATTCAATCTTTCATCAATCTCACTCAATCTTTTATCAATCTACTATCAATCTCCCTAAAAAATGCAAACAACCTCAAAAATATTAATGGTGCGCCCGGCACGTTTCGGGTTTAACGAGGAAACGGCCAAGAACAACTATTTTCAGCAAAAGACACCACAAGAAGAAGTGGCTGAAAAGGCGCTGAAAGAATTTGACGCTTTCGTGAGCCTGTTGCGCGCGAACGATGTGGACGTTATTGTGGTGCAAGACACCGAAGAGCCGTGGACGCCCGATTCCATTTTTCCAAACAATTGGTTTTCGTCACACATCTCGGGCGAGTTGGTTTTGTACCCCATGTTTGCGGAAAATCGCCAACAAGAGCGCAAGCCGCAAATCATGCAGTTGCTGCACAACCGAATGAACCACACAAAAGTAATTGACTTAACCGGTTGGGAAGCGAAAAACGAGTTTTTGGAAGGCACGGGAAGCATGATTTTCGACCGTGACAAACGCATTGCATACGCTTGCCGCTCACCTCGCACATCAGAGAAAGTGTTGCGCGATTTCTGTTCAAAAATGAATTTCGACGCGGTGGTTTTCGATTCGTTCGACAAAAAAGGCAACCTCATTTACCACACCAACGTGATGATGGAAGTGGGCACGCAGGTGGCCATCGTGTGTCTGGAATCGATAAAAGATGAGAAAGAACGTGAAAAAGTGGTGTCGAGATTAACTTCCACCGGAAAAATTATCGTGGACATCTCGCTCGATCAAGTGGCCCATTTTGCCGGCAATATGATTGAGTTGAAAAGCCGCAACGGCAACCCACTAATGATTATGTCGGCAGCGGCACGCAGGGCGCTTAAGCCGGAGCAGGAAAACGTTATTTCCACGTACAATAAAATTTTATCACCCGAATTGCAAACCATCGAAACCAACGGTGGCGGCTCCGCCCGATGCATGATTGCGGAGATATTTTGTTGATAAAATATAAATTTCTGCTGTATTGATAAAATATTCACATTTTTTTTGTTTACTTTGCATACAGTTAAAGTTTAACTCTTAATTAAATCATTATGTCATTTAGAACTGAACTCAAAGAATTTCTGATGCGCGGCAATGTGGTAGATATGGCCGTGGGTATTGTAATTGGTGCAGCATTCGGCAAAATTGTAACCTCGTTTGTGAACGATATTTTAATGCCACCCATTGCACTTTTGTTTGGAAACACCAAATTCGATGAATTGAAAGTGGTGCTTCGCGAAGGCGTTACCGCCGGCGAGGAAGTAGTTACCGAAGCCATTACATGGAACTACGGCGCTTTCATTCAATCGGTTGTGGATTTCTTAATCGTGGGTGTCGCTATTTTTATGGTGATCAAAGCGATGAACAAAATGAAACGCAAAAAAGAGGCCGCACCCGAAGCTCCCGCAGAGCCATCGAAAGAAGAAGTGTTGCTCACAGAAATTCGCGACTTACTGAGAACAAAGTAATTTTCTGAACTTCACAAGAAGTTTTAAAACCGTCTGTGTCGTTTTGCGCGGACGGTTTTTTTGTGTCACTGAAGCTAAAAGCTAACAGTCAACAACCAAACTCATTGCATCTCCGTTAAATACTTCCAATACCGTTGCGGCATATGTTGACGTTGCAGTTTGAGGTTGATGCGCTCTTTGATGGTTATGCTTTTGAAATATTCTTTCCACATTTTTTGGAACAAAGCCTCTTCTTCTGAGAGTTTTTCATCGCTCAATTTTCCCAATTTGAGTTCCGAAAGGTCTTTTCTTGAAAATGAAATATCGGTTACGGCTTTTGTGTCGTAATAAGCGCCGATGTTGCGGATGGTATCGTAAATAATCCACGGTTGATTTGCGTAACGCGATTTAAAATGGGGAATGAGGAGCGAAAGCACGTTGTAGCACGGCGTTACGGGCGCGAAGAAAATGCCATCGAGTGTTTCCTGAAACCGCACAAACTGAATAAGTTTTCTTGCATCGGTGCCCACTTTTTGCGCGATTTCTTTCACGCGCAGCACATCATCGTCGCCAAAGTTCATTTCAATGCCTTTCGGGTGGTCAAGGTTTTTGCGAATGTAGCGAAAAAGCAACATTTCCACTTCGGGTAATTCCGAGAGCCAAACGCTCAACATCATATTTCGCGCGAATTTGGAGAGCTTTTTCTCCAACGCTTTCCATACGCGAAGCGATTTTTCTTTTTCGGTGATTACGTGATATTGTTCATCTACGAACAACGGCTTCGAATCGGAATCCGAAAGAATGGCATCGGGAAATTTCTTCTGTTCATACGCGAAAAACACGCACGAGAGCAGCCCATCTAAGGTTTTATCGTAAGTGAAAAGAATCATTTTGGTATCACATTTATACGTCGCATAAAAATTAAAATAAGAAAATCCCTGTCTCTCAACATCCATGCCTCCCAGTCTCCCACTCACAAAGTCTCCCACTCACAATCACTCTCCCCACTCAATTTTATACTGCAACAAATCCGCCGCCTGCTTTTTCTGTTTTTGTGAAACCTGTCGACGAACATATTGCGGCGTGAGTTCGTTCACGGTTTGCATCGGCAACTCTCGACAAATGATAAAATATTGCGCCCGTTTCATTACCACGCCAATTTTCTTCAACTGAGCGAAGGTCAACCGCCCATATCTTCGCGAAGCGACAATGAGCTTGGCCGATTTCACGCCGATGCCCGGCACGCGAAGAATCATTTCGTAGGGCGCAGTGTTTACATCTATGGGGAAAAACGATGGGTTTCTCAACGCCCAGCCCATTTTGGGATCAACATCCAAGTCGAGGTCGGGGTGCGCGTCGTTTACAATTTCGCTGGCTTTAAATTCGTAAAACCGCATCAACCAATCGGCTTGATACAATCGGTTCTCGCGCACCAGCGGCGGCTGAGGAAGTACAGGTAACCGACTGTCATTCTTGTTAATGGGAATATATCCCGAATAATAAACACGCTTAAACGATGGACGCTTGTACAACGCCGATGCCAGCGTGAGAATCTGTTTATCGGTGTCGGACGTGGCGCCGATAATCACTTGCGTGCTTTGTCCCGCAGGCACAAATTTAGGCGCTTTGCGAAACTTTTTTCGGTCTTCGGCGCTTTCCAACATTCCTTGTTGAATAACGCGCATGGGCGAGAAAACACTTTCATAATCTTTTTCGGGCGCGAGCAGTTTGAGGTTTTGCTCCGATGGAATTTCGAGGTTCACACTCATGCGGTCGGCATACAACCCCGCTTGCGTAACCAATTCTTGGCTGGCGCCGGGAATGGTTTTCATGTGGATGTAGCCGTTAAAGCGGTACGTTTCACGCAACAATTTCACCACGCGAATCAATTGCTCCATTGTGTAATCGGGGTTACGCATCACACCCGAGCTAAGGAAAAGCCCTTCGATGTAATTCCGTCTGTAAAACTCAATGGTCAGCTCCGCCAATTCCTCAGCGGTGAACGCGGTGCGGTTCACATCGTTGCTGCGGCGGTTGCTGCAATAGGCGCAATCGAAAACGCAATGGTTGGTGAGCAAAATTTTGAACAACGAAATACAACGCCCATCGGCCGTGAAACTGTGGCAAATGCCCCAGCCGGCGGCCGTGCCAATCCCGCCTTTCACGGCATTCCGCGATGTGCCGCTGGATGCGCAGGACACATCGTATTTGGCGGCATCGGCAAGGATTTTTAGTTTTTCAAGCGTTTTTTCGTTCATTGTTCGGGTTACGAGTTGCGGAATTCGGGTTGCGCATTACAAAGAAAACAAATAGAAAGCAAAATCACGAATATAAAATCTTAAATTATCCTGACTTGTGCATAACTTTTTAAACAACTGATTTTCAGAAGAAATGAAGATTATTCAAAAATAATCACCTATTTTTGTAACCGAATAGGATTTGCCCGTGTCTTATGGATGTAAACAAATTATTCACTAAAAAACAAATTATGATGAATGATCTAGCAGGTATTATCGCGATTTTATGTACGATAGGATTACCAATAGGTTTTGGAATGTATTTAGGATTGACTTCCATCAGAGCGGAACATAAAGAGCGTATGGATCTCATCCGTCAAGGAATTATTCCTCCCGAAAAAACAAAAAGGAAAGCTAACCCTAATCGGTTCGTTTCGCTTAGGAACGGAATTGTTTTGATATCGTTGGGAATTGGCGTAATTGTTGGTTTTCTATGTTCAGAAAATCTCACCGTTGCTCAAGACAACGAATTCTGGTTCATTGGGGCAAGCGTGGTGTTCTTTCTTGGATTAGGGTATTTGGTTTACTTTTTGATTACTCAGAAGATGCCTCTTGCTGACCAAAAAGAAGAATAGGATCAGGAATAAACGGCGGCGATGAACGAAAACCAACGTGTGCAGCAAGTGCTCGCAGGCAATACTTCCGCTTTCAGCTACTTTGTCGAAACGTATCAGGATATGGCGATGGCCATTGCTCACCGGATTTGCGACAACGTGCAGGACGCGGAAGATGTTGTGCAGGAAAGTTTCGTGAAAGCATACCGCAACTTGCACACGTTTAAGGGGAAGAGCAAGTTTTCGTCGTGGCTCTACCGCATTGTGTACAACACGGCGATCACGGCATCGCAATCGAAAATGTGGCTAATGGATAGCAGTATGGAGCTCTCAGGTGTGCAGGAAACTTCGGATTTTGACACCGAAAAGCAAATCGCCGACGCCGAACGAACCGAAATGGTGCAAAACGTGTTAAACAGAATGCCGAAAGGCGACGCGCTACTGCTCACGCTTTATTATATGGAAGACAACGCGGTGAAGGATATCGCAAGAATTACCGGGCTCAACGAGCCGAATGTGAAAGTAAAACTGTTTCGCGCCCGGAAATTGTTTAGGGAATTAATGAACCGTAACGCAATACAAACGAAATTATGACAGAAAAAAACAACATACATACCGATGACGAACAGATTCGCCAACTTATACAATCGGCAAAACGGCAGGCTCCCGAGAACCTGAAATACCGTATTATGCAGCAAATTGAAACTGAAAGCGCGCTCAGCCGAAAAACCGTTCCCGCAAAGAAACGCGAAGGCAATGTGTTGCGAGAGTTTATCGGGGTTTTTGGCGTGATGTATGCCGTGCTGGCGGCTTTCATCGGAGGCGCTTATGTGCTGAAAGGCAAAGATTTTCTGCTGTCACCCACGTTTTTTTGGACGGTTATTCTCGTGGCTTTTGTCTTTAGCTTTTTTTGGCTGATGACACGCGTGGATGCGCGGGTGAGGGAAAAGAGAAAGGGAAAGGAAGTGTAGATTGACGATTGTGGATTTTAGATTGTAGATTTTTAGACGATAAAGTCAAACCCGTCTGACCGATTACCGGTCTGACGGATTGGTCAGTATTGAGCGGTTAAAATCCCGGATCGTCCTTATTCTTCCATCAACTCCCTGCGTGCTTCGGCAAGCATTTCAGGTGATTCCGGCGCGGGAAACCGAAGGTTTAATTTTTTGAAATGCTCCAAAATAATATCACCAACCGCCACACGGGCAAAATATTTTTTATCGGCGGGAATGACGTACCACGGCGCATAATCGGTGGAGGTTTTTTCCAACATTTCCTCGTAAGCTAGTTCGTATTTATCCCAATTTTTACGCGCGATTAAATCTGCCGAATTGAATTTCCAGTTTTTTTCGGGTTCCTCAATGCGGGAGAGGAAGCGCTTTTTTTGCTCCTCTTTGGATACATTCAAGAAAAATTTGATGATTACCATACCGTTTTCGGCCCAATGTTTTTCCATCGCGTTGATGGCGGCGTACCGGTTTTCCCAAAACTTGTCGTCGATTTTTTCAACCGATTCATAGCCCGGAAGCCGCTCATTCATAATAAATTCGGGATTCACCTTGGTGGTAAGCACGTTTTCGTAATGCGAGCGGTTGAAAATCTCAATCATTCCCCGCTCGGGCAGTGCACGGTAATGACGCCACATATAATCGTGCTCCAACTCGTTCTTGGTGGGCGTTTTAAAACTGTGCACGCGGCATCCCTGCGGATTAATGCCCGACATTACGTGCCGAATCACACCGTCTTTTCCCGCCGCGTCGCGCGCTTGCAAAATAATGAGCATAGAGTAGCGGTCATCGGCATAAAACATTTCCTGCAATTCCTTCAGATCCTTAATGTTGTTCTTGATCTCGTCTTTGGCTGATTTTTTATCGTAACCGCCGTCTTCATCTGTCGAAAAATCTTTCAAACTGATTTTCGAACCGGGTTCTACGCGTAATTTTCCGTAATTAAAATCCATATGCTGTAGTTATTTATTTGCAATGTTACTGCCAACGCCTCTAAGCAAATCGTTGTAGCGCGCAGGGTCGGAGATGATTTTGAGGCCTTCACGAAAGATATCGTTCTCCTCATTAATGATTCTGTAAAATGCGGCCGAATCAAACAAATCCTGTGCAATTAACGCCTTCAATTGACTAAAAATGAGCGGCTTTGATTTTGAGAATTGTTCGTCGTTCCATTCAATGTCTTCTGTTTTGGCTAAACTTTTCAACGCTTCAACAAATGATTCGGGCACTTGATAATTCAATTTAAACGAATCCACCGTAGGATATTTTTTCAATAATTCATTTCTATTTTTATCCACTTCCGAAATGGAGACGCGATTGATAACACCTCGGGCATTCATTTGCGCATGCAATGCCGTGCCTGCTGTGGTATCGATGGGCACGAAATAATCGGGCATAATTCCACCGCCGCCATACACGGTGCGCTGGTTTACAAGCGTGGTGTATTTGAGCGAATCGGGCAGATGAATACTGTCGGCGGCGAACATTTCGCCGTGCTGATAACGGTTCAGAAAATCCATATTATAGGCTTCGATGTTTCCTTCTTCGTACGGTTTTTGGATACTTCGTCCGGTGGGTGTGTAGTATTTTGCCACGGTAAGGCGAATCATTGTGCCATCGGGAAGCGGAATTTGGCGTTGCACCAACCCTTTGCCAAAAGTGCGACGGCCAACCACCACGCCTCTGTCCCAATCTTGCACGGCGCCCGCCAAAATTTCGCTTGCCGAGGCGGAGCCTTCATCTACCAGCACCACAAGGTTTCCTTCTTTGAGTTCTCCTTTGCGGGTGGCGTTCATGGTGAAACGGGGTTGGTTTTTTCCTTCGGTGTACACAATGAGTTTGCCTTCGTCTAAAAATTCATCGGTAATTTCGTTGGCAATTTGTAAAATGCCGCCGCCATTTCGGGTTAAGTCCAGCATAAGGTTTTTCATTCCTTTGGCTTTCAGTTCCTGCTCGGCTTTTTTAAATTCTTCGGCGGAAGTGGCACCGAAACGGCTCAGACGAATATAGCCCGTGTCATCGTTTACCATATACGCCGCGTCGATGCTGTAGATTGGAATTTTATCGCGTACGATACGGAAATCCATCAACCCCGGAACACCTCTGCGCAACACCTTGATGTTCACTACCGTTCCTTTGGGGCCGCGCAATTTTTTAACCACGTCTTGGTTGTTAATTTTTACGCCCGCGATGAGCGTGTCGTCCACAAAAATAAACTTATCGCCGGGCATAATGCCCACTTTTTGCGATGGGCCACCGGAAATCACTTCCATCACGTAAAGCGTATCGGTGAGCATATTAAACGAGATGCCGATGCCGTCGAAATTCCCTTCCAACGGCTCGTTCATTGCCTTTACCTCATCCTTGTCGAGATAGGAGGAGTGCGGATCCAACTCTTTCAACATTGCCCGAACAGCGGCTTCTGTAAGTTTATGGGTGTTTACATCATCCACATATAGGTTTTTGATGAGTTGCAGCGTGCGCTCCAGCTTAACACCATCTTCGCTGGGCCGAAATTGCGCAAAAGCGCCCCCCACGAATAAGGTGACGCTCATAACAAGCGTGAATATTTTTTTATGCATATAATTTATGTTGATATTTAAATTTTCATTCCCCGCGGAATGAACTCGCTCACATCGCGGCCGTAACGAAGCAATTCTCTTACCAAAGTGGAGCTGATATGTGTTAAAGCCGGCTCTGTAAATAATACAAACGTTTCAATTCCTGAAATAGTTCGGTTCATATCGGCAATCGTTTTCTCGTATTCAAAATCGTTTACCGAGCGAATTCCCCTGAGAATGTATTTGGCGCTCACTTCCCGAGCAAAGTCAATGGTGAGTGAGTCGTAGCTTTCAACGCGCACACGTGGCTCGTTTTCGTAGAGCGAGCGAATCATTTCGATGCGTTTTTCAACGGAAAAATAGGCTTTTTTGGACTCGTTGATACCGATGGCAATTACAATTTCGTCCACCAAATCCAATCCGCGGCGCACCAGCGATTCGTGTCCGATGGTGAAGGGATCGAACGTGCCGGGGAAAAGGGCAATGCGGGGAGAGGGGGAGAGAGGGGGAGACTTTGGGAGGGGGGGAGGGGGGGAAGTCATAATGTCCAGTTTTTAGGGTTGTTAATCATTGTAACAATCATTCCGATGATTTGATCGTATTTTGCATTGAGCGAAGAGAAAACATCTTCAGATATATAATTGCAAGCAAGCGCATATTCCAACCAGGTTTGGGTTTCGCCCGCTTCACCTTCCGCATCGCTCAATTTGGAAATAAAGGCTTTTTCATATCGTCTTTTTCTCCACGCTTCGGATATATTTCCAGACACGGAACGAGAAGAACGTCTAATTTGATCGGTAAGAGAGTACATTTCTTCTTTGGGAAACGTTTTTGTGAGCTCATAAATAGCCATTCCACCTTCAAAAGAAAGTTTATAGACATTTAAATCATGGTGCTTTACAATTCGAGCCATATATTTCAGCGTTTCACTAAGTCACCCACTCTCCAAGTCACCCACTCTCCCCCTCACTAACTCACCCTCTCACCAAATCCCAACTACGCCACTTCCTCTTCTTCCACTACCAGGTTTTCAATAATAAACTCCTGGCGTTGAGGCGTGTTTTTGCCCATATAGAATTCCAACAGTTCTTTCAACAGGTCTTCTTTGCGCATGGTAACTTTGTCTAACCGAATGTCTTCGCCAATGAAATTGCGGAACTCATCGGGTGAGATTTCACCGAGGCCTTTAAAACGAGTAATTTCGGGGTTGGGGCCCAATTCTTTTATGGCGCTCAGGCGCTCTTCTTCGGTGTAGCAATACAACGTTTTCTTTTTGTTGCGCACGCGGAAAAGCGGTGTTTGCAGAATATACACATGCCCTTTTTTAATTAAATCGGGGAAAAATTGCAAGAAAAACGTAAGCAATAGCAAGCGAATGTGCATGCCGTCGGTATCGGCGTCGGTAGCGATGATCACTTTGTTGTAGCGCAGGCCTTCCATTCCGTCTTCAATGTTGAGGGCGGCTTGCAAGAGATTGAATTCCTCGTTTTCGTACACGATTTTTTTGGTAAGCCCAAAACTGTTCAACGGCTTCCCGCGAAGGCTGAACACCGCTTGCAAATTGGGGTCGCGGCTTTTGGTGATGGAGCCGCTGGCGGAGTCTCCCTCGGTGATAAAGATGGACGATTTTTCCCGATTGTCTCCCTTGTTGTCGTTGTAGTGCACGCGGCAGTCGCGCAGCTTGCGGTTGTGAAGGTTGGCTTTTTTTGCGCGTTCGCGCGCCAATTTTGTTACGCCCGCAATGGCTTTGCGCTCTTTTTCGGACTCCAGGATTTTCTTTTGCAACACTTCGGCCGTTTCGGCGTGTTTGTGCAAAAAGTTGTCTAGTTCTCTTTTGAGGAAATCGTTGATATGCTTGTTTACCGAAACGCCGTTTGGCGACATTTCTTTGGAACCGAGTTTAGTTTTTGTTTGCGACTCAAACACCGGTTCTTCCACCTTAATGCTGATGGCCGCCACCATACCGTTTCGGATATCGGAATACTCCAAGTTGCGGTTGTAAAACTCTTTTATCACGCGCGCGGCTGCTTCGCGAAACGCGGTAAGGTGCGTTCCGCCTTGCGTGGTGTGCTGTCCGTTAACAAACGAGTAATATTCTTCGCCGTATTGGTTGGTGTGCGTGATGGCCACCTCAATATCTTCGCCCGACAGGTGAACGATGGGATACAATAATTCCGCCGTCAGGTTTTCGTTCAGCAGGTCTTCGAGCCCGTTTTTTGAATGGAATTTTTTTCCGTTGAAAACAATGGTTAAGCCCACGTTCAAAAAAACGTAGTTTTTGAGCAGCGGCTCAATATGCTCATCGCGGTAATGGTAGTTGGCGAAGATTTCGATATCGGGCGTAAATTCCACCAATGTTCCGTTGCTTTTGTCGGATGGGCTAATCGGGTTGTCTTCCATGGTGATGCCTTGTTCAAACACCACAGTTTTGGATTTTCCATCGCGGATACTTTTCATATAAAACCGCGACGACAGCGCGTTCACGGCTTTAATCCCCACCCCGTTTAACCCTACGGATTTTTTAAACGCTTCTGTATCGTATTTGGCGCCCGTGTTCATTTTTGAACACACGTCTTTCACCTTGCCAAGGGGCACACCGCGGCCGTGGTCGCGTACGGAAACGTTTTCGTTTTCGATCACCACCTCAATGGTTTTGCCGAAACCCATCATGTACTCATCGATGGAGTTATCGAGCACCTCTTTCAACAATACGTAAATGCCATCGTCAGACGAAGAGCCATCGCCCAACTTCCCAATGTACATTCCCGGACGACGACGGATATGCTCCTGCCATTCCAGCGTTACAATATTGTCTTCCTGATAATTAAGTTGCTGTGTGTTTAAATTATTTTCGAGTTCGTTCACTTTATGTCTTCTGTCCTTTATATCTTTTTTAGTTTAAATCTTTTATATATGCGCGGCGACGCTTGGTTTGTTTCGCATCCAAATCGTTCCACAGCGCTTGCACTTTGTTGTTTACTTCCAGCTCCGGATTGCTTTCGGCATATTCAAAGCCCAATTTAATGGCTGCCGGAATAAATTCATTGAATAGCAGCGCGTTAATTCCTTTTCCCTGATATTCAGGGTCAACGGCAACGAGCAGAAGGTCCAACACGTTGTTATCTTTTCCTTTTAAAGCCCTCAGCAAATGGAACCAGCCGGTGGGCATAAATTTTCCTTTGGATTTTTGCAGCGCTTTGGCAACGCTTGGTAACCCGATTCCAACGCCTACCAATTTATTGTCTTCCTGACGGATGACGAGCGTCAAAAATTCCAACCGAAGCATCGGGATATACATATCAACGTAGTAATCAATCTGTTTGTCGGTCAGTTCCACGTACCCGTAAAGGTCTTTGTACGCTTTGTTGATAAGCTTGAAAATATCTCTGGCATAGGGAAGAACATCTTTTTTAGATCGCACATGCTTCACCGCCACGCCGGAGCGTTTTTTCACAATCTCCGAAGCCCGCAAAAAGCGCTCGGGCATTTCGCGTGGAATGGTGATTAAAAATTCCACCCAATCTTGGTCTTTCGTATAGCCCATTCGTTCCATATGCACGGGGTAGTACGGATGGTTGTAAATGGTGATCATGGTCCCCATTTGGTCGAAGCCTTCCACCAGCATTCCCTCGTGGTCCATATCGGTGAATCCCAGCGGCCCTTGAATTTTCTCCATTCCTCGGAAACGCGCCCAACTTTCGGCAGCGCCAAAGAGAGCGTCCACCACCTCAATATCGTCAATAAAATCCACAAATCCAAATCGTGCATTCCTTTGTTTCCAAATGTCGTTGGCTTTGTGATTGATGATAACGGCAATGCGCCCCACGATTTCATCGTCGCGATAAGCAAGAAAATACGCCGCGTCGCAGTGTTCAAAAGCGGGGTTTTTGCTTACGTTTAACGTGGACATTTCATCGTAAAACAATGGCGGAACAAAATATTCGTTTCCTTTATATAAATCGATACCGAATTGTACGAATTTCTTTAAGCCGTCTTTGGTAATGACTTTTTGAATTGTTACTGGTGGCATATTTTTTAGTTCGATTAAGTAATAGCTGTTTTTTTATGATATGGATGCAAAGATAATGATTTTTTTGTTTGCGCGCGGGGGTAAAACTCATTCTTTCACATTCTGTTTATAGACGTCCCATCTGTCGATTACATTGCGCACATAATTCACGGTTTCATCACCTCTGAAGTACCCGAATTTACACACCGGGTCTTCGTAATATTGCTCCAGCCGCTTCATTTGCAAATATTTTTCCACATTGTCGTTCCACACGTTTTTATCGGCATCGTATTTTTCTGAAAGCGCGCGTGCGTCGTAAATGTGCCCGATTCCGCCGTTATACGAAGCGAGCGCCATTTTAATCCTTTCGTTCATATCAGGAACCGAGGCAAATGTATTGACAAGCGATTTCAAATATTCGGCGCCGGCGCGGATATTCATTTCGGGGTCATAAAGCGCATCTCCTGTTACGCCCAACGACGCAGCAGTGGCGGGCATCAAACCCATCAATCCCACGGCACCCGCCCACGATTTTCCCTCCGTTTCAAACGTGGATTCGTGGTAAGCCACGGAAGCAATCAGCCGCCAATCCAACCCGAATTGTTTGCCGTATTTTTTAAAAAAATCATCGAATGGCGAAATGCGCCCGTTGCCCAAAATTTCGGCGTAAGACGCTCTGCCGGACGGCAAATAACCTTTCGCTTCTTCAAAATAACGCTTGGTGATCATCAAAAACTCGGGTTTTGCGTTCGCTTCTTTAAACCATGCATTCAGCGAATCGGCTAAAACGGGCGTGTTGTTGCGTACCGCCCACGATGAGCGCTGGTCGAAACTAACGGGCATATCCACATTGAGGTTGCGAAAATAGGTTTGATTCAGTTTTGCGATATAGTCATCGGCAACGGTGTATTTTATCTCACCCAACGACACCATTCGGATTAAATCTTCCACCACAATGGTATCGCGCGCAGCACCTTCAACGCCAATGCCACCGCCAACTTCTTCATTCAAGTTTTCCATTCGCTCTTTGTATTTTGAACCGTTGATAACGGTTACTTCTTTGCCGATTAGCTCCGTTACGTCGTGCAAAATGGTGTCCGTTTTTTGCGAACGCTGCACCAACACCTGATGCGAAATCTGTTCCAATCCGCAATAAAGAATTGAATCTTTCAACAGACTGATAATGGGCATATTGTAAGCGATTACATCGCCAATGCTGTCTTGCAACATATGGTATAAAGACGCTACATTTTCTGCTACAATCACCTCGGGTGTCAACCCGTGCCGTTTGCAGAAGTTGAGAATCATATCGTAGTGGTAGCCCATAGCTTGATCACGATACAAGAAATACGATGTGGAAGCGTTGAGCGTGAGCACACGAAGCGTATCTCCTTCCACTATTTGTTGGAAATCATACGGCACTTCTTTTTGCACGCTCTTCTTGCATGATGCCAGAATGAGCAAAATGAAGACAAGAAAGCAGGCTGTTTTTTGCATTTCGTGATAGAATTAAAACCGACGCAAAGATACAAAACATTTCGTATCTATTTTATACTCATTTTGTTTGTATGTAAACCGGTTTTGTTTATATTTGTAAAACATCGGTTTCAACGCACGAAAAACATTTCCGTTATGAAACGTTCTTTTATTTGTCTTATCGCTTCTTTTGTGCTTCATTTTCTGTGGTGCAACGCTTATGCGCAGGAAACAAATTGGCGCGCCTATTTGGAGCAACTCGCCGAAGATGAAATGGACGAGGCAAATATAGAAAACATGTTTGAAGAATTTACTTACCTTGAAAACAACCCGATGAACCTTAACACAGTAACGCGGGAGCAATTGGAGCGTTTATCGCTTCTTTCTTTTGATGAGGCCACAGCCATTGCCGATTTTTTGGAGAAAAACCGTCCCGTTTTCACCGTTTTTGAATTGCGAAACGTGCCAGCACTTTCTTTCAACACAATCGAATTGGTTCTGCCGTTTTTTTATGTAGGTGAAATGCAACAACCGCGCGAAACCATTTCGCAAATGTTGAAAAACGGACGCAACGAAGTGCAGTTCAGGCTCGACAAAACCCTCAACCAACGAGCCGGTTACGGCGAATTTTCAGACAGCATCTTGCAACGTTACCCCAACCGAAAATACCGGGGCGAAGATTTTTACCACTCGTTGCGATACGCCTTTCGCTATCGCGATAAAATTCAATTTGGCCTCACAGCGGAAAAAGACCCGGGCGAACCGTTTTTTAAAGCGGATTATCCAAAAGGTTACGACCATTACGGCTTTCACCTCATCGCGCGAGATTTGGGCAGGATAAAAACGCTGGCAATAGGCGATTACCGCCTTTCCTTCGGGCAAGGATTGGTGCTGAACAACGATTTTATGGTGAGCAAAGTGTGGGCAACCGACAATATTGTGCGGCGCACCTTGCCGCCTAAGCGGCATTTTTCTACCGCCGAAAACGGTTTTTTCAGGGGCGTGGCCGCAACGGTTGAATTAAACGATTTTACTGTTACCGCTTTTTACTCCAACAAAGGCATTGACGCGAACTTGTCTAACAACGACGAAATCACCTCACTAAAAACCGACGGTTACCATCGCACCCCATTGGAAATAAGCAAAAAGAAAAATGTGCGGGAACAAATTACCGGCGTCAACGTAAACTATCGCAAAGAAGGGTTTCAGGTGGGCGTGAGCGCTGTGTATCACTCATTTAACAAAAAGTTTAACCCAACAACGCAACTCTATAATTTGTATTATTTGCGCGATTCCAATAACATCAACGCCTCGGTTGATTATTCTTATCGGTTTCGGCGATTTATTGTCGCCGGCGAAACGGCCATCGCCAAAAACAATGCCGTTGCCACGCTAAACACGGTGCAATACAAACCTTCTCCCGATTTGATTTTCACCCTTCTGCACCGATATTATCCCATTTCGTACAACGCGCTTTACGCGCAAGCGTTTTCCGAAGGAAGCAGAATACAAAACGAACACGGGTTGTATGTGGGCGCGGTGTTTTCTCCTTTCAGGAAGTTCACGGTGAATACATATATCGATTTTGTGCGGTTTCCGTGGTTGCGATACGGGGTGAGCACGCCATCGAAAACCGTTGATTACTATTTCTCCGGCGCCTATGCTATTTCACGACAATCCAGTGTGGAGGTTCGTTACCGGCTCAAACAACGCGAAAAAGACAGCCGATATCCCGATGAAAAAACCATTTCCGTATTGCCCTACTCCACGCAAAAACTCCGCTTACGATACAACCGCACCTTGCCAAGTGGATGGAATTTCAGAAGCACGGTGGATATGGCATATCATCACATAAAACACTCACCCGAAGAATTTGGGTATATGATTTCGCAAAACGTAGGCTACAGAGGTAGCAGCCGCGTTTCGGGCGATGCCTATATCGCGTATTTCAATGCCGACACGTACGATGTGCGCCTCTATTCTTATGAACGTAATCTGTTGAATACCTTTTATATGCCATCGTTTTACGGCGATGGTTATCGGTTGGCGGTTTCCGGCCGATACAACATCACCCATCGGCTATCGTTCTCGTTGAAAGTTGGACACACACGCTATTTTAACCGAGAAACCATCGGCTCCGGTACCGACCTCATCAACGGCAATTCGCGCACCGATGTTTTCACTTATTTGAGGTGGCAGTTTTAATGGTGCCATTTTTTTCACTACTTTTGCTGCTTCGTTGTAGCCCCACACGTTTCATCAGACAAAATATGGCAAATCCTTTATTACAAATTGACACCCTCACCAAAAGCTTCGGCGATTTGGTACTGTTTCGCGATATTTCTTTCGGAATTGCCGAGGGCGATAAAATTGGGTTGATTGCCAAAAACGGTTCGGGAAAAACCACGTTGCTCAATATTATTGCCGGAAAAGAGCCGTATGACGATGGCAGGGTGGTATTCCGAAACGATCTCCAGTTTGCATATTTGGAACAAATGCCACATTTCAACCCCGAATTAACGGTGTTGGAAGCGTGTTTTTCCACCAACAACGAAATTGTGAAAACCATTGCCCGATACGAAGAAATTATTTCTTCCGAAAAGCAGGATGGGTTGGACGAGGTGCTCGCGCAAATGGATTTGCTAAAAGCGTGGGAATATGAGCAACGGATAAAACAGATTCTTTCGCAACTGAAAATCACTAATTTCAACCAAAAAATCGGTTCCCTTTCGGGCGGGCAAATCAAGCGCGTGGCATTGGCGAACGTGTTGATTGGCGAGCCGGAACTTGTCTTGCTCGATGAACCCACCAACCATCTCGATTTGGAAATGGTGGAGTGGCTGGAAAGCTATCTCACCCGCAACAACATTAGTTTGTTGATGGTGACGCACGACCGCTATTTCCTCGACCGCGTGTGCACCCAAATTATTGAAATTGACGACCGTCAACTCTATTCCTACAAAGGAAATTACTCCTATTATCTGGAAAAACGCGATGAGCGCGTTTTGGCGCAATCCGCCGAAGTGGACCGTGCCAAAAACCTCTTTCGCAAAGAACTGGACTGGATGCGCCGCCAACCGCAGGCGCGCGCCACAAAAGCCAAATCGCGCATCGACGCGTTTTACGAACTGGAGAAGAAAGCGCAACAGCAAAAGCAAGCCGAGAACATTCGCCTCTCGGCCAAGGGTGCCTATATCGGCAAGAAAATATTTGAAGCAAAACACGTAACAAAAAGTTATGGGAACGTGCGCATTACCGATGATTTCAATTACATTTTTTCGCGTTACGAGAAAATGGGTATCGTGGGAAACAATGGCACCGGAAAATCCACGTTCGTGAAAATGCTGCTGGGCGAAGTGACTCCCGATAGTGGCGGTTTCGACATCGGTGAAACGGTGAATTTCGGCTATTACAGCCAAGAAGGATTGCAGTTTAACGAGCAAATGAAAGTAATTGATGTGGTGCAAAATATCGCCGAAGTCATTGATATGGGCAACGGAAACCGATTGACCGCGTCGCAATTTCTGCAACATTTTCTTTTTCCGCCCGAAAAACAGCACAATTACGTGTACAAACTGAGCGGTGGCGAAAAACGCCGCTTATATTTGTGCACCGTGCTCATCAAAAATCCCAATTTCCTCATCCTCGATGAGCCGACAAACGATCTGGATATCATCACCCTTAATGTGTTGGAAGAATATCTTGTTGGGTTTAAAGGTTGCCTTATCGTAATTTCGCACGACCGCTATTTCATGGACAAAGTGGTGGATCACCTGCTGGTTTTTCACGGAAACGCCCACATCCAAGACTTCCCGGGAAATTATACGCAATACCGCGACTGGAAAGAGCTATCGGACAAAAAATCTTCCGAAGAAACAAAAGCAGAAAAAACCATAGCGCAATCCCCCAAAACAAAAACCACAGAAAAAACGAAACTCACGTTTAAAGAAAAACAAGAATTTGAAGGGTTGGAAGAAGAAATACAGCAACTGGAAACGGAAAAAGACGCGCTCACCCAAGAACTTTCATCGGGCAGGCTTTCATCGGAAGAACTCATCGAAAAATCCAACCGCATTTCACGCGTCATAGAACTTATCGATGAGAAAACAATGCGATGGCTGGAACTCAGCGAATTCGCCTGAATAACACTCCCCATCATCTAACCCCGCACTTCACTATTTAGAAGTGATTTAAATTTCTATCTGTAAGCATCTTATAGGCTGCTTTCAGCCCATAAATTCATACCTTTGCGCATTATTTTTACTCACATTTATAAAACAACACATTATGAAAAGCGTAAAAGGAACCCAAACAGAGAAAAACTTGTTGAAATCTTTTGCCGGAGAATCGCAAGCGCGCATGCGCTACACGTTCTTTGCAAAAGAAGCCAAAAAAGAAGGATACGAGCAAATTGCCGCCATTTTTCAGGAAACCGCCGACCAGGAAATGGTGCACGCAAAACGAATGTTTAAATACCTCGAAGGAGGAATGTTAGAGATTACAGCGATGTATCCGGCAGGAAAAATCGGCAACACGATGGAAAACCTCATCGAAGCGGCCGAAGGCGAGCATGAAGAGTGGGCCATTCTTTATCCCGAGTTTGCCGATGTAGCAGAAGCCGAGGGCTTTAAAGAAATTGCCGTAATGTATCGTATGATCGCGAAAGCGGAGGCCATTCACGAAGAGCGTTACCTAAAATTGTTGCAACGCGTAAAAGACGGAACTGTTTTCTCGCGCGAAGAAAACATCGAGTGGCAATGCCGTCACTGTGGTTTTGTGTATATCGGCAAAAAAGCACCCAAAACGTGCCCCACTTGTTTGCACCCGCAAGCCTATTTTGAGCCGAAAAACGACACCTATTATTAAGCCATTGCTGCCGAAATAGAAACAGACTAAAAAACGCATTCCATCGCGGAGTGCGTTTTCTTTTTGTCCGAAATCCATTACTTTTGTAGAAAAGAAGAAAAAATGGAATACAGTTTTATCGAATTATTCGCACGCGCGCAATTGCTGCTCGGGCCAAAGGCCATGGAGGCCATCAAGTCCCAAAAAGTGATTCTTTTTGGTGTAGGCGGCGTGGGAAGTTGGTGTGCCGAGGCGCTGGTGCGTAGCGGTGTAATGCATTTAACGCTTGTAGACCCCGATGATGTAGCCCCGGCAAACGTTAACCGCCAACTGCCGGCAACCACCAAAACCATTGGGCAACTGAAAGTTGACGTAATGAAAAAGCGGCTGGAAGAAATCAACCCCGAAGCAAAAATTACGGTCATTCCCGAGATATATAGCGAAGAAAATTCCGCATCGTTTCATTTGGAACAATACGATTATATTGTGGATGCCATTGATACCTTGCAACATAAGGCACACTTGTTGGTAGCGGCATCGAAGACGGATGCCACCATTTTCTCGTCTATGGGCGCCGGCTTAAAAATTGACCCCCAGAAAATTAAAATCGCCGAATTTTGGAAAGTGAAAGGCTGTCGCCTTGGCGCCGCTCTTCGTCAGCGTTTGCGAAAGGGCGAAATGCCGCACAAAAAATTCCTTTGCGTGTATAGCGAGGAAATTCAGGAGAATAAAGGCCGAAAACTTTCCAAACAAAATGCCGATGAAGACACGCCCTTCGACAAGCCCACCGTAAACGGTACATTGGTGCATATTACCGCCATTTTTGGCTTCACGTTGAGCGGATTAGTGATTCAGGATGTGATGGGAAGCGTCGGGGAATAAAGACAAAGAGTTATAAAAAACACGGACGACACAGATGCCGCTGATTTTCATATAGATAAGATCTTCGCATATCCATTAAATCCGCGTTATCTGCGTACCATTTATTTTTAAGCGCTCCTCACTTCATCTGATCAAATCCTTTGCCATACACGCCCACCACGTTTGTTTGTGAGATAAACGCGTCTTCGTCAATGCGTTTTACCAAGCGAAAAATGGAAGTAGACTCCGCCTTTCTCGCTAACACAATCAGCACTTTTTGAGGCTGTTGCGTGTACCATCCGGTTCCGTCTAAAATGGTGCATCCGCGTTGCAGTTCAGAGGTGATATGCGAAGCGATTTGATCATACTTTGTGGAGAAAATAATGAATTGCACCGATTGTCGCGCACCGTTAATTACCATATCAGCCGTATAATACATCACGGAGATAACGATTAATCCGTAAATAATCTTCTCAATGCTCTGAAAAAGCAAGAACGAACTGCTCACAATAAAAATATCAATATACAACAGTCCGCGCCCCATGCTGATGTAGCGGTATTTGGTAATGATTGCACCTAAAATATCGGTTCCGCCGGTACTCGCGTTCACAGAATAAATCAAGCCTAAGCCGCCACCACAACAAATGGCACCAATAATGCTCGCCATGAGCGGATCGGCTTGAATGAGCGATTGGGTAATGTATTTTTCGGCAAACCCCATGAGCAATGTCAACGAAATAACGCCATAGAGCGACTTCATCACATATTCTTTTCCAAGAATAAACCATGCAACCACCATTAATATGGCATTTACCACCAAAAACGTAACAAAGACCGGCAAGCCGAAAGCATATTTCATCAACAAGCCCACCCCGCCAAGGCCGCCGGCAACAATTTCATTGGGAATGATAAAACCGGTGAAACCAAGGGCGAACATGGTTACCCCAATGGTAATGAAGAGATAATCTTTCCAGTAGAAAGACTTCAGGTAATTTTCAGGCATATTTTAAATAACAACGTTTACTATTTTCTTAGGCACAATGATGATTTTTTTCGGTGTTTTACCTTGCATCCATTTCTCCGAATTGGGATGTTCCAGCACCGATTTTTCGATTTCGGCGTTGGTGACATCGGCCGGAAACTCCAATACATAACGCGATTTTCCGTTGAACGAAATGGAATACGGAAACGCGTCTTCTTTTAAATATTCCTCGTTGAATTGGGGAAAATTGGCGTCGCAAATGGTTTGATCGTTGCCTAATTTATGCCACAATTCTTCCGCGATATGTGGCGCGAAGGGCGCCAAACAAACAAGCAACTCGCTGAGAATGGATTTCTTATTGCATTTTAATTGCGACAATTCGTTCACACATATCATAAACGCCGAAACAGAGGTGTTGAACGAGAAGTTTTCGATATCTGACGATACTTTTTTGATGAGTTTGTGCAGCGATTTCAATTCTTCTTTGGTGGGCGCTTCATCGGAAACCGAAAACTCCCCATCCGTATAGAATAAATTCCACAATTTACGCAAGAAACGATGCACTCCGTCAATTCCGTTCGTGTCCCACGGTTTGGAAAGTTCCAACGGGCCGAGGAACATTTCATACAGGCGCAGCGTATCGGCACCGTATTTTTCGATAATGTCATCGGGGTTCACCACGTTGAACATAGATTTTGACATTTTCTCAATTGCCCAACCGCAAATGTACTTTCCATCTTCCAAAATAAATTCCGCGTTTTTATATTCGGGGTTCCAATTGCGGAAAGCCTCGATATCCAACACATCGTTGTGCACTATATTTACATCCACGTGAATGGGGGTAACATCGTAATTGTCTTTTAAGTGGAGAGAAACAAACGTGTTGGTGTCTTTAACGCGATACACAAAATTGCTTCGCCCTTGAATCATCCCTTGGTTTACTAGTTTTTTGTAAGGCTCCTGCTCGCACGAAACGCCCAAATCGAAAAGAAATTTATTCCAAAAGCGGCTGTAAATCAAGTGACCGGTAGCATGCTCGGTTCCTCCGATGTACAAATCTACATTTCGCCAATATTGGTTCGCTTCCACCGAAACCAGCGCGTTGTTGTTTTGCGGGTCCATATAACGCAAATAGTAAGCCGATGAACCGGCAAAACCTGGCATAGTGGAAAGTTCGAGGGGGTAAGCCAACCCCTCCCCGGCCCTCTCCACAAGGGAGGGGGATGACTGCGATGTACCTTTATCAAGGTTACCTCCCCCTCCTGTGGAGGGGGTTGGGGGGAGGTAATTCCAATCCTCCGCACGCCCCAACGGCGGCTCGCCCGTTTCGGTAGGCAGAAATTTATCCACCTCCGGAAGTTCCAGTGGCAGGTCGCTTTCATCTATTGTATAAGGCATACCGTCTTTGTAATAGATGGGAAACGGTTCGCCCCAATAACGTTGGCGACTGAAAATGGCATCGCGCAAGCGGAAATTGATCCTGCGATATCCGAGTTCTCTTTTTTCTATTTCATTGATGGCTGCCGGAATGGCTTCTTCCACAGTAAGGCCGTTTAAAAAGCCGGAATTAATCATAATGCCTTCTTTGGCATCGAAACTTTCTTCCGACACATCGCACCCTTCAATGAGCGGAACAATGGGCAAATTAAAGTGCCGCGCAAAGGCATAGTCGCGGCTATCATGTGCGGGAACGGCCATAATGGCGCCTGTTCCGTAACCGGCCAACACATAATCGGAAATCCAAATGGGCAGCGGCTCACCCGTAAAAGGATGTGTTGCATACGAGCCGGAAAAAACACCCGTAACCGACTTATCAGCAATGCGTTCTCGCTCGGTGCGTTTTTTTGTCTTTTGAATGTAAGCGTCCACTTCGGCGCGTTGCCCATCGGTGGTTAGCTGTTCAACCAACTCGCTTTCGGGCGCAAGTACCATAAAGGTAACTCCGAAGATGGTGTCGGGGCGGGTGGTGAAAACGGAGATGGCCTCATTTGCCTCCCCCTGGCTCCCTCCAATGGAGGGGAAACCATCTTCCGATTTAGATGTGTCGGAAGTGTTATCGGGAAGATCCGTGAGTTTTTTTGAAATTTGATTGACAACCCAATCAACACCCTCCATCACTTCTTCATTGGTAAAGCGTAAAATAGTGTAACCTATTTTCTTAAGAACACTATCACGTATTTCATCTCTTTCTTTTTGTTCTTTGCCAAGATGGTATCCGCCATCTACTTCTACGATCAATTTTTTACGCAGACAAACAAAATCGGGGATATACGTCTCAATGGGATGTTGCCGTCTAAACCTATATCCTAATTGTTTTGCTTTTAGCCTATTCCACAAAACATTTTCTGCGGGGGTTGACGATTTTCGGTTTTCTTTTGCATTTTGCTGCAGCAAAGGCCAAGCTTCCTTGTTGGCAGTATAATATCGTGGAGTTTGACTCTCTTTTTCTCCATGAGTCAACATTCCCCCTCCATCGGAGGGGGTTAGGGGGAGGTATATCACCGCCCCTTCACTCCTCCCAATCCAATTGCGTTGGGTTTCTTTCAGCGAATCTGTCCAATCCACATCATCTAAACCATCGAGTAGGCGTTGTGCGTAGGCCGATACACGCAAACACCACTGACGCATTTTTTTCTGCTCCACCGGAAATCCACCGCGAATGGAAACACCTTCGCTGACTTCGTCATTGGCGAGAACCGTACCCAATTGCGGGCACCAGTTCACCATAGTATCACCCAGATAGGCAATGCGGTAATTCATCAAGATTTCTTGTTGTTCTTTTTCCGATTTGGCATTCCACTCATCCGCAGTGAAGTTCAGAGGTTTGGTTTCCGCCACGTTTAATCCGAAAGTTCCTTGCTGAGAAAAGGCTTCAACCAGTTCCGAAATGGGCCTTGCTTGCTGCACTTGGTTGCAATAATAGGAATGGAACATTTTAATGAACGCCCATTGCGTCCATTTATAGTAGTGCGGGTCGCAGGTTTGCACCTCGCGGCTCCAGTCGTATGAAAAACCTATTTTATCTAATTGCTCGCGATAACGGGCAATATTGTTCTTGGTGGTAATGGCAGGATGTTGACCCGTTTGAATCGCATATTGTTCGGCGGGAAGCCCGTATGCGTCGTATCCCATCGGGTGCAGAACGTTGAAGCCTTTGAGCCGTTTGTATCTTGAATAAATATCGGATGCGATGTACCCCAGCGGATGCCCTACGTGCAACCCTGCTCCCGATGGGTATGGGAACATATCCAGCACGTAAAACTTAGGTTTTGATGTGTCTTCTGTAACTTTATAGGTTTGATGGTCAACCCAATACTGTTGCCATCTTTTCTCGATTTCTCCGAAATTGTAATCCATCTTCTTTGCCTTTTAAAAAACGGTGCAAAGATAGCAAAAAACTTCTCAAATTCAGCCTTTAAGGCGTTGAGTTTTACGAGTACAAATAGGTTGGTTTAATCTCTTTCGCGCTGTTTATGAAGCAATTTTACTCTTTGTACATAGTTTCAATGACATCGGCATAGTGCTCAAGCACAATTTTTCGCCTCAACTTAAGCGTATTGGTAAGTTCTCCCGACTCCATAGTGAACGGATGCGGAAGGAGGGCGATTTTCTTCACTTTTTCATACGATGTGAATTGCGCTTGTAGAAGTTCTATTCTTCCGAAAACATAATCGTGAATGAATTTATTGTTTACCAAATCCTCATTGGATGTATATGTTATCTGATTTTCATCGGCGTATTCCCTCAACTTCTCAAAATTGGGAACAATGAGCGCGCTCACAAACTTGCGTTCATCGCCAATAACGGCCACTTGATCTATGAATTTGTCTTCCGTGAGCCGCGTTTCAATCATTTGCGGCGCAATGTATTTGCCGTTCGAAGTTTTGTAAAGGTCTTTTATTCTTTCGGTTAAGATGATTTCATTGTTTTCGGTCAATTGCCCTGCGTCGCCGGTTTTAAAATAGCCATCATCGGTGAAAGCGGCATTTGTTTCATCGGGTTTGTTGTAATATCCGCTCATCACGGTGTCGCCTTTCACTAAAATCTCGTTGTTCCCGCCAATTTTCACTTCCACCTCCGGCATCACTTTGCCCACGGTGCCGATGCGGAAACCTTTCGCGGGGAAACAACTTACCGAAGCCGTAGTTTCCGAAAGGCCGTAACCGTAAATAATGTGTACATCAATGGATTGCAAAAACTCGTTGATCTTGTCAGACAAAGGCGCACCCGCCACGGGAAAGAAGTTTCCACGATCAATCCCCACCACTTTTTTAATGAGAAAATAAATGGTGAATTTGTAGATAAAAAACTTAATGCTATTGCCCAAGGGCGGTTTTTTGCCCTCGTTTTTATATGTAAGGTTGTGTTTTTTGCCGGTTTTCACACTGTCTTCAAAAAGCCATTTCAAGAAACCGCTCGAAGTTTCAATTTTCTCCTGAATTCCGTCATACACCTTCTCCCAAAACCGCGGTACGTTGCTCATTAGCGTGGGCCGGATTTGTTTGATGGTTTGCTGAATTTTTGTCGGGTCGCGGTTAATGGCAATGGTTATTCCTTTGTGCAAACAATAATATGTCCACGCTTTTTCAAAAATATGCGTGAGGGGTAAAAAGCACATTGAGAGGTCTTTATCAGACAGTCGCGTTAAGCGGATATCATGTATTTTAAATGCTTGCAGGTAATTTTTGTGTGTGAGCATCACGCCTTTTGGTTCACCTGTGGTGCCCGATGTGTAGATAATGGTGGCCAAATCAGTATCATTCAAATGTTTGATACGCGCGGTTACCAGCGCCAACGATTCGGAATTGTCACCCGTGGTAATAAAATCATCAAAATATACCGATGTCTTATCCTCCGGTTTCAGCACTACCTCTCTGTCAAACACAATGAGTTTCTTCAAAACCGAACTTTCCTGCTGAACTTTATACGCGTTGTTATATTGAAATTGCTCGCCCACGAAAACCACTTCAATTTGTGCGTCGTTCACAATATATTCCACTTGCGAAGGCGAAGCCGTGGCATACATCGGCACCATCACCGCGGTGTTGGCATACGCGGCAAAGTCGGTGATGAGGTATTTTGCCATATTCTGCGAATAAATGCCGATGTTGCTTTTGGGCTGAATCCCCATTTCGGCCATTGCCTGCGCGGTTTTCATAATTTTATCGGAAAACTCGTGCCACGGCATATTCACCCACGCGCCACTATTCAATTGATATTTTAAAGCCGTTTTATTCTTATATTTAAGACTTCTTGCGTGTATTAACTCTCCTAGATGATGATAACCCATTCTCTGCGATATTTTTATGATTCCCCCAAAGTTAGTTTTATTTATCTGAAAAACAGGCAAAATTCTTCTCCTTTTTTTGCTTGAATGAGTGATTTCTTGCCACTTTTTTCCGAAAATTTAGCTTAACATTCTCTAAACTCGACAATTAATTAACTACAGTTAACGAGATTTCTTATTTCGGAATAAAACAATGCCCTTATCTTTGTGACGGTATTATGAAAAGAATTGTCCACATAGCACTGATACTCCTGTTCACGCTTTTATCTGTTCAGATGAAGGCGCAGGATGTTTACATGGCTAGCGCCGGTTCCGACAATCAACCGCCCGCGTCAACCATTTATCTTTTGCCGAATATTTATCCGGCAGTAATTATGGGAAACGACACGGTGGCCTGCATGTGGTTAAGCGATTTCGTTAAGTACTCGCCCTTGCGGTTCAGAACCACAAAAGAGCAGGTTGCATACACCAAGCTTATTCGCGATGTGAAGAAAACGCTGCCTTACGCAAAAGAAATCGCCAATATCATTACCGAAACATATGAATATATGGAAACCCTGCCCGATGACAAAGCAAGGCAGCAACACCTCAACCGTATGGAAGGCCACTTGAAAGACACCTACACGCCTAAAATGAAGAAACTCACCCGTTCGCAAGGGCAACTTTTGATGAAGTTGGTCGATCGGGAAACGAACTCCTCCTCCTACCACATTGTGGATGCTTTTATGGGGAGTTTCAAAGCTTGGTCATACAACGCGTTTGCCAGCCTTTTTGGAAACAGCCTGAAAGTCCGATACAACCCTTATGGCGAAGACCGCCTCACAGAACGCGCTTGCGTGCTGGTGGAACAAGGCGCCATTTAATCAAAATTTCTTTATTACGCTTTTAATTAGTACTTTTGCGGTCGATTTTATTAGACTGTGAAATGCAAAAGAATTTTTTAAAGGACTTTCAACCGGCCCTTTTCTTATCTCTAAAAACATATAACAAACAAAAATTTACCGCCGATTTAATGTCGGGGTTAATTGTGGGCATTGTGGCATTGCCTTTAGCCATTGCTTTTGGTATTTCATCGGGAGTTACACCCGAAAAAGGAATAGTAACCGCCATTATTGCCGGGTTTATTATTTCTTTTCTGGGCGGCAGCAAGGTACAAATTGGCGGGCCCACCGGCGCGTTCATTGTAATTGTGTACGGAATTGTGGAGAAATTCGGCGTCACCGGATTGGCTATGGCCACGGTAATGGCGGGAATTATGCTGGTATTGATGGGCGTTTTAAAACTGGGCTCCGTCATTAAATTCATTCCCTACCCCATTGTGGTTGGTTTCACAAGCGGCATCGCGCTCACTATTTTTTCTACACAGATAAAAGATTTGTTTGGGTTGAATATCGACAAAGTGCCTTCCGATTTTTTTGCCAAATGGGCTGTTTATTTTCAGCAGTTCGGTACAATTAACTGGTGGGCAACGGCCATTGGCGTTCTCAGTGTGGCCATTATTTTTTTAACGCCCAAAATTTCCAGTAAAATTCCCGGTTCGCTTATTGCCATTATTTTTATGACCGTGGCTGTTTATCTGTTGAAGCAATACGCGGGTATTTCGGGCATCGAAACCATTGGCGATCGGTTCCAGATAAAAAGCCAATTACCGCAGGTAGAGTCGATTGGATTTAGCCTTGAGAGCGTTCGTACGCTTTTTCCTTCGGCGTTTACCATTGCGATGTTGGGCGCCATTGAGTCGCTTTTGTCGGCCACTGTTGCCGATGGCGTAATCGGCACAAGGCATAACTCCAACGTAGAACTCATAGCACAAGGAGCGGCCAATATCATCACTCCGTTTTTTGGCGGAATTCCCGCCACAGGAGCCATTGCCCGCACCATGACCAACATCAACAACGGCGGGCGCACACCCATTGCCGGATTAATTCACGCGGTGGTGTTGCTTCTGATTCTCTTGTTTTTAGGCGATCTCACAAAACACATTCCCATGGCTTGCCTAGCGGGCGTGTTGGTTGTAGTGGCGTACAATATGAGCGAGTGGCGCACGTTTAAATCGCTGGCGAAAGAATCCATGTCCACGTTGGCGGTGTTGCTCACCACGTTTTTGCTGACGGTTATTTTCGATTTAACCATCGCCATTGAAGTGGGATTGCTGCTGGCCGTTTTCCTCTTCTTGAAACGCATGGCAGAAAGCACACAAGTTTCCGTTACCACCGGAAAAGTGGATATGGCGAAAGAAGTGGAATCGCATTCCGGCAGCCTCGATAACGAAGTGCTGCATTTGCCCAAAGGCGTGGAAGTGTATGAAATTGACGGGCCGTTTTTCTTTGGCGTAGCCAATAAGTTTGATGATATTATGCGCGAAATAGGCGAAAAAGCGCACATCCGCATTATTCGTATGCGGAAAGTTCCGTTTATCGATTCCACCGGGTTGTATAACCTTGAAAATCTTTGCGAAAACTCCCAAAAAGAGAAAATTCAAATCATCCTTTCGGGTGTGAACGATGCGGTTCACGCGAGCCTTTATAAATCAAAAATTCCTTACATTGTGGGAGAAGAGAATATATGCTCACACATTCACGCGGCGGTTGAACGGGCTACGCAGTTGATGGAGATGATAGAAGATAATTAATCCGACAACCTGAAATTAAAGCCTCCATTTGACTATTTCATTATTTATTGCGTAATTTGTGTCACGCAAAGTGCATATTCACGTCAAAACCCGTTACGTTTCAATGACACCACAACTCACTGATTTTCTTCCCACAACGCAAAAGGAAATAAACCTGCGCGGATGGGATTATGTGGATGTGATTCTGTTTTCGGGCGACGCGTATATCGATCATCCATCGTTTGGCACGGCGGTAATTGGGCGGTTGCTGGAAAACCTGGGACTGCGCGTGGCAATTGTACCGCAGCCCAATTGGCGAGACGATTTGCGCGATTTTAAAAAGCTGGGTGTTCCACGCATGTTTTTTGCCGTCACCGCCGGCGTAATGGACTCAATGATAAACCACTACACCGCCAACAAGCGCTTGCGCTCCAACGATGCATATACGCCAGACGGGAGGGCCGACATGCGCCCCGATCGCGCGGTTACGGTTTACTCAAGAATTTTAAAAAGGCTTTACCCCGATGTTCCACTTCTTATCGGAGGGGTGGAAGCATCGTTGCGGCGTGTTACTCACTACGATTATTGGAACGACTCGCTTCAAAAAACCATTCTTGCCGATACCAGTGCCGATTTGCTGGTGTATGGTATGGGCGAACTTCCGCTCACGCGGATTGTGCGCGACATGCACAACGGCAAACCGCTTACTGAAATAAAAGACGTACCGCAAACGGCGTTTTTGGTTCACAAAAATCACGTGCCAAAAAACGTTTCGGGTAATGATATTCGCCTATTTTCTCATGAAGAGTGCGTTAAAGACAAACTCAAACAAGCCAAAAACTTCCGTGTGGTGGAAGAACAATCCAATTTGCTCCACGCTTCGCGTATTTTGCAGGATGTGGACGACAAAACACTCGTGGTAAACCCGCCTTTTCCACCAATGACGGAAAAGGAGATTGACGCCTCGTTCGCGTTGCCCTACACTCGCCTGCCTCACCCCAAATATAAAAACAAACACATTTCGGCCTACGAAATGATTAAATTTTCGGTAAATCTGCATCGGGGCTGTTTTGGCGGATGCGCCTTTTGCACCATCTCGGCGCATCAGGGCAAATTTATCGCTTCGCGCTCCAAAGAGTCCATTATCAGCGAAGTGAAAAAAATTACAGAAATGCCCGATTTTAAAGGCTACATCAGCGATTTGGGCGGCCCATCGGCAAATATGTACAAAATGTGCGGTCGCGACCTGAAAATTTGCGAAAAATGCAAGCGTCCCTCGTGCATCCATCCCAAGATTTGTCCCAACTTAAACACAGACCATTCCGATCTGTTGGACATTTACCGCTCTGTGGACGCGCTGCCGGGCGTAAAAAAATCATTTATCGGAAGCGGCGTGCGTTACGATATGTTGCTGCACAAAAGCAACGACGAAAAAACCAACCAATCCACACGTCAATACACTCGAGAGCTTATTCAAAAACACGTTTCGGGGCGGTTGAAAGTGGCTCCCGAACACACCTCAGATCAAACGCTAAATGTGATGCGGAAACCATCATTTAGCCAGTTTCATCAATTTAAAAAGATTTTCGACGAAGAGAATAAAAAGGCCAAACTCAATCAGCAATTGATTCCTTATTTCATTTCGTCGCATCCCGGCTGCACCGAAGAAGATATGGCGGAATTGGCTGCCATCACCAAAAACCTGAACTTCAGATTGGAACAAATTCAGGATTTCACGCCATCTCCCATGACGCTCGCCACCGAAATTTACTACACCGGCTACCATCCCTATACGCTGGAAAAAGTGTATACCGCCAAAACAGCATCACAAAAAAACGCGCAACGCCAATTCTTTTTCTGGTACGACAAAAAGAACAAACGTCAAATTATCAGCGAGTTAAAAAAGATGAACCGCCACGATCTCATCAAAAAGCTCTTCCCAGAAAGTTAAACAAAGTTAAACTCGAAAAATACTTCATTTTTCGTGCAGCGTTTTTTCATTTTTTGCATCTTACACTATACAAAGACAATTTATATGAAAAAGACGCTTCATTTCATTGGAATCCTATTATTGGTTTTTTCAGCGGTATTTATTTCTTGCGATGACAAGGCTAAATATTCGTTGGGCGATTTTCGTATAGATTTGGCTACCGTGCAACCCGAAGGAGAAAACGCCTACACGTTAATTCTGGATAACGGCCAACGCTTATGGCCGGCAGCCGCAGATGTGCGATATTCTCCCAATTACAACCAGCGTGTTTTTTTGAATTACACCATTTTGTCGGACGCCAAGAACGGTTACGACCATTATATAAAAGTGAACGATATTTGGAACATCCTCACCAAACAAGCCATTGAACTCAACGCGCAAAACCAAGACAGCATCGGAAATGATGTGGTAAAAATAAACGATATGTGGATTGGCGGCGATTATTTAAACGTGAGTTTTATGTTTAATTACGGAGGGGTAAAACCGCACGCCATTAATCTCGTTCACAACATGTTAAAAGAATCACCCTCAGAACAAAATACCATTGAGTTGGAATTCAGGCACAACGCCTACGAAAGCACCAACACAAAGCTCTATGAAGGGTTTGTTTGTTTCGATTTAAAACCGTTTAGGGTAGAGGGCGAAGATTCCATTCCGCTTTCTATTAAAGTGAAAGAAGCAGAAGGAGAAAAAACAGTTGATGTGGTTTACAGGTATAATCAACTGGATATAAACCAGGCCGGCGTTGAAAGGCCAATACCGGTAATTACATCAAACGAATACTATTAAATTACAAAACCATAACTAAATTAGTTCTATTTCTTATATGACTTTTTGATTTTCCAAGAACCGGACAGACCCTGTGAAGAGCCTGTCCGGTTATTTTTTATGGAAAAAGGGAACGGAACGGTTTCAAAATCACTCACAAGATAGAGGCGTTTATTTGAATGGCATCAACTTTGTCACAGTTCGAAACTTTGATAAAGTTTTCATTAGCCAAGCAAATTAAACTACGTTTATCTACTCCAAAGCGATTTTGAAAATCGCTTCACCCGGTGGGTTTTCAAATAAATTTTTTATTTATGTTGTAAAACATAAAAAAATATTTTTTTACTCGCGAGTAAGTATATACTTTTGCATCAGCACAGAACAGTACAGAAAACAACAAGCACAAAAGTTCATTAAAAAGAAAAAAATGAAGCATCAATTCAATTACAAAACCACTAAAGTACAGCAAATGATAGACATAACGCTGGACGCAATCGCTTCGGAAAAATACAAAGAAGGCGAAAATCTGCCCTCCATCAATGCACTTAAAAGCAAGTACAATGTCTCCAGAGACACCATTTTTAAAGCATTTTTGGAATTGAAAGCTCGTGGAGTTATTGACTCGGTGCCCGGAAAAGGATATTTTGTTGCTTCGGCTCAAAAAAGCGTTCTTTTGTTGCTCGATGAATATTCACCCTTTAAAGAAGCGTTTTACAACACGCTCAATTCCAAAATACAGCAGTCACATAAAATCGATTTATGGTTCCATCAATATAACGAGAGGTTCTTCAACGAAATTGTACAAAACTCAGTAGGTAAATACAATAAATACATCATTATGAATTATCATAATGAAAAATTCTCCGATATCCTCTCAAAAATTGACAAGAAAAGACTCCTTTTGCTGGACTTCGGCAAGTTCGATAAAAGCGAATATTATTATCTGTGCCAGGATTTCGATAAAGCATTCACCGATGCCTTGCAAACCATTATCGATGACCTGAGAAAATACACGGAACTGGTTTTTGTGATGAACAAAGAACATCAGCATCCCCGCAGCAGTACGGAATTTTTCACCCGGTTTTGTGCGAAAAACAATCTCATTTGTGAGATTATAGATGAGATAGGGCCGGACTTTTCTATCAAAAAAAATGCTTTTTATATCATTATTAAACAAACCGATTTGGTGAAAATAATAAAAGCAGGAAAAAACGGCCTTCTAAAACCGGGCATCGATTATGGCATTTTGGCATACAACGAAAACCCCTTTTACGAAGTAATTGAGAACGGCATTTCCAGCATCGGCATAGATTGGGAAGAGATGGGCGAAAAAGCGGCAAAATTTGTATTACAGGAAAAACCTTTACGAATGTATCTGCCGACGAAAATCATTAAAAGAGACTCTTTTTAGCGTTTTAAGCGAACTCCGCATATTCCTGAATATAAGAAACCAACTATAAAATGAAAAATTATCCAAAAATCGGTATCCGCCCCACTATTGATGGGCGACAAGGAGGCGTGAGAGAAAGCCTCGAAGAAAAGACAATGAACTTGGCAAAAACTGTTGCCAAGTTAATCAGTTCCAATCTTAAAAACGGCGACGGAAGTCCCGTGGAGTGCGTGATTGCCGACACAACCATCGGGCGGGTAGGCGAAAGTGCAGCGTGTGCCGCGAAATTTGAACGCGAAGGCGTGGGTGCCACCATCACCGTAACATCGTGCTGGTGCTACGGCTCCGAAACAATGGACATGAACCCGCACTACCCAAAAGCCGTGTGGGGATTCAACGGTACCGAACGCCCCGGCGCAGTGTATTTGGCAGCGGTATTGGCCGCGCACGCACAAAAAGGATTACCCGCATTCGGTATTTACGGACAAGAAGTGCAAGACCTCGACGACAACTCCATCCCCGATGACGTGGCCGAAAAACTGCTTCGCTTTGCACGGGCCGCCCAAGCCGTGGCAACCATGCGCGGAAAATCATATCTGTCGATTGGAAGCGTATCAATGGGAATTGCCGGCTCCATTGTTGACCCCAATTTCTTCCAAGATTATTTGAGGATGCGCAACGAACAAGTGGAATCGGTGGAAATTCTTCGTCGGATGGAAGAAGGCATTTACGACAAGGAAGAGTTTGCCAAGGCAATGGAATGGACAAAAAAATACTGCATTCCAAATGAAGCCAAGGATTTAAATCGTTCCGATAAAGTAAAATCGCGCGAAGAAAAAGATGCCGATTGGGAATTCGTGGTAAAAATGACCCTCATCATTCGCGATTTAATGACCGGAAACGAAAAGCTGGAAAAAATGGGATTCAAGGAAGAAGCCATTGGACACAATGCTATCGCTGCCGGTTTTCAGGGACAACGACAATGGACCGACTACAAACCAAACGGCGATTTTACCGAAGCACTGCTTTGCTCTTCGTTTGACTGGAACGGAATACGCCAAGCGTATATTGTTGCCACCGAAAACGATGCATGCAACGGCGTTGCTATGCTTTTCGGACATTTACTCACCAACACATCTCAAATTTTTTCGGATGTGAGAACATACTGGAGCCCCAAATCGGTAAAACGCGTTACAGGAAAAGAACTGACCGGAAAGGCCAAGGACGGAATCATTCACCTTATCAATTCTGGCGCCACCACATTAGACGCAACCGGAAAGCAGAAAAAAGACGGCAAACCGGCTATGAAACCATTCTGGGAGATAACAAAAAGCGAAGCGGAGGCTTGCTTGGCAGCAACAAACTGGTGCCCCGCAAACCGCGATTATTTCAGAGGAGGCGGTTTTTCGTCGAATTTCCTTTCAGAAGGCGGGATGCCCGTTACCATGTCGCGCTTAAACTTGGTGAAAGGTCAAGGCCCCGTGCTTCAAATTGCCGAAGGATGGACAGTTGAACTGGATGAAGACGTTCACAAAACGCTCAACGAGCGCACCGACCAAACCTGGCCCACCACGTGGTTCGTACCAAGGCTTACCGATAAGCCCGCCTTCAAAAGCGTATATGCGGTGATGAACAATTGGGGCGCCAACCATGGAGCCATCAGCTACGGACATATCGGACAAGATTTGATTACGCTCGCTTCCATTCTTCGCATTCCGGTTTGTATGCACAATGTGGACGAAGATGAAATTTTTCGTCCGGCGGCGTGGAACGCTTTCGGAATGGACAAAGAAGGCAGCGATTACAGGGCGTGTGCAAACTTCGGCCCCATTTACAAATAAAGAATATTGTTGGATGGATGCGAAAATAACAAAAAATCAAAACAGTTTCTAAAATCTTGGCATGCGATGATTATCTTTGCACTTCTGAGTATCCACTCCAATTCCTTTATTAGACTAACAAACAATAATTCACATATAACAATAACCCATTAAATTAAAAAAAGAAATGAAGAATTTTTTCAAGTTATCATTGGCGTTAATGGCTGCAGCGCTTTTATCCTGCACCAACAACGCGAACCAAACAACGGGAACAAAAACCGTTCAACCTCTGGAAGTAACTATTCCGGCACGACCCAGCGGCCAAAAGCACGTATTGGGCTTAACTACTCCTAAAATGGACACCGTGCGCGTAGGATTCATCGGATTGGGAATGCGTGGCCCCGGAGCCGTACGCCGTTTCACTCACATTCCCGGAACCAAAGTAGTGGCTCTTTGCGACTTACACGCCGACAGAGTAGAGCGCACACAAACCATTTTGGATGAGGCCGGGCTTCCTCGTGCTGCGGAATATAGCGGAAGCGAAGACGCGTGGAAAGAACTTTGCCAAAGAGACGATATCGATTTAGTGTACATCGCAACCGATTGGAAACGCCACGCGCCTATGATGATTTACGCGATGGAACAAGGCAAACACGTTGCGTGTGAAGTTCCCGCGGTTATGACGATGGAAGAAATTTGGGATGTAATCAACACCGCCGAGCGCACCCAAAAGCACTGCATGCAATTGGAAAACTGCGTGTATGACTTTTTTGAACTCACAACACTCAATATGGTGCAACAAGGCGTATTGGGCGAAGTGCTTTACGCCGAAGGCGCCTACATTCACCAACTCGAAGATTTCTGGGATTCATATGAAGGTGATTGGCGTTTGCAGTACAACAAAGAGCATCGCGGCGATGTATATGCCACGCACGGTATGGGGCCGGCTTGTCAGGCTCTTGATATCCATCGTGGAGACAAAATGAACTATTTGGTTGCCATGGACAGCAAACCGGTGAGCATTCCCGCTTATCTGAAAGAAAAAAGAGGCGAAGAGGTTACCGATTTCAAAAACGGACAACACACGATGACGATGATAAAAACAGAAAAGGGAAAAACCATTCACATTCAGCACGATGTGGCTTCACCACGTCCATACAGCCGCATGTATCTTGTACAAGGCACCGAAGGTTTTGCCAGCAAATATCCGGTATCGGGCTACGCGCTTAAACCCACCGCGGTTGAAAACGACGGCAGTGTGCCCAATCACGAAAATCTCTCGGCACACTCTTATGTTTCGGACGAAGTAAAAGCATCGTTGATGGAAAAATACAAACACCCCATCCACGTGGAGTTGGAAGAACAAGCTAAAAGAGTAGGCGGCCACGGCGGTATGGACTTTATTATGGACTATCGCTTAGTATATTGCTTGCAAAACGGGCTTCCATTAGACATGGACGTATACGACTTGGCGGAATGGTGCTGCTTAGCCCCGCTCACCGCATTGTCGCTTGAGAACAACTCGGCTCCCGTTGCCATCCCCGATTTTACACGTGGACATTGGAACGATATACAAGGTTATCGTCACGCATTTAGCAATTAAGGAGAAAAGTATTCGTAGACCCGCAATGCCTGCGTCTTACAATATTTTCTGAAATCCTAATTTATCATTTAAGATTAGCCCTGCCCTCTCCCGGCAGGGCTAATTTATTATAAAGGTGTAGTTTCAACACTAAATATGTTTTATAACATATTATATTTTTCTACTGGTTAATAAATTATTACTAAATTTGCGCACTCAATACAGCACGGCACATCACAGAAGATTATTTTAACAGCTACTGTATTTCAACAACTTAATAAACCCAGCCGCGCTTAAAAAAGAAACAGGTATTAAGCACAGCCAATATTAATTAATTTTAAAATGAGAGAAGAATGAAAAAAGGACATTCAAATTCTATGTGGAAAAGACTTTTGTTCACTATGGTGTGGACTATGTCTTTAAGTCTGTTTGCTCAAAATGTAAATGTGCAGGGCACAGTTACGGATGATACGGGTGAAACCGTGATTGGAGCAACCATTATTGTAGAAGGTAATGCTACCACCGGTACCACTACCGATTTCGATGGAAATTATGTATTAAACAATGTGCCCGCAGATGCTAATTTGGTATTCAGCTACGTTGGCATGCAAACACAAACCATTCCGGTAAACGGACGCACAACCATTAATGTAATAATGGTATCTGATACAGAGCTATTGGACGAGGTAGTAGTTGTAGGTTTTGGAACACAACGTAAAGTAAACTTAACCGGATCGGTAGCTTCTATCGATAGCAGAATGCTTGAAAACCGCCCAATGACAAGCGTTTCAGCAGGATTAGCAGGACTACTACCCGGAGTTTCTGTGAATCAGCAATCGGGGTTGCCCGGAGCCGATGGTGGTGTCATTCGTGTGCGCGGTGTGGGAACACTTAACAGCGCTGCACCAATGGTGTTAATTGATGGAGTTGAAGCGTCTATGAACGATGTGCAAGCCAACGACATTGCCAATATTTCCGTACTGAAAGACGCTGCATCCGCTGCTATTTATGGATCAAAAGCGGCAAACGGCGTTATACTGATTACCACAAAATCAGGAAGATCAGGAAAACCTATAATTACTTACTCAGGTGACTTTGGCTGGCAAGCACCTACCCGCTTGGCAGAGTATGTAAATTCAGCCGATTATGCCGAACTCTATAATGAGGCTTTGGCTAACGGCGGGAGAGATCCGAGGTTTACAGCTGAAGACATCAGAAAATTCCGTGATGGCAGCAGCCCATTTACTCATCCCAACACAGACTGGCAAGGCTTGCTATATTCCGGCTCAGGATTCTTAACCACCAACAACCTATCGGTTTCGGGTGGTTCTGAATATGCCGACTATCGCATTGCTGCGAACTATCAAAAACAAGACGGAATTATTAAACACACCGGCAAACAAGAATACAACGGACGCGCCAATTTAACTGTTCGCCCTAAGGATTGGATTACCACTAACCTGAATTTATCTTACACTCAAATGGACCGTCACGAGCCTAACAACGCCTATGTAGGTGGCGGTTTAGACCAAATTATTCGTCAAGTAAACCGCATTGCTCCTTGGATTCCATACAAAAATGAAGATGGAACATACGGAACTATTTCTGACGGAAACCCCATTGCATGGATAGATTTAGGCCCTCAACTTTCTATTCAAAGAAAAACGTTTGTTGGAATCGGCTCCATTCAGTTAGACTTATTTGAAGGATTTAACGTAAAGGCATTAGTTTCGCATCGCACCACGTCTGATGACAGGAATGAGATGAATAAGGAAATTCAATACAATCCCACAAAGTACCACGGCCCAACTAAACTAACGCTGCGCTTTGAAGACCGCACACGCAACACCTTGGACTTGACGGCAAATTACAACAAAACATTTAACAATGTGCATAATTTAGCCCTATTAGCCGGCTATCATGCGGAAGCGTTTGAATATAAACGCACACAAGCCTATCGTGAAAACTTCCCAAGCACGGAGTTGACAGACCTCAACGCCGGTTCAAGCAGCGGTATGACCAACGAAGGATATACTCGCCAATTGAATATGACGTCACTTTTCGGACGTGTCAATTATGACTATATGGGAAAATATCTTTTTGAAGCCAACGTTCGTCGCGACGCATCCTCACGTTTTGCTTCCGACAAGCGCGTGGGCGTGTTTCCATCTATATCCGCCGGATGGCGCATTTCGGAAGAAGATTTCTTCGCAAATGCCCGTAACACAATTGACAACTTAAAGCTTCGGGCTTCTTGGGGACAACTTGGTAATCAAGACGCGCTGGGCGCCGACAACAGCACCAACGCTTACTATCCCACCATCCCGACATTGGATTTGGGCAAAAACTATCCTTTCAACAGTGTGATTAACTCGGGAGCAGCCATTGTGGCGGCAAAGAATGCGGCACTTTTGTGGGAAAAAACTACAACATATGGTGTTGGTTTGGACGCGACATTTATCAACAGGCTCAATCTCACCGTTGATGTATATCAAAAAAATACTGACGGTATTATTATGGAAGTGCCCGCGCCAAATGAATTTGCATTAGAAAAATTCTTCGACAACGTAGGCAAACTGGAAAACAGAGGAATTGAGGTGAGTTTGGATTATAGCGACAGATTTGGAGAAATAGATTTCAGAGTGGGCGGTAACTTTGCGTATAATAAAAACAAGCTCACCCAATTGGCAGGAACCAATGAAATTGTTTCGGGACGTAAAATTCGCCGTATCGGAGAGTCATTAGACGCTTGGTATGGTTACAAAACCGATGGCTTGTACAAAAGCGAAGCTGATATTGCTTCCTGGGCAACAAACAAGGTATATGGAAATCAAATTCAACCCGGTGATCTGCGTTATGTGGATGTTACCGGCGACAATGAGGTAACACCAGACGACAGAACCATCTTAGGAAATTCAACACCAACAATGAACTTTGGCTTTAACATCAATGTAGGGTATAAAAACTTCGACTTTTTAGCTCTCTTCCAAGGCACATTAGGTGGTTACGGCTATATGGATTTTGATGCAGTTGGTGCTCCCAACGGCGATGCCCAACGCCCTGCCATTTTATGGAAAGACCGTTGGAATGAGAACAATATAAATGCAACCGTTCCACGCCTTATCGCAAACATCAACGGGCCAAGCATGCCTCAAACATCCACCACAAGCTATTGGCTAAGAAGCACCGATTATTTACGGTTAAAAAATCTGCAATTGGGATACAATGTACCTTCGCATTTGATTGAGAACTTGGGATTGAGCAGGCTTCGTGTTTATTATAGCGCTCAAAACCTATTTACCCTTACCAACTTCTTAAAAGGATGGGACCCTGAAATTCCTTCCGGAAGAGGTAGCGGATATCCGGTTGTAATGACAAATTCTATAGGTATTAACGTAACATTTTAATTGAAGAACAACAATGAAAAAAATAATATATTTATTAGCTTTAACAGCTATACTCGCCTCGTGCAGCAACGATTTCCTGGATACGGCGCCAAAAGACGCTCTTTCGCCCGTTACATTCTGGAAAACCCAAAAAGACTTAGACTTGGCATTAACGGGATGCTACAACGATTTTCAGAGCGGAACAGGATTAATTTATCGTGAATGTGGATCTGATAACGCCTACAACAATTTTCCTTGGGAAGGATGGACAAACATTGGAAACGGAAAACTCTCAGCAGCCGATCCCGGCTCTTCTTACTATAACTTTGTGACTATCAACAGATGTAACGAGTTTTTAGCAAATGCTGACAATGCAACAGTAGTTCCTGAAGAAACCAGAAACATTTATAAAGCGCAAGTACGCTTTATCAGAGCATATAGATATTATTTGATGACCGTTAATTATGGAGATGTTCCATTAATCGAAACAAATTTCGAAACCCCTGAAGAAGCAAAAGTGGAACGTACCCCACAAGCCCAAGTGCGCAGTTTTATTGAGAAAGAACTCACTGACATCATCAATATTCTACCCGCTTCTTATTCGGCCGGAGAATTTGGCAAGGCAACCAAAGGCGCAGCACAAGCTTTATTGATGCGTTATTATCTATATTTTAAAGAATATGACAAAGCCTTATCCACTGCAAAAAGCATTACCGGATATGAACTAAACTCTTCGTTTGAAGGTTTGTTTGACCCGGCTAATGAAGTGAACCCCGAAGTTATTTTATCGGCACAATACGTGTCTGACTTATACAGAGTTAACTTCACCCCTTATTTGCCAAACAGCCGTGGAGGTTGGTCATCGGTTGTACCCACTCAATCGTTGGTAGATGCATTTGAAATGGTAGACGGAAAAACAATTGCTGAGGCTCAAGCTACAGGTGAATATAATCCTGCGAATCCTTACGTAAACAGAGACCCACGCTTAAGGGCTTCAATTGTTTATCCCGGTCAAATTTTCGGAGGAAAAGTTTATCGCTCCGTGGAAGAAGGTGATAACGATTACTTTAGCAAAGCGGATAACGCTTCTAAAACCGGATACAACTTCAAGAAATACACGTTGTTTTACGACTTAAACCCTGAGGCTCAATACTGGAATATGGGTAACGATTTCTATATTTTCCGCTACGCAGAAGTATTGCTCACTATCGCCGAAGCTAAAATAGAACTTGGCCAAATAGACGATGAGATGTATAATGCTATGGATGCCGTTCGGGTAAGAGCCGGAATGCCTAAAGTTGACAGGGTAAAGTATGCTTCACAAGCCAGTTTGCGCGATTTGCTCCGAAACGAGCGACGCGTAGAATTTGCTATGGAAGGGCTTCGTCGCGATGACATTATTCGCTGGGATATTGCTAAAATTGTGTTAAATGGAGATTTAATGGGCTCTAGAAAAGGGACGGTTTTAGACACCAAGCAACCTAATGGAGATCACAATGTTTCACTCACATTACCCGCAAACTTAATTGAAACAAGAACCTTTGAAACACCGAAGAATAATCTTCTTCCCATCCCTCAAAGCGCCATTGACAGAAACCCAAAACTGTCTCAAAACCCTGAATATTAATTTTCAATTTTCTTCATTTGAAATCCCCATCAACGCTCCCAGTTGGTGGGGATTTTTTATTCAAAAATTCATCCTTTTTTGCCCCAAAGCATGTATCTTTGTTTAAAGATAATTCTATTTCAAACAAAACATTACTCATCCAACATGGCAAAAAAACCAAACCCACAAATCCTCTCTCCCGAAAACTATATCCGCCAGCGCGCGCGAAACCTTCCGTTGTACAAATGCTTCATCAATGAAGAATGGGAAGATATGCATATGGCAGAAATCATCATCTCTCGCCGGCACCAAAACGGCAATGTAACTTTTTGCGCATATCTCGTGGATACGGGCTGCCTCGGTATAAAAGACACGTTCTTCAATTTCAATATCCCCGACTATGAATTGGAAGAGATGATTGAGGATATTAACGAAAGCGAACCAATGATGGAAACAGATTACAACCTGGTTCACAACATGATACACGCCGCGTGGGAGTTTGCTGATGAAGTTGGATTTAAGCCGCACAAAGATTTTCTATCCATCACACAATATATGCTGGAAGAAGACACAGATGATATCCCCATTATAGAAATTGAATGTGGAGACGAAGATGGAAAACCGCTCTACGTGCAAGGCCCTTCGGACACAGACGCCCGCGTCAATCAAATTGTCAATCAGTTGGAAAAGCTGGGAGAAGGCAATTACACGGTAGTTTTAGCAGCGGACGACTGGGACGAAGAGTCTTTTTTTGATGCGGACGAATTCAATTTTTTAGATGAATATAGCAATGAATATGAGCAAAATAGCTTAAGAGAAAATATCGAGATATTTTTTGATTTATATAACTCAATTGAAGATCCGGACCAAAATCAGCAAGCCCCCATCCTACTCAGAAAACTTGAAATACTGACGGATGTTTTATACGATGAAATTGTATCGGAAGAAGAATGGGAGGAGTGGTTAGACAAATGGGATGAAGAGGAGGAAAACCTCACATTTTCCGAGGTAGAATTTTTTCCGGAATCTCTTGGATTAACTAAAGAACACACCTTTACCGAAGAGGATGCGCAGCGTTTGGAAGACATGGATGATGTGGAAGATATTTATGAATTTGTAAAAGAAAGATGGGGTGAAATTCCTTACGCGCTCTATTTGGGAGCGCTAAAAAATTTTGACAACAGCAAAGAAGACACGGAAAAACGCCTCAATAGGTTTCCGGAATATTCCTTGTTTAAAATTGACCATCTATTATCAAAGGCTTTGGAGGATGAGGCGACAGAAGAAGAATGCTTAAATTACAAGGAGATTTTCAAAAATAGGGAGAAAATCGCTATGTTTGAACACAATAGATATCTGGCGCTGAAATTCAATTATTTTATTTCAACATTAAATTTGGCAGCTATAGATAGTCTCTACAATTCTCTCTACGACTTATCTTACGATGAAACGAATGCCCCGGAGAAAATGAATGCCCTTGTATTGTTGGCTCGAATAACCGCGTTACACAGATATCTGACAAAAAACTTTAATATAGAAGAAGATAATGCATTATAAAAAAACTTCCTTTTTTCTGACTGCAATTATTGCGATTTTAACAGGATGCGCTCAGCCGCAAAAAACCGACACGCAAGAATTAAGGCTGCTGTTTAACCAACCGGCAGAAATTTGGGAGCAAACACTGCCATTAGGCAACGGACGTTTAGGAATGATGCCCGATGGTGGGACTGAAAAAGAGCACATTGTGTTGAACGACATCACCATGTGGAGCGGAAGCGAAGACCCCGAAGCGCTCAACCCCGACGCCATCCATTACCTGCCCAAAATTCGGGAATTGTTGCTTGAGGGCAAAAACGATGAAGCACAAAACTTGATGTATCAACACTTTCGCTGCGGAGGATTGGGTTCGGCCCACGGCAACGGAAAAGACGCGCCTTACGGCTCATTTCAGATGTTGGGCGATTTGCATCTTGTGCACAAATACCCATCCACCGATTCGGCAAGTAATTACCAACGTTCGCTCTCGCTTAACGATGCCGTTGCGCGTACCAAATTTAAAAAAGGTGACATTACGTACACCCGCGAATATTTTGCTTCGCACGCCGACGATGTGCTGGCCATTCGCCTTTCGGCCGATAAAAAGCGCGCCATTTCGTTCGAAGCTGCGCTGAGCCGCGCGGAACGGGCAACCGTTTCGGTCATCGATAATGTGTTGCAAATGGAAGGGCAACTCAACGATGGACACAATACCGACAACGGCGTGCAATACCGCACCAAACTAAAAATCGTGAACAAAGGAGGTGTACTAACTTCAAACGGCTCATCGCTTTCGCTCACCGATGCCGATGAGGCATTGATTCTCATCTCCTCATCCACCAATATGCTCGACAAAGATTTCCACACAACCGTGGATAATTTGCTCATTGCTTCCGAGAAAACGCCTTATAAAAACTTAAAAAACAATCATATAAAAGCGTTTCAAGAAAAGTTCAACCGCGTGGAACTGAATTTGGGCGAGCAGGATAACAATACATCTACCGACAATCGTTTACTCGATTTTCAACAAAACGACGATCCCGCTTTTGCCGCGCTGTATTTTCAATACGGCCGATACTTAATGATTAGCGGCACCAACGAGCACACACTTCCGCTTAACCTGCAAGGATTGTGGGCAAACACGGTGCAAACGCCTTGGAATGGTGATTATCACCTGAACATCAACGTGCAAATGAATTATTGGCCCGCCGAAGTGTGCAACCTATCGGAGTTACACCGTCCGCTCATCCACTTCACGCAATCGCTCGTGAAATCGGGCGAGGCTACCGCCAAAACTTTTTACGATGCCAATGGCTGGATGGCGCATATGATGAGCAACCCGTGGAAATTTACCGCGCCGGGCGAACATGCCTCGTGGGGCTCCACCATCACCGGCGGAGCGTGGCTTTGTGAGCATTTGTGGGAGCATTACGCTTTTAATCAAGACGAAGAATACCTCGCCTCGGTGTATCCCACGCTCAAAGGCGCGGCTGATTTTTTCATTACCGGTATGATTACCGAGCCCCAAAATGGGTGGTTGGTTACGGCGCCTTCGTCGTCGCCCGAAAACGCGTTTTTTATGCCCGGCACCAGAACCGCGGTGAATGTGTGCTTAGCCCCCACAATGGACATCCAGCTGGTCAACGAACTGTATGGCAATGTGTTGAAAGCGGCCGAGATTTTAAATATCGAAGACGAAACCACCCGGCGTATTCGCGAGCAATTGCCGAAGCTGCCGCCTGTTCAAATCAGCCCCAAAGGCTATTTGCAAGAGTGGCTGCAGGATTATGAGGAAGCCGAGCCGCAGCATCGTCACGTTTCGCATCTGTACGGATTGTATCCCGCCAATCAAATTTCGCCCAACACCACGCCCGAACTGGCTGCTGCCGCACGCGAAACGCTCGAACGCCGTGGCGATGGCGGCACCGGCTGGTCACGCGCTTGGAAAATCAACTTTTGGGCTCGCCTGCACGATGGCAATCGCGCATATAAATTGCTAAAAAGTTTGCTACAACCCTCCATTCTTCCTAATGCCGTCCCCGATTCCCGACACGGCGCCGGAACTTATCCAAACTTGTTTTGCGCGCATCCGCCGTTTCAAATCGATGGAAATTTTGGCGGCACAGCCGGAATTGCCGAAATGCTGATTCAAAGCCAAGACGGCTACATTCAACTATTACCCGCCCTACCCGACAACTGGAACACCGGAAGTTTCAAAGGATTGCGCGTTCGCGGCGGCGCCGAAGTAGATGCGAAGTGGACAAACAAAAAAGTGGCTTCGTTTACAGTTCGTGCGGATGAAGATAATACATTGAAGATAAAGCTTCCCGAAAATGCGACTTCTCTCACAAGGGATGGAAAGGAGTTAAAAGTGATAGATGGTTTTGTTTTTCTCGCGTTGAAAAAAGGCGAAAAGGCGGAAATAACGGTAAGGTAAAGCTTAAACTCGTCTGACCGATTACCGGTCTGACGGATTTTCATCAAAAAAATGCCACGAATGGCACGAATAAACACGAATAGGGCTCTCTCAAAAGAATATAGTACACCGATAACACGGATTTAAAAGATTTGCACAGATCTTATATCTTTAGTTATCGGAAAAACAGCGAAAACACCTGTTTTTATTATCTGTGAAAAATCAGTCTTATCTGTGTTATCTGTGTACTTATGAGGCAGCCCCTATATTCTTAAACATCCCTGTTAATTTGTGGCTATAAAACTGATTTTTAGAGAGGAAGCCACCAATAAATTTTGGCTAAAGCCGAGTTTAGTATCAGTTTCTAAATCCACGAGTTATAACTTCGTGGCAATTGATAAAGTAAAAAACGCATCAGTTCAAACAAAAACAGAAAACCTTTTTTGCAAAGGAGAAATTTCGTCTTCAGACGTAGCCATAACATCGGCCTTCCGTCTTCTGACTTCCGACATCAATCTACAACCGCCTCTCAAATTTGATCATACGGCAACTCCGCAACCATATCCGATATTTTTTCCACGGCCTCTTTCATCGGTTTGGCAACCATTCCTTTCATAAAGGGGTTGATGTCGGCTCGCACCGTCATGCGCATTTTGGTTTCGTTTTCTTGTTTGGACACCAATTGAATCCACAGGAACACCTCGAAAGGCAGGTTCTCCGATTTAAATTTCACCAGTTTATTCGGTTCGCGTTCCACCACCAAAAATTTCACCTGCCCAATAGGGTCCACTTTAAATGAAACGCTATCGGCGTCGAGCGTGAATTCTTTGATTTTGTCTTCGGGAATTCGGTCTTTCACCAATTCCAGTTTGCTCATATCGGAAAGCACACGAAAAACTTCCGCGTCGCTGTGCGATATGGTTTTTACATCGCTTACAAATTCGGTCATTTTTTTTGCTTTTTTGTACCCCACGTATCGGGATTTTGGCGCCAATCCTGAAGTGTGGATAATTCCGATTCATCGATATAATCAACTCGTAACGCCTCGTTTAAAATGGCATCGTAGTTGCAAAGCGTGGTGAGTTCAACCCGCGCGTCTTTCATGTTTTGTGTCGCCACCGGAAAACCGTATGTAAAGATGGCCAGCATGCCCAACACATCGGAACCATCGCGACGGATGGCCTCCACCGCTTTAAGGCTGCTGCCACCGGTTGAGACCAGGTCTTCGATAACCACCACTTTTTGTTTGGGTTTTAAATCGCCTTCAATCAAGTTTTCCAAGCCATGGTCTTTTGGCGATGAACGAATATACACAAACGGCAAGCCCAACACATCGGCAACCAGCGCTCCCGGCGCGATGGCACCCGTGGCAACGCCGGCAATGGCATCGGTTTGAGGGTATTTTTCCAGAATGATGCGCGCAAATTCAACCTTAATGAAATTTCTGATATCGGGATACGACATCAACTTTCTGTTGTCGCAATAAATGGGCGATTTCCAGCCGGAGGCCCACGTAAAAGGGTTGGATGGCTGAAGTTTGACAGCTTTTATGTTAAGAAGCTTTTCGGCAGTGATTTTTTCTACTTTGTTCATTTATGCAAAAGATTTTTTATCGAATTCCCTACAAATGTAGTGTTTTAAAAAGAAATCGGGAAACGTTTGAATGAAAAGTTGCCGTTAAAATACCTCACCCAACGTCACTACACTGATTTTTATCGGATTACACTTCTGCAATGCCACCCCACACGCTTCAATGGTTGAGCCCGTGGTAATTACGTCGTCCACCAAAAGAAGGTGCCTGTTTGTCAACGCGGATGGATTGACCACATCAAAAATATTTTTCACATTTTCCCAGCGTTGCGTTTTGGTGCGCTTGGTTTGCGTGGGATTGTGCACAATGCGAATAAGGTTGCCGGTAATTACCGGAATGGAAGTTGCTTGAGAGAGCCCGTGGGCAATCATTTCTGCTTGGTTGTAGCCGCGCTGTTTTTGTTTTTTTGGATGCAGCGGAACGGGAATAATCGCGTTAATTCCGCTTATAAAATCACTCCCAACAAGGTCTTTTCCATATATCCTGCCCAACAAAACGCCAATCTCCTTTTGGTTGTTATATTTGAGTTGGTGAATGAGCTTTGCCATAGCGCCTTGTTTGGCGTATGCGCAAAACGATGCGATGCGTTCGAATGGAATGCGCCCCGCCATAAGCATTTCGGCGGCGTTATCAGGTTGTTTGAAATTGTGTGTTCGTGGTAATTTATAGATGCATTTCAGGCAAACGCCTTCTTCCGATGCGAGCAACTTTTCACCGCAAACCGCACAGGAATCGGGGAAAAACAGGTGCGAAAATTCGTTCAACAGTTCTTTAAGGTTCATCGGGAATATCGGTTAAATCCATTTTTCTCATACACCGCAGAATTTCATTCATAGAAAAGCCGCGACTTAAGGCGAAGCGGATAAGTTTTCCGCTTTTCTCATATTCTGAATTGCCTTTGATGGTTTTCCATTTTTTTTCGAGTTGACTTTGTAACGATTCGCTCAATGCTTCATCGGGGAATTCCGAAAAAGCCTGTTCGATGATTTCCGCGGGGATGTTTTTCTGCCGCAGCGCGGCCACAATTTTAGCCTTTCCCCATTTGTTGAAGCGAAGCTTATCGCTGATGAAAAGGCGCGTGTAGCGTTCTTCGTTGAGATAATTTTCTTTTTTTAGTTTTTGGATGATTTGTTGAATTGCTTCATCGGAAAAACTCATTCTCTGCAACTTACGGCGAATATCCAGCGCGCAGCATTCTTTTTTGGCACACACGCTCGCCATGCGGCTGAGCGCTTGTTCTTGCGTGATTATTTTTTCTGATTTCGCCATCGTTACATGGGTTTCTCCGCCCGCACCATTCGGTTATTTCCCGAAATGTCTTTTTTCAATTCCGCATTTGTAAAACCCTTTTTCTGAAGCATTTCTTTCACGTCGTGTCCTTTTTCACGGTTTACTTCAAAATAAAGTTTTCCGTGAGGAGACAAGTTTGTAAGCGCCAAATCCGCAATTTTATCGTAAAAAAGCAGCGGGTTGGTATCGGGGACAAACAACGCGATATGCGGTTCAAAATCCAGCACATTTTTTTCCATCTCGGCTTTCTCCGTCTCCAGCACATACGGCGGATTGCTCACAATGACGTCGAAAACCGTGCCACAAGCGTTCAATTTCAGTACATCCGTTTGCGATGTATGTACTTTTGTGTTATTCAGCGCCGCGTTTTTGCGAGTCAATTCCAGCGCTGTGGGCGACACATCCCACGCGTGCACTTCCGCGCCGGGTATTTTCTTTGCCAATGTAACGGATATGCAGCCGCTACCGCACCCGATATCGAGAATTTTTGGGTTTTCCATCGCGTTTTCTGCAACTATCCATTCCACCAATTCTTCCGTTTCGGGCCGCGGAATAAGCACACCGGGCGCCACAATAAACGGCAAGCCGTAAAACTCGGTTTTGCCCAAAATATACTGAATGGGCTCGCGCCGACGGAGCCTTTCAACAATATCTTTTATTTTCCGGGCCTGCGCATCGGATAAATTGTTAAATTTGCAAGCCGAAACACCTGAAAAAGAAACGTTGCATACGTCTTCCAACATGTATCGGATGAATACGCGGATTTCTTCGCGAGAGTAAATACCGCTTAACGCATCGAAGATATATTCATCGGAAAGTTGCATACGCATTGTTTTAGAAAACAAAGATAAAAAAAATGACGATAGATTCCACTTTTATGCACCGCTGCCTGCAACTTGCCCGCAAGGGCGAAGGTTTCGCTATGCCAAACCCGATGGTGGGAGCGGTAATTGTGCATAACGGAAAAATTATCGGAGAAGGGTTCCATCGGCAATTTGGGCAGCCGCACGCCGAGGTGAACGCGTTTCACTCCGTGAAGGACGAATCGCTGTTACCGGAATCCACGATGTATGTATCGCTTGAACCCTGTTCACATTATGGGAAAACACCTCCTTGCGCCGAGTTAATTGTAGCCAAAAAAATTCCGCGCGTGGTGATCGCCACCACCGATCCGAATCCTGAAGTGGCGGGAAGAGGAATCGAGATTTTAGAAAAAAACGGCCTTGAAGTTACGGCGGGTGTGTTGCAAGAGCAAGCGCGGGAATTGAACCGTGTCTTCTTTGTAAACCAGCTGCACAAACGGCCATACATTATTTTAAAATGGGCCGAGAGCAAAGACGGCTTTATGGACCGACTGCGCACATCGCGCGACAAAGCCCCCGCAAAGCTTTCCAACACACTTACACAGAACGTCGTACACAAACTGCGCACCACCGTGCAGGGAATTATGGTGGGCACCAACACGGCGTTGCTGGACAATCCGCATTTAACGGCGAGGAAATGGTTTGGCACAAACCCAACGCGCATTGTGGTGGACAGGAAGGGAAAAATACCGACGAATTCCGCCATTTTTAACGGGGAAGCGCCCACCATTGTTTTCACGGAATGCGCGCCTTCGCGGTGGAGCGAAAATTCAACGATAAAATTCATCAAAATCGACTTCAAGAAAGACACTAATCTGCAAATAATAAACAAGTTATACGAAGAAAAAATACATTCTGTGCTAATTGAAGGCGGCGCGGCATTATTGACTTCATTTATTGATGCGGAAATGTGGGACGAAGCATACATTGAAACGTCACAAAAAACACTTTTTTCAGGTGTAAAATCTCCTGAAATACAACGCACAAGCGGAAATGCTAAAAAGTATTTAGATTCGATTCAATTTCACTTAAAGAATAAAATAACTCGAAATTTTCTTTAAATATTCATTTTAATATGGTTAAAGCGAAAAATCTTCCTACTTTTGCAGAACTTAATCGTAGTGTACAATATTTTTGAAACAAATGATATCTAAATATTTTCCCGGAGCATCATTCCTGATTGTTACCGTTCTGCTGCTCACCTCTTGTCTCGGCTCAGGCAATGTTAACACCGAACTCTCACCCGACGCGCAAATACATACCTTTTCCATGTCGTCATCGGCAGATTCATTGAACGCTTTGTCGGCAACACGTTTCACCATCGATCAGTTGCAAAAGAAAATTTTCAACGAGCCCCCTCTACCCTATCAATTCTCGGTGGATAGCGTAAAAATCGCCATCTCGTCAAAAGATATGTACACTCCTTTTTCCAACGTGGTAATCAATCTGAAAGACCCCGACACCACGTTTGTTTGGAAAGCCAACGATTCCATTTCATTCCACCGATTGAAACAAATTACCACCACAGCACCCGACCAAAAGACGCAAAGAACATACGATTTTGAAATAAACATTCACCAGCAAGACCCCTTTATTTTAACGTGGGAGCCGCTCGGCAAGAATTACCTTACTCCGCCCGTAAACGCGCAAAAAACCGTACTGCATAACAATCGGTTTTTCACTTATTATTTGTCGAATGGCACGGTGAAAGCAGTCTCCGGCACAAACGGAAAAGACTGGAGCGCTCAAAACATTATTGGGTTGCCACCTACCATTCAATTCTCAGGCCTTATAGCCGCAAACAACGCGGTTTACGCGTTAGACGAAGCGAGCATGCTTTACAAATCCGCAGACGGCGTTAACTGGTCGGCAGTGGAAACAGCATATCCCGTGGTGACTATTTACGGCGAACTGCCATCGGCAACGGCAGGCCCGATATTGGTGGCGGTAAACGATAACGGAACCATAAAATTTGCCGAAACAAACGATTTTTCCACGATTACACTGATGAACGCGGTGCCCCAGGGCATTCCCGTGAAAGATTTTTCGGCAACCAATGTACAAAACCCGGACAGCCACGCGGTGCAACACATCGTTTTATCCGGAGGGAAAACTCACGATAATCAGTCGAATAACGCCATTTGGCTGCTGCAGGAGAAAGACAACATCATTTCGCATCTTGCCGAACCAATGCCTCTTTCCATTTCTCTGCAAGGCAGCAGTGTGTTTGCATACGACAGGAATAAACTGTATTTATTGACGGTTCAGGAAGGGAAAAACGTATTGATGATATCGGAAAATTACGGGCTCATTTGGAAACCTGCCGGAGAAAACCAAGTTCTGCCGACAGATTTCCCACGCAGGACAGCGGCCTCGGTAATTACCGACTCCGAAAACTATATATGGATATTCGGCGGAATATCTGCCAACTCAACACAAATTGCAGATGCCTGGCGAGGAAGGCTCAACAGGCTTGCCCAATAAGCAAGCGCGCATCAAATAAACGGCACGCATTATACTTTACGCGCCGTTTTTACGTTAATGAGAGACAGCCATATTTCAACTTACTTGCAATATGAGAAAGGATGTAATTTTTAAATTTGTCTCCGTTTTTGGCGCCCTATGGCTTGTACTGGCCTGGCCTGCAAAGGCTCAGGAGTATAAACACGAAGTGGGAGCAGCCGTGGGAGCCTCGTCTTATATGGGCGATGCCAATAAAACAGCGCTTTACCGACATCCCGGTATTGTCGGCGGCTTTATGTACCGCTACAACTTGAATTTTCATTGGGCGGTGAAAGCGAATTTATTTGCCGGCAACGTTTCGGGAAGCACAAAAAATTCCGGCAACGTGTTTCCTCACGGGCAAGAAGCCGCTTTTAAGCGATGGTTTGTCGATGGCGGTGCACAAGTGGAATTTAATTTTTTCCCTTACAGCGATAAGTACGCATACCTGTCGGCAAAGCCCTACACGCCTTATTTGCTTGTCGGCGTGGGCACTACATTCGCAGGCGGCGAACATTCTTTTTTTAACGTGAATGTTCCGGTGGGAGTTGGTTTTAAATACAAGATAAAAAACAGAGTGAATATCGGCATTGAATTTTCGATGCGAAAACTTTTCGGCGACGATTTCGACGCGCCCGAAAACAACGCCGAATGGAGTTTAAACAACCCCTACGGCATAGAAAGCAGTTTCTTAAAAAACAAAGACTGGTATTCGCTTACAATGATACATCTCACTTGGGACTTCGGATTACGAAAAGATCCGTGTTGCCCTTGAACGAAAAATAGTTACTGAAAGAATGTCGTTGTTAGACAAAATTGATAAAGAACGCGTGCCGGCCCACATTGCCGTTATTATGGACGGAAACGGACGATGGGCAAAAGCCAAAGGCTTAGACAGAGCCGAAGGCCACAAAGAAGGAGTTGCCGCCGTGAGCAGGGTGGTAGAGGCTGCCATGCGTGCTTCGGTGAAATATTTAACGGTTTACGCGTTTTCAACCGAGAATTGGAACCGACCCGTGGAAGAAGTAGATTCTTTGATGGAACTGATGGTATATGCCATTGTGAAAGAAACGCCCAATTTGCTCAAAAACGGCATTCGCTTAGAGTGCATTGGAGATACCGACAGGCTGCCCGAAAAAACGCGAAAAGCACTGGAAGAATGCAAAGAAAAAACCGCGAGCGGCGACAAGTTTACGTTGGTGGCGGCGCTGAGCTACTCCTCGAGATGGGAAATTGCGAAAGCGGCCAAGCGAATTGCCATCGATGTGAAAAACAGCATCTTAAACGAAAACAACATCAATGAAGAAACCATTTGCCGCTACCTTGTCACTAGCAACCTACCCGACCCCGATTTACTTATCAGGACGGGCGGTGAACAAAGAATAAGCAACTTTTTGTTGTGGCAAGCGGCATACGCCGAATTCTATTTTACCGACACCTACTGGCCCGACTTCGGAGAAGAAAACCTGTATGAAGCCATTCTCGATTTTCAACAACGGGAAAGAAGGTTTGGAAAAATAAGCGAACAAATAGGTTCGGAAAAGTAAATCACACATACATCACACTGAAACTGAAAACATCAGCGAAAAGAAAGAAACAATGTTGAAGAAAACATTTTATTTAGCTATAGTATTTATCCTCGTTATGCAGGTGCGCGCCATTGGGCAAACAACCGATAGTTTGAGATTCTCAACTCCCGCGCCGCCTCCAACGGAAAGCGTAAATTACACCTCCACGCCCAAAACCTATTACATTGCCGACATTGACGTAACCGGCGTGGAAGAAACGATGTATGCGGATCAAGAATTTGTTTTGGTCAGTTTTTCAGGACTTGCTAAAGGACAAAGCATTCAAATACCGGGTGACGACATATCAAACGCGGTGAAACGTTTTTGGCGCCAAGGGTTGTTTTCCGACATCAAAATTCTCCAAACCAAAGTAGAAGGCGACAGCGTTTGGCTGGAAATCCGCCTTACCGACCGCCCTCGTATTGTGGACATCCAATACACGGGCATGAAAAAAAGCGAACGCGAAGATATTGAGAAAAAGGTAGGCTTTGTGAAAGGGATTCAGATTACGCCGCCGCAAATCAATCGTGCCGAAGTGATCATTAAATCGTATTTTGCCGATAAAGGTTTTGGCGACGCGGAAGTGAGAATTATGCAGCGCCCCGATCCCACTCAGGCAAACCAAGTGGTGCTGGAAGTGAATGTGGATAAAAAAGAAAAGCTGAAAATCAATAGCATCAATATCACCGGAAACGAAGCCATTACGGACAACCAACTGAAATGGGCGATGAAAAAGACCAACGAGCGTGGCAGAATTCGCAATCTTTTCAGAACCAAAAAGTTTGTGGAAGATTTGTATGAAGAAGACAAACAGAACCTCATTGGCAAATACCACGAAAAAGGATACCGAGATGCCGAAATTCTCAGCGACACGGTGTATAAACACGACGAAAAAACGGTCAATATTGATATCGCCGTTGAAGAAGGGCCTCAATACCACATCCGTTCCATTAACTGGGTGGGGAATACGCAATATCCATCATCGCGCTTAAATTTACTGCTCGATATGCAGTCGGGTGACATTTACAATCAGAAAAAACTGCAAGAACGCCTTTCTACCGATGAAGACGCCGCCCTGAACCTCTACCAAAACAATGGTTATTTGTTCTCACGTGTGGATCCGGTGGAAATCAATATCGAAAACGATTCGGTTGACTTGGAACTCCGCCTGGTGGAAGGGCCCAAAGCCACTATCAAAAATGTAATCATTCAAGGAAACGACCGCCTGTATGAAGACGTTATCCGTCGCGAGCTGCGCACAAAACCCGGTGCGGTATTCAGCAAAGAACTCCTGATGCGTTCGTTGCGCGAGATTGCGCAAACCGGCCACTTCGACCCCGAAAACCTGCAGCCGGGCATCGTTCCCAATCCCGAAGACGGAACCGTGGACGTTACTTATCCGCTAACCTCTAAAGGAAACGACCAAATTGAATTTTCGGCCGGATGGGGTGTTACAGGGCTTGTGGGAAAACTCAGCCTGAAACTGAATAACTTCTCGCTGGAAAACCTCATCAACCCCGACTCATACAGAGGAATCATCCCGCAAGGAGAAGGGCAAACGCTTATTCTGAGCGCGCAAACCAACGGGCGATATTACCAATCGTATCAATTTTCGTTTATTGAACCGTGGTTCGGAAAAAAACGCCCGAACAACTTATCGGTAAACCTCTATTATTCAAGATACACCGGCCTAAACACCAACTATTACCAGCAAAATATGATGTACGACCCCTATATGATGGGGATGTACGGTGGCGGAATGTACCCGGGAATGTATCCCGGCGGCAGTTACTATCCCGGAATGTATCCCGGCGGAATGTATCAAGATTTGAGCGAATACGCGTACGACCCCGATCAAGTGTTTAACATTTTTGGCGCTTCGGTGGGATACGGAAAGCGTTTGGAATGGCCCGACGATTATTTCTACATCCAAGGCGAATTGGGCTATCAACGATATGGGCTTAAAAACTGGCAATACAACCAATTCCCGTTCCAAACCGGTGTGAGCAACAGTGTTACATTGGGCATCACATTCGCGAGAAACTCTGTGGATGCACCCATTTACACAAGAAGCGGGTCGCAATTTTCGTTAAACGTGAGCGCCACCCCCCCATTTTCATTATGGGACGGTAACGATTACGGCACAATGGCTTACAACAACCCCGAAAAATATAAATGGAACGAATACCACAAATGGAAATTGAAAATACGTACTTTCACGCCGCTAACGCCCATGACCGTGAAAAGAACGCCGGTTATTGCCACGCGTGTTGAATTCGGAATGTTGGGCCATTACAACGCCAACAAAATGACGCCGTTTGAAACGTTCGACGTGGGCGGTGATGGCATGAGCGGATACTCCAGTTCATTTGCTACGGAAAACGTGGCGTTGCGCGGATACGAAAACAACTCCATTGCCACGCAAGCAAGGGCTTATACACGACTTGGCCTCGAATTGCGCTATCCGTTTATTTTGGAACCAAACTCCACCATTTATGGCGTAGCGTTTTTAGAAGCGGGTAACGCGTGGATGAACGTGAAAGATTTTAACCCGTTCGATTTGAAACGCTCGGCCGGTGTGGGCGCCCGCATCTTCCTGCCGATGATTGGGTTAATGGGTATTGACTGGGCGTATGGTTTTGATACTGTTTACGGCAGAGGCACAAGGCAAAGAGGCGGAAGCCAATTCCACTTTATTATTGGACAGGAGTTTTAAAAACCGCGTATAAACAACACGTCCCAAACAATTTAACATAATTTATCTGCACGTTGTGTAAACGATTTCTTAATTTAGCCGTCTGTAATAACAGAACAAAAAAAATGAATCATATGAAAAAGACATTATTATTTATCGGTTTATTTATGGCGCTTGCTATGGGTACCGCCCATGCTCAAAAATACGCGCTCATTGACATGGAATATATTATGAAGAAAATTCCTTCATATGAAAATGTTAATAACCAATTGGAAACGCTTTCGCAACAATGGCAAAAAGAAGTGGACAAAGAAGTGGACGCTGTGGACGCTATGTACAAAAAATATCAGGCCGATTTGGTTTTCCTGAAAGGAAATGAAAAAACAAAACGCGAAAACGAAATCGTGGCCAAAGAAAACGCCATTCAAGAACTGCGCAACAAATATTTTGGCCCGGAGGGCGAGTTGTTCAAACGCAGGGAAGCGGTAATGAAACCCATTCAAGACAATATTTATAATGCCATTAAAGAAATAGCCATCGCGTCGGGTTATAGCATGGTTGTGGACAGGGCTTCAGCAACTTCGGTGATTTTTGCATCGCCCGAAATAGATATCAGCGATCAAGTATTAGCCAGGTTAGGCTATTAAAAATAAATGCATTATATTTGCACCCTATTTCTGGAATAAACAATTAATTTACAAATACATCATGTTAAAGAAATTACTCATTCTATTTATCGCGATAGCGCCCATTGCGGCTGTTGCGCAAAACGCGAACATAGCGTACATCAACACCCAAGAAATATTTAACGCTATGCCCGAGCTTCCCGGAATTGAAACTCAACTGAGCAATAAGCAAGAGGAAATCACCAAAAACGGACAAGCGTTGGTGGACGAATTCAACAAAAAAGCGGAAGAGTTTGAAAAAATCGCAAGTACTGCGTCCGACGCGATAAAACAAGACCAACAAAAACAATTGGCTCAAATTCAAGAACGTTATCAAACGTATGTACAAAACAGCCAACAAGAAATCCAACAATTGCAACAAAAATTGCTGGAGCCAATCAACAAAAAAATTGCCGATGCCATTAAAACCGTTGGCGACGAAAACAAATACACGTTTGTTTTTGATGTGGCAACCATGCAGTCGCCCATTGTGTATGTAAGCCCCACAGCTGTGGACATTACACCACTGGTGAAAACTAAATTGGGCGTGAAATAATACGCTTAATTGTACGATATAAAAAAGGTTCTCCGCTTGTGAGAACCTTTTTTGTATTGTAAAAGACTTAACTTACTGCTTCAATCCTTTTATCACCAACAGCGGCGTATCGGAATGGAACAGCATCCGCCGGGCAATGCCGGGATTGAACATGCGGGCAAAAATATTTCGGCGTGAGCTGGAAAGCGAAATTAAATCTACGTTATTCTCCTTCACAAACTTCTCCAGCGTTTCTTCCAATCCCTCGCTTTGGTCGAGAAGCTTGTATTCCGTTTCCAGTTGAGGGTACAATTCTTTCAGGTGCTTTTGAATGCCGGAGAGCTTTATCTCGTTCCACACATCTTCTTTTTTGGCAATGTGTGCCAAGTAAACCTTCACGGGATAAGGTTTGAAGAATCCCAGCATAATGTCTAGTGCTTTGAACTCTCGTTCCTGAAAATTGGTAAGAAAAACAATGTTTTTCATTTTGGAGATATCGCCGCTTTCCGCGTCTTCGGGAATGGCGAAAATGGGCGTTCTGCTGCCTTCCATCACCTCGGCTGTTACGCTGCCAATCAAGTCTAATTCTTTGGCGTTTTTGCCGCGGGTTCCCATCACAATGGCCGTGGGCCGTATTTTCTTGGAATAGGCAATGACTTCTTCTTCGGGGAGCCCTTCCATTAATTGCGTGGTGTATCTTACCTTGGGCAATTCGCCTCGCGCGATTTTTTCATCAACAATGGACGTCAACTTCTTCATTTCCGACTCCATTCGCTCCTTGATGTCCTGATAGAGGTCTTTATCGGTGGCAGGCGGAACCGTAAACGAGTCGCCAAACGGCACGGATGTGGGATAAAAAGGCGTGAAAAACGCGTGAAACAATTTCACATCGCATTCGAGGTCGTTTGCCAACCTGAAACCAAATTCACACGCTGTGAGCGAATAATCGGAAAAGTCCACCGGAACCAGAATTTCTTTTTTTATCTCGTTGGTTTCTTCCGCCACTTGCGATGTGAAATCTACCTGCTCAATAATTTCGAGGGCTCGGGTAAGGTTGCTTTCGTTGATTCGCACCCTCACATTTCCGGGCACAACCGGTTGAATAATGTTAATGCCTTGAATAATGGCGGGAATGCCTTCCGACTCGAGAAACGATTTCAACATTTGCGCTCTCTCGTGCGTGTGAATGGCTACCGTAACCAGTTTATCTTCTTTATTTTGTTGAGGATTATTTTCTTTTTCCATAATCTGTAGTTGTTTAAAGCCAAAAAAGCCCAATATTTAAACGTGTTAGAAGTAAATATCGGGCTTTTCTGTTTTTTTATTCTTCTGTTTCGGTTTCTTCCACTTCGCTGTAAGTGGTTTCTTCCGGATAGTCATCGAGACCTAATATTTTAAGTGCCTTATCAAAAATTGTGGTATCGTCTAAAATTACAATACCACCATCGGGGCCCGGTTCAATGTGTATTCCCACACTATTGCCTTCTTTATAATTATATCCACCAAAATAGTTTCTCACGGTTTCGGGGTTCATTTCCAATTCCTGCGCTATTTGGTGGATACTTCCATCGGGCAGTTTGTCTTTGAGGGCTCTTAACTCGTTAAAAGTAATTGTTCTTGCCATGGCTGTTTTATTTTATGTTAGTGATACATGAAACTAATTCTTTTGAGCCTTAAACTTACGCAAAATTTCAATTAATGCAAACTTTTTAGGCATAATCTTTACGAAAATGTTTCGTTTATCGGTAAAACACAGATTAGTGGGGTAAAGTTGATAAAGATTGATTAAAAATTACCACAAGAACTAAATTAATTATAATAAAAATGGCTAACAGATGAGCGTGTTTTTCGGGATAGACACTTTGATGCAATCGGCGTTTGGGTATGGCAAAAAACCGATAACGAATCCATTCATACAGCTTGTATATCAGAAGTGCCAAAAGGCTTCCCACAATCATTCCGGCAACGATATCGGAAATAAAATGAACGCCCAAATAAATCCGAGAATAACTGTTTACCAGCGCCCAAAGCAGCACGCTGAGGGTGAGCCATCGGTTTTTGAAAAGCAAGGAGAGAAACACCGCCAGCCCAAAACTGTTGGTGGCGTGGCTGGAGATAAAGCCGAACCGGCCTCCCCGATACCCGTTTACCGTGTCTACCAAATCCATAAAATCGGGATGGTGGGTGGGGCGAAAACGCTCGAAAAGCGGTTTAAAAATGGAGGAGGCAACTTGGTCGCACGCCGCGAACAACAAAACAAACATAAACACCACGAGCAACGACTCGCGAAGCGGCGTTTTATAGAAAAACAGAAACAGCATAAAGAGCAACAGCGGGCCCCAAATAAAACGCCCTGTTACGGTCCACATAATGTTATCGAGGAAAATGGAATCGCTGCCGTTTAGCGCGAAAAACAGATCGCGTTCCAGAGGCAGAAGCTTTTCTACCGCTTCGTTCATATTACTTCAATGTTTTGTTTGGGTGTCCAGCCTACGCTGCCGTTGGCGATTTCAATTTCGTACCAATCGCCGTCGGTATTTCTGATTTTTACTTTGGTGCCTTCGTGCAGTTGAAAAAGTTGGTTGCTGTTGTTGTCGGGCGACGCGTTAATGGACGCCGCGCCCACCATCACAATGCCGGTGTCGCGGTTTAACCGCGTGTTTTTTTGGTTAAAAGCGAACACATTGGCCACCATCATCAGCACAAACAACGAAAGGCCGGCATAAAACGCCGTTTTTCTTATCCAGAGGACGCGCACAAACAAAAACAAGCCTACGCACGCCAAAAACAATATAAACAACACAATGCCCATGGCAGCCCACTGATTGGAGCTCAACAGGTTTTGAACACCCTTTACCCAATTGGCAAGAAACAGGCTCCCAACGGTTTCAATGCGGTCTTCGGTGCGCGCACGCGCGAAGCGAAGGTTGTGGCGGATATCGCCATCGCCGGGATCAAGAAGCAGGGCGCGCTCGTAATTCAGGATGGCTTTGCCCAATTGGTTGTCTCTGAAATAGGCGTTGGCAAGGTTGTAATAGATTTGTGCCGATTCTTTGTTTTCGGCAATTCCTTGCACCACAATCTCTTCGTACAACTCAATGCTTTTCTTAAACTCTTGGTCTCTGTAGGCTTGCGATGCTTCTTCGGGAGAGGCCTGCGCCATTATTGCCCCATGTGCCAGAGAAAAAAGCAGGATGAGTGAAAATATGTATTTAACCTGTTTCATTTTCTTTTGAACTTGTTTTCCATTTCTCCAATCGATTCCAGCGTATCGTGGTAAATCCTGTCCATTGCCGCGTCGCTTTCCGCGGGGGCGTAACGCGCAAACTCGCTTGTGTTCAATATGTGCATAAAACGGGCAATGAGCGCGTCTTCAATTCCATATCCCGACAATTCCGCTTCAATGTTGTCTTTTGAAAGCTTGGCCACGGGAATGGAAAGTTTATCGCTAAAATATCCCCAGAGCGAGCGCAGCACTTCATCGTAGAATTTTTCTTTGTCTTGCTGTTTCAAATACGTTTCCGCCACCTTCAATCTTCTGATGGCTACTTTGTTTGCTTTTTTGGTGCGAGTTAAGGCGATATTGGCGTTCTCTTTGGCGCGTTTTCTGTTTAAAACATACATCACCACCAACAACAGGAATGGAACAATAAACCACAACCAATATCCCAGTGAACCCACAAACGGTTTTGTTCTGGAAAGATAGGAAGGTTCTCCCGTTTTCAGAAATCGGATATCTTGCTCCACACGTACATCCTGACGATTCACAAAGTTGCCGCCGCTGGCTTGGCTTGGGTCGCCTTTGGCAATTTGCAGTTTATATTCTTGCGACTTGAGCGTTTTGTACGAATTTGTATTTAAATCGAAATAAGTGAATTCCACGGGCGGAATAGTGTAATCGCCTTCATACCGGGGAATGGCCATATATTCAATGGTGCGCAAACCGGTGAGGCCGTTGGTGGTTACGTTGAACGAATTGTTCACCACAGGGTCGTACACCTCAAAGTTGCTCGGGAAAGCCACTTCGGGGTTGCCAATCAATTTTAAATTTCCCGTTCCCGATATTTCCAACCGCACGGTGATGGCTTCGTTGGCACGCGTTTGCTGGGTGCTGATGCTCGGGTTGAACGTGAAAGTGCCCACAGCGCCCAAATAACTGTTCGGTTTATTGGCGGGAAGCGGTTTCACGTTAATCGCTACGGGATTTGTGACCATCGGTTTTTTCACGTCAACCATCACTTCTTGCGCACCGAAAAAGGTGGACACTTTTCTGCCCGAGGGCACGGAAAACACCATCTCCAACCTTCCCGAAGGAATGGTAATTTGCCCCGAGCGTTGCGGGAAAAGCAAGGTTTTACGTAAATCGGCGGTATAGTAGTTTTTGCCGTTGTATCGCTCCATTTTCAGTTGCTGATTCACGGGCATATCCACTTCTTCCACCATAAAACCCTCAAATTCAGGGAACTCAATCCGCCCAAAATCCACCACATTTAGCGTGGTGTATAAGCGGAACGTTACCGTAAATCCCTCTTGTTCATAAATGTTGTTCTTGGAAACGATGGCGCGGATAAACGCATCGGTGTTGGAAACCGTTGCCGAGCCCGAACCGGCGGAAGGCTGCTGTTGCGGCTGCGATGAACCGGAACCGGATGGTGCGCTTTGCTCCTGATCGGGCGGGAGCACTCTTACCTCCAACGAGTTGGAGCGATAGTTGCTGCCATCTACGGTGATGGACGCTGGCGCGATGGTAAACGTTCCCGTTCTCTTAGGCATTAAAATATAGGTGTAAGTAACGGAACTTTCCGATGTGGTTTGTCCGTTTACCGTGCGCTGGCTATAGCTTGTGGACGTGGTGGGGCCAAAAAGCACATCAAAGCCCTCAAGATCGGGCAAGCGAAGGTCTCTCCCCTCTTTGTTCAGGATATAACTCAACCTGAATTGCTGCCCCTCCACCACCGTTGCCGGCGCCGAAGCTTTAAACGTTACTTGAGCGCTCGTTTGCGTCGCGTGGGCAATTATCGCGGCAAGGGTGAAAAGAACGATATGTATTTTTTTTAAACGACTCATATTCATTGATACGCGCTTTGTTGGTTGCAACCCGTCGCGTTTATTTTACCAATTCTTGTTATGCCTTCGGTTGTCTTCGGCTTGTTTCTCGCGTTCTTGCGCTTTAATTTTCTGCACTTTTTCCTGCGTTTGCCGTTCATCTTGCTCTATGGCTTGCAACATTTGGCGCGCATTGTCGCGCGACATTTGCTCCGGCTGGTCGGGTTGTTCAGCCCGTTGTTCTTGATTTTGCGGGTTTTGCTCCGATTGGTTTTGCTGGTCTTGCTGCTGCTCCTGTTCTTGCTCTTGTTCTCCTTCTCCTTGGTCGGGCTGATCATCTTGCTCCTCGTCTTGAATCATTTTTTGCACCACCGCCAAGTTGTATCGGGTTTCATCGTCCTGCGGATTCAGCCGTAGGGCCATTTTGTAGGCTTCCATCGATTTTTGCAGGTCTTTTTTTTGCAGCATCGCGTTGCCGATGTTGTGCCAAGCAGCTGAAACTTTCATCGGGTCTTCCTGCTCCAGCATCATGAAATGATTCATCTGCTCAATGGACATATCCCACTCTTTTTGTTTGTATAACGTATTGCTCAGGTTAAAAGTTGCTTCTTTGGAACTGGGGTTTTCTGTGAGGGCGTCGTTGTAGAACTTCGCGGCGTCCGAAAATTTTTGTTGTTTGTATTCTTTATTTCCTTTCCTGAGGTTTTGGCGCACCTCTTTTTGTGCCGATAATGAATTGGGAATCAGCAGCATCACACAGAAAAACAGGATATATTTTATATTGATTGTTTTCATTTGAATAATGTCACCTTTCTGAATAATCGGTTTTTCTTATCGAAAATAAGGATTTCCACAAACAAGATTACCAGTAGAATCCAAGCGAATAGGGGAAATTTTTCGTCGTATTCCGAGTAGGAAAGACTGGTGGATTTGCTTGTTTCCAATTCATCGAGTTGCGCTTCCAACGCGCGAATAGCTGAGTTTGAATTATCGGCTTGAACATACAATCCTTCTCCATTTTGCGCGATATCCATACACATTTGCTCATTGAGCCGCGAGACTACCACATTGCCGTCGTTGTCGGCCATATAATTGTTGCCGTATTCAGGCGATGGAACAGGCGCTCCTTCCGTGGAGCCGATACCCACCACGTTCACCATAATACCCGCGGCCGCGGCGTCTTTAGCCATTTGCATGGCGTTGCCTTCGTGGTCTTCGCCGTCGGTAATGATAACGATGGCTTTGCTGGTTTCTTTGTCACTCGAAAAAGAGTTCACTCCTAACCCGATGGCTTGTCCAATCACCGTTCCTTGAACGGGCACAAGGCTGGGATCGATGGAGTTGAGGAATATTTTTGCAGATTGCGTATCGGAAGTGAGCGGCATTTGCACATAGGCTTCGCCGGCAAACACGATGAGCGCCACTTTATCGTTTTTGCGTACATCAATAATGCGGGAGAGAATTTGCTTGGCGCGCGCCAACCGATTTGGGGAAACGTCTTGCGCCATCATCGAGTTTGAAACGTCTATGGCTATCACCAACTCAATGCCTTCTTTTTCCACCGTTTCCACTTTGGTGCCGAATTGCGGACGCGCGAGCATCACAATGCCCACGCACAACGCGGCAAATATAAGCCAGAATTTAAGATAGGAGCGTTTGAGCGATAACTCGGGCATCATGGTTTTGAGCGTAGAAAGCACGCCGAGCTTTTGAACATCTTTTCGTTTTCTGATGTTCAAAAACACGTACATTGCCAGTAGCAACGGCAAGGCGGCAAATAACCACAAATATTCCGGATTCCCGAATCTAAACATCTTTTTTAGTTTTTGGCATAATCTTGTTACGGAATGCTTCTCAACCACGTCCTGCGAAGCAAGAGTTCCAGCACAATCAACCCCATTGCCAGCAGGGCAAACGGCAGGAATAATTCTTGGCGCCGCGTTACATTTTGCACGCTGATGAGGTATTTTTCCATTTCATCAATTTCGTCGTAAATATTGCGCAAGCCTTCGGTATCTTCCGCGCGGAAGTACTGCCCTCCGGTCATGGCGGCAATTTCCGTGAGCGTTTTTTCATCGATATCCACCGGCATATTTTGCATGCGGATGCCAAACGGTGTTTGCACAGGCGTGGGCGCCATTCCTTTGGTTCCCACCCCGATGGTGTACACTCGAATGCCGTATGACCGCGCCAAATCGGCAGCGGTGAGCGGCGCAATTTGTCCGCGGTTGTTTGTGCCATCGGTAAGCAGAATCACCACGCGCGATTGCGAATCACTGTCTTTGAGCCTGTTAACGGAGTTTGCCAACCCCAACCCGATGGCGGTTCCGTCTTCAATTAACCCGAATTGAACTTCATTCAATAAATTCAGCAAAACAGAGTGGTCGGTTGTGAGCGGGCATTGCGTGAAACTTTCCCCCGCGAAAATAACCAACCCGATGTTATCGTTTTGCCGGTCGGTAATGAATTCGGAGGCGACTTTCTTCGCGGCTTCCAAACGGTCGGGTTGCAAGTCTTGCGCCAGCATAGAACCCGATACATCGAGCGCCATCACGATATCGATTCCCTGCGTTTCGGTTTCTTCCCAACTGTTTACCGATTGCGGACGGGCAATAACGATGATAATCAGCGCCAACGATATCAATCGCAACACAAACGGCAAATGCCGCATATATACCTTCAACCCCCGCTTCATTCCTTTAAAAGCGCCGGTGGATGCCAGTTTAAACGAAGCTTGTGTCTTCGACAAACGGACAATGTACCACACAATCAACGGAATGAGCAGCAAAAGCAAATAGAGGTATATGGGGTGCGCAAATTGCATATTTCTTTTAGACTTTCAGATGTTAGACTTTTAGAAATTAGACTGTTTAGCCTCCAAGTCTTGTCTTTATTTTTTATTTATTGATTATCATATGATTTCTAAACCATTCATCAATTGTTATTAGTAATTAGCAATTAATAATTACAAATTATTCGTCTTTTTCTTCCTCTTCGGGTTTATCGGGAAGCGGATCGGGCTCCCGCGTTTGATTCACAAAGAAGTAAGCGTTTACCATACTTAAATCGTTTTCATCGGGATAGGGTTTGTATTTCGCGAATTTCACCATATCCGATGTGGAAAGTATCTGTTTGAGATTGTCGTAAACGGAGTCCACTTCCGCCACTTTCCGTATTTCGTTCAGGATTTCTCCCGATGTCATTTCCATCGCATTAACGCCGTACCGTTCATCAATGTACACACGCAAAATGTCTGTGAGCTTGGTGTAAAACTCTTTTTCGCGCCCTTGTTGCCAAATCTTTTCTTCTTTCAGCTTGTCGAGCGCGTTTTTAGCCCTCACGTGCGCCGGTTCCACTTGCGGCGGTTTAAAGAAATAGCCTTGTTTCTTTTTCCGAAGCACCAAGTAAATCACCACACCAATTAAAAGAATCAGCAACAAAACTCCCAACACAATCCACAAAAGCCATAGGTAATCCGTCCATACAAAGGGTGCTTTTTGAATGGGTTTGATGTCATTGAGTTGCAGCTGTTCAAAATCGATGGAATCCGTTTCGGCATTGTTCAATTTTTCCAGATACGCTTTGGTTGAATCCAACAACTCAGGCGATGTCACTTTCAACCCAAAAGAATTGGAAGTGATGGTATCTGTACCGTCGAAAACGGGCATGCCGGGAATATGATACAGTGTTGAATCGAACGAAGTTACCACGTATTTGAAGTTCAACGTCATCACGTTGTTTTCTATGGTGGTATCGGGCGGGAGCATCGTAATCACCTCAATTCCAGGCACAATATGCGATTCATATACCGGAAACTGAATTTGCATATCCTTCGGCGCCAGCACTTTCAGGTTGATGAGCGCCTGCTCGCCAATCATGATTTCGGTGGGCTGCACCGTTGCTTGCACCGATGCCCGTTGGGCAAACACCCGGTGCGTTATGCTCGTGAGCACAAACAACAGCAATGTGATATGTAATATTTTTTTTTGCAAAATTTCTATTTTAACTTTTTATTAAGAGACGCGTGCAATGCTCCTATTATTTAGGAGACGCATTCAATGCGTCTCTACGGGTTTCGGTTCCACTCATTACCTTCTTTTTTGAAACAGTTGCAGCAACGCTTTCACGTAATCATCTTCCGTGGTTACCGACGCGCTATCCACACCGCTCTGTCTGAATGCATTGTTCATTTCGGCTTGGCGGCGGCTCCACCACGCCCGATATTCGTTTCGCACCCGCTTTGAGGAAGTGTCAATCCACATCTCGCCGCCCGTTTCAGGGTCTTTCACTTTCATCAACCCAACGGGTTTCAGTTCCGTGCTTAGTTTATCGTACACCTGAATGGCCACCACATCGTGTTTACGGTTGGCTATTTGCAGGGCTTTTTTGTATTCGCCGGTATCGATGAAGTCCGAAATCAAAAACGTGGTGCACCGTTTTTTAATGGCGTTGGTCATATAGCGCAACGCTTGGTTGATGTCGGTGCCACCGCTTTCGGGCTCGAAACCCAATATCTCGCGAATGATAAACAAAATATGTTTGCGCCCTTTTTTGGGGGGAATGAATTTCTCCACTTTATCGGTAAAGAAGATTACGCCAATTTTATCGTTGTTTTGGATGGCTGAAAACGCCAGCGTGGCGGCAATCTCGGCCACCACATCGCGCTTAATCATTTCCGACGAACCAAAGCCAAGGCTTTGCGACGCGTCAATCAGCAGCATCACGGTCAATTCACGCTCTTCTTCAAAAATCTTCACGTAGGGGCGGTTGTAGCGTGCCGTTACGTTCCAATCCACATCGCGAATATCGTCGCCATACTGATACTCACGCACTTCCGAAAAAGCCATACCCCGCCCTTTAAACGCAGAATGGTATTGCCCGGCGAAAATGTTTCGCGACAATCCACGCGCTTTAATCTCTATGTGTCGTACTTTTTTTAAAAGTTCGTTGGTCTCCATAAAAACGGCTGTTGGCTGTTTGCTGTCGGCTGATAGCAAAGGCACAAAGCCAATTGCTAAAAGCCAATTCCTAAAGCTAAATTACGGCACTTCTACTTTGTTCAGTATTTCGCTGATGATCTCTTCGGATGTGAGGTTGTTGGCTTCCGCTTCATAGGTAAGGCCGATGCGGTGGCGCAACACATCGTGGCAAACCGCGCGGATATCTTCGGGAATCACGTAACCACGCCGTTTGATAAACGCGAACGCGCGCGCCGCAAGCGCTAAATTGATGGACGCACGAGGCGACGCCCCAAATCCAATCATCTCTTTGAGGTTGGCCATGCCAAACTGATCGGGGAAACGGGTGGCAAACACGATATCCACAATGTAGCGGCTTATTTTTTCGTCGATATACACTTCACGCACCACGTTGCGCGACTCAATAATTTCGTCGGTGGTAATAATGGGGCGGTCAATGGTAATGGGCTCGAAAATATTTTGTTGAATGATTCGTTTTTCTTCTTCTTTGGTGGGATAAGTAATCACCACTTTCAGCATGAAACGGTCCACTTGCGCTTCGGGCAGCGGATAGGTTCCTTCCTGCTCGATGGGGTTTTGCGTGGCCATCACCAAAAACGGATTGGGCAACTTATACGTTTGCTCACTAATGGTTACTTGCCGTTCCTGCATTCCTTCAAGCAAGGCGCTCTGCACTTTTGCCGGCGCACGGTTAATCTCGTCCGCCAACACAAAATTGGCAAAAATGGGGCCGTGCTTCACCAAAAACTCCTCGTTGCGCTGGCTGTAAATCATGGTGCCCACCACGTCGGCCGGCAGCAAGTCGGGCGTAAACTGAATGCGGCTGTATTTTGCATCGATTAATTGAGCCAGCGTTTTAATGGCCAGCGTTTTGGCCAATCCGGGAACACCTTCCAGCAAAATGTGCCCGTCGGACAACAAGCCGATTAGCAGCGATTCCACCAAATGGCGCTGTCCCACAATTACTTTGTCCATTCCCGTGAAAATGGTTTGCACAAACGCGCTTTTCTGCTCAATTCTTTCGTTTAATTCTTTAATATCAACGGATTGACTCATATTCTCTTGATTGTTAAAATGAAGGGTCTGTTTTTACGAAATACAAAATTAGAAATGTTAAAGTGGTTTAGTGAAGATTTGTGGTTAAAAATGTTTAAGGATAGCGGGATGAGGGGATTCGGGGAAGAATTGGCTAGCACAGATTACACGGATAAGAAAAAATTGTTATTCGGGCAGGCCTGCAAATATATAGGCTGAAAGCCTATCATAAAATAGCGCAGGGCAACGCCCTGCGATTTAGGCAACGTTCTATAACAAGCTCTGTAGGAGCGCAAGATAATCTTTCGCTCCTACAGAGCTTGAATGGAACTCGTTATCTTATTCATAGGGCGTTGCCCTATGCTAAATTCTTATGCCACTTTGTGGCGTAAGAGTTTTCATTATCCAATACTCTTTTGAGACACTAAAACCTTTTCAATATTCAATATTTTCTTGCAACGCAGCCGGCTCCACCTCCCAATCCATTCCAAAAACATCCGCGAAAGCATCTTTCATACGCGTGGACACTTCGTCAAAATCTACTTCATGGCCCAATTCTTTTTGCAAGGAAGTAACGGCGCGATCGGTAAATCCGCAAGGATTAATGTAGTTGAAATATTCTAAATTGGTATTCACATTGAGTGCCAAGCCGTGCATCGTTACAAACCGACTGGTTCGCACACCGATGGCGCAAATCTTGCGGGCTTTGGCCGGATGTTGCGCGTCGATCCACACGCCCATGGCCTTATCGTCTTTTTCGGCAACGATGCCATATGACTGGAGTGTTTGGATTACCACATCTTCCAATTTGTGAATGTACGCCTTAACGCCTACGCGAAAATCTTCCATATCGATGATGGGATATGCCACCAACTGTCCGGGGCCGTGAAAAGTGATGTCGCCACCCCGGTCGATGGGGAAATAATCGATGTTTTTACTTTTGCACACATGCTCGGCAATGAGCAAATTTTGTTTATTGCCGCTTTTACCCAAGGTGTAAACCGGTTCGTGTTCGCAAAAAAGCACATATTGGTGCTTGGGTTCCGCTTGGCTTAACTTCGCGTCAATCACCGATTGAAACAGTTTTTCCTGCAAATCCCACGCTTCCTTGTAACGAATGCGCCCGAGGTTTTGAAAGATGACTTTGTTGTTCATAAAAGTTTAGAGGTTTAATGTTCAGGAGTCAGAAGGAGCGTGCGTGGTGTTACTTTATTCGCTAACAATGCTGACGTCAATTTACATAAGTCGTTTGCCTAGCCATATAAAGAACACTCGCAGAAGGGTTCTATTTGTTATTAAACTGATTCATCGTAATATGTATTCCCGCCAGGCAAAAACTACGAATCATATCCACCGCCGTTTCAATCCGTTGGGGCAAGTGTTCCTTTTCCTCGGGCGAAAAATCATCCAACACATAATTAATTTGCGCGCCGCGCGGAAAATCGTTGCCAATGCCAAACCGAAGGCGAGGATAATTCTGCCCGATTAAATCTTGAATATGCCGCAACCCGTTGTGTCCGGCATCGCTGCCTTTGGATTTCAACCGAAGGGTGCCAAATGGAAGCGCCAAATCATCTACCACCACCAAGAGGTTTTCATTTTCGATTTTCTCCTTTTGCAACCAATAGCGAACGGCATTTCCACTTAAATTCATAAATGTGGAAGGTTTTAACAGCACCAGCGACTTGTTTCGCAGCCTCATTTCAGCCACAAATCCATATCGCCTGTCCTGAAAAACAACATTGGACGCTTTAGCAAAAGCGTCCAATATCATAAAACCTATATTGTGGCGGGTATTTTCGTAATCAGGCCCGATATTCCCCAAACCAACAATTAAATATTTCATTTTCTAAAATTAAGATTCTGCTTCGGTTTCGGTTTCAGCTTCTTCAGCTTCGGCTTTGGCAGCAGCACCTCTTGCACCACGTGTTAACTGAACGCGGGCAACAACAGCGTCTTTAGAATTGAGAATTTCAAGGCCTTCGAAACTGAGTTGGCCAACTTGAATGGATTTACCAAGTTCCAATTTTTCAACATTCACTACCAATTCTTCCGGCAATTGAGCGGGAAGCGCTTTCACTTTCAGTTTACGTTGATCGAGCGACAATTTACCCCCTGATCTCACACCGGCAGCCAAACCTACCAAGCGAACGGGGATTTCAATTACCACCGGCTTATCTTCAACCACGTGCAAGAAATCGATATGAAGAATTTGTTCTTTCACCGGGTGAAATTGAACTTCTTTAAGAATGCCTTGCATTTTTTCTTTGCCTAAATCGAGGTTTACCAAGAAAACTTCTGGGGTGTAGATTAAGTTGCGAACATCGCCTGCTTTTACCACGAAGTTTAAATTCTCAGCGCCGTGGCCGCCATACACTACGCACGGAATGAATCCTTGAGCGCGGAATGAACGCGCCGCTTTTTTACCGAAATCATCTCTGATTTCGCCTTTTAATTCAAATGTTTTCATTTTTAATTTTTGTTTGTGTTACTCAAAATAAAGGATGCTTCCCTAAATTTCCCATCACACGGGGCTTTCAAAAAAGCGGCGCAAAGGTAGTGATTTTGTTTTTATTCCACAAATAATTACCGCACGCGTTTTCTCAAATCTTCCACGGGGATACTCATCAGCCTACCAATGGGTTTGTCGCCTCGATACGAAATAATGCGCATAGTAACCGCGTTTTGAGGAATGCGAAGCGGTTCGCTATATTTCGGATAAAAATTATCGGGTGTGGAGCTATCGAAACTGGTGTAAATATCCAGCCCGTCAATTTCGGGGGTGAGCGTCACAAAATAATCGTCGCCCTCTTTTTTAACCGATACGGCAGGGTCGTATATCGCGGGCGAATATTTAGTTTTGGCATAATCTAAACGTTGGAAATGGTTTTCGGTTTTCGCCACAAAGTTGTTCCAATCTTTTTTCTCCTTTGGCGACCAAAGCGATTCGGCAATGGCAAAGCCACGCGGCCAAACCATGTATTCCGCTTGGCGTATATTATAAATCTGCTCCGTCCACAAATTAGCCTGTCCACCAAGGATATAGTCGGCATTCGCGCCCTCGGGAATGGGATCGAATTTATATGACTGGTTCAATCGCAACGAGCTGTAAACGCGCGGCTCGGTAGAAATATCGCCTTGCATAAAATCAATATACGCGTAGGTTGTGGGGCTCATCACCACAAAATGCTCCGATTGCGACGCTTTAATTCCGTGTTGGATACCGCGCCAGCTCATCAGAGCGGTGGTTGGTGTGATGCCGCCTTCCAAAATTTCGTCCCAGCCCATCATTTTTTTGCCTTTCGCTTGAACAATGCGTTCAACTCGTTTACCGAAATACGATTGCACTTCGGCCATATTTTTCAATCCTTCGCGCTGCATAAGTTGTTTTACCGCGTCGCTTTTTTGCCAGAAAGTGTAAGGCGCTTCGTCGCCACCCAAATGAATATATTCAAACGGGAAAAGCTGCGCCACCTCGGTAAGCACCTTATCCATAAAGTCATATACTTTTTCGTTGGACGGACACAAGGTGTTTTCGTATATTGCCGCGGGGCGTCCGCCGGTATTCCAATCTAAGAAAGGCGCGCCGGTGCGCACGTGTTTATCATCGGTGTTGGGGAAACACGATAGCTCGGGATAAGCCGCCAAAATAGCGGAACTGTGCCCCGGCACGTCAATTTCGGGCATTATTTGAATGTTTCGTTCTTTGGCATATTGCACAATATCTCGAATTTGCTCTTGTGTATAAAAACCGCCGTAAGTTTTTGGAGCGTTAGGATCGGGTTTGGAGAAACTGCCAAACCAACCAATTTGTTCTTGTCGCCACGCGCCAATTTCGGTGAGTTTGGGCAGGCTTTTTATTTCAATGCGCCAACCTTCGTCGTCGGTCAAATGCCAGTGAAACATATTGTATTTGTATTTTGCCATATTGTCAAGGAATTGCTTCACTTCATCCACCGTGAAGAAGTGGCGCGACACATCGAGCATCAACCCGCGCCATCCAACACGTGGGTAATCTGTTATCTCTACCTGAGGCACCTGCCACGAAACATTTTCTTCGCGTTTATCACTTTCAATTTGCGGGGGGAAAAGCTGCAATAAGGTTTGAACGCCGTAATGCAAACCGGCCGGTTTGTTGGCGGTTATCACAATACCATCGTTTTTCACGGAAAGAGTGTATCCCTCGTCGCCCAGCGCGGGGTTTTCTTTATCGTTCAGCTCCAGCTTAATTTGAGCCGCGCTTTTAATATTTACGTTCACTTCGTATCCCGTGGCTGTGGATAATTTTTTCTGCAAATAATCGAGCGTAAAATTCATTTCATCGGGTGCGGGCGATGAAATATTCACTTTTTTAGGCAACACATAGTTACCCCCTTTCTTCACCATGGAAACCGGTTCGGGAATAATGGAAATTCCGCGTTCCATTTGTTGTTGAGCGCATGCAATTATGAAAAACATCGTGAGCGCTACACTTAAAATACTTTTTTTCATTCTTATAAATTCTATTTGATTCTTTAATTTGTTGCAAACGTGTACAAAACTACAAAAATAGTTGTTAAAAACCTATGTTCGCCGCACCACTTTTCCATACATTGTGGCAATTGTACCGAAAATTAACTACTTTTGTAACTCAAAAAAAGTTCATTTTAGAAATGATTAATAGAAATTTAATTCGTATTCGAGTAGTTCAAATTGTCTATTCGTGGTATCAGAATACGAACCGAGATTTACAAAATGCCGAGAAGGAACTCATGTTCGGCCTTCGAAAATCTTACGATCTTTATTATTATCTTCTGTTGCTTATGCTGGAAATCACGCGAGCATATGAAAACAAGATGGAAACAAAACGAAATAAGTTTTTGCCTTCGGAAGAAGATTTAAATCCCAACACAAACCTCATCCAAAACAAATTTATTCTTCAACTGAGAGACAATGCGCAACTGAACAAATATCTGGCGGAACGCCCGATGACATGGGATGAGCACGATTCTTTTGTGAGAAATCTTTTAGAAACCATGCTGCAATCCGAAACATACGAGAAATACGCGCAACTTCAGGCGCCAACGTATGACGAAGACAGGGAGTTTTGGCGGAAATCATTCAAGCAATTCATTTACGCGAACGAAGAATTAGACGAAATCTTGGAAGAAGAAAGCATTTATTGGAACGATGATGTTGAAATCATCCAAACCTTTGTGTTGAAAACAATTAAACGCTTCGCGGAAAAAAACGGCCCACAACAACCTTTATTGCCCATGTTTAAGGACGATGAAGACCGCCAGTACGCGTTAAAATTGCTGCACGACACCATTATCAACGAGAAAAAATACAGATCGCTCATAGAGCAGCATACCGATAAATGGGATTTCGACCGCATTGCCTTTATGGACTTAATTATTATGCAAATTGCTTTGTCAGAGATATTTACTTTTGAGAATATCCCCACAACGGTCTCTCTGAACGAATACATAGAAATTGCAAAATATTACAGTACCCCAAAAAGCGGCCTATTCATCAACGGAATATTAGATGCCGCGGTAACAACAATTAAAAAAGAAAATAGTATCTTTAAAAATTAATTATACACATTAAAAGAAAATTTATATGAATATTTTATTACAAGCCGCTCCGGGCGGTGGAGGAATGGGTGCTTCAATGTTTATGATGGTAGCCATTATTGCTGTTTTTTATTTCTTTATGATTCGTCCGCAACAGAAAAAGCAAAAACAATTGCAACAAGCGCGCGAAGCCATGAAGGTGGGCGACAAAGTGGTTACAGCCGGTGGCATTCACGGCAGAATAAAAGAACTTGGCGACACTTGGTTTTTGGTTGAAGTGGCAGACGGTGTGAGGCTGAAATTCGAAAAATCATCGGTTTACGCGTCTTCAGCGGATGTGGAAACCAAATAATTAACGGTAGGGGCCGCCACACTTTCGCGATGGATATAAAAGATAGTATCAGAAATTGGCAACCTAAAATGCAATCGTTTTTTTCTGCTGTTCAGTGGAAAAACGTATTGATATTTCTGTTGTTTTTGCTGTTAGCATTTATTTTTTGGATGATGCTCTTCTTTCAACGCGATGTGGAAAGCGTTTACAGCATTCCCGTTAAATACACCAATGTGCCCGACGATGTGGTTTTTGACAACCCACTGCCCGAATATATAGAAATTCGCGTGGCTGACAAAGGCTCGGAGATTTTCAAGCTCGACCTTACAAAAAGAGACTCGCTGGAAGTGGATGTGGAAGAGATAAAAGAAAGTGGCGCCAATGCCCTACAAGGCAATCAATACCTGCAACTTATCCGTTCCCGATTGTCATCGAGCACCAATTTGCGCGGTTATTCGCCGGCGAGTATTCCATTGGCCACATCCAAATTGCAAAGCAAAAAATTGCTGGTGGTTTTCGATGGCGAAATAACCACCAATCGCGCCAATTTAGTGGCCGACAGTGCCACATTTATCCCCGAAACGGTGATGGCATACGGTTCCGCGCAATCGCTGAGCCAGTTGGAGCACGCTTTCACCGATTACACCGTTTTCAACAATCTCAGGTCTACTTCACAGTTAGGCATCAAAATTAAGCCGGTGCAAGGCGTTAAGTTTGTGCCCGACAGAGTGGAAATTTACATTCCGGTGGAAGAATACACGGAACGTTCGTTTGAAGTTCCCATCACAGCAAAAAATGTTCCCGCCGATACGGATGTGAAGTTTTTCCCCTCTCGTGCCAGTGTTTCTTTTTCGGTTACATTGGAAGAGTACAAAAAAATTGCCCCCGAAGATTTTGAGATTGAATTGGATTACCGCAAGTTCCGCGACAACGAAAACGGCCGTGTGGATCTGGAACTGTCAAAAAGTCCGCCAACCATCATCAACCCGCGCATTTCGCCTACATCGGTAGAGTTTTTATTTGAAAACAAATGATAAAGTTGGGTGTAACGGGTGGCATCGGCAGCGGAAAATCGGTGGTTTGCGAGATTTTGCGCTTGCACGGCATTCCCATATTCAACGCGGACATTGAGGCCAAAAACCTCAACGATACTTCTCCCGTTATCCGCGCGAAGTTGATAAAACATTTCGGAGAAGATATTTATCGCGGCACAAAACTGGACAAACAGAAATTTGCCCACATCATTTTCCAAAGTCCTAAAAACGTAAAAATTGCCAATTCCATTATTCATCCGGAATTGGCAAAACATTTTGCGCGATGGGCAAAAGATAGAGCCCACCACCCCATCATCGCGTTGGACGCGGCACTGCTCTTTGAGGCGGGTTTTGACGCTTATCTCGACTACATAATTACTGTTTCGGCGCCAAGGGAATTACGCATCGCCCGCGCGATGGAAAGAGACAAAGCAACGAAAGCGGAAATAGAAGCCCGAATGAGCAAACAAATGCCCGAAGAGGAAAAAATAAGAAGATCACATTTCGTTATCGAAAACAACAACGTCAAACCGCTAATAGAGCAAGTAAGCGTAATTCTCAACCAGTTAAATTCCAATTCCGATAATTAGTTTTTTTGATTTTTAGAAAAATTAGCTTTACCTTTGCACCTTGAAAAAGAAATTAGGTTATAAAAAAAATTCAAAAACAATGCTAGAAAAAATTGGAACAAATGCCGGAAAAGTATGGCAATTATTAGACGACGCCGGCGTGCAAAACGTTAAAGACGTAAAAAAAGCTGCTAAATTAACAGACAAAGATTTGTATGCCGCTCTGGGCTGGTTGGCCCGAGAAGGCAAAGTATCCTTCACTGAACAAGAAAAAGATTTGTTTGTTTCATTGGCATAAAGCTAAGCAATCGTTTTCATCGTTTAAAAAAGAAAAAAGTATCAGATTAAAAGCCGTCTCTTTTTGGGACGGCTTTTTTTGTGACTATTTTGAACCAGATCGCTTTAAATCCGCTATCTTTACAAAAAATTACTTGAGATGAAAAAGTTAACTATTCTTCTTTTATTATTGATGCTTTTCGCGCTTGCCGAGAAATCAAATTCGTGCACCACCGCCGTTATTTCTGGCAAATCCACACCCGACGGACGAAGCATGATTTGGAAATTACGCGATACGGACGATTTAGAAAACAGTTTTCGCTATTTCAACGACGGAAAATACAGTTACATCGGGTTGGTAAATTCAAAAGATACCGAAGGTATTAACGTGTGGGGCGGCTCCAACAGCGCGGGCTTTGCCATTATGAACAGCGCGTCGTACAACGTGAATGTTGACGACACCACTTCGTTGAAAGACATGGAAGGCGTGTTTATGAAACTGGCATTGCAAACGTGCGCATCGCTGCAGGATTTGGAAAATCTGCTCGACACCTATCCCAAACCGCGTGGGTTGGCGGCGCATTTTGGCGTAATTGATGCCAACGGCGGGGCGGCTTTTTATGAAGTGAACAACCAAACGTGGACAAAATTCGACGCCAACACCGACCCGAACGGCTACGTACTGCGCACCAACTATTCCGAAACGGGCACACCCGATGAAGGCTACGGCTTTATCCGCCGGCAAACGGCCGAAAAAATATTCGCGGAAGCGAAACAACAGAATCGTTTGAACTACCAAACCGTTGTTCAGGAATTTACCCGATGCTTTTATCATCCGGTTTTCGGGTTGGATTATCGTGAGATATACGAAAATTCTGTTCCCCAAACCGAATTCATTTCATCCGACGATATGATTACGCGCCACAGCTCGGCATCGTCTATCATTGTGCAAGGCGTGAAAAAAGGCGAATCGCCCGACATGGCAACCATTTGGGCACAAGTGGGATTTCCCGAAACGTGCGTGGCAATTCCTTTGTGGGTGCGAGGTGGCGAAAACCTCCCGTCAATCGTTCAATACGATGAAGCCATCAAAAACAGCCCGCTCAATGCTTCCGCGCTAAAATGGAAAGGTGCAGCCTACCCCATCGGCCTTTCCGACGGTTACCACTATGTAAAAATGACGGAATTGATCAATCCCGAAAAAACCGGCATTATACAACGTATCGAAAACTTGGAAAAAGATATTTTCTCGCTTACCGAAGAGAAATTGAGTGTATGGCGAAAAAACACGCCAAATGCCGGTGAGATAGAAGAATTTTATAATATGTTGGATAGAAAAATAAGTGATTTTTATAAGAAGGACAGTAAGTAAGAACGGCTAAAACATAACTTTTTTAGGATATAACCGAAAAATATTATAATATATTTGGGTTATATCCGAAAATTATTATACTTTTGAATGGTAAATTAAAGTATAGAATGATAAAAAGGAAACTCAAAAATATTGTAGAATCGAGATTGTTTCAAAAAAAAGCCATCATCATCGTTGGTCCGAGACAAGTTGGCAAAACAACCCTTTTGAGGCAAATTACAGGCTCAACTACAAAAAAAGCGCTTTACTTGAATTGCGATGAACCCGATGTTCGTGAGCGACTCGAGTCTGTAACATCAACACAATTAAAAGCGCTTATCGGTGATGCCGAAATTGTCTCTATCGATGAAGCGCAACGGGTAAACAATATTGGCCTTACGCTAAAGCTCATTATCGATAACCTGCCCGAAAAGCAGCTTTTGGTTACGGGTTCATCCGCTTTAGAACTGTCAAACACAATCAACGAGCCGCTTACGGGAAGAAAATTTGAGTACAATCTTTATCCGTTTTCCTTCGAAGAGCTTTCAGAATCAGCCGATTTGCTTACAGAGCAACGTTTGTTGGAAAAGCGACTTATATATGGTTATTATCCCGATGTGGTGAATAATCCCGGAAATGAGCGCGAAATTCTGACCAATATTCTATCGAGCTATTTGTACAAAGATATTTTTGAATTTCAGGATATTAGAAAACCCGAAGTAATAGAAAAATTGTTGCAAGCGCTCGCTCTTCAAGTAGGAAGTGAAGTCTCTTTCAATGAATTATCCCAACTGTTGGGTATCGATAATTCAACCGTACAACGATACATTTACCTTCTCGAAAAATCATACGTTATTTATCACTTGCACTCCTTCAGCAGAAATATCCGAAATGAATTGAAGAAAAGTGTAAAAATATATTTCTACGACAACGGCATACGCAACGCGTTGATAGCGAATTACACACCGTTGGATTTGAGAGCAGATACCGGAAGTTTGTGGGAGAATTTTTTGATAACCGAAAGGCTTAAAAAGAACACATATAGTTTAAACTATGCCAATTCTTATTTTTGGCGTACAACACAACAACAAGAGATTGACTATATTGAAGATAAAGACGGCACGCTGCATTGTTTTGAGTTTAAGTGGAATCCGAGTAAAAAGGCTTCGCTCACAAAAACGTTTTCCAATGCTTATCCCAACTCAACATTTGAACTTATAAACAATAAAAATTACACCTCTTTTATAATGGAATAAAGAGACGATGGTTTCTGAGCCAAATTTATCCTAAGACGAAAAAAAATGACTGACTCACAATTACATACTCAACTCACAGAACTTTTCCCCAAAGAACAAGTCTTCACTGATGAACTTTACCGCTTGGCCAAAGGCACCGATGCCGGATTGTACCGACTGGTTCCCAAAGCGGTAGTCAAAGTCAATTCCGAAGACGAAGTAACTCGTTTGCTGCAATTCTGCCGCAAAGAAAACGTACCCATCACCTTCAAAGCTGCCGGAACCAGCCTGAGCGGACAAACCATTTCAAACTCCGTTTTAATGGAAATTGGCCAAGGGTTTGAATTTTCAGCCATTACCGACAACGGAAAAATCGCGACTTTCGGTGTGGGGCTTACGGGTACCGCCGCAAACAGAATGTTGCAGCGCTATCGCCGCAAGCTGGGACCCAAACCGGCATCCATTAATTCGGCAAAAATTGGCGGAATTGTTTCAAACAATGCCAGTGGAGCAAGTTACGGCATTAAATACAATAGTTACAACACGGTGAAATCCATGCGGATTATCTTTGTCGATGGCACCTTGATGGACACATCCGACAAAACGAGTTGCGACAATTTTTTGACATCGCATCCCGAGTTGGTGAACCAAATAGAGGAACTTCACCGTGAAGCCACCGAAAATGAAGCGGTGAAATCGCGTATTTTGGAAAAATTCGGGTTGAAAAACACGTGTGGTTACGGCGTGAATTCGTTGGTGGATTTCAATGACCCAATACAAATTATTCAACACCTGATGATTGGCGCCGAAGGAACGCTGGGATTTATTTCGCAAGTAACGTTTGAAACTGTTCACGACGCGCCGCTCAAAGCCACAGCGATGCTTTATTTCGCCAACCTTCGCAATGTGTGCGAAGCCATTATCCCACTCCGAAGTTGCTCTGTGAGCGCCGCGGAACTGATGGACAGAAACGCGCTTCGCGCCGTGGAAGAGCAAGAAGGAATGCCGCCGGAATTGAAATCGTTACCCGAAAACGCAGCCGCGTTGCTTATCGACACTTCCGCAGATGATACGGAAACCTTGCTCGATCAAATGCGCGAAATTGAAGAAAAACTGGCGCACATACAAACACTTACACCCATAAAATTCACCACCGACAAATATCTTTACAACTTATATTGGAACGTGCGCAATGGGCTGTTCACCTCGGCAGCAGCGGCACGGCCCCAAAACACGCTGAGCATCATAGAGGACGTGGCGTTTCGTGCCGAAGTTCTTCCCAACGCGCTCACCGATTTGCGTCAACTGCTGGTAGATTCGGGTTACGCCGATGCCGTAATGTGGGGGCATTTATTGGACGGGAACGTGCACTTCACGGTTTCTGCTGACATTAACAGCGCTGAAGGCATTGCTCAATACGCCACATTTATGCACACGTTGGCGGATTTGGTGACGAAAAGACACGACGGCAGCCTAAAAGCAGAGCACGGAACAGGCCGCAATATGGCGCCGTTTGTGGAACAGGAATGGGGACCGGAAATTTACGGGTTGATGAAGCGGATAAAATCGGCTTTCGACCCTCAACATATCTTGAATCCGGGTGTGATTATCAATGACGATAAAGAAGTCTTTATCAAAAACCTAAAAAATATTCCGTCAGCAAACCCGATTATCGACAAGTGCATTGAATGCGGGTTTTGCGAAGTGAATTGTCCATCGAAAAACCTCACACTCACGCCGCGGCAACGCATTGTGGCGTTTCGCCGGTTAACCGAACTTTCGCAAAACGGCTCCGACAAAAAAACACGCGAAAAGTGGGCCAAGGAAATGTCGTACGAATTCAACGAAACCTGCGCTACAGACGGGCTGTGCGCCGTTGCTTGCCCCGTGCAAATTGACACGGGAAAATTAGTGAAAGAACTTCGCTGGACGGAAAACGGAAAAATTGCCAACGCGGTGGCAAGCGCTATCGCAAAGAATATGAGTTCTGTTACATCGGTTATCCGCGGAGTGCTCAAAATCCCCCACTCCATCGCTAAAACCGTAGGTTACAACCAACTGGAAGGTGTAACAAAAGGATTGTATAAAGCGGGCGATGGCGTTTTTCCGTTATGGACACGACATACACCATCGGGAAGCCACAAAATCAACCGCAACATTTTTCCCGTGGATTCTTCGGACGCTCCAATGGTGGTGTATTTTCCGGCGTGCATCACCCGCTCTATGGGCGGCCCTTCGTTTGGTTACGCGGAAAACGAAGATGTGCCGCAAAAAATGCTCTCCGTCTTGCGAAAAGCCGGATATACCGTGCTCATTCCCGAAGGGAAAGACAAATTGTGTTGCGGTATGGCATTTAGCAGCAAAGGTTTCCGAAAACAAGCGCGACAAAAAGAAAATGAATTGAATGAGGCGCTAATGAAAGCGAGTAGAAATGGAGAATTGCCCATCGTGTGCGATATGAGCCCGTGCTTGTTGCATATGCGCGAAACACTGGATTCGCAGCTAAAGTTGTATGACCAAGTGGAATTTATTCACGATTTTTTGTTAGATAAGCTCACGCTGGAAAAACAACCCGTTTCCATCACCATCCACACCACGTGCAGCTCCACGAAAATGCATTTGGAAGAAAAGTTGTATAATATCGCGGCGCGATGCGCGGAAACAGTCATCGTTCCCGAAAACGTGCATTGCTGCGGTTGGGCGGGCGACCGCGGGTTTTTCTATCCGGAATTAAATAACTCGGCGCTTGAACCGTTGAAACACGGCATCGCAAATGCAACCGAAGGATATTCCAACAGCCGAACATGTGAGATTGGGTTGTCTATCAATAGCGGATTGGCATATAAATCGGTGGTGTATTTGGTGGACAGGTCTGCGAGAGGGTGACTTGGCTAGGGGGGGAGATTGGGTAAAGCGCATCACCAAATCGTAAATCTAAAATCTAAAATCGTAAATTCTTCGTATCTTTGCAATCTAATTTCAACAGAATTCAAAACGCTATGCACTTAGAAAACGATATAAAAACCGCCATCATCGGCGCGATAAAAGATTTATACGGCGCGGATGTGGACGCATCGCAAATCACACTTCAAAAAACCAAAAAAGAATTCAAGGGGCACTATACGCTCGTAACGTTTCCTTTATTGCGAATATCGAAAAAAAATCCTGAGCAAACGGCACAGGAAATTGGCGCGTATTTAGCTGAAAAATCGAGCGTTATTGCTGAATATAATGTAATTAAAGGATTTTTGAACCTCAGCATTGCATCAGGTGAATGGGTTGAGGTGTTAGCGAATATGGATGGCGATGAAAACTTTGGTTTCACCAAAGTAGCAGACGACGCGCCGCTTTTTATGGTGGAATATTCATCGCCAAACACCAACAAGCCGCTGCATTTGGGACACATCCGCAACAACCTCCTCGGCCACGCGCTGTGCGAAGTGCTTACCGCCAACGGAAAACGGGTGGTGAAGACCAATATTGTGAACGACCGAGGCATTCATATTTGCAAATCGATGTTGGCGTGGCAAAAATGGGGCAACGAAGAAACACCGCAAACATCGGGCAAAAAAGGCGACCACCTCATTGGCGACTACTACGTGCTGTTTGACAAAAAATATAAAGAAGAACTGGCCACTTTGCAGGCTCAAGGACTGTCGAAAGAGCAAGCCGAGGAGCAATCGCAATTGATGCAGGAAGCGCGCGAAATGCTGCGCCAATGGGAAGCCAACGACGCTCAAACCGTGAACCTGTGGAAAATGATGAATGGTTGGGTGTATGAAGGATTTGACGAAACGTACGACAAATTGGGTGTTTCGTTTGATAAGATTTACTACGAATCGCAAACTTACCTTGCCGGAAAAGACGAGGTGTTGCGCGGCGTGGACGAAGGTATTTTCGTGCGCCGCGATGATGGCTCGGTTTGGGCCGATTTAACGCAGGAGGGATTGGATGAAAAAATCTTACTTCGTTCCGACGGAACATCGGTGTATATGACGCAAGACATTGGTACAGCCAAACTTCGCTTTGACGACTACCCCATCGACACGATGATATATGTGGTTGGAAATGAGCAAAATTACCACTTCCAAGTGCTTTCCATCCTTCTTGATAAACTCGGATTCGAGTTCGGAAAAGGACTGGTGCATTTTTCATACGGAATGGTGGAATTGCCCGAAGGCAAAATGAAATCGCGCGAAGGCACCGTGGTGGACGCCGACGATTTGATGAAAGAAATGATAGACACCGCGCGTGAGACGTCACAAGAACTGGGGAAATTAGAGGGTATTTCGGCCGAAGAAGCCGATGAAATTGCCACAATGGTGGGTTTGGGCGCGTTAAAATATTTTATTTTGAAGGTGGATCCCAAGAAAAACATGACGTTTAACCCCAAAGAGTCCATCGATTTCAACGGAAACACCGGCCCGTTTATTCAATATACACACGCTCGCATCAAATCTGTGCTTCGCAAAGCCGAAGAGCAAGGCATCTCCCTTCCCGAAAAGTTGGACACTTCCGTAATGTTATCTGAAAAAGAAGAAAACCTCGTGCAAATGCTTACCGAGTTTCCGGCAATTGTGAAACAAGCAGGCAACGAATACAACGTGTCCATTATCGGCAATTATGTGTATGATTTGGCCAAAGAATTCAATCAATTCTATCACGATTTTTCTATCCTGAAAGAAGAAAACACTTCGCTTCGCGATTTTCGCTTGGTTTTATCTAAAAACGTAGCCACAATCATAAAAAAAGGAATGAAACTGTTTGGCATTGAGGTGCCGGAGAGAATGTAGGAAGATTTGGGATGTAGGATTTGAGATTTATAGAACGACTTCGGGAGAATGCTTTCACCCACCACTTTCGGTATTTTTTACAATGTTAGATTTTTATTTCCCGAAAGCAATAGATATGAAAATCACTAATAAATCAATGTGACCCCGGAGGGACTCGAACCCTCGACCCAATGATTAAGAGTCATTTGCTCTACCAACTGAGCTACGGAGTCTGAAATAAGGCTGCAAATTTACTTTTATTTTTCTAAAGACTGGCGATTTACACCACAAAAAAGGAGCAAATTTTCAACCATTTGCTCCTTCTTTTTATTTCGCGTATAAGCCTTAGAGGTTAGAAAGCTCTGAACCGGCTTTGAATTTGGCCGTTTTTTTAGCCGGAATGTCAATCGGTTTTTTGGTACGGGGGTTAATTCCTTTTCTGGCACTTCTTTCGGATACTGAGAAAGTTCCGAATCCAACCAATACAACTCTACCACCATTTTTCACTTCTTGAGAAATTGTCTCAAGGGTAGCATCCAATGCTTTTTTTGCATCAACTTTGCTGAGGCCTGATTTTTCGGCTACGGCACTAATTAGTTCTGATTTGTTCATAAGAAAACGTAAATAATTAATTAAACATACATTAAGTCAAGGCTATGCCTATTTTTGCCGTCAAATATAAGCGATAAATCCAAAACAATCAAGAAAAATGGTAAAAAGTATTTGATTTTATTTAAAAATGACCATTATTGCCACAAAAAACGCTTCTAGAAACGAAATATTACGTAATTTAGCGCCTTAATAGAAAAAAATGCAGATGGATACAAGAAACAGTTTTGCAGGTGCCCTGCCTGTGGTAACTAAAAATCTTATCATTATAAATGTAATTGTTTGGCTGGCTCAGGTAGTCCTTTTACGAAGCGGAATAAACTTGATTGAAAGGTTTGGGTTGTTTTATGTGGAATCGCCGTGGTTCCGGATATATCAATTCGTCACTTATATGTTTTTGCACGATCCCGGCTCATTCACGCACGTTCTTTTCAATATGTTCGCGGTTTTTATGTTTGGAAGAACGCTGGAGCAAGTGTGGGGCTCAAAAAGATTTTTAACATACTACATGGTCACCGGCGTGGGCGCTGCCATTATTCACTTATTGGTTACGTTTGTGAGACTGCAAAGTGCTCCGGGCGATGCGTATTTATTAATGAACATTCCCACCGTGGGAGCTTCGGGAGCGGTTTTTGGAATTCTTTTGGCGTTTGGCATGCTGTTTCCTAATGCACGGCTTTTCATCATTCCCATTCCTTTTCCCATTAAAGCAAAATGGTTTGTCATTGGTTACGGAATCATTGAACTGTTTTTTGGAATAGGCAACTTTTCGGGAGACAACGTGGCACACTTCGCCCACTTGGGAGGCATGCTGTTTGGTATTTTCATGATATTATATTGGAAGAAAAAGGACAAAATTCATGGCAGATATTATTGACCAATTAAAATACAGATACAAGGCGGGCAATTTGATGACGAAACTGATTTTCATCAATGTTGCTGTTTTTCTTGTGCTCAAGGTACTAAACGTACTGTTTACCTTGTTCGCTATAAACACATTTGATTTGATCACATTTTTAGGCGTTCCTTCTTTTTTAGGCGGGTTAACAATGCGTTTTTGGACACCATTCACCTATATGTTTGTTCACGAAGGCTTTTTGCACCTTCTCTTTAATATGCTTTGGCTATATTGGTTTGGGCAGATTTTTCTTCAATATTTTTCAGGACGCACATTGGCCAGTTTATATATTTTGGGAGGCTTGGCCGGCGCGTTGATTTATGTGCTGGCATTTAATGTGATTCCATTTTACACGGGTTTGGGAAGAGGTTGGCTCATAGGCGCTTCGGCAGCGGTGATGGCCATTGTAATGGGCGCGGCGTTTTATCGGCCCGATGTGCAATTGAATTTGTTGTTTTTGGGTTCGATAAAAATTGTGTATATTGCTATTTTCGCGTTTGTTATAGATTTTCTTTCATTAGGAAACCCGGCCAATCCCGGAGGACATTTGGCGCACATTGGTGGAGCGTTGTTGGGATATTTATTTGCCATGCAACAAAAAAAAGGACACGACATCACCAAATGGATGAGTCGGGTGATGGATGGTTTCGTGAATCTGTTTAAACCGCGAAAAAACAAATCCAAAATGAAGGTAAAATACGCGCGGCACGAAACAGATTGGGAATATAACAAACGCCGCCATTCAGAACAAGAAGAAATAGATGCCATTTTAGATAAACTTAAGCAATCCGGCTATAGCAGTTTGTCGGCCGAGGAGAAAAAGAGGCTTTTCGATGCGAGCAAGAAATAAAAAAAAACGATTTCGGAAATTACTTAAATGGACTATTTTTGCCACTAACCTGGTGGCAATTATGCTGCTTTTGTCTTCACACTTGGCTTGGAAAGTTTCGCCGCTTAAAACAAATCTTTTCTCATACATTGGGTTAGCCTTCGGCTTTATTTTGCTATTGAATATCGCTTATTTAATTATATGGATATTTTTTTCGAAATGGAAACTGGCCTTCCTCTCTGTGCTGGCGCTCGTAATTTCTTATAAACCCATTGTCACGTTTTTCCCGATGAATTTATTTTCATCAACAAAACCCGAAAACACCCTAAAGATATTGTCTTACAACGTACAAGCCTTTATAAACGAGAGCAGTAAAGACGCCGAGCACCCCATTTTGGATTACATTGCAAAAACCGATGCCGATATTGTTTGCTTGCAAGAATATTTGGTGAGCAAAACCGGGCAATCGCTTATTTCACAGCGAGATGTAAACAGAATTCTCAACAAATACCCATATCGTTCGGTCACGGGCTTGGAGTCATCGGGGAAGTACCATATTTTCGGACTGGCGTGTTTTTCAAAATTCCCCATTGAGAAAACGCACGAAGTTGTTTTTCAATCATCATTCAACGGCGCGGCGGTCTATACCATCGATATAAACGGAAAAAAATATTCGGTTGCCAACGTGCATTTAGAATCAAACAGCATTACGGCCGAAGACAGAAAACTTTACAGCGATTTTCTGCAGAACAACGACTCGGTAAAACTGGAACACGTAACTTCTAACATTCGATCTCGGTTGGGCTCTGCGTATAGAACACGCGTGACGCAAGTGCAAAAAGTAAAAGATTACATCGACACGCAAGACACGGATGGCGTTATCATTTGTGGCGACTTCAACGATACGCCTATTTCATATGCCTACGCGCAAATGAAAAAAGGGTTGAACGATGCGTACGTTTCGGGAGGATTTGGGCCGGGAATAACTTTTAATGAAAGTTTTTTCCTTTTCCGCATCGATCATATTATGCACAGCAAAAACATAAAAACCCTCGATGCAAAAGTGGAGAAAATTGCCTACTCCGACCATTATCCACTGAAGGCTTATTTGGATTTGAACATTATGCCATCCGATTCGTTAAAACAATAACAATATGTACAAAATAAGTAAACAATTTGCTTTTTCGGCGGCGCACGCGCTCCACGGATTGCCCGAGGAACACCCTTGTAGCCGGCTTCACGGCCACAACTATGTGGTTACCGTGCACTTGCGTGCGCGCGAATTAAACGACACAGGCTTTGTGCGCGATTACACGGAGCTAAGGCCTGTAAAGGAATACATAGACAACCATTTAGACCACCGAAACCTCAACGATATTCTTGCCCCATTGAATTCTTCGGCCGAGAATTTGGCCAAAATGCTTTTCGATGTGTTTAAACCACAGTTTCCCGAACTTTACGCCGTTGAAGTTAGTGAAACCCCAAAAACCTCCGCTATTTATGAACCTGACAGTGAATGAAATATTCTATTCTTTGCAGGGCGAAGGCGGAAGAACAGGAGAAGCTTCGATTTTTATTCGGTTATCTAAATGCAACTTAGCTTGCGTGTTTTGCGATACGGAATACGAATCGGGGGAAGAAATGTCGTTGCAACAAATCCTCGATGAAATCGGCCAATTTGGTTGTCAATGGATTATTTGGACGGGAGGCGAACCTGCCCTGCAACTGACTAATGAAATTGTGCAGTTTTTTAAACAACATGGCTACTTTCAAGCCATTGAAACCAACGGCACCCGTCAACTTCCTGCCGGCTTGGATTACATTACCTGCAGCCCGAAACAAAATTTCAGAAGAATAAAAAAACTGATTCCAGAGGTGGATGAGCTTCGGTTTCCAATACAAAAAGGCGACCCACTACCCGATATTTCCATACTACCAAAAGCAAAGAAATATTTGCTCAGCCCCATTTTCGATGACCAACACATTATACCGGAAAATGTGGACTACTGCATTGAACTGATTAAGCAAAATCCGCAATGGTCGTTGAGTTTGCAAACACACAAGCTCATCGGCATACGATAAAAATGACTAAATTTCAATTAACCATATTAGGTTGTGGCTCAGCTATGCCCACCACGCTGCATCATCCGCCGGCTCAGCTGGTGAATGTAAACGAAAAACTGTTTATGATTGATTGTGGCGAAGGCACCCAACTACAAATGCGCAAGTTTCAAATGCGGATGAGCAAATTGCACAGCATTTTTATTTCGCATTTGCACGGCGACCATATCTTTGGGTTACCGGGGCTGATTTCCACACTGAGTCTTATCGGCCGAAAAGCTGACTTGAATATCTACGCCCACAAAGAAATTGATGGGCTCATTCATCCGTTAACACAATATTTAGGCACGCGGCTGTCATTTAAAATAAATATCATTCCTTTGCAAGCCGATGAACGTCAATTGATATTCGAAAACGGCTCGCTGCGGATATTCTCTTTTCCGTTAAAGCACCGGATGCCTACCAACGGCTTCCTGTTTGAAGAAAAAGAGCGCCCGCGAAACGTGATTCGTGAAATGATTCGTTTTTACAACATTCCGGTGAGGCAAATTCGCGAAATAAAAGAAGGCGGCGACTTCATCACTCCCGACGGAGCGGTCATCCGAAACGAAATCCTCACTCACCCCGTTCGCCCGCAAAGGCGGTTTGCTTATTGCTCCGATACCGCTCTTTATCCCGAAGTAGCCACCCACATTCAACATGCCAATTTGCTGTATCACGAAGCAACATTTGCCGAGAGTGAAGCAAAAAGAGCCGGCGAAACCTACCACTCCACCGCCCGCGAAGCGGCTTTGGTTGCCAAAGAAGCCAATGTGAAGCGTCTGATTATCGGGCACTTTTCTTCTCGATACAACGAATTAGACAACTTGCTAAACGAAGCAAAAGCAGTTTTTCCCAACACAGAACTGGCAGAAGAAGGCAAAACGTGGGAGTTGTAAAAGTTTTGGGGAATTTTTTCACAAATGCATATTTTTTTGTTAAAAAAATTAATTACATGACTTTTTTTCTTACTTTTGTGATTATCTAAGTTTTATTCGCTAAATGCAACGGAAATTAGTAATAATTATCATTTCAAGCCTGTTGTCAGGATTTTGCTTTGCTGCGGTAGCGCAACAAAGGCAAAACCGCGTGGTGATGGAAGAACAAAAACTTGAAGTTAAAATCAGTTTTACCGAAAACAGAATCATCATCGAAAACCTGCCTAAGGACGATGTGCTTGAGATATTTAACGTGATGGGCGTAAAGGTTTATACCCAACGCGTGAAAGCCGGCACAAACGAATACAACGTGAATCTTTCAAAGGGGTTCTACATTATTAGAGTGGGAACAACCACAAAAAAAATTGCCGTCAAGTAATACTTGTAACGCACAATCAACCTCACAAACTGATACTTTTTTCAGAGTTTTTCTTACCTTTGCACTTCAAATCCTAAAGTAATTAAGCAAAATGAAAATAGCCATTGTTGGAACCAGCGGAGCTGTAGGCCAAGAGCTGCTTCGCGTACTCGATAAAAGAAATTTTCCCGTGGATGAATTGGTATTGTTCGGTTCATCGCGAAGCGCGGGATCAACATACACCTTTCGCGGGAAAGAAATTACCGTAAAAGAATTGAAACACAACGACGACTTCAAAGGTATAGATATCGTTTTCGCTTCAGCCGGGGGCGGCACATCGTTGGAGTTTGCCGATACCATTACCAAGCACGGCGCCATTATGATTGACAATTCCAGCGCTTTTCGTATGGATGACGATGTTCCCTTAGTGGTTCCCGAAGTGAATGCCGAAGACGCCTTAAACCGTCCGCGCAACATCATTGCCAACCCCAATTGCACCACCACTCAAATGGTTGTGGCATTGAAAGCCATTGAAGATATTTCACACATCAAACGCGTTCACGTGTCCACGTATCAGGCTGCTTCGGGAGCAGGCGCCACGGCTATGGCAGAGTTGGAAGAACAGCACAAACAACTTGTGAACAACGAAGAACCCACCGTTTCAAAATTTGCCCATCAGTTGGCATTCAATCTTATCCCTCAGGTAGATGTGTTTACTGAAAACGGATACACAAAAGAGGAAATGAAGATGTTCAATGAAACACGCAAAATCATGCACAGCAATATTGAAGTGAGTGCCACATGCGTGCGTGTTCCGGTGCTGCGAGCCCACTCCGAAGCCATTTGGGTTGAAACCGAGAGGCCCGTATCGGTGGAAGAGGCGCGCGAAGCTTTCAGAAAAGCGGAGGGCGTTATATTGATGGACGATGTGGAAAAAAAAGAATACCCCATGCCACTGCATGCTGCCGGCGAAGACCCGGTTTACGTGGGAAGAATCAGAAAAGACCTCACAAACCCCAACGGACTCACTTTCTGGACCGTATCGGACCAAATTTGTAAAGGGGCCGCGTTAAACGCCGTGCAAATTGCCGAATATTTAATCCGTCAAAAGGGCTAAAATTTTATCTTCAGATTATTCAAACGCAACGGCGCCACTTTCGATTCGACGTCGTTGGCGCGTATGGAGATCGTTTTATTAAGCGGCGTTCTCGGCAATTTCTGTGTGTAAACCGTCCACTGTTCAAGGGGTTGCAAACTATACAGCAACTCTTTTTCGAAACCATTATAATATTTTATAACCAATTGGTTTTTGCCTTTTTGAAGCGGGAGCAATACAGTTTCTTTATTGAATTTCACTCTTTGGGGCGATAAATGAGCGGTAACATACACGCCATTGAGTAAAATGTACACTCCGTTTCCGCTGCCCACTTCAACCGCAATGGTTTGATTTTTATCCGATTCTATTTCTTGCAGCAATACAATGCTTCCGCGCTGAGGTATGGAGAGCGTTTGTTGCGCGCCATAAACAAAATCGTTAACTTCTTTCCATCGAGAGTTTTCCGATTGAGGATGCACGGGAAATTCATTTTCTTCCTCCACAAATCCAAACACGCCGCGGCCAGTTTTTTGGTACAATTTGCCCCATTTCACCGTGTTTTTTTGTAGTTTCTCGGTTTTTGAAGTGCCGGCGTTCAAAAGCACAGTTTGTTCTTTACCATTGATATTGACAACAATGTCTCTTCCACGTTCATTATCAGTGTAAATTAGTTCGGGCGAGGCCTGTTTTTTATTTCCGCCTACCGTCCATTCATACCCGATAATGCTTTTATAACCACCATAATAATTGAGGCTCGAGTGCCCGAAAACCGGAACGGCATTTTGCGCGTCCAACACATTGTTTTTCACCACATTTGACGGCATAATTGCCATCTCATTTTCAAAATCGATTTTCAAAACCGGCATAAATCCTCCGGATAGGGTTTTTGAAAGGTCGATTTCCAAAGCGTTTCCTTTTTGCAAAAACGGATAAGACGCACCCGATGACAACAGCTTCACATCGCGCACTTTTCCCGAAAATTCAGACAAACGAATTTTTGACGAAGCAGGTGTTTTGTCAACAAAAGCATATAAGGCATTGTTCTTTGTGGTAACCTCGCCCCAAGCAAACGGATGGTCGAATGGATTGGCACGTGTCCCGTAAATGGCTTCGGCATTCTGTTTCACCCACTCTCCTAATCCAAGCAACACATCGCGCTCAAATTCCACCACGGACCCATCGCCACACGGGCCGATATTGAGCAGGTAATTGCCACCGCGACTGATAACTTTTACCAAACTGGCGATTTTCTCCTCCACTTTTGGCTGCACCTCGCCCCGCTCTTGCCACGAGCGGTAGCCCCACGTTTCGTCGAATATGGAAGCGGCGGTTTGCCAAGGAACGCCCAGTTTGTAATCGGGATATTCGTTATCGGCCATCACGGCAAAATCCACGAAATCGTTACCCAGCCTGCCGCTAATCATACAATTGGGCTGCAATCGGTTAACCAATTCGTACAATCCCTTGCTCTGCTCGGGCGTGAGCGAACCCATATCGAACCAAATTTCGGAAATATCGCCATAGTTGGTCATAATTTCTTCCACCTGCTTCAGGTTGAATTGATAATGTTCGGGCGTGATGGGGTCGGCATTGTGGCTCGAAATGGGATATGCCTGCGGAAAATGCCAGTCGATAAGCGAATAATAGACCGCAAAATCGATACCCCCGCGCCGACAAGCGTCCGCCAGTTCTTTCATCAAATCGCGCTTGTAAGGCGTGGCGTCAACAATGTTAAAATCAGTATATTTTGAGTGATACATGCAAAACCCATCGTGGTGCTTCGATGTAAAAACAATGGAACGCATGCCCGCATCTTTGGCCAGCTGCACAATTTCATCGGGATTCCATTTCACCGGGTTAAACTCCTGCGCCGTGTTGGCATACCAATCGCTAAAAATTCCCGCAAACGACTGAATTTGTTCGCTATATCCTCTGCGGACGGGTTCACCATCGTAAACCCCGCCATACACCGAGTAAAGCCCGAAATGAATAAACATCGAGAATTTTTGGTCTAGCCATTGCTGCGACGGTTTTTGTTGCGCCAACGATGAAAAAAATAAAGTAAAGAGAAGAAAGGAAAGGGTGAGGTTGCGTTTCATTTTTGATTCGTTTTATAGGAAAAACAAAAATAGGGAATTTGTTTGATAAATTTGTATCTTTATTGCGTGAAAATCTTTATCTGGAAAAGAATCCAAATATCAATCAAATGACATCCAACAACCTCTCCCACCAAATCGCTTTCATAAAAGAAATTGACAAAATAAAATACATCCAACGCCGAACGAAGTTATTCAACAGCGACAGGCGCGAAAACGATGCCGAACACAGTTGGCATTTAGCCATGATGGCCATTGTTTTGAGCGAGTATTCCGATGCGGAAATTGATTTACTGAAAGTCGTAAAAATGGTTTTGATACACGATATTGTGGAAATTGACGCGGGCGATACGTTTATTTATGACCAAAATAAAAGCCACGACAACACCGAAGAGGAGCTGAAAGCCGCTCAGCGAATTTTTGGCTTGCTGCCCGAGAAACAGGCTTCGGAATTTATTGAACTTTGGAAAGAATTTGAAGTAGGGATTACACCTGAAGCCAAATTCGCCAGATCGATGGACAAGCTTGAACCATTACTGCAAAACACGTCCAATAACGGCGGAACATGGGAGGAGTTCGGCGTAAAATACCAATCGGTTTACAACAAGAAGAAAGTAATTAAAGAGGGATCGAAAGAGTTGTGGAATTTTGCCGAAAAAATTATCGATGAAAGTGTGGAAAAAGGGATTTTGAAGAAATGAAAAAACTAAAAAACATAACACCGGGTGAAATCTTGCTGGAAGAGTTTTTAATTCCTTCCAACATTTCTCAATACAGATTAGCGAAAGACTTGGAAATTCCGCAAACGAGAATTTCGGAAATAATAAAAGGAAATCGCAGAATTTCCGCGGATACGGCAGTAAGACTGAGCGCATACTTTGGAAATTCCGCGAAATTTTGGTTAGGGCTTCAAAACGATTATGATATTGAAAATGAACTACAAGAAAAGTCCAACCAACTGAAAAGAATAATCAGGATACGAAAAGAGAATGAAAAAAGCGCTGTATAAAATCAAAAAAACTTCTCCGCTTATCGCAACAGAGAAGTTTTTTGTTTACAAAGATGCTTCACTTCGTTCAGCATGGCACCAACACCCAGCATCTAGCATCCAGCACCCATCATCACTTATACCTCACCCACTTTATCATCTCCTTAATGGACGGTTTTTTGCCATACATCAAAATACCCACACGATAAATTTTAGCGGCAAAAATTGAGATTAACACGAACGTACCGTAGAGTAAAACCAGTGATAAAAGTTTCTCCCACAAAGGAATTCCAAAGGGCAAGCGCACCATCATCACGATGGGCGATGTGAACGGAATAAGCGACCCCCAAAACGCCAAAGGCCCATCGGGGTTGCTCACGCTGTAAAATCCGGCGAAAAAGGCGAACATAATAATAATGGTAACGGGCATCATAAATTGCGTGGTGTCTTCTTCGCTATCCACTGCCGAGGCGAACATCGCGAAAATGGACGCGTACAAAATGTATCCGCCAACAAAAAACAACAGGAAATAAACGATTATTTCGAACCAATTTACGCTCATCACCGAACCCAAAACGCCTTCCATATTAAAGCTGTTCATTTCGGCGGGCATAGCAGTAGCTTGTTCGGGCGAGGCGATAAACAGGGAGAGAACGGTAAATAACGCGCCGGTTAAAATGCCCCAAATGAGCAGTTGCGTGATGCCCACCAAACCAATTCCGGTAATTTTTCCGACCAATAAATTCACCGGCTTCACCGATGAGACCATCACCTCCACCACACGGCTTTTCTTTTCTTCCAACACGGCCTGCATTACCATATTGCCATACATTAAAATGAACATGTAAATAAGAAAAGTAAACACCATTCCAATGATGGTAGCCACCTCAGTGGAGGATTCCGAAACCTTACCGCCTTCGCCCCAGCGCATGGTTCTTACAGAAATGTTGGCGCCCGATTCAATAATGGAGCGTACTTGGGAAATAGCGGCGGAATTCACGTCGCTTTGGTGAGACAAATCGTCTAACCGCTGTTGCATAACTTTTTCGTTGAGCGTGTTTTCAATTAGTGAACGAAGCTCTTGCGGCGTCTGCTTTTCAGACAAGATGTTGACGGCATTCTTGTTTTTATTTAAGTCGTCGGTGATTTGCAAAATGGCAAACAGTTCTTTTCCCAGTTTGGATTGCTGTTCTTCTTGCTGCGCTTGCCCAACGATTTGAAAATGGTATTGATCGGTAGATTCTAACAACGGCGCGTACAATCCGGTGTGATCGATAATGGCGATGTTTTTAACTGCTCCATCGTTGAGCGTGGACAGCCACAAGGGCACAAACGACAGCGCCACCAGCAATAATGGCATGAGCAGCGTCATGATGATAAACGATTTTTTTCGTACGCGTGTCAGATATTCGCGTTGTATGACTAAGCCTAAGGTATTCATATTTTGGGTGTTATTTGATTGTTATTCAGCTGCCTCTGACCGATTCGCGGTCTGACGCGTTGTCTCTCACAATTTTATGCATCAGACCGACTTGAAGCGGTCAGATGCGGTGACTGAACAGTTTGTATAAACACATCATTCATTGTGGGAATTTCCTCATCGTAGGCTACCACATCGAAGTTATCGAAAATAATTTTCGCCAACTCGTTGGGCGCGAGATCCGGTTGCTTTTTAATTATGATATCGAGAAATTCGTGGTAAGGTTCTTTCGAAAGCAGCTCAAAAGCAGGATGTTCAAAGCGGAAATCATCCGCCCGCAACCTGAACCGATACACATTAGTGCGATGTTCTCGCCTGATATCGAACACCTTGCCTTGCAGCACAACTTCCGACTTGTTTATCAACGCGATGTTATCGCACAAGGCTTCCACCGATTCCATATTGTGCGTGGAGAGAATGATGGTTTTGCCTTCAGATTTCAAGCGAAGCATTTCGTTCTTGATCATTTCGGCGTTCACGGGGTCGAAACCGCTGAAAGGCTCATCGAAAATGAGTAAATCGGGGTTGTGAATTACGGTGGAAATAAATTGCACTTTCTGCTGCATGCCTTTAGACAATTCTTCCACTTTCCGATTATACCAACCGGAAATATCGAAACGGTTAAACCAAAGCATCAGTTCACGATGCGCGTCGGCTTTGGATAATCCGCGCAGTTGCGCCAAATACATCGCTTGTTCGCCCACTTTCATTTTTTTGTATAGTCCACGTTCTTCCGGCAGGTAGCCAATGTTGAGCACATCGTCGCTTTTCGATGGGCGTCCGTTGATAAACACTTCGCCGCTATCGGGAGCAGTAATGCGCGTTATGATGCGGATGAGCGTGGTTTTTCCCGCGCCGTTTGGCCCCAGTAAGCCAAAAACTGTTCCTTGTGGCACTTCGATGCTTACGTTGTTTAACGCCAAGTGGTTGGCATATTGTTTTGTTACGTTGGTGGTTTGTAAGTACATAATACGATTGTTATTCAGTAGTTATTCACTGCGCGTTATTCAATTGTTATTCAGTAGATATTCAATTGTTAGTCTGTGGTTATTCAGTGGAAATTCAATTGTGAAATCAATAAACAGAATAACCGACAGATTGTTTTATTTATTCATTAAATTTGTTTGGGATTTAATGCATCAGACCGATAACCAGTCAGATGGAGCGTAGCGTCTGACCGATTACCGGTCTGACGCGTTATTTCATGTGCACTAAATATAATCTTTGTCACTTTTATCTTGCAATAATTGATAGCTTAATTCATAAATCTGCTCTCGCTCTAAATCAAAGATATCCAAACCCATTTGTATATTTACAAGAGTTCCTTTTCTCATTCCAATATAATCAGGAAATGAGGAGAATTCCCAATTTTCTATTTTTTCAACCAAATTCGCCAAAAGCGGATTTTGATGGACATACATAAAACAACTTATAGAATAATTATCATCAGCATTATTTAGCATTTTAGCTTTCGTTTTATGCGCAAAATTGCTCCTCTCCTTTGCATATTTTTATTAAGCGCCTGTGTATATGAACTCAATACCGTGCCAAATGCTCTGGTGATATATTGCATATCTTTCACTCTTTCATTATCAAAAAATTTAGCGCCTTCGTCTTTTATCGTAACAATAAAGTGGAAATGATTAGGCATGAGACAGTAACACAATATGTGCGCAAGCGGATAAATATGTTTTCTCACTTTTTGCAAGAAGAAAATATAGTTATCGCGGTTATAAAACAACTTCTCGTTGCTTCTGTTATAGATATGATATGTACAGTCTTCTTCGAAATACATTTTTCTTCGTCCAATCCATCAGACCGACTTGAAGCGGTCAGATGCTTTTACAGCAACTGAATACCATCGAACACCCTAATACTTCAATATTATCCTCTCCCCCAAATCTTTAGCCAATATTTTTTTGATTTCCTGCAATTGTTTCAATTCGTGAATGAGCTGAAGGGCTTTTTCCGAATCTGCCGATTTCATTTCGTTTTTAATTTCCTTTATTTTTTGCAGCACATACGCATTTTTCAATTCTGTTGTAGCGCGTGGGACATAGGTTTTGAGCATATTTTGCTCAAGTAGGCGCGAATTTTTATCATCGATGTATTCGCCTAACGATTTTGAATGTATTTTGCTCAACTGGTATTTATCGCTCATCAGGTCCGATGCCAATTTGTTGATTTTCGGGTCGTGGTGCGACAGAAAATACCTGCCCGGAACAAAATCTTCGTTTTCCGCTTGTTCTACCGCTTCCTCAAAAAGTTGACGATACAGCAAATTGGTAAAATGAATGCCGTCTCTTTCCATATCGTAACGAACAAAATCAATGACCGATGGACCTTCCTCAACCAAGACATCTTCCTCTACAACATTTTTCCCTTCACCGCGCTTTTGCTTTTCAAACTTCTGATAAACAGGAAGATTACCATACCGGACCACATACCGAAGAATAGCGTACTCAAATTTATCAAACGGATTTTTCGGCGAGGCCTTATCGAAAGTTTGCTCCTGAATATCAATCAAAACCTTATCAGCTTTCGCGTTCAGCGCCTCTTTATCAGCTTGTTCCTTGCGTTTTTTATAATTATTGATTCTAATTTTATTCACCGCGGCAATCAGCACCTCTTCGCGGGAATTGAGCAATGTTGCCGTATCTTGAATATATACCGAGCGCTTGATGTTATCGGGGATGAGTGCGATACTTTCCACAATATTTGTGATTAATCCAGCACGTTTAATGGGGTCATCGCCGGCTTCGTCGAGCAGCAACTGGGTTTTGAAACGGATGAAATCTTGCTCGTTGCTTTCGATAAAACGGTTGAAATTTTCTGCATTTTGTTTTTTCGCGAACGAATCGGGGTCTTCGCCCGGCGGCAGAAGCACCACTTTCACGTTCATTCCATCTTGCAGCAGCAAATCAATACCGCGCAAAGCCGCTTTTATACCGGCCGCGTCGCCATCATAGAGCACCGTAATGTTTTCCGAAAAACGGTGTATCATTCGGATTTGTCCGTGTGTGAGCGCCGTTCCCGATGAAGCCACCACATTTTCTATTCCCGCTTGGTGCATCGATATCACATCGGTGTAGCCCTCTACCAAAAAGCATTTGTCTTGCTTCACGATGGCTCCTTTGGCAAAGAAAATGCCGTAAAGTTCTTTGCTTTTTGAATAGATATCGCTCTCGGGAGAATTGACGTATTTGCCCACATTCTCCACTTTTTTGAGAATGCGCCCGCCAAAAGCCACCACTTTGCCCGAAAGCGTGTGAACGGGAAAAATCACGCGCCCACGGAAACGGTCTATAAGTGGGCGGCCATCTTCACCGCCATAGGAAAGTCCCGTTTTGAGCAAGTATTCTTGTCGGTAACCGGCTTTTTGCGCTTCCTGCGAAAACGCGTCGCGTTGCTCCAAACCGTAACCGAGTTGAAACTTTTTTATCAGATCGTCTCTGAAGCCGCGCTCACGAAAATAACTCAAGCCCACGGCTTTCCCTTCGGGGTTGTGGTGAAGCGTTTTCACGAAATAATCTCGCGCGAACTCGTTGAGGATAAACATACTGTCGCGATCGCTTTGCGCTTGTTTTTCCTCGTTGGTCAGTTCTTTCTCAACCACTTCGATGTTGTACTTCTTGGCAAGAAATTTTAACGCTTCGTAATACGACAATTGCTCGTGTTTCATCACGAAATTCACCGGCGAGCCACCCTCGCCGCAGGCGAAACATTTGCAGATATTTTTCGCGGGAGAAACGTAGAACGATGGCGTGCGGTCGTCGTGAAACGGACACAATCCCACGTAGTTCACGCCGCGTTTGCGAAGTGTAACAAAATCGGACACAACGTCCACTATCTGCGCTGCGTCCTGAATTCGTCCTATGGTTATTTGGTCAATCATTGGGGATACGAAAATAGTGATTTATATGCTGAAAACAGCATCTTTTTATAAATAAAAATTGTACATTTGCAAAAAAGGAGGAACAAAGATGCTGGATATTCAAACACGAAAGCTGAATATTATTGAATATCTTATCGGGCTGGAAGACGAAAAGGTATTTGAAAAAATAGAAACAACAGTATTGAAGTTAAAAACCAAAAAAGCTGCATCCATTCGCCCGTTTACCAACAAAGAACTAATTGCGAGATCCGCAAAATCCGATAAAGATTATCTGTTTGGAAAGGTTACTACGCAAGAGAAATTGGAAAAGGAATCAAAGAATTGGTAGGATTTACAAACTCTGGATGAAAAATTGTCATTACAACAGATGTATTCGACACCCGAATGAGTCCAACTAAAATGAACAATCCCAATATTAAACGATAAATACAACATTAAAATCAACTATTATGGAAACAATGAATTGGTCGGAATTAGCCTTCGGCTACATGAAAACAGATTACAACGTGCGGAGCCATTTCCGCGACGGCAAATGGAGCGAACCACAAATCGAAACATCGGAATACGTGAACCTGCATATGGCCGCCACTTGCCTGCACTACGGACAAGAAGCATTTGAAGGCCTCAAAGCATTCAGGGGAAAAGACGGGAAAATTAGAATTTTCCGTATGCGCGAAAACGCGCTGCGTCTGCAATCATCATGCCGCGGTATTATGATGCAGGAACTCCCTGTGGAACTGTTTGAAGAAATTGTGCAACTTGCCGTGAAGAAAAACGAACGCTTTGTACCGCCATACGAAAGTGGTGCGTCGCTTTATATCCGCCCGTTGCTGTTTGGCACGAGCGCGCAAGTGGGCGTGCGCCCATCGATGGAATACGATTTTCTGGTTTTTGTCACACCCGTTGGCCCTTATTTTAAGGAAGGTTTCAAACCAACCCCAATGGTGATTATGCGCGAATTCGACCGCGCCGCGCCACTCGGCACCGGAACCTACAAAGTGGGCGGGAACTATGCCGCAAGTTTGCAATCGGGTGTAAAGGCACACGAAATGGGTTATTCCGCCGTGCTTTATCTTGATGCCAAAGAAAAAAAATATTTAGATGAATGCGGCCCGGCTAACTTTTTCGGGATTAAAAACAACACGTACATCACCCCAAAATCGGAATCTATTTTACCGTCTATTACCAACAAAAGCTTGATGCAACTGGCACAAGATATGGGAATGAACGTAGAACGCCGTCCCGTGCCTGTGGAAGAACTGGCTACGTTTGAAGAAGCCGGCGCTTGCGGAACGGCAGCCGTTATCAGTCCCATCTTGCGGATTGATGACTTGGCAGAAAACAAAAAATACGAATTCTGCAAAGGAGGAGAAGCCGGCCCGATATCGGAAAAATTGTACAAAAAACTTCGCGCTATTCAATATGGCGATGAGCCGGATGTGCACGGCTGGGTAACCATTGTGGAATAATCAAACAACAAAAAAGCGGCAGTTGCCGCTTTTTTTATTCTCCCCACTCCCGATATGGATGGATGGACAAAAACGAATTGTAATACCGCACATTGCCGGTTACTTCGGGGCCCAGCCAATCGGGTTTTTCAAAATCTTCATCTTCGGCTTGCAACTCCACTTCGGCGATGAGCAAACCTTCATTATCACCGTAAAATTCATCCACCTCAAAAACGTGTTTACCCACGTTAATCAAATACCGCGTTTTATCAATAACCGCCTCTTCACACAGCAGTAGCATTTCTTCAGCATCGGCAACGGGAATTTCATATTCCCATTCGTTGCGTTTTATTTTACCGTCTTCAACCGCGCTTTTAATGGTTACAAAAGCTTTGTCGCCCTTCACGCGCACGCGCACCACACTCATCCCAGAGAGTGAAAGGTAGCCTTGTTTAATGCGGAAATTCTTAAATGATGGTGATTTGTAATCGCCGTTTACCAAAAATTTTCTTTCAATTTCGAATCCCATAATATGTTGATTTATGTAGATATAACAATTGAAAAGAGAAAGAGTTGTGCGTTTACTCCAACATAAAATGCATTTGCGGCGTTTTTTCGGGGAAGAGCGAGTGTAGTGGCTCGTCTTCTTGCGCGGTGTGATATCCTAAAAGCAACGTTGTAAGTTGACGGATATCAATATTCCCTAACTCAACGGGATTGGCGCCGTACAAGTAATGACGGTTATTTTGTGGTAGCAGTTCATCGGTTACGGTTAGAAAGAAGTTTTTCGAGGGATATCGCGCTGAAAAGAGAGAGAGCAGTTTTCCCGCATCTATCACACGTGCCATTCCGAGTAAGTTTTTTTTCGATGGAAAATGGAAAAGGACGGCTTCTTCCACAATGGTTTTAAAATCGTCAAACGTTTTTTGAACCGTCATATCGTTCTGTCGAAACCACGTGTTGAATTCGCGATAAGCGGCGTGTAAATCTCCCGGATATTGTTCGATCAACGCTTTTAACGACGGTAAATCTTGCTCTCCGGCATCAAACGCACGGGCAAACCCAAATTTATCGTACACCTTCAGCAACCATTCTTCTTGTGGCACCAGCACCGCCAATGGAATGCCTTTTTGCGCCAATTCATCGAAGCTTTTTATCAACAATTGCGCCATATAACCTTTGTTTCTTGCTTCAGGCAACGTGCAAATTCCCGAAAAATAGGCCACCGGAATTTCCGCGCCACAAAAAGTAAACTGATACGGCAGCATCTGTAACGATGCCAGGGCCTTGTCGCCTTCAAAATACGCCAGCGTGCGGTTGTTGCGGTATTTTTCCCGAAAATAAATGTCCATATACGCGTCGGAATCGCCGAAAACCGTTTTCCACATTCGGCGAATTTGTTCTTTTGTTGTATCGTTGGCGTATTGAATCATTGCTGTGGCAGCGCGTTACGGCTGTTTATATTTCACGTAATTTTTCTCCAGCAGAATATCGGGACGATACGACATTTTCGCTTTACGAAGCGATTCAAAACCCATATCTTCCTCACGGTTGATGTAGGTGTAGGCGGCGCCTTCATGCTCAGCAAACTGCTGGTTCATAATAGTATATGCGCCATGAACATCAGCAAAAGCTTTTTCTACGTGCACAATAAAAGTGTCGTTGGTGAGTTTTGCGCCCAACGAAAACGCTACCATCCCATTTTCCGTTACAATGGCTCCGCCACGCAACCCGAGAACCTCAAAGTTATTGAGGAAATCTTTGGTGGTAATGTAATCGTGTTTCAGGGAATCGTCGTGGCTTTCCGCGTTAATCTCGTACCATTCTTTGTGCATTCGCTTGCATTCTTGCAACATTTCAGGGTCGTCGTTGAGCGACACGTACTTCCAATCGTTTTCCCTATTGAACCGATTGATATGGTTGCGCTTGCTCTGCAGTTTTTTCCCTTTCAGGTTAATCAACTTCTCTGATGTGTAAATGTAATCGAACGTGCGCCTTACCGGAAACTTCTCAAACGCGCCGGGCATGGCAGCGTCAATATCTTCCCACATTTTTTGAGTAACTCCTGACATTTCAAACCGTTCTGTGCAGTTGCAATCTTCCAAAATGACTTCGATGGCCGCTTTCAAATCGCCTTTGCCAAAAGGAGTCAAATAAGAACATCCGCCAATAACGTTGGTAAACTTTATGAGCAGGAAGCCATTCCACAACGCAAACTCCGTATTGAATTTGTGCGCCCATCCGTAGAGGTTTGAAAAGCAGCATTCTGAAGCACGATATGGGTTTTGTTTGAAAATTTCGTCAATAGCCGGTTTGTCTTCCAGCGTAATTTTTTTAAACTCTATCATACCAATCTGCTCAGAACTTTTTAAAACCCATAATTTCGCGTACCTCACGCACCACTTTCGATGCGCTTTCACGTGCTTTTTCGGCGCCTTCGGTTGTCACTTTGTGCAGATAAGCGGCGTCGTTTTCAATCTCCAGAATGCGCTCCCTGATAGGCGTGGTGGCCTTAATGATGTCTTCGGCAAGTTGCTTTTTCATATCGCCATACCGAATTTCGCATTTATTCCACAGTTCATCGTAATGCTGCACCACTTCGGGTGCCGATACCACTTTCATAATGGTGAAAAGGTTTTCGATATAATCGGGCTTGGGCGAATTAAATTCGGTGGGGCCCGCATCAGTAAGTGCTTTTTTCACTTTTTTCTCAATCTCCTTCGGGCTATCTTTCAAGTAAACGGCGTTTCCTTCCGATTTCCCCATCTTTCCGCTGCCATCCAAGCCGGGAATCTTAATCAATTCATTGCCAAAATTATACGCCACGGGTTCTTTAAAATAATCCACTCCGTAGAAATGATTGAAACGGCGGGCGAAGCGGCGCGTCATTTCCAAATGCTGCTCTTGGTCTTTTCCCACAGGCACTTTATCGGCATTATGCACCAAAATATCGGCAGCCATCAACGTTGGATAAGTCAGCAAACCGGCATTCACATTTTCGGGTTGCTTGCGTGCTTTTTCTTTAAAAGATGAAGTTTTTGCCAACTCGCCCATATAGGCATGCATATTTAGGTAAAGATACAATTCGGTGGTTTCGGGCACATCGCTTTGCACGTAAATAACCGATTTTTCGGGGTCGATGCCGGCGGCCAAATAATCTACCAGCACATTTTTAACGTTTGAGTGCAGCCCCGCAGGATCGGGATGGGTGGTAAGCGAATGGATATCGGCGATAAAGAAGTAGCATTTATTTTCGTCTTGCATCCGCACGAAATTACGAAGGGCACCATAATAATTTCCCAAATGCAAATTTCCGGTTGAGCGAATGCCGCTTAGAACTATTTCCATAAAAATTGATTTTTCTGTTTTCTATAACGTGCAAAGATACAAAATAATTTTACGATATGTTTTATAATGGTGCCGCAAGCATCCAATGCAGTGCGGATAAATCCGAAAAAAAAACTTCATTAAAATATATATTAGAAAATTCCCTGTCGCCTGAAAGGCGTAATTTCACGTAGGCCAACCGCCGATAGGCGAACAGCTTATGGCAACGGATACACCAAGAAACTCTGTCTGAAAAGTCGCACTTTTTAAAAAGTTCAAACAACTTCGGGCCATGGATGTGATGATTCGTAGCTATCAGGAGTAAAATGTTAAAAAGAGTAACACAGAGGACAAAGCTGTAAAAAATTTACACGGACTTTTTATCTGAATCATTGCGTTCTAAATAACTTTGTAAAGAATTTATATTCTACTCATTCTAAATACGCTCATTACAGAAAAATTTCAGCAAATAATTCTTTTATGATGTTTAAAAGTGCTATTTTTGTAACTCAATTAAAAATCCACTTATTCTAACGAAAAAACATCAAAATATTTAATACAAAAATAAAAACAAAAAATTTATGAGTTGGCTAATTAAATCCTCTATCGGACGAAAACTGATTATGAGTATCTCTGGTTTGTTTCTCGTCTTATTCTTGCTGTTTCACAGCACGATGAACTTTATCGTTATTTTTTCACCCGAAGCGTACAACGCGGCGGCCGGTTTTTTGGGTGCCAATTGGTATGCGTTGATCGGGACAGTGGTCATTGCGTTGGGATTTGTTGTTCACATTACGTATTCGGTAATTCTCACGCTACAAAACCTTAGGGCGCGCGGCAGCGACAGATATGCCGTGACAAAACCACAGAAAGACGTGTCGTGGGCATCTAAAAACATGTTTGTTTTGGGTGTTATCGTACTCGGTTTTTTGGTTCTGCACTTGATGCATTTTTGGTCGAAAATGCAGTTGGTTGAACTCGTTCACGGCCACGGCTGGGAAGCTGCCGGATATAGCGACCCAACAGATGGGGCAGCTTTAATTCGCGAACTTTTCACACAACCGCTTTACAGCATTATTTATATTGTGTGGATTATTGCTTTGTGGTTTCACCTCACGCACGGCTTCTGGAGTGGAATGCACACACTGGGCCTTAGCAACAACAATTGGTTGCCACGCTTGAAAAAGATTTCATACGTACTTGCAACCATCATCTGCTTGATGTTCATTGCCGTTCCTGTGTATTATTTACTAGGATTTGGCGTGTAATTTTATTCACTAAAATTTAGAAAAACATTATGATAAATAACTTAGAAAAAGACACTGTAACAGTAGAAAAAACAACTACTCCTACAGACAACACCATACAATTCGATGCCAAGATACCGAAAGGGCCTTTGGCAGAAAAGTGGTCCAATTACAAAGCCAATCAAAAATTGGTAAACCCGGCAAACAAACGCCGCCTCGATATCATTGTGGTGGGAACCGGGTTGGCCGGCGCATCGGCTGCCGCTTCGCTGGGCGAGATGGGTTTCAACGTATTGAACTTCTGTATTCAGGATTCTCCCCGTCGTGCGCACTCTATTGCCGCTCAGGGAGGTATTAACGCAGCAAAGAACTATCCCAACGATGGCGACTCCGTTTACCGCTTGTTTTACGACACCATTAAAGGTGGCGACTACCGCGCACGCGAAGCCAACGTTTACCGTTTGGCCGAAGTTTCCAACGAAATCATCGACCAGTGCGTGGCGCAAGGCGTACCTTTCGCACGCGAATACGGTGGCTTGCTCGACAACCGCTCCTTTGGCGGCGCGCAAGTATCGCGTACGTTCTATGCCCGCGGACAAACAGGACAACAACTCCTGCTCGGCGCTTACTCCGCATTGAGCCGTGCCGTTCACAAAAAACAAGTAAAATTATACACCCGTTACGAAATGGTGAACCTGGTGATGATAGACGGGCGCGCCCGTGGAATCATTGCCCGCAACCTCGTTACCGGAAAATTAGAGCGCTTTGCCGCTCACGCCGTGGTTATTGCCACCGGCGGATACGGAAACGCGTTTTTCCTTTCTACCAACGCCATGACTTCCAACGGATCGGCCGCTTGGCAGTGCTACAAAAAAGGCGCATATTTCGGCAACCCATGTATGGCGCAAATTCACCCCACGTGTATTCCCGTTCACGGAGAATTTCAATCGAAGCTCACGCTGATGTCGGAATCGTTGCGTAACGACGGTCGCATTTGGGTTCCCAAAAAACTGGAAGACGCGCAAGCCATCCGTGAAGGAAAACTCAAACCAACCGAAATAAAAGAAGAAGACCGCGATTATTATTTGGAACGCCGTTACCCCGCTTTCGGAAACCTCGTTCCGCGCGACGTGGCTTCTCGCGCTGCTAAAGAGCGTTGCGACGCCGGCTATGGCGTGGGCACCACCGGCTTGGCCGTGTATCTCGACTTTGCCGATGCCATTAAACGTCTTGGCAAAGACGTGGTGGAGGCACGTTACGGCAACCTCTTCCAAATGTATGAAAAGATTGTTGATGACAATCCGTACGAAACTCCAATGATGATTTATCCCGCCATTCACTACACTATGGGCGGCATTTGGGTTGATTACGAACTGATGACCACCATCCCCGGCTTATTCGCTATTGGCGAAGCCAACTTCTCCGACCACGGCGCCAACCGCCTTGGAGCATCGGCACTGATGCAGGGATTGGCCGATGGATATTTCGTGCTTCCTTACACCATCCAAAATTATTTGGCAGATCAAATTAATGTTCCCCGTTTCAACGTTGACACGCCGGAATTTGATGAGGCAGAAAAAGAAATCAACGACCGAATCGACCGCCTGATGAGCATCAAAGGAACGCATTCCGTTGACCGCATCCACAAAGAATTGGGCCACATTATGTGGGATTTTGTTGGAATGGGCCGCGATGCCGAAGGGTTGAAAACAGCCATTGAAAAGCTGAAAGAACTCAAAAAAGATTTCTTAACCAACCTACGCATCCCCGGCAACAAAGACACGCTGAACGTGGAATTGGAAAAAGCATTGCGCTTGCAAGATTTCATTGAAATTGGCGAGTTGATGGCGCACGACGCGTTAGACCGCGAAGAATCGTGCGGAGGCCATTTCCGCACCGAGCACCAAACACCGGAAGGCGAAGCGCTTCGTCACGATGAGCAATTCTCTTACGTATCGTGCTGGGAATACAAAGGTGAAGACCAAGCACCGGTGATGTACAAAGAACCGCTCGATTATGAATTTATTGTTCGTCAGCAACGTAATTATAAATCGTAAAAATACACCAATATGGACAAAGATATCAACATAAAAGTAAAAGTTTGGCGTCAGGAAGGGCCTAAACACAAAGGACGTTTCGAAACGTACGATTTGCAAAATATTTCCCAAGGAAGCTCATTCCTTGAAATGCTCGACATTCTAAATGAGCAACTTATCAACGAAGGCAAAGAACCTGTGGTGTTCGACCACGACTGCCGCGAAGGAATTTGCGGAATGTGCAGCCTTTATATTAACGGATTTCCGCACGGGCCCGATGAGGACATCACCACTTGTCAACTTCACATGCGTAAGTTCCACGATGGCGAAACCATTACCATTGAGCCATGGCGCTCGGCCGGTTTCCCGGTTATCAAAGACTTAATGGTTGACCGCACCGCGTTCGATAAAATCATTCAAGCCGGCGGATACGTATCGGTAAACACCGGCGGTGTACCCGATGGTAACGCCATTCCCATCCCACGCGACGATGCCGAAATGGCAATGGACGCGGCAGCCTGCATCGGATGTGGTGCTTGCGTAGCAACGTGCAAAAACGGATCGGCTATGTTGTTCGTTTCAGCAAAAGTGAGCCAGTTAGCTCTGCTTCCGCAAGGACGCGTTGAAGCCGCCCGCCGCGCCAAAGCAATGGTTGCCAAAATGGACGAGCTCGGTTTCGGAAACTGCACCAACACCGGCGCTTGCGAAGTGGAATGCCCCAAAAACATTTCCATCACCAATATCGCACGGTTGAATCGGGAGTTCTTATCAGCAAAGTTTAAGGACTAAGCAACATTAACATACTTGAAAAGCGTTTTACTTTCAGGGTAAAACGCTTTTTTCTTCTTAAGAAATCTTTTTTAACAATCTTTCTGCGAAATATTTTGTTATAGTGTATGTCAAAGGATACTATCGACTTTTTGACAGGTATTATAAACAGAATTATAAAGTAAAAATTAACTTGTATGAAAACAAAAAAATTATTTCTCAGCGCCTTCATCATAATGCTGATGGTTGGCGGAACTGCAAACGCCCAATTGAAATTTGGAGTAAGAGGAGAAGTGGGCATTAACAAACCTTCGTTTACTAAAGAGGTGTACTCGGTAGAAAACATGAATGCTTTCAAACTGGGGCCAACGGTAGAATTTATGCTTCCCGTTGTTGGGTTGGGAGTTGACGGTTCTCTCTTGTACAGTAACGAGAAAATGAATGTAAAAACGGTAAGCGATCAGGGTGCGGAAACGCTTATCCAAGATGTTCAAAGCCATTATATTGATGTACCTGTAAACCTGAAATATAAAATCGGCATTGTTGGCCCCGTAAAAGCATTTTTGGCCGCCGGCCCGTATGCTCAGTTCAAAGTGGGTGGCGATGAGTTCAGTTATGGCGATATTAAAGATAAAGTAGAAGATAAGAAATTCCAAGCAGGTATAAACTTAGGCCTTGGGGCTGAAGTGATAAACAGAGTACAGCTGGGTTTTAATTACAGGATGAAATTAACCGACGATTACTCTGTAAATGAGCCCACGTGGAAAGATCTTCTCAACAAAAACAAAGGTTTCTGGTCGATCACCGCAGCGGTGTATTTTTAAACAATGTTTGCCGATGTAGTCCTTCCGCTGCCTTTATCCGAATCTTTTACCTATGCTGTTCTTGCCGAAATGCAGGATAAAATTGGAATTGGGTTCAGGGTGATGGTTCCTTTTGGAACACGAAAGTTTTACACGGCCATCGTGCTAAAATTGCACAACAACGCGCCTCACGGTTTTGAGGCGAAAGAGATTCAGTCCCTCATCGATTTGCATCCTGTTGTCACTCAACAGCAGTTGCAATTGTGGGAGTGGATCTCTTTTTATTATATGTCGCCGCTGGGCGATGTTTTTAAAGCGGCACTGCCGGCAATGATGAAGCCACAGGATTTGGAACACGGATTCAAACCTAAAACGGAAATTTATATCCGATTAAACCCTGATATTAAAGATGTTGAATCCATTATTGGGCGGGCAAAAAAACAAAAAGAATTGTTTGATGCGCTGCAACAATTATTATTGCAAGAAAGCATTACAAGCATTCCCAAAAAAGAAATTCCGCTAAAAACAGGATACAGCCACAGCGTTTTAAATGGGTTGATTGAAAAAAAGGTGCTGATTCAGTCCACGGAAGATGTGAGCCGCATAGAGAAGAAAATCGCTCAGACACGCAAACCGTATCCCTTAAACGAACACCAACGAGAAGCGATGGCGGAAATCCACCGCTGTTTCACCCAAAAAAACGTTTGTCTGTTGCACGGCGTTACTTCCGGCGGAAAAACCGAAATCTACATTCATCTCATTGAAGAACAGCTAAAGAAAGGGAAGCAAACGCTCTATTTGGTTCCCGAAATTGCGCTTACCACACAATTAACACAAAGGCTTCAAGCCGTTTTTGGAGAAAAACTCGGCATTTACCATTCCAAAATTAACGACAACGAACGGGCTGAAATTTGGCAAAAAATGGTGTCGGATACTCCCTACGAAATCATCATCGGTGTGCGCTCGTCGCTCTTTTTGCCGTTCCCCAAATTGGGACTGATAATTGTTGACGAGGAACACGAAACAAGCTACAAGCAGCAAGACCCCGCGCCACGCTACCACGCGCGCGACACGGCCGTGATGCTGGCGCACATTTCGGGTGCGAAAACGTTGTTGGGGTCGGCAACGCCATCGATGGAATCATATTTCAACGCGAAAAGCGGAAAATATGGCTTGGTTACCCTAACAAAACGGTATGAAAATATAGAATTACCCGAAATAATTCTTGAAAACACGCACGAACTTAGGCGAAAAAAGAAAATGAAATCCATTCTTTCGCCTCAACTCATCGGGCGCATGCAAGAGGCGCTTTCGGCCGGTGAACAAGTTATTCTTTTTCGCAACCGGCGTGGTTTTGCTCCCATGCTGGAGTGCAAAAATTGCGGATGGACACCCAAATGCAGCCGATGCGATGTTTCGCTCACTTACCATAAATTCAGCAACGCGCTCAAATGTCATTATTGCAATGCCACCTATCGGGTGGTGCATGAATGCCCGGCGTGCGAAGAAAAAAGCGTGGAGCTCATCGGACAAGGCACGGAGAAGCTGGAAGAAGAAGTGGCGGAACTTTTTCCCGATTATCGTGTAGCCCGTATGGACACTGATACGACACGTGGGAAACATTCCTACGAGAAAATTATCGCCGATTTTGAGAGCCGGAAAACCCACATTTTGGTCGGCACGCAAATGCTTTCCAAAGGATTGGATTTTGACAATGTGAGCGTGTTGGGCATTATTTCCGCCGATGGCATGCTCAATTATCCCGATTTTCGTTCGCACGAACGCGGGTTTCAGCTAATGACACAAGCCGCAGGGCGTTCCGGAAGGAAAAATAAACGCGGAACGGTTATCATCCAAAGTGCCGACCCCGACCAACCCGTTTATCGATTTATTGTAAATGGCAGTTACGATGATTTTTTCAACCTTCAACTTTCAGAACGAAAGCTGTTTAACTATCCCCCATTTTATCGGTTGATGCGCATCGTTTTTAAAGACCGAAACGAACAAAAAGCCGAAAAGGCATCGCGCTTTTTTGCCGATATACTCAAAAAATCGCTTCACGAACGGGTGTTCGGCCCCAATAAACCGGTAATCGGTAAAATTCAGCAACATCATATTCGTGAAATATTGTTGAAGTTAGAAACCGGCTTATCGCCGCAGCAAGTGCGCGAAATCATCAAACATGCCGAAAACGAATTGCGTAGCAGGCAAGAATTTAAATATTTGGTGATGTATTTTGATGTGGATCCGGTGTAAAACGCAAAAAACCGGGCCTGCATTCCGCAGCCCGGTTTTTACTATGTATATTCGTTTTCTAAAAAACGTATTATTTCATTTCAATTTCTTCTTTCAGGTCTATTTCGTTTCCGTCACGGTCATAAACTTCGTATTGCAAGAATCCCAATTTTTGATTGGGCACAATTTTCATTGAAATACCGAATTTCTTTTTCCATTTGTATTTAACCGAAAATAAACCTTGTTGAATATAAGCCGCAACATAAGGATGTATGTGCAGACTGAATCTCTTCACTTTTAGTTTATTAACCAAATAATCTATCTTTCCTTCGAGCGTATCGATGAATAAGAGAGACGATTTTATTTTTCCTTTACCAAAGCAGGTGGGGCAAACCTCGCTTGTGGCTATTTCCATTTCGGGACGTACACGTTGACGCGTTATCTGCATCAGGCCAAATTTGCTCAACGGCAAAATGTTGTGTTTGGCCCGGTCTTGCGCCATCAGTTCTTGCATACGTGATAGAAGTTTTGACCGATGCTCGCCTTTGTTCATATCGATAAAATCGATCACAATAATCCCGCCCATATCCCGCAAACGCAATTGGCGAGCAATTTCTTCGGCGGCGGCAAGATTCACTTCGTATGCGCTGTCTTCTTGATCGAGTTTCGATTTGTTGCGGTTTCCGCTGTTCACGTCAATCACGTGCAACGCCTCTGTGTGTTCAATAATGAGGTAAGCGCCGTTTCTAAACGTTACGGTTTTCCCGAAGAGCGATTTTACTTGTTTCGTTATGCCGAAATTGTCCAAAATGGGCAACGAACCGGTATAATTTTTCACAATATTCTTTCGGTTCGGTTCAATAATGCTCACATACTCGGCAATTTGCTTGCTCACGTTTTTATCGTTTACGTGAATTTGCTCAAAAGAGGGATTAAAGATATCGCGCAACAGCGCCACGGTGCGTCCTGTTTCCTCAAAAATGAGGGCGGGCGCTTTGGCTTTTTGTATTTTACCGATGTTATCTTCCCATCTTTTCACAAGTGTTTTCAGCTCAGCATCCAGTTCCGCTACTCGTTTGCCTTCGGCATTGGTGCGAATAATCACGCCAAAGTTTTTGGGTTTAATGCTTTGCATGAGCTGACGAAGACGTGCGCGTTCTTCGCGCGATTTTATTTTTTGCGATACCGATACGCGGTCAATAAATGGTATCAATACCATAAAACGGCCGGCAAAGGAAATTTCGGCTGTCAATCTCGGGCCTTTGGTTGAAATGGGCTCCTTGGCAACTTGCACCAATATTTCCTGCCCAACTTTCAGCACATCCGAGATAGTTCCGTCTTTCTCAATATCGGGCTTCAGCTTCATCTTTTGTGGCTGAAGAATTTTTTTCTTGTCTTGTACTTGTTTCTGAAAACTCAGTATCGAGTTAAATTCTACCCCTAAATCCAAATAGTGAAGAAAAGCGTCCTTTTTATGTCCCACATCCACAAACGCGGCGTTCAGGGCGGGCATCAGTTTTTTAACTTTGCCCAGGTAAATGTTTCCAACCGCATACATTTCGTCTTGCGACTCCTGTTGTAATTCCACCAGTTTTTTGTCTTCAAGAACAGCAATGGTAATTTCTTTTGGTTGGACATCTACGATAAGTTCGCTTGTCACAATTTTTTTTGTTTATTAAATGATTTAATTTTTTGCTTCTGCTGTCACAACAGAAAGGATGTTCACGCTTGAACCATCCGTTTTTTTAAAAGAAAGAACAAACTTAAAGGGAGTGATTCCTTACATTCAAGTTTGTTCTTTTTATTTGTTCGTAAAAAAGGGATCAACGGCCTATTTTTTCTTTTTATGCCTGTTTTTTCTCAGTCTTTTTTTACGTTTGTGAACAGACATTTTATGCCTTTTTCTTTTTTTTCCACTTGGCATTTTCTATTTCTCCTTATAAATTAATTATTTTGCTTCTTTTACCTGAGAAACAAATGTTTTTGCAGGTTTAAAAGCGGGAATATTGTGTTCAGGAATGATGATGGTTGTATTTTTTGAGATGTTACGTGCGGTTTTTTGCGCTCTCTTTTTAACGATGAAGCTACCAAAGCCTCTCAAATATACGTTTTCTTTTTTCGATAAAGAATCTTTTACAACTTCCATAAAAGACTCAACTGTTGCCAAAACGGATGCTTTGTCCACACCGGTATTTTTCGCAATTTCGTTTACGATGTCTGCTTTAGTCATTTTACTTGTATTTTTAAATATTAATTATTGATGTTTGTTAATAGTAAAATTTTGGAATGCAAATATATAGCTTTTTTGTGAACGCCAAAAATAATTATCCATAAATTTCTGTATTTTTGTTATTTTTCTTTGAAAGCCACTTTTTTACCGTAGTTTTGCATGCTGAAAAGGAAACAGAAGTCAGCACTCCTGCACGCGATTCCATTTCGCGCCGAAAGAGCCGGATAACAGATAAAAAAGAAACATGCACCCAATTGGTTTAATATTATTGGATTGGTACGAAAAAAACAGACGCGAATTACCGTGGCGCGAAACATCGGACCCGTATTTTATATGGATTTCCGAAGTTATTTTGCAGCAAACCCGCGTGCAACAAGGGTGGGATTACTTTCTGCGATTTACGCGCGCTTTCCCCGATGTGCAAACCTTGGCCTCCGCCTCGGAACACGATGTACTTAAACTGTGGCAGGGACTGGGATATTATTCTCGGGCACGAAACCTCCACGCTGCCGCAAAACAAATTGTGTCGCAATTTAATGGTGTTTTTCCAAGTGAGTATGAAGACATTTTGTCGCTCAAAGGTGTGGGAGAATACACTGCCGCGGCCATCGCGTCCATTGCTTTCAATTTGCCTTATGCTGTGGTTGACGGAAATGTGAACCGTGTTATTTCACGGTTATTTGCCGTTGAAACGCCAATAAATACGGCTAAAGGCAAAAAAACAATTACCGAAATAGCGCAATCTCTCTTGCTCCACGAGCATGCCGGCACGTATAATCAAGCAATGATGGATTTCGGCTCCCTCATTTGCACACCCGCTCAGCCTAAATGCGAAGAGTGTCCGCTGCAAACGCATTGTATGGCCTACACGATGAAAAAAGTATCGGAATTTCCGGTCAAAAACAGAAAGAAGTCCGTCCGAAACCGCTATTTTGTTTATCTTCACATTCGCCATCGCAACAAAACATATCTGCAAAAAAGAAACAAAAGCGATATCTGGAAAAATCTCTATGAATTTCCTCTCATCGAACTGGAAGCGCCTACCGATTTTGTGAAACTGCAACAAACAAGAGAGTTTAAGACGTTGTTTAATAGCTTGTCGCACATCAATATAAAATCACAAAAGAGTTTTAAACACGTTTTAAGCCATCAGGTAATATATGCCGATTTCTATGAAGTTTCCGTTGCGGACAACCATTATTTCGAGCTAAAGGAACCCTATATTTCCGTGCCCGAAAGCACGTTGGGCGATTATCCCGTTTCCAGATTAATTGCGAAATATTTGGAAACAATTTAACTATAAATCATTTGCAAATGATAAAAATATGCTTAATTTTGTTTTCACAGTCAAAAGGTATTTATAAATAAAATTTAGAGTTATGTCGGTTAACAAAGTTATTTTAGTAGGAAATGTAGGAAAAGACCCTGATGTCAAGTATTTTGACAACGACAACGTAAAAGCGAACTTTTCATTAGCAACCAGCAAAAGAGGATACACCATGGCAAACGGAACTCAAGTTCCTGAACGGACTGAGTGGCACAATATTGTTTGCTGGAGAGGATTGGCACAAATTGTAGAGAAATTCGTAAAAAAAGGCTCACAATTATATGTGGAGGGCGAACTTCGCACCCGTTCTTATGATGATCAAAGCGGCGTGAAACGGTATATCACCGAAGTAAACGCTGAAAACATTGAGCTTTTGGGACGCCGCGGTGGTTCAGGAAACGATGGATATGGCGATCAAAGCGAAAAGCAAGACACGCCGTCTCATCAAGAACCAGTGGATTTAGGCGCTGATTCCGAAGCCGATGATTTGCCATTCTAACCAAATCGTTGTATTTTTGCAGGAGAATGTTTTATGTTTTTTCTTTCTTGAAAAGCAAACCTAAAACATTCTCTTTTTGTCTAACTAAACTCATTACACTTGGACCCTGACCCTTTACCGTTTTTATTTTTGAATATGGCGGCTTACACACCCGTTGTAGCTGACTTTTTGATAGCCACGCTTCTTCTTTTTCTTCTTATTATTAATGCAGTTATCTCCGGATCGGAAGTAGCTTTTTTTTCTATTGAAAAAAATTCACCCGACGATATTCACACCGATACCGACATTAAAAAAGTACGCGTTTCAAAACTTCTTCAACAACCCGAAAAGCTTTTAGCTTCCATCGTCATCGCCTACACTTTTCTGAATGTGACCATTACCGCGTTGGTCATCTACTTGCTCAACAGGATACCCTACTTTTCCGGCGAGGTCATGGAAACGTTTGTGCTGGAAGTGGTTATTGCCATTTGCCTGATACTGCTTTTTGTGGATATTTTACCAAAACTTTATGCAGCCCACAACCCGTTGCGCTTCACGATGAACAACGCGCCGCTTGTGAAACTCATCACAAAAATCACAAATCCTTTTTCGTCTCTGTTGGTGAAAACCACGGGTATTTTCAACCGGTCGGTCATTCAAAAACGGAGCGAGATTTCAATAGACGACTTATCTAAAGCACTGCAAATCACCTCCAATGAAATCACGCAGGAACAAGAAAAAGATATGCTGGAAGGCATTATCCGCTTTAAGGATAAACTGGTGGACGATGTTTTTGTTTCGCGCGTCGATATGGTTGCTCTCGACACCACAACGAAGTTCACCAACGTCATCGATTTTATTGTGGACGCGGGGTTTTCACGTATTCCCGTGTATGAAGAAAGTGCCGACCATATCAAGGGCATTTTGTATGTGAAAGATTTATTGCCCCATTTGGGCAAAGGCGACAGTTTCAGGTGGCAATCGCTCATTCGCCCGGCTTATTTTGTTCCCGCCACCAAGCGCATCGATGACCTTTTAGAGGAGTTCAGGGCCAACAAAAACCATATGGCCATTGTGGTGGATGAATATGGGGGCACATCGGGATTGGTAACAATGGAAGATATTTTGGAAGAAATTGTGGGAGACATCAGCGATGAATACGATGAGGAGGAACTTCCTCTCTACACCATGGCACCCGATGGATCGTATATTTTTGAAGGAAAAACGTCGTTGGAAGATTTTATTAAAATTACCGGCGTACCCGAAAATGATTTTACCGGCATTATGGAAGAAGCCGACACTATTGCTGGATTGATGCTGGAACTGAAAGGCGATTTCCCGAAGCGAAAAGAAATTCTCACTTTTAAAACATATGCGTTTCAAGCGGAAGAAATGAACAAAAAACGTATTTTAAAAGTGCGCTATACGCCGCCGTCAAAAACAGAAGCACAAAATGCGTAACCGCTTCTTTCACTTTCAACTAATTATTTAATTTCGGTTCAAATTCACCTATGCTGATTCGCAAAGAACATATTAACGAAGACGGCCTGCTCGGCCTTTGGAAAATGGAAGAATCCAAAGAGGAATTGTTGCAACTTTTTCCTGAGAATCTTCGTCCGAAAGCATCGGCATATGTGAGCAAAATACGTTCAGAAAGGCGCGCGTTGGAATGGCTCACCACCCGCTTGATGGTGCTTATTTTGTTGGGTGAAGAAAAAATAACCAAACGAAGAAAAACCGGACAGCCTTATATCACCGATGGTTCATACCACATAAGCATCTCTCACACAAAAGATTATGCGGCTATTTTGCTACACAAAACCCTCTTGGTGGGAATTGACATTGAGGCGCGCAGCGAAAGAGTGCTGAAAATTGCCGAAAAGTTTATTTCCGAAAACGAATTTATCGACCTTTCACAACAAGTGGAACATCAACTGCTGCACTGGTCGGCAAAAGAAAGCTTATTTAAAGTAATGAATCTCAAAGGAATCGATTTTAAAGAACACCTGCACATCGAACATTTCACCCCATCCGCTTCGGGGGATTTTGGGGCATATGAAACAAAAACCGACGCCAAAAATCACTTTACCATCCATTACGAAATTCATCCCGATTATGTTTTAACTTGGCTAATATCACCAAAAAAATAAAAGCGCTTCGCGGAAAATCCCGAAGCGCTTTTTTATTAGATAACGATAAATACTTCAATTACGCGTTCAACGAAACACGTTTAAATTCGGTAACCGAAAGTTCTTTATCGTTTTGTTTCAAGAACTGCTCAATGGTCAGTTTGTTGTCTTTTACATATTCTTGCTGTAAGAGTGTAGATTCTTTGTAGAATTTCTGCAACGCTCCTTCGGCGATTCTGTCGAGCAAGTTTTCGGGCTTGCCGGCTTCGCGTGCTTTTTCGCGTGCAATGTTCAATTCTTTTTCTTTAATTTCAGCAGGAATATCTTCAGCCGTAACCGATACCGGATTCATCGCGGCCACTTGCATAGCAATGTCTTTTGCCACGTTCTCGTCCACGTTGGGTTTGTTGAAACCAACAATGGTAGCCAGTTTGTTACCCATGTGGATATACGAAACCACAGAAGGAGCCGAAACATATTCGTAAGCGCCCAGTTCCATTTTTTCGCCTGTTGCACCAATTTTATCGGTAATCAATTGAGCAACGGTTCCTTTGGGAAGTTCCACAGCCAACAATTCGTCCAACGATTTTGGTTTGTGCTCTATGGCCGCATCCAAGATATCTTGTGTGAGTGCCACAAATTCTTCGTTTTTAGCCACAAAGTCGGTTTCGCATTGCAATGCTACCACTGCGGCAAAATCGCCTTTTGTGGTTGCCAGCACGCATCCTTCCGATGCTTCGCGGTCTTCGCGTTTTGCAGCAACTGCTTGTCCTTTTTTACGGATAATTTCCATTGCTTTATCGAAATCACCGTTCGCTTCATTCAGCGCATTTTTGCAATCCATCATTCCCGCACCTGTCATTTTGCGCAAATGTTGGATATCTGCCATTGTAACTGCCATATTTCTTTTTATTATTTTAGTTTTAAATTATTCTTCAACGTCTGCATCTTTGGCATATTTGCTCACTACGGCAGCGTTCATTGCTTCTTTATCTTCTTTTTTCACGCGCTCTTTTTTAGCTGCACGTGTTTTGCGTTCTCTGCGTGGTGCTGCTTCTTCGTCTTGTTCTTCGGCTGCGGCAGCGTCTGCTTTTTCAACTTTGCGTTCGTCGAGGCCTTCTTTGATGGATTCGCAAACGAAACCTAGAATCATATCGATAGCTTTTGCGGCATCATCGTTGGCAGGAATCACAAAGTCGATATCCGACGGGTCGGAATTGGTGTCCACAATACCAAAAACAGGAATACCCAAGCGGTTGGCTTCTCTCACAGCGATGTTTTCTTTCATAACATCAATCACAAAAATTGCCGAAGGCAAACGGGTAAGGTCTTGAATGGAACCCAACGTTTTTTCCAATTTGGCGCGTTGACGGGTAATTTGAAGTTTCTCGCGTTTTGAAAGCGTATCAAACGTACCGTCTTTTATCATTTTGTCGATATTGCTCATTTTCTTCACCGCTTTGCGAATGGTGGGGAAGTTGGTGAGCATTCCACCGGGCCAACGTTCAATAACGTAAGGCATATTAATGCTTTGCGCTTTTTCTTCAACCACCGGCTTTGCCTGTTTTTTGGTTGAAACGAAAAGGATTTTTTTGCCCGATTTAGCAATCTGTTTCAGTGCAGCTGCCGCTTCTTCGGCTTTTGCAATTGTTTTGTAGAGGTCGATAATGTGAATGCCGTTGCGCTCCATAAAAATGTAGGGCGCCATTGCGGGATTCCATTTTCTTTTGAGGTGGCCGAAGTGCGCTCCGGTTTCCAAAAGTTGGTCAAATTCTAATTTTGCCATGTTTGTTTTTAAATTTTTAATTCGTTTACTTTCTTTTTCTAAAATCGAATTACAAGGTAAATTACGGCGGAGTTTTTTGCCAATAACGTCCTTGTAATTTAGATACTAAACGTAAGCTTAAAAAGCTTTTTATGCGGTTTTCCGAAAATTGCGCGCAATTCCCGAAATGCGTATCCGTAAATTAACGTTTCGAGAATTGGAATCTTTTTCTTGCTTTGGGTTGTCCCGGTTTTTTACGTTCCACAACGCGCGGGTCGCGGGTCATAAAGCCTTCTGCTCTTAATGCCGATTTATCGTCGGGATTAATTTTCACCAGTGCGCGGGCAATAGCCAAACGGGCTGCTTCGGATTGTCCTTTATAGCCGCCGCCATCAAGATTAATTCTGATATCGTATTTTTCTGCTACGTTCAAAGTGTTCAGTGGTTGTTTTACAACGAACTGAAGGATAGAAGAAGGAAAATAATTTTCCAGATCGCGTTTGTTGATTACGATCTTGCCGCTACCTTCGCTCACAAACACGCGAGCCACTGCGGCTTTGCGCCTTCCTATTGCATTTACTACTTCCATCTTTATTATTTAAGAGTATTAATATCTAATTTTTTGGGTTTTTGAGCTTGATGAGGATGTTCCGATCCTGCATACACGTATAAATTCTTGAGAATTGCGTCGCCAAGTTTGTTTTTTGGCAACATACCTTTCACCACTTTTCTGAAAAGCCTATCGGGGCTTTTTTTCATCAAATCAGCCGGCGTATATTCTTTCTGTCCTCCGGGATATCCTGAATAACGATAATATACACGGTCTGTCCATTTGCTTCCCGTGAGCTCCACTTTGTCGGCGTTTACGATAATTACATTGTCGCCACAATCTACGTGCGGGGTGAAGGTCGATTTATACTTGCCTCTCAACAGTTTCGCAACTTTCGAGCAAAGACGGCCCAAAGTTTGGCCTGTCGCATCAATTTCAACCCATTCTTTCTGTGCCGTTTCTTTGTTCACAGAAATGGTTTTATAACTTAGTGTGTCCACTTTTGTTCTTTTTTAATTAGTAAATAATTTAGATAAGTTGATCTATTCTTGCTTCGTCTTTTGTCTTGCTAAGGGACGTGTAAAGGAAAATAAAAAGCTTTAAATCAAACTATTAACTGATAAAAACTAATAATCGGACTGCAAAGTTACAATAATTCAGAAAATTAGCAAAGAATATATGTGGTTTTTTTAGTCAAGTTGAAAAAGTATTTCCCGATTTTTTGCGTAGTTTATAAAAATGATTTATCTTTGCACGCACAAAATCACCACAACTATGGCTCCGTGGCTCAACTGAATAGAGCATCTGACTACGGATCAGAAGGTTACAGGTTTGAATCCTGTCGGAGTCACAAAAAAGCTTACAAATCTTGTAGGCTTTTTTTGTTCGCTATCGACACCACATCATCTTTCAACGAAAACTTGCCTTGGTCAATTAAAAAACGAGCCACGCGAATAACTTTCTCCGTGTTTTCTTGCGGCACAGAATCTACCAACGCATTGATTCTTTGCGATGCTTCAACTGCGAGGGATTGGCACAAACTTTCTTCAATTTGGCGAAACTCATAATTGGATAACCCTGTTTCGTTTTTCTTTAAACAGACATCGCAATAGCCGCAATCCTTCGGATTTTTTTCATCGAAATAAATCAAAAGCATTCGGCTGCGGCACACATTTTCTCTTTCCACATAGTCGATCATGGAAAAAATACGTTTCTCGAAACGCTTCTTTCTGTCTTCATATACCGTTTTGGGTATGGAAACAAATTGCGTTTCCTCTCGGCTGGTGGTGAAAATAATATAAGGCGTTTTCTTTTGCGGAATGTACCGAATGTAACGCATTTGCGACAAAGCGATAAGCATTTCATATACTGCTTGCTTGGTGGTGTTCATACGAACAGCCAACATCGATTCATCAATATACACGTAATCGGAAAAAACGCCGGTGTAAGTGCGCAAAATGTGGTGAATCAGTTCATCGGTTCTCGCGTCGAGGCGAAGCGAGTACAACTCGTCGCGAAAAATTTGAAACTGCATGCGGGAACGAGTATCTATTTCTTCGGTGTACTCAATATAGCCGGCCAATTCAAGCATCTTTAGCGCGTGGTGCGTTTGTAAAAAAGGCAATTTAAAAGGTTTGCAAAATTCGTGCAAACTGAAATCGTACATATTGTTTAACCCTGCTCCGGCGGCAATTTGGTAGTAATTGCCCAGCGCTTCGTACACGCGTTGAATGAATTTTCTCTCCGGAAAAGAATCGGAAATGCGTCTTTTCAACTTGGCGCTGTCTGCTTGGGTGTATAAAATAATGGCGTAAGAGCGTTGCTCATCGCGGCCGGCGCGGCCTGCTTCCTGAAAATATTCTTCGGGCGAATTTGGTAAATCCATATGCACTACGACACGCACATCGGGCTTATCGATGCCCATTCCAAACGCGTTTGTGGAAACCATTACACGACACTCATCCAACTTCCAAGCGTTTTGCTTGAATATTTTCTCTTCATAGGATATGCCCGCGTGGAAAAAATCGGCAGAAATGCCCGCGCTTTGGAGTATCTTGGCAATTTCTTTGGTCTCGGCACGGCTTCTTACGTACACAATGGCGGTTCCCGATACCGATTTAAGAATGTGTATCAGCGCCGCCGATTTGTTTTCAGCCTCACGTACCACATAAGAGAGGTTGGGACGGTGAAAACTTTTTCGGAAGACATTTTTTTCTTTAAACTGCAGTTTCACCTGAATATCTTCCACCACCTCTTTCGTAGCCGTGGCCGTGAGAGCAAGCACGGAAATGCCGGGCAGAAGCTTTCGGATGTCGGCGATTTTCAGGTAAGACGGACGAAAATCGTATCCCCATTGCGAAATGCAATGCGACTCGTCCACCACTAACAAACACACGTTCATGGCTTGCAGCTTGTTGATAAAAATATCGGAAGAGAGGCGTTCGGGAGAAACGTAGAGGAATTTAAAATCGCCGAAAATGCAGTTCTCAAGCGTGGTAATAATCTCATCGCGAGACATTCCGGAATAAACTGCTGCCGCTTTTATGCCGCGCTCCCGCAGGTTATCAACTTGGTCTTTCATAAGGGCGATGAGCGGCGTAACCACCAAGCAAATACCGTCCATACCCATCACAGGCACTTGAAACGTGAGCGATTTGCCGCCGCCGGTGGGCATTAACCCAAGCGTGTCTTTTCCATCCCACACAGATTGAATAATCTCCTCCTGCAACGGACGAAAAGAAGAATAACCCCAATATTGGGAAAGTATGCTGTGAAACAATTCCGATTGCATATGCAAGCGCCCTTGTTTATTTATTCTCGTATATCTTTAACCATCAACTGCGTAAAAGACGTGCTGCCGTGCGTATTTTCCTCAATGGTGTAGCAAATATCCACCGGCTCACGGTCTTTTATTTTTTTGTAATACTCCTTCTGACAAAACGCGATTCCGTGCATAGGCGTGGTGGTGGAACCATCCACAATTTCCAGTTTTATATGACGCAACCCTTTGCCTACCAGTTTACTATTGCCGGCATCCAACACATTTCGGGTGAGAAAAATGGGGTTTTCATTTTCAGGGCCAAAAGGGATGAATTTCTTGAGCCCTTCTAAAAACTCAGGTGTGATTTGCGAAAGCGTTATTTCGGCATCCACGTTTATTTGCGGCAACAGCATGCCGGGTTCAATTTCGTCGAACGACAAAGAGTTAAAACGCCGGGTAAATTCTTCCAGATTCTCTTCGCGAAGCGTGAGCCCCGCGGCGTACATATGCCCACCAAAATTCTCGAGGATATCGCGACACGATTCGATTGCTTTGTACACATCGAACCCCAACACAGAACGCGCCGAACCGGAAATCATGCCGTTGGATTTTGTCAATACGATGGCGGGTCGATAATACTTTTCCGTCAGTCGCGAAGCCACAATGCCCACAATGCCCTTGTGCCACGTTTCATCGTACAACACAATGCTTTTTTGCGTTTCGATGTTCACGTGGTTGTCGATGTAGAGCATAGCTTCGTCGGTAATTTTTTTATCCAATTCACGACGATCTTCATTGTGTTTATCAATGTTTTTGCTCTTTTCTCGCGCCGAAGCCATATTGGTTGCCAGCATCAGGTCAACAGCTTCTTTGCCGTTCATCATTCTGCCAGAGGCGTTTATTCGCGGCCCAATTTTGAAAACAATGTCGTTAACGGTGATGTTTTTCCGCGCCAATCCGCAAATTTCGATGATCCCTCTCAACCCGAAACTGGGATTAGAGTTTAGTTGTTTCAATCCGTAATAAATCATCACGCGGTTTTCGCCCGTGAGCGGAACAATATCCGACGCGATGCTTACCGCTACCAAATCGAGCAGAGGCTCAATATCTGAAAAAGGAAAACCGTTTCGTTGGGAAAAAGCCTGCACCAATTTAAAACCTACGCCGCAACCCGATAACTCATCGTAAGGATAAATTGAATCGGGGCGTTTTGCATCCACAACCGCCACCGCGTCAGGCAATTGCTCATCAGGCATATGGTGGTCGCAAATAATAAAATCGATGCCGTTTTCCTTGGCATACGCCACTTTGTTCACAGCCTTAATGCCACAATCCAGAGAAATGATGAGCTTAACGCCCGTTTTTATCGCATAATCGATTCCTTGAAACGAAATGCCGTACCCTTCATCGTACCTGTCAGGAATATAATAATCAATATTATTGGTTATCTTTCGAAAGAACTTGTACACCAACGAAACAGCCGTAGTGCCGTCCACATCATAATCTCCGTAAATCAACATACGCTCTTTGTTGCCTAAGGCTTTTTCAATTCTGCGTATGGCTTTGTCCATATCGGGCATCAGAAACGGGTCATGAAGGTCTTCAAGTTTGGGATTAAGAAACTTTTCGGCTTCATCTTTTGTTTCTATGCCTTTGGCAATGAGCAAGTCAATAAGCACGGGGTGTAAATCTAATTCTTTCTTTAATTCATTTTTTATATTTTTTTGGTCGTGTGATAGGGATGATTGATTCCATCTGTAAGTCATTTATATCATTTTTTTTCTTTCTCTATGCGGTGGCCCAAAGCGCTTTTGGGCAAAGGAAGCAACGTATCAGCCGTGGTTAATGCCCGGCATGTTGCCAATTTCGGGATGAGCGCAAAAGCAAAAACGCACTTATCCGAAGATGTAAAGGTAATATTATTTTTTTTAATTCGATTATTTAAAGCAATTAATAAAACCAAACAAAGGAACCGAAAAGACGTTCCTGCGTAAGCAAAACAAAAAAGATGACGATGAAATCGATGTTTTTGGCGGTAAAACAAATGTTTGAGAGTTAAATAAATGGAACGCCACTTTCAGTATTACAATTCTTGTCGTAACTTTGTATCAGAAAAAGAAATGAGAATGGAAATCGCAGCGTTGGTATCGGGCGGAGTTGATAGTTCAGTTGTGGTGCATCAATTGATAGAGATGGGCTACGACCCAGTCATTTTCTATATCCAAATCGGAATGGAAGATGAGGATGGTTATACCGATTGTCCTTCGGAAGAAGACATTGAAATTGTGTCGTTTATCGCCAAAAAATATGGTTGTCGATTTGAGAAGGTTTCGCTGCACGAAGAGTATTGGGACAGCGTGGTGAAGTACACCATCGATTCCGTGAAGCGCGGCTTAACACCCAACCCCGATATGATGTGCAACAAACTCATCAAATTCGGAACTTTTGAACAGAAGTGGGGACACGAATTCGATAAAATTGCCACCGGACACTACGCCACAACCACCGAAAAAGACGGACTCACGTGGCTTTCCACCGCCAAAGACCACGTAAAAGACCAAACCTATTTTTTGGCGCAAGTGGATTATATGCAGGTTTCGAAACTGATGTTCCCAATTGGGAATCTCTTGAAATCGGAAGTGCGCCAAATCGCAATCGACAACAAGTTGCCTTCGGCACAACGAAAAGACAGTCAGGGCATTTGCTTTTTGGGAAAAGTAAATTACAATAATTTTATTGAGCGTTACTTGGGCAAAAAAGAGGGACTGATTGTGGAACTGGAAACCGGAAACATTCTGGGAAGACACCAAGGATTTTGGTTTCACACCATCGGACAGCGAAAGGGATTGGGACTGAGCGGCGGTCCGTGGTTTGTGATAAAAAAGGATGTCAATCGGAACATTGTTTACGTTTCCAAAGGATACGACACCAAGCATCAGTATGGCAACACGGTTAATCTTCAGGGATTTTCGTTTATCACCAAAGACATTTGGGGAGAGCTTGAAGGTGAAAAAGAGATTACCTTCAAAATCCGCCACACGCCCGAGTTCACTCACGGAAGAATTTCAAAAATCGGCGATTTGTACCGCATTTCGTCCGACTCACCTATTCAAGGAATTGCCGCCGGACAATTCGGCGTGGTTTACGACGCGGAAAGCAAAATTTGCTTGGGCAGCGGGATGATTGTTTAATGCGGGGTGCTGGGTGTAAAAATCTCGATAAGAAGCAAATAACGCGAGTACAACATATGTCATCACTTATAGAATGTTACATACTGCAATAAAGTAAGGTAATAAGGTTCTTTATTATATTGCATCTTTCTATTAAGATGAACTCCGGATAAGGATGGTACTATTTGGTAATATTATTAATTGTCAAAGTTATTTGAAGATCCTTTCCGCCTGGAAGGCGGCACTTTAACGATTCTAAGTCCCACCACTTCGGGCGGAGGTGGACACGGCACTTTAACCTTAGGCGAATAAATCGCCTAAGGTTATGAAAATGTCGCCCATTCGGGCGAGGAGCAAAATGCTTAAACGGAACTTAAACTATTAAGATTGGCTAAGCGAATAAGGTTTTGCCATTTCCCAAACCTTATTAACTTATTTATCAATACAATAAAAATATTTTTATATCGAGTCCACAGTAAATAATGGAATTTATAGAAAATATCCGTTTTGTAGATGTTATCGAGTTTATCGGTACGTTCGCGTTTGCTATTAGCGGCATCCGGCTGGCATCGGCAAAGCAATTCGACCTTTTTGGCGCGTTCACCATCGGGTTTGTAACAGCGATTGGCGGCGGAACAATCCGAGATTTATTCCTTGGCGTAACGCCGTTTTGGATGCAAAATTCGTTTTATTTGTGGTGTACACTGGCAGCGTTGGTTTTTGTGATGATTTTTCACAATCGGCTCATTCACCTCAACAACACCATATTTTTCTTCGACAGCATCGGGTTGGGGCTTTTTGTGGTGGTGGGTGCGGAACGGACACTTGCGCTTGGTTTTCATCCGTGGGTGGCGGTGGTAATGGGCACCATTACCGGATCGTTTGGCGGGATGCTTCGCGATGTTTTGATTAACGAAATTCCGCTTATTTTTCGAAAAGATATTTACGCCTTGGCGTGCGTTATGGGCGGTGTGGTTTTTACCATACTATACACGCTGCAAGTAAATATGGTAGCCAATGAAATTCTTACGGCGGTTTCCGTTATTTTAATCCGCATTCTTGCCGTTAAATATCACTGGCGCCTGCCCATTTTGAAGGGCGAAACGAAGCAATAAATTAAAAAAAATATGAAAAAAATCATCTTTTTATCCGTTATATTTGTATTCTTATTTTCGGCAAAATCTTTTGCTCAATACGAAGGCACCGTTGGACTGGGCGCTCACGCCGGTTATGCTACGAGCATAAAAAGTGTTGGCGCGGGCGTGAACCTGCATTATTACCACACCAATCGCACACGATTGGCGCCGTCGTTCACTTATTACCTGCCCAGAAAGGGGCAAAGCGCCTGGCAAATTGATGCCGATGCGCATTATGTGCTTCCCGTTTCGTGGTTATTTTCCGTTTACCCTATCGCGGGAGTAAACTACTCGCATTTTAAATTTGACGCGTCAAAATCTTCCGCCACAGGCGAACAGAATTGGACAAAACACCGCATCGGAGCCAATTTGGGACTAGGGTTGCAATACGATTTCGGGTACAAAACTCGCGTAAGCGTTGAGTATAAGTACCAGTTTATCAAGGATTTTACGCAATCGGCTGTTATGGTGGGAGTTGGGTTTTGGATATAAGGAATGATGGGAGTCCGATGTCGGATGCGGGATGACGGGTGTTAGAAATTAGAAATCAGAAGTTAGAAATTGGAAATTAGAAGAACTAAATGAAAGATTTTGTTACCAGTGAAATAAAGAATGTAAACGCTGTTTTGGTGGGGCTTATCACGCCTGAGCAGAACGAAGAGAAAGTGAACGAATATTTGGACGAATTGGCGTTTTTAGCCGAAACGGCGGGTCTTGTGCCGGATATAAACTTCGTGCAACGGTTGGATACACCCAATACCGCCACGTTTGTGGGTGCAGGGAAATTGCAGGAAATTGCCGAATATGTTCAGGATGAGGACAACGAAATTGGCGTGGTAATTTTCGACGACGAACTCTCGGCAAGACAGATAAGAAACATCGAAAAAGAACTGAAACTCCGAATTTTAGACCGAACAAGCCTTATTCTCGATATTTTCGCTATGCGCGCGCAAACATCGCACGCCAAAGTGCAAGTGGAATTGGCGCAATATCAGTACCTGCTTCCGCGCTTAACGCGCTTGTGGACCCACTTGGAACGACAACGAGGCGGTGGCGGCGTAATTATGCGCGGCCCGGGTGAAACACAGTTGGAAACCGACCGTCGGATAATTCTCGATAAAATTTCGCGGCTAAAAACCGAACTCATCCGCATCGATAAACAAAAAGCGGTGCAGCGAAAAAATCGAGGCAAATTGGTGCGCATAGCGCTCGTGGGCTACACCAACGTGGGAAAATCTACCCTGATGAATCTGCTAAGCAAATCGGATATTTTTGCCGAAGACAAACTCTTTGCCACTCTTGACACAACTGTTAGAAAAGTTACGATAGAAAATCTGCCGTTCCTGTTAACTGACACAGTGGGATTTATCCGAAAACTACCCACGAATCTTATCGAATCGTTTAAATCCACGCTCGACGAGGTGCGCGAAGCCGATATTCTGCTTCACGTAGTGGATATGTCGCATCCCGCGTTTGAAGAACAGATTGACGTGGTAGAAAAAACGCTTTTCGAAATCGACAAGGAAGAGAAACCTACCATCATCGTTTTCAATAAAATAGACGCTTTTTCGCACGTCGAAAAAGACGAGGACGACCTCACACCCAAAAAGCGCGAAAACTACTCGCTCGAAGAACTGCAACGCAGTTGGATGAGCAAGCTGAAAGAAAATTGCATCTTTATTTCGGCGAAAGAGAGAACCAATATCGAGCAACTGAAAGCGCTTATTTACGAAAAAGCCAAAGAAATTCACGTTCAGCGGTTTCCGTACAACGATTTTCTGTATCAGACCTACGATAACGAAGAAGTGGAATGACCGAAGTCACTCCACTTTTTTCACTTCCGTAAAAGCATCAATACTCCACGTGTACAGGGCTATTAACTCTTCATTATTAAAAGCCGAACTGTTCATTTGATCAATAGTATCTTTTAACAAAGACACTTTTTCGTTATCAGTTTCCTGAATAGCTATTGAAGAATTGTATCCGGGCCAAATGGCGGTATTGAGGCGCGGCGACGCGTAACTGCTTTTTGCCGTAACCTGTTCGGTTACCTGATAATCGGTAAATTTTAGCTCGTCGAGCAAATCGGAAATCGTTTCCAGCATACTCACGTTGCAGGTAATGTATATAAATTTCATTGTTGATATTCTTTATTAATGGTTTGAAATTTGAAAAAGAGCGACACGCCGTTTCACCTTTCGCGACGTACGCGGAATTGAAATATTGATAATAAACGACTTACAGACCTACGAAACAGATTTCTTTTCCACTATCGCCCTTTTTCTTCTATCTATTATTTGTTTGATACATCCGATGACGCTCTTTTACGTCTGACTAAAATACGGTCTTTCGCTAGTGTGCGATGGTAAAGCGAGGTGTACATCGCCGGAACCAAAAAGAGCGTAACCAAGGTAGAAACCAGCAAGCCGCCAATAATGGTTATTCCGAGCGGCGCGTACATTTCACGTCCCATACCGGTACTCATAGCCATAGGAAGCATACCTAAAATGGTTGTGAGCGAAGTCATTAACACGGGACGAAGACGCGAGCGACCGGCTTCCATTACCGCGTCGCGAAGCGGATAATTTCGTTTTCGAAGCATATTGGTGTAATCCACCAACACGATACCGTTGTTCACCACAATTCCCACCAGCATAATGATACCGATAAACGTGGTAACGCTTAGGGTAAGACCCGTTACAAAGAACGCCAGAATAACTCCCACCAACGTAAACGGAATGGCGAAAATGATGATAAACGGCGCTTTCAACGATTCAAACTGAGCCGCCATAACCATATACACCAAGGTAATTCCAAGGAAGAAGATGAGATAGAGCGAGCCGAACGAATCGGATTGGTCATCTACCTGACCGCCAATTTCCAGCGATACGCCTTCGGGAATATCTACGCTGTCGATAATTTGCTGCGCAACAACGGTGGCGTCGCCCAATGAAATGCCGTTCAAATCGGCTGTAGCTTTTACAAATCGCTGTTGCGACTGACGCTGAATTTCGAGCGGACCGGTGCCTTCATCGATTGTTCCGATGGACGAAAGTGGAATTTGCTGACCCAAAAGATTGGTTACCTGCATATCGCGCAGTTTTGCTATTTCGTTGCGGTATTCGGGCGCATATTGCACCACAATGCCGTAATCGTTACCGGATTCGGTGAAATCGCCCGATTCTGTTCCGTACAGATTCTGACGCACCTGCATTCCCACCATCGCCGTATTGAGCGCCATTTGCGACGCTTTATCCTTATCGATATTCACTTGCACTTCAAGTTTTCCCGGGTCGATGGTCGTTTCCACGTCGGTGAACGATTTTTCGGCTTTCAATTTGGCTTCAATATCGCTGATCACGGCGTTCAGTTTCTCAAAATCGCTGCCCGAAGCAATAATCTCAATCGGACGTTTATTTCCGGTAAGCGCCGAAGAAAGCACACTTCCGCCCGCTACGCGGAATTTGTTGATTTGCGGTAAATTTTCCAAGCGCAGACGGATAACATCGGCAATTTCGCTCGCAGTACGGTCGCGTTCATCTGCCGGAACCAAGTGGCAAAGCACGGTTCCCACGTTTTTTCCTTCTTTAAATCCAACGGTAGTCAAAGCGCCGTCGCGTGTTTGTCCCGAAATTGCAGCCAAGGCTCCGTGCGAAATTTCCGGAATTTCCTCTTCCATAATTCGCAGAATACGTTGTCCGATACTGTCGGTTTGCTGCGCGCTCGTTCCCACTTCGGTTTCGAACACCACGGTCACGGTTCCCGCGTCGAAATCGGGAATATAATCGGTTCCCACGTTTTTTCCGATAAACATCGTTATCGCAAACACGCCGAAAGCAACAATAATGGTAAGGGTTTTGTGGAAAACAACCCAGCCCAGCAGTTTTTTATATCCGTTTTCTATCTTATTGAAAACCTTTTCGCTGGCAATATAGAATTTTGAGCGGCGCGGTTTTTCATCTCCCCGAGGCGCTTCTTTCAGCAATTTAGACGAAAGCATCGGTGTGAGTGTCAATGCGGTAAAGAGCGATGTAAGCAAGCAAACCGATGTAAGGATTGCCAGCTGTTTGAACATAATCCCCACGATTCCGCCCATAAAAAGCATCGGTAAAAACACAACCAGCGTGGTGAGCGTAGAAGCTCCGATTGCCATTCCCATTTCCGATGTACCGAAAATGGCGGCTTGTTTCGGTTTCGAACCTTTTTCGATGTGCTGCGTGATGTTTTCCAGCACCACAATGGCGTTATCCACCACCATTCCGATAGCGATAACCAGCGCCATCAGCGAGAAAATATTGATGGTGTAACCCATCACGTACATTGCGATAAACGCGCTGATAAGCGACACGGGCATTGTGATGAAGACAATCAGACTCGATTTCCATTCGCGTAAAAACATCAGCACCACCAGCGTTACGAAAATAAGGGCGTACCAAATGGACGATGTGAGGTTGTTTACCGAGTTGGTAACAATTTCATCGGTACTGATGATTTCGTGGATTTTAATATCGGCAGGAAGAGTTTTTTGAATTTCTTCCATTTTTTCGCGTACCGATTTCACGACTTCCACCGTGTTGCTTCCCGATTGTTTTTGAACCATCATCGCCACGCCTTCGCCCCACGGGTTGCGGGCAAACGACTCTTTTTCCATAAAAGTATCTTCCACGCGGGCAACGTCTTTCAGGCGCACAACCTGTCCGTGAAAGGATTTGAGTACGGTGTTTTCTATCTCTTCCACCGTTTCGAATTTTCCGGGCACACGCACCGAAAAATCGTAAACGCCCATATTGATGTTTCCGGCAGGAACGGTGATGTTGCTACCTTTGAGCATCGTGGATATTTGTGAAGTGGACAAACCGTAAGCGGCAAGCTGCTGCGGATTTACGTTCACTTTTATTTCGCGTTCGGGCTGACCGAGATACACCACGGTTCCTACCCCGTCCACTTTGCGCAGCTCCGCGGCAATGTTGTCTTCCACAATGTGTTCGATTCCGTTGTAATTGGCTTCGGCATTTATCGCGTACGCCAAAACGGGCATCATCGAAGAGTTAATTTTGTAGATAATGGGTTGTCGCGCCGAACTCGGAAGCCGTCCTTTTGCCAGCTCGATAATATCGCGGGCATTGTTGGCTGCTGAGGTGATATCGCTTCCCCAGTTGTAACTCAATTGAATAAACGACACGTTTTCTTTCGATGTCGATTTTATCTCTTTCAGGTGTTCAACTCCCGAAAGTACCGTTTCCATTACTTTGGTCACCTGTTCTTCCACTTCATTCGCCGACGCGCCGGGATATACGGTGATAACGGTTACGGAAGGGAACTCCATTTCGGGCATTAAGTCGAGTGGCAGCATTTTTAGCGAAACCACTCCTATTAAAAGGATGGCGACAAAAACCATAGCGGTTGCCATCGGTCTTTTTACGCCTATTTCTGGTAATTTCATCTGTTTCTTTTTATTTATTTGGGGTGCGTAGTAGAGACGCGGCGTGCCACGTCTCTACGGTTAACCTTAAACTTTGAACTATAAACTACTAACTACTCTACTACTTCCACACTCATTCCTTCGTCCAACTTGTTTTTTCCATCGATAACAACTACTGTGTTCGCGTCGATTTCGGGAATGCGTACAAGATTGTTAAGCGATTCGCCACGAGCTACTTGAGTGCGGGTTACGGTATTGTTTCCGTTTACCACGAAAAGATACTCTTCTCCGGTGCCCGGCTGACGATACAGCGCGTTTATGGGAACGAAAATTCCGGTTTGGCGCGGCAATTCTATGGCAGTGCGGCAAAACATACCGGGTTTCAACCGTGTTCCGTTGTTGGGAATTGTTACCTCAATGGTTGAGGTGCGGGTGAGTGGCGAAAGAATAGGCGAAATATCGGCGATTTTTCCCGAAATATTTTCCTCGGGATATGCATCGAAATTGAGTTCTACCGATTGTCCTTTTTCAATGGAATTGAGTTCTTTTTCGTTCACTTCTATCTTCACTTTCAGCGGATTAAGCTGCATAAGCGTGGCAACGCCGCTTTTCATTTTCAAATCGGCGCTAACGGAAGGCACAAACGAGTAGTTTTCGCCTTCGTTTACCATAATATCCACCAAAACGCCGCCAAAAGGCGCGGTAATGGATGTGTTCTTTTTCAGCATATTAACTTTAGTTTGCGTCGCTTCGTATTTGGCTTTGATGTGATCGTAATCCATAATGGCGATGCTTCCTTTTTCTTTCAGCCGGCTGATGCGTTCGTAATCTTTCTGAACGGCAGTCAATTCAATTTGTGCCTGAATAAGCATTTCGTCGGACAATTCGGCGATAACGGCGCCTTTTGGCACAAAACTGCCTTTCGAGTAATTTATTTTTTCCACACGTCCGGGTATGGCAGAACCGAGGTTTACTTCTTTGTTGGCTTCAGCGGTTCCGCTGAAATGAAGCAGCGGCGTGTATTCTTTTTCTACGGCTTTGGCAACGGTAACTTTTACCGCTGTGGGCTCGGTTTCGGCATTCGCGTCCGAATTTTTGCTGCATCCGCTCACCAACAAAGCAAGCAGGCAGGTTGCGTAAGTGATGTTGTTTGTAAGTCTCATATTGTTGATTTTAAACCCCACCTGGGGGTTGTCTCAAAAGTAAAATCTACTATCAAATTGTCATACTGAATGGAGCTTTAGCGGAATGAAGTATCTATAATTGATGACAAAATAGATTTTTCACTGCGTTCAAAATGACAAAAAGAAAAGACATCAATGCTTTTAAGACAGCCCCGTTGGGGCGTGAATTTTTATCTTTTGGTTGAATAATTTCCTCCATATTCCCCTCTATTGGAGGGGTTAGGGGAGGTGTTTGTATATTTCTCCGGTTGATTTTTCCAATTCCGACAAGGTTATTTTTACTTCTATAAGAGCATCGATGTAGTCCGACGAAGCGCTCTCCCATTGCACTTGCGCTTCCAGCAATTCACTGAGGCGTGTTCTGCCTTCGAGCATATTTTCTTCGGCGGTGCGCATATTTTCTTCGGCTTGCTCTTTGGAAAGCTTGGTCATTTCTACTTTCTTAACCGATTCGGTATATTTAAATTGATTTTGACGAATTTGCAGATCAATCATTTCACGGGCTTCGTCCAATTCGATTTGAGCGCGCTGTTGTTTCACTTTGGCGGCATTCAGCTTGCTTTTGCGCTCGCCCCAGGTAAATATGGGCATAGAAACCACCACACCCACGCTCCAATCGCCGCCAAATTCGCTTCTCAAACCGTTGTAAGGATTGGGATTCATCCAACCGTATCCGCCGGTGAGCAGAATGTCGGGCATAAATTTGGAACGCTCTATGTTTTTGCTCGATTCCATAATGGCGACTTTTTCCTTAAGCATCGAAATCTCGGCACGGTTTTCCGCGGAAAAGTCCGAATTTATTCCCACCAGCGTCGCGGATTCATCCACCGTTTGTTCGGGAACAACAATATCTTTGCTGTTCACGCTGATAATTTGAGCCAGCGCCATTTTCGAAAGTTCCAGTCCGTTATCGGCTTTCAGCGATTTCAATTTGGCTTCGTTTTGTTTTACTTTCGCTTTCAGCACATCGTTTCGTGTGATAATTCCTTCGGCGTAAATATTTTCCAAATCGATAACCAATCTGTCGAGCAGCGTTTCGTAGGCTTTTGCCAGCTTCACTTTTTCTTGCAGCGAAACCACGCGCCAATAAGCCTCATCGGTTTTATTGATAATTTCGGCTTTGCTCAGCAACACGTTTTGATTCGCGATATTCTCGGCGTGTTTGGCGATATTGTTGGCTTCCGTTATTTTGAAACCGGTAAAAAGCGGCTGATTCACGCTTAGGCGGGCAAAATATTTGTTCGGATTATCGAACACCAGCTTGTCCGCAGGAAGCATCGCATAGTTTTTAAACACCGGATTTCCGGCAGCGTCCGTCATAGGCGCACCTGTTTGCGGATTCATTACCAGCGTATTCATCGCCGTAGCAGGGTCTTGCAACGCTTGCGGATTGAATTTTCCGGTCTGCGGGTCGATGGTGTTAAATGGCACGATGGGCAAAAACAAATCGTTTTCCAACGGTTTCAATGCTTTGCCAGTGCGCAGATATCCACCGTTTAAAGTCACTTTGGGAAAGTAATTGGCGTTAGCTGTTTTCTTTTGCAAAGCGGCAATTTGCGCGTCTTCCTGCGCCATTCTGATTTTCTTGTTGTGCTCCAACGCCATTGCGCGGCACTCTTCCAACGTAAGCGTCTGCTGCGCAAATGCGGGTGCAATCGGCAGCAGAAACACCGCCAATAAACAGGCGATGGAAATTTTTCTTTCGTTCATTTTTTGTACTCTTTTCATTGTCGTTACTGTTTCGTTGTAAATTATTCTGTCTGTAAGAAATTCGACTGCAAAGGTACAGGCTTACAGAACGGTTATGCGCCGAAAAGTGACCGAAGCGTACGTAATGGATACCGAAACGACAAAAAGGCGGAACGAAGTTTTGAGGAATCAATTGGAAAAAGGTGGAAAGGGGTAAAATATATGTCTACGACACACACGCTTTGCAAAAGCGCGCGAACAGGGGAAGCTCCCAATTCCCCCTTGGCGAAGGGAAATAGGAGGATTGGATATGATATTTAGAGCTTATTTATCCAATCAATAAGAATTTCTTGTATTAAATTTTCGGTTAAAGGAACAAATTTTCCTACTGCTCATTTTCCATAAACCAATCTTTAAATTCTCCGGCACGGGCGCGGCTAACGATAATTCGCTCGGGTGTTGACACGGAAAGGTTTACCGATAGTTTTCCGCCAAACCAAATGGCCAAATCGGTTACGGAACGGTGCGACACGATATATTGACGGTTTGCCCGAAAGAAATGTGCGGGATTTAACTGGCGCAGCAGCTCATCCAAAGAAACGTCCATAGAATAGGTCTGCCCGTTGAAACAGGTGATTTTCGCCATCTTAAACTCGGAATAAACAAACGCGATATCATCGGCGCTTACGGGAATGAGCTTGTCTTTGTACGGAATAAGAAAATGCTTTTTGTAAGGACTTTTCGCTTCGCGAATGGATTCTACTACTTGCGTTACTTTTTCGGTGTTGTTATCGGGAAACGAAACGTGCGAAAGTTTATCCAATGCCCTTTCCAATCCTTTTCTGGTGATAGGTTTCAGCAGGTAATCCACACTGTTTACATCGAAAGCCTTTAGGGCATATTCGTCGTAAGCAGTAGTGAAAATAATCGGGCAGTTGATATCTGTTTTTTCAAAAATGCCAAACGAATCGCCATCCGCCAGGTGAATATCCATAAACACCACATCGGGATGCGGATTGTGCGAAAACCATTCCACGCTTTCGCTCACGCTTTGCAGCACCGCGATAACGGTAATATTTTCGTTAGCGCTCTTTAAGAGCCGCTCCAGATTTTGTGCGGCAACAAATTCGTCTTCTACAATTACAGCTTTCATAAAATATGGTATGGAATATGGATTATCAACTAATTAACTGCTGACTTTTCACGGTTTGCGGGTCAATAAGCGGAATTTCCACCGAAAAAGTTCTATCATCGGCGTGTATTTCGATTTCTTTGCCGAACATCAGCCTGTAGCGTTCGTTTAAATTGGCAAGTCCCAATCCGCTTACATTTTTTTCGCCCTGTTTGGGTTGAATGTTGTTTTCTACGCGCAGCGTATTGTTTTCTGTAGCTTCAATCACGATACACAATGGTTCTTTTCGGCTTATCACATTGTGTTTGATGGCGTTTTCCACCAAAATCTGCAATCCGAACGGAATAATGTAATTATCGGTGTATAGCCCATCGTGTTTGATATGCACGTGCAGCCCGTCGTTGTAGCGTATTTTCATTAGATAAATATACGATTCCACAAACTGTATCTCATCGGCGACTTTCAGGATAGTTCGGTCTTGCATCGTGTAACGAAATACCGCCGAAAGCTGTTCCACGTATTCGTGGGCGCGCTCGTTGTCGTAGCCAATCAACCCGTTAAGGGTATTGAGGGAATTGAAAAGAAAATGCGGATCGGTTTGGTTTTTTAGCGCGTTGTATCGGTTCTGCAAATTTTCTATCACCAAACTTTGGTTTTCGGTTACTTTGCTCTGATTTTGATTGATAAGATAAATGAGCGCCGTGAACAAAAACGAGATGATGAGAACGGTTAAATCCTTCACGTATTGAAGGGTAGAATAAATGTTTCCCGAAACTTCACTCTTGAACCACCAGGTCTGAAATCGCGACAACAGCGGTGTGAGCGGCGCAACCAGCAGGAAAAGTGCAATCAACGTAAGCCACATTTTGTAACGGTTGTCTTTAAAACGCCGGATTGTCCAAAACTGCAGCCTGAAAAGAAAATAAAGAATAAGTGTGTTCAGAAGCAGCGTAATAATGGATTCTATCGAAATTAAATCGACCACTTTCAGGTAGCTGTTCTGTCCTAAAGAAATGGCGTAAAACGACGATGCCAGCATCACACACGCCAGAATAAAACTAATAACAATTGCCGCCGTAATTGCCGTTTTTTTGTCGTAACCCAAAAAAAACGACTGCTTTTTTCGTAAAATGGAATTCATAAAAAACGTTTTTCGGGAAAGCATATTCCCAACAAATGTAACAAAAAAATCGTTATGCCGTTGTTTCGCATCGTGTTATCGTGCGATAATCGGCGATATTAAAAACAGCGAACCCGGCAAACTGCGCCGAAAACTTCAGGGCATTTCACCGGGTTGCCGGATTAAAGAGATGTTTATTCGAGGAGATTGCCTCAATCAACGCTTGTGCCACTCCTGGCTTGTTCACATCTTCTATCTATTTACTCTCTAACCAAAAGTCTGAAATACTTTTTCAGTTTCACAAAGCAATAAAGATTGAAGCAATCTCTTTATCGGTGCGCAAATTTCTTGCCGGTAGTTTAGAAGCGATATCCTACGCCTATGCTTACTACCTGATTGCGCATTTTATGATCGTCTTTCAACGCGTCTAATTGATTTACAAAACCGAATTGATATCCGGCATTCAATTGTACACCGTTGTTAAACTCGTAACCTACCAAGGCGCCCATACCAAAATCCCAACGGTTCATTGGTGTTACTCCGGCAACTTCGTCGTACAAATTCACATCGGCTTCATCGTAACGAGCATCGAAACCAAGTCCAACGTAAGGTCCTACTCCACCGTAGAATTCACCATTTCCAAGGGTTGTTTGTCCCAACGCGTAAACCGGAAGTTGCATTCCCCATTGTTTGAAAGTGTCTTCTTTAGTACCGAATTCCATTTTGGACTGACGGTAGAAGAAGTTTAGTTCGGGTTGAATGGCGAAATTCTCTGTTACGTCAAATTTTACAAATCCGCCCAAAGTGGGACCTACTTTCATCGTGCTTGTTTGATCATCCAAATCGGTGAGCAAAAAGTTAGACATATTCATTTCGGCTTTTGCTCCATAAGATACCGATTGTGCATTCACTGTTGTTGTTAATCCCGTTGTCATCAATACTGACATAAAAACTAAAAATACTTTTTTCATCTTTTCTAAAATTTAAATTGTTAATAAATAATTCTTGCTAATCGTTGTTTGATGTTGCAAAGGTATGGCACAACGGCTTGCTCAATTATCAAAAAGATACCCAAACGTACATTTTCGATACCGAAGGGCAATAATCGCTTGCCGAACAATTGCCGACAGTTTAGAAGCGGTATCCTACACCTACGCTCACTACCTGATTGCGCATTTTGTGGTCGTCTTTCAACGCGTCTAATTGGTTTACAAAACCGAATTGATATCCGGCATTCAATTGTACACCGTTGTTAAACTCGTAACCTATCAAGGCGCCCAAACCAAAATCCCAGCGGTTCATTGGTGTTACTCCGGCAACTTCGTCGTACAAATTCACATCGGCCTCATCGTAACGAGCATCGAAACCAAGTCCAACGTAAGGTCCTACTCCACCGTAGAATTTACCATTTCCAAGGGCTGTTTGTCCTAACGCGTAAACCGGAAGTTGCATTCCCCATTGTTTGAAAGTGTCCTCTTTGGGACCGAATTCCATTTTGGATTGACGGTAGAAAAAGTTTAGTTCGGGTTGAATGGCGAAATTCTCTGTTACATCAAATTTTACAAATCCGCCCAAAGTAGGACCTACTTTCATCGTACTTTTTTGAGCATCCAAATCGGTGAGCAAAAAGTTAGACATATTCATTTCAGCTTTTGCTCCGTACGATATCGATTGAGCATTCACTGTTGTTGTTAATCCTGTTGTCATCAAAACTGACATACATAGTAAAAATAATTTTTTCATTTTTTCTAAAGTTTAATTTGTTAATAAATAATTATCACTAATCGTTGTTTGTTCTTGCAAAGATAGGACGTGACGGTTCGCTCAGCTATCAAAAAGATACCCAAACGTACGTTTTCGACATCGAAGTGCACTATTCAGATGCCGAACAATCTCAAACAATTTACATATTGAAATTCATTTGATGTGTTTATGGTGTTTTTTCTCAATAATTATGTATATATTTGCTTTTGAAAAAATCACTGAAATGCCTCGAAAACTACAATATATCCACATTAAACGCCGCGATGGCTACCACTACAAATAAATGTATAAATGAATAATTCATTATGCATAATCACGCCTTTATTTCTTTATTTATTCAGATTTCAGACATAACGTTTGCAGTCTATTTATCTCATAATCTGTAAAGACGGTGCGCACCGTCTCGACGAAAAACAAAAAAATTATGGAATTACCATTTGCAGAGTCCTACCGCATAAAAATGGTAGAGACAATAAAAAGAAGTACACGCGAAGAACGCGAACAGTGGATTAAAGAAGCCAAATACAACCTTTTCGCTCTAAAAAGCGATCACGTTTTTATCGATTTATTAACCGACTCCGGCACAGGCGCCATGAGCGACGAACAATGGTCGGCAATGATGCTGGGCGACGAAAGCTACGCCGGGTCACGTTCGTATTACAACATGAAAAATGCCATCAAGGATATTTTGGGCTTCGATTATTTTCTGCCTTCGCACCAAGGACGCGCCGCGGAAAACATCCTTTATTCAACCATCATTAAAGACGGTGATGTGCTGCCCGGAAACTCACATTTCGACACCACGAAAGGGCATATCGAGTTTCGCCGTGCAACGGCTCTGGACTGCACCATCGACGAAGCAGCCGATACGCAGGTGGAAATCCCGTTTAAAGGGAATATCGATATCGCGAAATTGGAAGCCGCGCTTAAAAAATATCCGAAAGAAAAAATTCCCGCGGTTGTGCTTACAGCCACCAACAACACGGCCGGCGGACAGCCGGTTTCGATGAAAAACATTCGCGAAACCGCCGAGGTTTGTCGCAAATACGGCGTGCCGATGCAAATAGACTCCGCCCGATTTGCCGAAAACGCCTATTTCATTAAGACGCGCGAAGAAGGCTACGCCGACAAAAGCATCAAGGAAATTGTGAAAGAGATGTTTTCGTATGCCGATATTATGACGATGTCATCAAAAAAAGACGCCATTGTGAATATGGGCGGCTTTGTGGCGTTTAAATCGGAAGCGCTTTGGAAAAAGTGTAAGAAATTTTGTATCATGAATGAAGGTTTTGTTACCTATGGCGGCATGAGCGGCAGAGATATGAACGCGCTTGCCGTTGGTTTGGACGAAGGAACCGAGTTCGATTATTTGGAAACACGCATCAAACAAATAGCATATTTGGGAAGCCGTTTGGATGAATTTGGCATTCCGTATCAACGTCCCGCCGGTGGACACGCCATTTTTGTGGACGCGAAGCGTGTGCTGACTAACGTTCCGAAGGAAGAGTTTATCGCCCAAACACTGGCTATAGAACTCTATTTGGAAGCCGGAATTCGTGGTGTGGAAGTGGGTGCGCTGCTTGCCGACCGTGATCCGGTAACACACGAAAACCGTTATCCGAAACTGGAACTGCTTCGTCTTGCTATTCCTCGCAGAACGTACACCAACAACCATATGGATGTAATTGCGGTGGCATTGAAAAACGTTTTCGACCGTCGTGAAACAATAACCAAAGGTTACAAAATTGTTCACGAAGAGCCTATTATGCGGCACTTTACGGTGGAATTGGAGAAAGCGTAGGATTAAAAAAAGCATCGGCAGGACTGTAACCTGTCGATGCTTTTCATTTTTTTTGAACTCATTATATCGCAGCTACGCAGCTATATTATTCAAATTTGAACTTTTTGCCACCATAATACCGTCCCTACGGTACTTAAATCGACCGCGCCACTACAATATGCTAAAATCTTATCTTCTTGGAATAATACATAATCACCGCCAAAATGGCAAATAATCCTAAACTGCCGACGAGCAGCGCGAAACTTTCCATTTGAATGAGAATAAACACAAACAAATAAAGAAACGCCAACAGCGCGCCAATCAACATTCCTTGTTGGCGGTTTTTCAAGATGCTGGACATATGCAGCGTAATTAAACTGGTGGTCATAAGGGCGGCAACCGCGTAGGCAAGGTTAAATCCCCACACTTCCGACATCGAAAGCAGCAACGAATAGAAAAGCACCAACGCCAACCCCACCAATAAATATTGAAACGGATTCACCGATTTTTTCTTGATCAATTCAATAAAAAATACCACCACAAACGTAAGTAGAATAATGAGAATGGCGTATTTCACGCTGCGCAAATTTTGCTGGTATTGATTCACTGCCTGAATGAATTTTACCCCGAAAACGGAGGATGAAATTTTAGCGATGGCCGTAGAATTATCAGATTGAACGGTTTGCCCAAAACTGCGGTTTAAATCCAACACCTTCCACGATGCCGAAAAACCGTTTTCGGAAACTTCGCGTGTTTCGGGCAAAAACTCTCCACCGAAACTGGGCGTTGCCCAATTGGATTTGAGTTGCATATTGGTGGTTTTTCCAATGGGCGCAACAAACAATCCTTGCGAGCCATTCAGAAAAAGCGACAGGTTGAAAGGCAATTTTTCGGGCATCGCCGCATCGGGTAATACCGAATCCATGGCAGCGTTTAATCCCGCGTTAAAAATTCCACCTACAACGCTCGGAGATGCAATATTGTGCTCTTCATCAAAGAAATACATTTGTTCGGGACTACCGGCCGAAGGAATGTTTTCTACCGGAATACCCGGCTCCACATTCAGGTTTTCGCTTCCAATTTGTATAGATACGCCTTCACGAATTCCCTTTAAATCGGAAATGCCCATCATAAGCCGCGCTTCGCTCAATTGCATATCCTGGGGCTTTATGCCGCTTTTTTGCACTTCTTCCAAATTGAATTCGCCGGAAAACACCATATCCGATTTATATACCGACGCGTCATAAATGCCTCTTTTTCGTTTTTCCACCGATACGTTGCCGTTCACATTTAGCGTTTCGGGAAACAGAAGAAGGTTTTTCTTCACCACCTCCGTTACGTTATTCGTGGATATTTGCTGCACATAAGGAATCACAATGCAGGGTCCAGTAATAATTTGTTCACCACTCCATTTGGATGTGATTTCGTTAATAGCGTTTCTTTGCGTGCTCTGCCGCTCAAAAATAAGGCTTCTGATCATTCCCAAAGGAATCAGTAACAAAAGGGTAAGTATTCCCACCACAATTACTTTAATGGTGGTGGAATGCCGCTCGGTAAAACCGCGCCAATGCGGTAGTTGCGGCTGATTTTGTGTAACATTTGTTTCCATATTAGTCTTGTAAAATTAGAATAGATTATTATTGAGAAAAGCCTCCAGCGCTTGTAAATGGCTGCGAAAAGATGCTTCGCCTTTCTTGGTTTTTCTGTAAGTAGTTTTGGGTTTTCGTTTTACAAATTGTTTTTTCACTTCAATATATTCCAACGCTTCCAGCGCCTTTATGTGGCTTGCCAAGTTGCCGTCGGTCAAGCCCAGCAACTCTTTGAAGGTAGAAAAATCGACTTCATCGTTTACCATCAGCATTGACATAATCCCCAGCCGCACTTTGCTTTCGAACGCCTTGTTGATATCTTCGAGATATTCTTTCACGACAGTTTTTCTTTTCTTTCGATTTTCCAATAGAAATAGATTCCATAAAAGATATGCAAAACGCCGAAGCCCAATGTCCAAAACAACAAGCCCTTGCCCGGCATAAACGCGCAGCATATCCCCAAAACCAATTCGCCACAACCGAGCCAGAAAGTGCTTCCATAGGTGAATTTGGAAACATTAATGAGCGAAATGCCGTAAAAAAGCAACAGGGCAGGCGCTATAATTGCCACATAACCGTTAAACAACAGGGCAATGCAAAAAATCCCACCGGTTACCAACGGCAATAAGAGATTGGTTATGGTTCGATAAGTCAACTTGTTAAAAAACGGCTGATTCATTCTTTTCGCTTTTCTAAACGAGAACAAAAACACCGTCGCCACTGCCAGCGCCAGCACAATAAGCGCCACACCAATAAGTTTTGGCGCGAGAAACAGCCATTCGGGCGCCGAGTATTCGCTGGGTATCGTTTTAACCGGTGTCAAAATCCTTCGCGCCAAAAATGCGCCAGCCAAAGCGTAAATCCCGATCAAAATAGTGGATATTCCGCTGAAAAAGAGAAACTTACTCGACCTCTCCATTAAATTCCGTATCTCTTGTACGGTTTGTAGTGCTTCGTTATTCTTCATATTAAAAAGTACTTTGAAATACAAAGTAAATATTTAAAAATAAATCCTTCACTATTGGGAGGATTTATTTATGTTTATTTAACTACACATTACACAATTCCTCATTCAACGCTACCACCGCTTCTTCATACTGTTCGCGTGAAACAACAAACTGCATATTCACCTGCATGAGCGATTGAGCAAAGCTTTCTACGTTGATGCCTTTTTCGTACAAGGCTTTTGCCGAGCGATATAGGAAACCGGGCATCGCGATATTGGTTCCCATCGCACAAACAATGGCCGCTGGAACCACCGCCACCTGATAAAATACATCCTTGAGCATTTTTATCAGTTCGTGCGACCTGTCGTCATCCCACACCACCATGGTGATGGAGTTGGCATTGGTTGATTTGAGAATGTAGCTGACATTGAATTTTTGAAAATACTGCATCACGCGCGCGTCATAGCCTACTTCACCCACCATCATCGGGTCGTGAATTTCAATGGCAATGACTTTTCTGGATCCCGAAACAATCTCCACACGTGGTTCCGGCGACACATAATCCCTAGAAATGAGCGTTCCCGGATGCTCGGGTTCAAACGTATTTTTAATGCGGATGTTGATTCCCGCCAACTCAAGCGGTTTAGACGCTTTGGGGTGAATGGCTTCCATACCAATATCGGCCAGCTGGTCGGCAATGATGTAATTGGTGTGGCCCACAGGGATGCTGTTTTCCACACCCACAATTTTTGGGTCGGCGCTGGAAAGATGGTATTCTTTGTGAATCACCGCTTCATCCGCGTTGACTTCCACGGCAATTTTACTGAACGTAACTTCGGAATATCCGCGGTCGAAAGCGCGCATAATCCCCTCTGTTCCTTTGGTGTATCCGGTAGCCACGCAGACAACATTACTGAAATCCACCCCGTCGAACTCGCGATGAATTCGTTGGTCGATGGTCAATGGCTCATTGTCGTTGAATCCGCACAGGTCGATAAATCGGGCATTTATGCCATTATTGTTCAGTATATTCGCCGAATTCCAACCCGAATGCGCTTCGCCGATGGAAGCCAAAATTTCGCGCGCGGCCAAATGAATGTCAGCCATATTCACATATCCCGAAGCGAGCACTTTTCCCAAGCTGTAAAGCAATGTTTTGGATTGGTCGACACGGAAACGAATGAAATCGCGCGCCTCTTTTAAATCGAGGCCAATATCAGCAAATCCATCGTTGATGAGCAATAACCGTTGCACAAAAGAGTCAAGCGCGCTGCTGTAATCTTCTCCGTTTAAGAACTTGTTGTAAATGCCCGGCTCGCCGGTTTTTTTGTGTTCCAACAACCAATTGGTCACGTTGTTGTACGCAGAAACAACAAATATCCGATTGTAAAACTCATCGCCTTTTCTGTTTCCTTTTATGATGTTTTGCAGCACATCCTGAAATTGAGACATGGATGTTCCGCCAATTTTTTCTACTGTAAGCATCGTTTGAATTACGATTTTAAATTTTAAATTACGATTTGCAAAGATAAAATATTTTTGTTTGCAGCCACAGAGCTATGGGGCATATTTTTATATTGTCTTCATTTTCAAATGAAAGAATATTTTGCAGATTAATAAAAAAGATATAACTTGCATCAAAAATCAATAGGATGAACTATAAAGAGATAATAACCATTGAACCAGGCAAACGAGGCGGTAAACCCACCATAAGGGGAATGAGAATTACCGTGGGTGATATTTTGGGTTGGCTCGCTTCCGGAATGTCTATTTCCGATATTTTGGATGATTTTGATGAGTTAACCGAGAATGACATCTATGCGGCATTGAGTTACGCGGCCGACAAAGAGAATAAAACATATCAAATAGCGGTATGAAAATTCTATTCGACCAAAACATATCCCATAAGATATTGAAATTCATTCCGGATATATTCAAAGGCTCTACATGTGTTAAATATGAAGAACTTACGAATGCATCAGATATTGAAATCTGGGAATATGCTAAAGAAAATAATTTTACAATTGTAACGCAGGATGCAGATTTTAATGATTTAAATTCCCTATATGGATTTCCTCCTAAAATAATTTGGATACGAGCAGGTAATCTAAAAACAAAGGAAATAGCCAACTTGTTAGTTGACTATTTTGATGATATCGAGCAGTTTATGTGTGATGGCAATTTTGGTTGTTTTGAGATATTGAAAATAAGAAACAAATAAATCTTAGGTCAATCCAAAATTCTTCTTCAACGCCTGATACACTTTGTAAATCGGCAACCCCATCACATTAAAATAAGAACCTTCAATCTTTTCAACCGCCACATAACCAATCCATTCCTGCACGCCGTAGGCGCCGGCTTTGTCGCGGGGATTGTATTTTTCCACGTAATAATCTATTTCTTCATCTGACAATTGGCCGAATGTTACCAATGCCGTATCGGAAAAGCGTACCTGCTTTTCTTTTGATGTGAGGCAAACGCCCGTGATGACGCGATGCGTATTGCCCGAAAGTTTTTTGAGCATTTGTTTCGCGTCGGCTTTGTCAATGGGTTTTCCTAAAACTTCATCGTTTAAAATCACCACCGTGTCGGCAGTAATGAGCAAGGTGTTATCCGATAACATTCCGGCGTAAGCCGCTGCTTTCTTCTGCGCGAGAAACTCGGCAATTTGTTCTTTGGGCAAATCATCGGGAAAGGATTCGTCGATATCGGGAAGCGTTTTTATCTCATATTCAATATCAATTCCCGAAAGCAATTCTTTTCGCCGCGGCGAATTGGAAGCGAGAACGACGCGGTAATCGGTAATTTTCATCTTACGGCTTCTTTAATTCTGACAAGTTTGGTGAGCAGATTTTCCAACTGATCCAACGGCAACATATTCGCCCCGTCGGATTTGGCGTTTTGCGGATCGGGATGGGTTTCAATAAATAACCCGTCGGCGCCAACGGCGATAGCCGCTTTTGCGATGGTTTCGATTAATTGCGGCTGCCCCCCCGTCACGCCCGATGCTTGATTGGGTTGTTGCAAACTGTGCGTAATGTCCATTACCACGGGAAAACCGAATTGACGCATCGTGGGAATTCCGCGAAAATCCACCACCAAATCGCCATAACCGAAAGTGGTTCCCCGTTCGGTGAGCATCACGTTGGGATTGCCACAATCCACCACCTTTTGCGCCGCAAAGCGCATAGCTTCCGCCGAAAGAAATTGCCCTTTTTTGATGTTCACCGTTTTCCCGGTTTTTGCGGCTGCTATCAATAATTCGGTTTGTCGGCAAAGGAACGCCGGAATTTGCAGCACATCTACGTATTCGGCCGCCAACGCGGCTTCGTGCGTTTCGTGAATATCGGTAACGGTGGGCACGCCAAATGTTTGTCCCACTTTTTGCAAAATGTTGAGCGCTTTTTCGTCGCCTATTCCGGTGAAAGAGTCCACACGCGAGCGGTTGGCTTTTCGATAAGAGCCTTTAAAAACATACGGAATGCCCAGTTTATCGGTGATGTGTTTTATAGTTTCGGCAATGTGCATTGCCATTTCTTCGCCTTCGATGGCGCAAGGGCCGGCGAGAAGGAAAAAATTATCGGATTTTAAATGAGCAAGATTCATCTTTGCACGGGTTTAATTTGCCCGAAAGATACGAAAAAAACCACTTTGTTTTTGTAATTTTGTGGAAAACCCTCGTAATATGCTCATTGATATTTGTCTCTCCCCCGCTCTTTATCCGTTTTGCGCCAAAGAAAACGATACGGTTATCGTGGTGGATATTTTTCGCGCTTCCACCACCATGTGTATGGCGTTGGCCAACGGTGCCTCGGCCATTATTCCCGTGGCAGGTGTGAATGAGGCCAAGCGCTATAAAGCAGGTGGTTTTTTGGTAGGCGCCGAGCGAAATGCACGAAAAATGGATTTTGCCGACTTTGGCAATTCACCGTTCGATTACACCCGCGAAAGCGTTTCGGGGAAAGACATCGTTTTTACCACCACCAACGGTACACAAGCCATAGACGTCGCGAGAGATGCATCGCATTTGTTTGTGGGCGCATTTTCCAACATAAGCGCATTGATGGAAAAATGTTTGCAAATTGGCGAAAGAACGGTGGTTTTGTGTGCCGGGTGGAACAACCACGTAAATATCGAAGACACGCTGTTTGGCGGCGCTTTTGTTGACAAGTTGATGGAGGAAAGAGATGTGGTTTTCGAGTCGGATACCGTGAGGATGGCATTGGATTTATGGCGTTTGGCCAAAGAAAACCCGTTGGATTTTGTAAAATCATCCGACCATTACAAACGACTCGTCCGCAACAACGCCGAAGGCGATGCCGCCTTTTGTTTTCAGCAAAACACCATTTCGGTGGTGCCGTGGTATGACAAGGCGAGCAAGAAATTAATGGTGGACAAATAGGCTGCGCAGACTATTCATCCCAATCAAACTCATCAAAATCAAATGTTTCGGTGAATTGCTCCAAATCCCGGCGCTCTTTTTTGGTGGGGCGCCCTGTGCCACGCTGCCTATCGACAAATCCGCTGATTTTGTTTAATTCCAAAATTTCATATTGTTCGGGGGGCGTTACGTTTTCCATAAATTCCGGAACCAGTTTGGCGCCCATCCGTTTATCGGCCAAAGCAAGAACTTTGAACGAAAATGTAACCGGCGGTTTGCGCACCTGAATGACATCGCCCACACGAATCATCCTCGATGGTTTTATCGTTACATTATCAATCATCACACGCCCTTTTTTGCACGCGTCTGCCGCGATGGTACGGGTTTTAAAAATCCGCACTGCCCACAGCCATTTATCAATTCTTACTTCTTCCATATATCCTTTCAGACTATGTATTGAAAAACACCAAATAGAATACGCAAAAAACAATTACAACCACGGAAATACGCAATATGTTTTTTGTAATTTATCTTTGAATCTTAGAAACTGTTTAGAGTTCCACCCGTATCTTCATCATATCTTTTAAACGTGCCGTTCGGCTCTGTAGGACGAGCGCACCAGCGGCCCACTTTCCACAAACTCAAAACCCATTTCCAAACCGGCTTCTTTGTATGCCTTGAACTGCTCCAACGAAACAAATTCGCTCACCGGTAAATGATTGCGTGTGGGTTGCAGGTATTGTCCAATGGTAAGCACGCGGCAGCCAACCTCTCTTAAATCGCGCATCGTTTCCAACACTTCATCCGGAGTTTCACCCAATCCCACCATAATGCCCGATTTGGGTTTGGCCTTGTTGCTCTTTGCCACAACGCCAATGGTCTTTAAACTAATGTCGTATTTGGCACGGCTTCGTACCAACGGCGTGAGCCGGCGCACGGTTTCCATATTGTGGGAAATGATTTCGGGCCCGGCGTCAATCACTTTATTGATCAACTCAGGAATGCCTAAGAAGTCGGGGATAAGCGTTTCCAGCGTGATTCCCGGATTTTTTTTCTTCACATATTTAATGGTTTCGGCCCAAAATTCAGCGCCATAATCACGCAAATCGTCCCTATCCACACTGGTTAAAACGCAGTGTTTTAAGTTCATTTTCGAGATGGTATCGGCAAGCCTGTCCAATTCATCCCAATCCACGGGAAGAGGCTTTCCGGTTTTGGTGGCACAAAACTTGCACGAACGGGTACAAATTTCGCCCAAAATCATAAACGTGGCGGTGCCGCGCCCCCAACACTCGGAGAGATTCGGACATTTCCCACTCACGCAAATGGTGTGAAGTTTATTGCGCGCTATTACTTCTTTTATATCGAGATATTGCTTGCCCTGCGGCAGTTCAATTTTTAGCCAATCGGGCTTTCTTTGCATGGTAGCCATTATATGTTGTCTTTTAGTGTGATTAATAAAATGCAGTGCAAAAATAACATTTTATTCTTGCATCTGTTCAGAAACAAGGAATAAATGCCCATTTATTCGCGCTAACTATTTTTAAATGCCCTATTCTCTGTTTCTTGTAACAAAAACTTTATCTTTGCGCTCAAATAAATTATCTGTTGGCATTTGGCGTTGGATTGCAAAAATCCGAATAAGAACAAAAGCAACAGCTAAACACAAAAAGCATCAGTTGAAATTTGAATTACTACATACCGATTCCTGTTCCAATGCCCGTGCGGGGCTAATCACCACCGACCACGGACAAATAGAAACGCCCGTGTTTATGCCGGTGGGTACGGTGGGCAGCGTGAAAGCCGTGCATCTAACGGAGCTGAGAGACGATGTGGGCGCACAGATTATTTTAGGCAACACCTATCATTTATATCTGCGCCCGGGAATGGGCATTATGGAGCAAGCCGGCGGCTTACACAAATTCACCGGGTGGCAAAGGCCGATGCTGACCGACAGTGGTGGTTTTCAGGTATTTTCTCTTTCCGAAAATCGAAAATTGAACGAAGAAGGGGCAGAATTTCGTTCGCACATCGACGGTTCCAAACATTTTTTCACTCCCGAAAAAGTGATGGATATTCAACGCACCATTGGCGCCGATATAATAATGGCTTTTGATGAATGCACGCCCGGCGATGCCGATTACAACTACGCCAAACAATCGCTCGAACTCACTGAACGATGGCTACAACGCTGCATTACCCGCTTCAATGAAACCGAGTGTCCATACGGACATCAACAAGCACTATTCCCTATTGTACAGGGATGTGTGTATCCCGATTTGCGCCGCCGCGCGGCAGAGAATATAGCGGCAATCGGAGCCGACGGCAATGCCATTGGTGGCTTGGCGGTGGGCGAACCCACGGAGAAAATGTACGAAATGGTGGAGCTCGTAAACGAAATTCTGCCCAAAGACAAACCACGTTATTTAATGGGGGTTGGCAAACCCGAAAACTTACTGGAAGGCATTGAGCGCGGCGTAGATATGTTCGATTGCATTATGCCCACCCGCAACGGTCGCAACGGACAGATTTTCACCAAAAACGGCGTGATAAACATGCGCAACGAAAAGTGGAAAAACGATTTTTCGCCCATTGAAGAAGACGGAGAGTCATTTGTAGACACACTCTACACAAAAGCATATTTGCGCCACCTTATCAACGTGAACGAAATTTTGGGGCTGCAAATCGCTTCCATCCACAACCTTGCGTTTTACGTGTGGCTGGTGGAAGAAGCACGCAGGCACATCATTGCCGGCGATTTCTCCACGTGGAAACCAATGATGTTGGAAAAAGTGACAAGAAGGTTGTAAACAGACAAGAACGATGGATTTATTTAAACTGACACGGATAGACCGCTACATTATAAAGAAATTTTTGGGCACATACATTTTTATGATTGCGCTCATTATTTCGATTGCCGTGGTGTTTGATATCAACGAAAAAGTAGATAAATTCATCACTAACGCCGCCTCGTTAAACGAGATACTTTTTGATTATTATTTGAACTTTATCCCCTACTATACCAACCTTTTTAGTCCGCTTTTCGTGTTTTTGGCGGTGATTTTTTTCACGTCCAAAATGGCGAATAATTCCGAAATCATCGCCATACTATCCAACGGAATCAGCTTCCAGCGCCTGATGAAGCCTTATATGCTTTCGGCACTGGTAATCGCACTATTCGCGTTTGTTTTTGGCAGTTATATTATTCCGCCGGCAAACCAATCGCGCATCGATTTTGAAAACACCTATATCGACCCACGGCAGAAAAAAACCGGCGACCAACACATTCAATTCAGGGTGGATAAAGGAACCATAGTCTATTTCGGGAATTTCGACATGGGCAGCAACACGGGTTATAGCTTTTCTATCGACCGGTTCGATAGTTTGAATTTGGTTTCGCGGCTCACGGCAAATTCCATTCGCTACGATTCGGCTTACCACTGGACCATAGAGAATTATCAAATCAGGGATTTCCATGGAATGGAAGAGAAAATTACCACCGGCACTTCGCTGGATACCATTTTACATATCGTGCCCAACGATTTTATCATTGCCAAAACCGACCAGCAAATGATGACATCGCCACAACTTCGCAAATACATCAACAGCCAAAAGGAGCGAGGAATGGGCAATATACAAGGGTTTCAAATTGAGTATCACAACCGGATTGCTTCCGTATTTTCGGCGTTTATCCTCACGCTTATCGGCGCCTCCATTTCTGCCCGAAAAGTGAAAGGCGGTATGGGGTTGAACATCGGTATCGGCCTACTGTTGAGCATGGCGTATATTCTGTTCATGACCATCAGTTCCACATTTGCCGTGAAAGGCAATATGAGCCCGATGGTGGCGGCGTGGATTCCGAATATTGTTTTTATCGCCATCGCGATATACTTGTATAAACGCGCGCCAAATTAGCATGCGGCGAAAAAATGCTTTTTTATTTTGAATCTTAGAAACTGTTTTGAATTTTGCGAATAACGTTTTTACATGTATCTTTTATGTTGTTTTTTGCCCTTTTTTGCACCTTTGAACTTTCCTTTCTTTCAAGTAGCCCGCTATTTGATGCGAAACGAAAGTCCAAATCCATCAAAAAATGACTAAAAAACAATACATAAAAAATTCAAAAGAGTTTCTTAAAAAATTTGAATGATGAAAAAATACATTTTATTATCCATTTTCCTGATTTGTGCTGTTTTCACAAACGCCCAATCGAAATACCCAACCATTGTGATTGAAACCAATTACGGCACCATGAAAGCCGTTTTGTATGAAGACACGCCCACCCACAGCAACCATTACCTGAAACTGATTAATCAGGGATATTTTAACGGCACGTTGTTTCATCGGGTAATCAAAAACTTTATGATTCAAGGCGGCGCACAAGATTCGCGTAACGCCCCCGCGGGAGCGCAAATTGGCAGCGGCCGCCGCGATATGGATTTGATGCCCGAGTTCAAGGAAAACCGCTTTCACAAGAAAGGAGCCCTAGCCGCGCCAAGGCGGGGAGATGACGAAAACCCGCAAAAGAAATCCGATGGTTCGCAATTTTATATCGTCCACGGAAATGTCTATACCCAAGGCCGTTTAGATACAATGGAAATGGCTGTAAACGTGCCCATTAAAAATAAAATCATCAAAGATCATTATATGCCGCACAGCCAAGAATTGGCACGGTTAAAAGAAAGCGACGCGTCGGCGTTTAACGCGTTGCTCGACTCGGTTTTGCACGTAGTGGACTCGCTATACGAGAAAGCACCGGGAAAATTTTTCTTCCCCGAAGGATTAAAAGAGGCCTATTCCACCATTGGCGGCTCGCACCACCTCGATGGTGAATACACCGTTTTTGGCGAAGTAATCGAAGGGTTGGATGTGATTGATAAAATTGCCGCGCTGGCCGTGGATAACAACAGCCGCCCGAAAACCGACGCGAAGATTTTGAAGATGTATGTGGAAAATTAACGCGAAAACTTTCTGATAAAGACCGTGGAGTTTGTTTAAAAACAAAAGATTAGCTACTTTTACAAACCAAAGGAAGCAATTTAAATGACCAAACAAGAAACAATAATAAAAGAGATACGACAATTGAAACAACATCTGTTGCCAGATTCAAAATTAATCCTATTCGGCTCACAAGCAAGAAAAGACGCTAACGTGAATTCTGACTGGGATATACTTTTATTATTGGATAAGCCAAAAGTTACCCATGCCGATTTCGACACGTACGCCTATCCATTTGTGGAACTGGGTTGGCAACTGGGAGAATATTTTAGCATGAAAGTTTACTCTCTGGATGAATGGCAAGAACGATCGCATTCGTTATTTTATAAAAACGTGGAAAAAGACGGAATTGAACTATGAACGTGTTTTCGACATAAAAATGCAACCATTCAAATAATGTAATAGGCATAGATATAATAAGGTAATAAGCTACTTTGCTGTATTTGTTTTTTGTACTAAGGTAAGCTAAGAAAAATAAGGTTTTTCCTAATTGCCATAACCTTATTTTACAGTAATAAACCTTAGTAGCCTTGAATTTCAAAGAAACAGCAACCTTATTAGCTTATTTATCAAAACAATAGAAGTATCCTTATTGATGAAGCTATAACATCCTACTCCAAATTCTCCCTCACCTTCGTTAAAAACGCCGTCATGGCATCGTTATCCTTCTCTTCGATAATAGCGAGAAGCTCTTTTAATTTTTCGCGAATTCTAATTAATTGCTCCGGTGTGTGTGGATTGAAAAGTATCTCCGAAAGCAGAAAATCGTCTTCCGACAACAAGCCTTTGGCAATGCCCATGTGCTTTTTGAACGTAGTACCCGGCGCGTCTTGATGCTTCATTACCGAGGCAAACACCAACGTGGAGGCGAAAGGAATGGAAAGAGAGTATGCAATGGTTTCGTCGTGTTCGCGAAACGTGTATTCAAACACATTGAGTTTTAAACGACGGTATAAATCGTGGAAAAACGCTTTTCCCAAATGCGACGATTCCGATATGATTATGGCGCTTTGTGTGCTTAAATCGTTTAGGCTGGCAAAAGTGGGGCCAAACATCGGGTGCGTGGAAACGTACGGACGAGTGCGCTCGCGATAAAACTCCTCCAAACCAGTTTTTACCGATGCAATATCGCTCAATATGCACGTCTGCGACAAATAGGGCAACACCTTGTGGAACGCTTCAATGGTGAATTTCAGCGTAGCGCAATTGATCACCAATTCGGGGTCGAAATCGCGCACTTCCTCCGGGTCTGTCATTCGTTGGGTGTTATAAATAAACCGAAGTTTTTTTGGGTCGGTATCCAGCACCGCCACTTCGTGGTCGAAACTGAGCACATCAGCAAAAAAGGAGCCCATTTTTCCGGCTCCGAGAATTAATATTTTCATTTTGTAAGATTTTGCAAATCGTAATTACTTCTTCGATTTTATATTCTTCAGCTTTGAAGGATTTTGCCGACAATCGAAAACAGTAACAATCACTATTTCTTGATCAGACTCATTTAAAAAGTACACAACTTTAAATAAATCTCTCACAAGCAAGGATCGAAAATTCTCCGGGGGTGACTAAGAATTGGCTCAATGGCTGCCATTTTAGGAAAGGCAGTTAATCTTTTAACAGACGTATGAATCTCAGCAAAAATTTCTTTTGCCACTTTCAAACTTCTTTCTTCATAAAATCGGCAGATCTTATCAATATTCTCTTCCGCTTCAACAGTCCATTTTATAACCATTGAGTTCGCTTCTTTAAAAACTCCTCATGAGAAATGGTTTCACCATTTTTATATTGCTCCATCGCACGATCAACAGACTCTATGAGCTCTTCATCTGTCATAGAAAGAGGAAAGCCTTGAGAACCATCTGTTAACTTCTGAGCATAAATGAAGAGTTTATTTATGATGTTTTCATCAGTGGAATTAAGAGCTATTTTCGCTATCTCCACGCGACGTTGTTCAATTGTTGCTGCATTCATTGTTTTTGTCTTTATATTTCAACTACAAATATAACCACATATCCCCCTTACTTCAAGTAAACCGTTATTTTTTTTGCATTGGACAACTGTTCGTGCGAAATTCGGTAACCGTTGAACCGTTTCCCATCAATAATAATTCTATCGATAAGTTTAGCTTGACTGTTTGGGCGTACAACATCTATTTCCAACTGATTATTGGGATAATACTCCGTATTTAAATTCAACGATATTTTATCGAACACGGGCGTGGTGAAGGTGTAATACGGACTAGTGGCGTCGTCGGGATAAAAACCCATCATGGCGAAAATTGCCCAGGTGCTCATTGTTCCGGTATCGTCGTTTCCGGGAAGCCCGTCGGGCGCGTTTTTAAAGTGCTTGGCCAACAACTCTTGCGTGAGTTTTTGCGTGCGCCACTCCTCCCCTTTCACGTAACTGAACAGATAAGGATAACCGATGTTGGGTTCGTTGGTGGGGTCGTAGTGCCCATCATCGAACACTTCTTGCAACCGATTCACAAATTTTCGTTTGCCGCCGTGCATTTTAATTAAGCCCGGCACATCGTGCGGAACCATAAACGAATAGTTCCATGAACTGCCTTCGTGAAAACCGGGCACCTCTTCAAAGTTTTCGCCTTGTTTGGGATTAAAAGGCGAAAGGAAAGTACCATCGGGTAAAATGGGACGAAAAACGCCGTATTCAGGCGAAAAATAGCGGGTGTAATTGAGTGATTGCTTGCGGAAACGCTCTGCATCTTGCTTTTTGCCCAAGGCGTCAGCAAATTTCGACAAGGCATTATCGGCAATATAATATTCCAGCGCGTGCGAAACCGAGTTGTCGTACTTTTCACGCAAAGCCACGTAACCGAGGTTGAGATAATCATCGTTATCAGGACGCAGAAAGTTATCTTTCCCCGCCGTGGTTGCCGATTTGTACATGGCTTCGTATGCCGCTTCCACATCGAAATCGCGCAAGCCCTTCATCCAACTGTCCACAATTACGGGGATGGCGGGATCGCCTTCCATCGTCATTGTTTCACGGCTGTAAAGCTCCCATTTAGGCAGCCATCCGCTTTCTTTGTACATATCCACCATGGTGCGTACCATATCCAATTGCTTTTCGGGATAAAACAACGTAAGCAATTGATGCACATTTCGATAGGTATCCCAAAGCGAGTAAACGGTGTATCGGTTGTTTTTTGTGATTAAAATCTCATCGCTTTCCATTGCCGGATATTGTCCGTTAACATCGTTCAGAATGTTTGGATGGATAAGAGCGTGATAAAGCGCCGTGTAGAAAACGGTTTTTTGATCATCAGTGCCGCCTTCCACGTTTACGTGAGCCAATTCTTTTTCCCACGCTTGACGGGCATCGGCACGTACTTTTTCAAAATCGAACCCTTTTTGTTCGGCATCCAAATTTTGGCGGGCGTTATCGGTGCTCACAAACGACACGCCAATTTGCACTTCAATGGTTTCGCCTTCAGCGGCATCGTAAGAAAAGTAAGCGCCAATATCGTCGCCGGCTATGTCTCTGTTATACTTGGTATAAAGTTTATATTTGCCGCTGTGGATATCCCAATCGGCCTCCACGCCTTGCATTTCGCGCTGCATTTTCCAATATCCGGCCGATTGAGGTTTTTTGCTCACGCGCATCACAAAATAAATGGGAAAAACAGCCTGCGGATTGTAACAAAACGTTCCCAAAAGTTTCATTCCTTCCACTTCGGTATCGCTCACACGCCGCATCCATGCGCCCGATTCATTGGTCAACCCTTCGCCAAGGTTCATCAAAATGTTGGCTTGCCCGGCGGGAAAAGTAAACCGTGCAATGCTTGTGCGCGTGGTGGCCGAAACTTCGGTTTTGATGTTGTATTTTGTGAGTCGATTGGTGTAGTATCCGGGCGATGCCTTGTCATCGGCATACTCGCTTCCGTATTCTTTATAATCCACATTGAGCCCTCCCGAAGTGGGCATTAACAATAACGAACCCAACTCGGGGCAACCCACACCACTGAGGTTTACGTGCGAAAATCCGGTAAAAAATGTATTGTCAAAAGAATAGGGCGTGGACCACCACTGCGCGTCTTTATCGAACTTATTTTTATCGGATCCCATCACGTTGAACGGCGCCACCGACATCATTCCGTTGGGAAGCACGGGGCCGGGATTGGTGGTACCATAGTTGGTAGTGCCGATAAACGGATTCACATACTCCGTGAGGTTTTGAGCAGATGTTATTTGAGTGATAACTAAAACAAAAGCGATTAAAATGGATTTGAAATTCATATTCGTTACAGTTTATCTCCCACAAAAATAGCCATATTCAACCAACTATTACCAATATTTACCGCAAATAATTTCCAAAACCGAATTGTTCTGCTATTTTTGTAAAATCCTAAAAAGAATTGAAAATGATGGGGTTTATTCTGAATAAAATGATATATGTATGGTGTTTAGAGTTTTACCCGTAGGGTAACATTTTCATAACCGTATGCAAGCGAGGAACGAGTGTAGCTTACGGAAGACTACCCCCTTGATCATCCGCCTGAAAGGCGGCACATTGAAAGTTCGACCACTCGGGTCGGGTTGGGTTGAGATGTTTCTACCGCAGGTCGTTGACCTACGGTTATGGAAATAACACCTTTCAGGTGTAATATTGTTGTAAATTAAACACATAATAAACTAATCAATATAATCTCATATGGACGAAAATTTAAAAAGATATATTCAGCTGATTCCAAAAGCCGAATTGCACGTGCATTTAGAAGGCACTTTTGAACCCGAGTTGATGTTTCAAATTTCGCAGCGAAATAATATTCCTCTTAACTATAAATCGGTGGAAGAAATTCGCGATGCGTTTGAATTCAATAGCTTGCAAGATTTCTTAGACATCTACTTAGCAGCGGCAAACGTACTTATTCACGAACAGGATTTTTATGACCTCACCATGGCTTATTTGCGAAAAGTGCACGCCGACAACGTGGTACATACGGAAATATTCTTCGACCCACAAATGCATACCGAGCGCGGGGTGAATTTCGAGACAGTAATTAACGGAATTACCCGCGCGATGAAAGACGCCAAAACCGAGTTCGGCCTTTCTTCAAAACTGATTATGTGCTTCTTGCGCCATTTAAGCGAGGAATCGGCATTAGAGACGCTGGAAGTTGCTTTAAAACATAAAGACAAAATTATTGCCGTGGGCCTTTCTTCTTCCGAAAAAGGAAATCCCCCGAGTAAGTTTTTTAATGCTTTCAACCGAGTAAGAGAGGAAGGTTTTTTTGTTGTCGCTCACGCGGGCGAAGAAGGCCCGGCGGAATATATTTGGGAAGCCATTGACTTGCTTGAAGTGGAGCGCATCGACCACGGGGTGAGCGCGATAGAAGATGAAGAATTGATGGATGAAATTCGTGACAGACAGATTCCTCTCACCGTTTGTCCGTTATCGAATGTAAAACTGAAAGTGTTTAAAAACTTGGAAGAGGTTCCCGTGAAAACATTTTTACAAAAAGAAATGCTCGTTACCATCAATTCCGACGACCCTTCTTATTTTGGCGGATACATAAACGACAATTTTTTGCAAACTGCCGAAGCCCAAAATCTTTCAAGAAGTGATATTTATACTTTAGTGAAGAATTCTTTTAACGCGGCGTTCATTACAGAAAACGAAAGAAACGGATTTTTAGAAAAGCTACAGGCATTCGACAAAAATTTCAAATAACTTCGTCAACCCAAACCCGAGAAAAACCAGAAAAAAGACACTCCTTTCGCCTTCTCTTTTAAAAAGTGTAAGGCAGAGGGCTGTTTTGTCTACACTAAAGCAAATATTCTCCCTATTTATCAGTCTTTTACGCGCCATTTAAATTTATCATTTCTCATAAAAAACGTTGCTTTTCAGAATTATTTTGCTACATTTGCAAGGCTATATCGGTCGATATTGCACCTTTCAGCAACAAAATGTCAGAAATAGCGAGAAAAGTGCGTTTTGCTTTAAAGAATACTCAACATAAATCTAAAATCGTAAACCTAAATTATTCAATAATCGTGAAAAAATTAATCTCATACAGCGAAGCTGCGGCTAAAGTGAAAGACGGAATGACCGTGATGATTGGCGGTTTTTTAGGCCACGGAACACCCGAAGGCATCATCGACGAACTGGTTAAATCGGGCGTGAAAGACCTCACATTAATCGTAAACGATTCGGGATTCCCCGACAAAGGATGTGGCAAACTTGTCTCGAACCGGCAAGTAAAAAAACTCATCGTGTCGCACATCGGCACCAATCCCGATTCAGGAAAAATGATGAACACTGGCGAAATGGAAATCGAATTCAGCCCGCAAGGAACGCTCGCCGAACGCATACGGAGCGGCGGCTCAGGCCTTGGAGGCGTACTCACACCCGTTGGGCTGGGAACCGTTATTGAAGAAGGAAAGGAAACTATTCAGGTGGACGGGAAAAAATTTCTGTTGGAAAAACCACTTCGTGCAGATGTAGCGCTCGTTCGTGCAAGCATAGGCGATGAATGGGGCAACCTCACCTACAAAGGCACTATGCAGAATTTCAACCCGTTAATGGCCATGGCCGCCGACACGGTAATCGCCGAAGTGGACGATATGGTTGCCGTGGGCTCCCTGTCTTGCGAATGCGTGCACACGCCCTATATTTTTGTTAATTTTATTGTAAACGCTAATATATAAACGATGAAAAAATCACTTATCAGAGTGCGAATGAGCGCTCACGACGCCCACTATGGCGGCAATTTGGTTGACGGCGCAAAAATGCTCCAACTTTTTGGCGATGTAGCCACCGAGTTATTGATTATTAACGATGGCGACGAAGGCCTTTTCGTTGCGTATGACAACGTGGAATTCCTCGCTCCCGTGTATGCCGGCGATTTTATTGAAGCCACCGGCGAAATTACACAAACAGGCAATTCTTCACGTAAAATGACGTTTGAAGCCAAAAAAGTAATCGCTCCGCGAGCCGATATTTCCGCTTCCGCCGCCGATGTATTGGAAGAACCCATCGTGGTGTGCCGCGCCAGCGGAACGTGCGTGGTGCCGAAAAAGTGCCAGAGAAAAAGTGAATGAAACACTCACATAAGATAAATCAACAAACCTGTAAGGGGCGAATATTTTCGCCCCCTATAAACCAAAATGATATCTACTCACATAACTTAAAAAAAAAATCCCCGACACTTTTCCCCTCTCTTTATGGAGAGGGGAGCAAGGGGTGAGGTCTATGGAAAAACTAATCATCACAGCCGCCATTTGCGGAGCGGAAGTTACCAAAGAACACAATCCCGCAGTACCCTATACCGTTGAAGAAATTGTGCGCGAAGCCGTTTCGGCGTACGATGCCGGAGCAGCCATTGTGCACATTCACGTGCGCGAAGACAACGGCACACCCACGCAAGACAGAGAACGCTTTCGCGTTTGCATGGACGCCATTAAGAAAGAGCGCCCCGATATTATTCTACTCCCTTCCACGGGCGGTGCCGTTGGCATGACTGCCGAGGAACGCCTTCAACCCACCGAATTGTTTCCCGAAATGGCCACGCTCGATTGCGGAACCTGCAATTTCGGCGACGAAGTATTTGAAAACACCCTTCCGATGATGCGGGCGTTCGGAAAACGAATGATGGAAAACAACATCAAGCCCGAATACGAATGCTTTGAAATGGGACACTTGGAAACCGCCCTGCATTTGGCATCCAAGGGGCAAGTTCCCGGCGCGCCCATGCAGTTTAATTTCGTGCTTGGCGTTCCCGGATGCGCCTCAGCATCGATAGATAACTTGCTTTGGATGGTAAACCGTATCCCTGCCGGTTCAACCTGGACAGCCACCGGAATAGGCCGTCACGAATTTCCCCTTGCTGCTCACGCCATTGCTATGGGTGGACACGTACGCGTAGGTTTCGAAGATAACCTCTATCTCTCGCGGGGCGTTCTTGCAAAATCCAACGGCGAATTGGTGGACAAAGTGGTGCAAATGGCGAAATTGCTGGGACGGGAAATTGCCAATCCGGAAGATGCGAGAAGAATATTAAGTTTGAAACCATTATAAATCAACAACCTAAATGAAAAAAGGAAACAAATACGGCACGCACCGTGTCATTGAGTCGAAAGGCGTTTTGCCGCAACCGGCAAACAAAATCGACAACAATATGGATGAGATTTACGACAACGAAATCCTCATCGACGTGCAAACGCTTAACATCGACTCGGCGTCGTTTACCGATATTTCGACACGCGCTGGAGGCGATCACGAGAAAATAAAGGAAATCATGTTCGACATCGTTGCCAAACAAGGTAAACACCGCAACCCGTGGACGGGTTCGGGTGGAATGCTGTTGGGTACGGTAGAAAAAATCGGCGACGCGCTTATCGGAAAAACCGATTTGAAACCGGGCGACAAAATTGCTACGCTGGTATCGTTATCACTCACACCGTTGCGCATCGATAACATCAAAGAAATTCGCGACGATGTAGATCAGGTGGATATCGACGGCAAAGCCATTTTGTTTGAAAGCGGAATCTACGCCAAAATTCCAAGCGATTTACCTGAAAAACTCGCCCTCTCGGCGTTAGACGTTGCCGGAGCGCCCGCGCAAACCGCCAAGTTGGTGAAACCGGGCGATACGGTGGTTATCATTGGCGCCGGAGGAAAATCGGGAATGTTGTGCTGTTACGAAGCCAAGAAACGTGCCGGAGTAACGGGAAAAGTTATCGGAATCACGCACTCGCAACGAAGCACCGATAGATTAATGAAACTCGATTTCTGCGACCACGTATTTCCCGCCGATGCCACCCAACCCGTGGCCGTGCTGGAGAAAATTGAAGAACTTACCAACGGCCAACTCGCCGATGTGACCATCAATAACGTGAACATCCCCGATACCGAAATGACGAGCATCCTTATCACCAAAGACACGGGCGTAGTTTACTTCTTCTCAATGGCCACAAGTTTCACCAAAGCAGCGCTCGGCGCTGAAGGCGTAGGTAGCGACGTGACCATGATCGTGGGCAACGGATACACGCGCGGACACGCCGAAATTACGTTGCAGTTGCTCCGCGAAAGCGAAAAACTGCGAGACATCTTCACAGAATTATACGCTTAACAGCTTGGAAATGCAGGATTTACGATTGACTTTGGCTGTTCGCTTTTCAATCGTAAATCTAAAATCTAAAATCGTAAATCACCATGGCAGAAAATAACCGAAGAAAATTTTTCCCCGATGTCCCCGATGAACAGTGGAACGACTGGAAATGGCAAGTAAAAAACCGCATCGAAACATTGGAAGGCCTGAAAAAGCATATCCACCTAACACCCGAAGAGGAGGAAGGTGTGCGCGAATCGCTCAAAACGTTGCGAATGGCCATCACCCCTTATTATTTGAGTTTGATAGATACCGAAGACCCGCATTGCCCCGTTCGTAAACAGGCAATTCCCACCATCAATGAGTTGCATGTTTCGCGCGGCGACTTGGACGACCCGCTTCACGAAGACGGTGATTCGCCCGTTCCCGGCCTCACTCATCGCTATCCCGACCGGGTATTGTTCCTCATCACCGATATGTGCGCGATGTATTGTCGCCATTGCACACGGCGGCGTTTTGCCGGACAAAAAGACGCCGGCGCCCCCACCGAGCGCATTGATAACGCCATCGCCTATATCGCGCGCACGCCGGAAATACGCGATGTGTTACTTTCGGGAGGAGACGCGCTTTTAATGAGCGACGACCGCATCGAGTACATATTGAAGCGCTTACGCGAAATTCCCCACGTGGAAATTATCCGCTTTGGCACACGCACGCCTGTGGTTATGCCGCAACGCATTACCAATGAATTTTGCGAGATGATAAAGAAATACCATCCCATATGGCTCAATACGCATTTCAATCATCCCAACGAAATCACGCCCGAAGCCGCCGAAGCCTGTAACAAATTGTCCGCGGCGGGAGTCCCGCTGGGCAACCAAACGGTGCTGTTGCGCGGAATTAACGATTGTACGTATGTTATGCGCGAGTTGGTACACGGTTTAGGACGAATTCGCGTGCGCCCCTACTACATTTACATTTGTGATCAATCAACCGGAATCGGCCATTTTCGCACACCCGTTTCAAAAGGCATTGAAATCATCGAAAACCTACGCGGCCACACATCGGGATACCTCGTACCCACGTTTGTGGTGGACGCCCCTGGCGGTGGAGGAAAAGTTCCCGTGATGCCCACCTATATGATTTCACAATCTACCAACCGGGTTATCGTGCGCAATTACGAAGGCGTCATTAGCGCATACACCGAGCCGGAAGATTACAAAGAAGATTGCCACTGCCCCGAATGCGCCAAGCAGAAAAAAGAAGGCGTGGCGGCATTGCTTTCAGGACGGCAACTGTCATTGGAACCGAAAGATTTAACGAGACATCAGAGGAATTTGCATTAAGGAGGTGGGATTTCGGATTTCGGATTTGAGATCTGGGATTTGGGATTTGCGGAATAAAAAAATAAACTTTTAACATTTTAATAAAATAACGTATGAAATTAGAAATGCAAAAACGGACTAAGCGTGCAGCTTTAGATATTATTTTTCTTTGTGATGAATTGCCGCGCAAAAGTAAATTTTTCCACATCGAAAATCAACTTATGCGGGCTAGCTCATCAGTAGCTGCCAATTATCGCGCTGTTAGTAGGGCCAAATCCACTCCGGACTTTATCAATAAGCTAACCATTGTTGAAGAAGAAGCCGATGAAACAATGTTTTGGTTGGAAATGCTGATGGAAATATATGAATCGCCGAAAATCAAACCATTGCACAATGAAATGAACGAAATTTTGTCTATTGTTGTGGCGAGCATCAAAACGGCAAAGGCAAAACAAAATCCCAAATCCCAAATCCGAAATCCCAAATCGTAAATCGCATTGCCTTTTCTCAACAACATATTGTCCCACCGCAGCGTCTCCATCGTTGGATTGGAGAAAAACACGGGAAAAACGGAAACGTTGAACTATGTGTTGAATCGATTACGGGAGGCGAAAGCAACAATTGCTCTTACATCCATCGGAGTTGACGGCGAACAAACCGATATCGTTACCCGAACGCAAAAACCGGAAATCACGTTGTTCGAAGGGATGATATTCGTAACTTCCGAAAAGCACTATTTGGAACGCAAAATCGTATCAGAGATTTTGGATGTAAGCAGCGAGCGAACATCGTTGGGCAGACTGATAACGGCACGGGCGAAATCATCGGGAAAAGTCATCCTTTCCGGACCTTCGGATACGGCTGGGATTAAAAGACTTATCGATGAAATGGCGCGTTTTGGCGTTCAAACCACCATTGTGGATGGTGCTTTGTCCCGATTGAGCCTTGCATCGCCCGCCATAACCGATGCAATGATTTTGGCTACCGGAGCGGCGCTTTCGGCAAATATTCCGCAGTTGGTTCGCGAAACGCGATTCGTGCAACAACTTATCGAACTGCCCACCGTGGAAAGCAAACTTGCAGAAAAATTACAGCCGCTCAAAAACGGAATGTGGGCAATAGATGTCAACGGCGAGGTGCACGATTTGGAAATACCATCGGTTTTTCTTCTCGATAAAAGAGAAAAAGATATTTTCCGATTCGGAACGCGAATATACGTAGCAGGCGCTATAAGCGACAAGTTACTCTCTTTTTTGCGGATGCAAAACAAGAAAACGGAGTTGATTGTGAACGACTTCACAAAAGTGTTCGTGTCGCCAAAAGAGTTCAACGCGTTTTTGAAAAATGGCAACACGATAATGAGCGTGGAGAAAAGCAAACTAATCGCGATAACGGTAAATCCGTTGTCGCCAAATGGCATTCTGCTTGACTCCGATAAACTACAGGAAGAAATGAAAAAAGCGTTGAGTGTACCCGTTTACGATGTAAAAAGAATGAGCAGATGAACATAAAGCAAGCCATACAACAAATCAGCGGTTTCAAATATATCATTGATTCGCTGAATATACTTTCTTCCGCCGGGAGAAAGCAGTTGACAGCGTTGCCGTTTTTAACCCAAAAAAACGACATCGAAACCGCTTTGGCTGAAACCGATAAGGCTTGCGAAGTCATCAATTCTCCGGAAAACGAAAAAACACTCTCGCTGCTATTCACAAAGCTGATGCAATTGCGCGATATTTCCGGTACTATCACTTTTATTTCGCAAAAAAACGTACTCAACGATGTGGAGCTGTTCGAAATTAAACATTTCGCGCTTTTGGCAGAATCCATACAAGAATATGTGCGTGAGTTGCAACTCTCTTTTATCGAAATTCCGGCTTTGGAACCAGTTGTCGATATTCTTGACCCGGAAAAGAAACGCATCCCGCACTTTTACATCTACGACCAATATTCATCGGTTTTAGCATCGCTTCGCGCTCAATTAAGTCGAATGTCCAGCAACAACTACGATGAAAAGGAAATAGAATCGGTTCGTTTTCAAGCGCAGCGGATAGAAGACGAAATCCGAAAAGACATCAGTAAGCAACTTATTCCTTATGCTCAGGATTTATCAAAAGCCTTGAATGAAATTGCCCGATTAGACATCCTGCTGGCAAAAGCCTTGCAGGTGAAAGAGTTGGGATTATGCAAACCGACAATTGGCGAGGAAAAAACCGGCTACATCGGACTGTTTCATCCCGAAATAAAAGACTCACTGCAACAGCAACGCAAAGAATTTCAGCCTATTGATATTTCCATCCCGATGCAGCCCACGGTGATTACCGGAGCCAATATGGCGGGCAAGAGCGTGCTGCTCAAAAGTATGGCGCTGGCACAAACCATGGCGCAGTTCGGGTTTTATGTTCCGGCACAATCGGCAACGGTTGTTCTTGTAGAACAAATAGTTATCAGCGCCGGTGATGGCGAAGACGACCTGAAAGGATTATCCTCTTTCGCTGCCGAAATGCTTCGTCTGAACATCTGCATCCACAACACGCAAAAGAATATCAAACAGTTGGTGCTTATCGATGAGCTTGCCCGCACCACCAACCCCGTTGAAGGTAAAGCCTTGGTGTGCGGAATGATCGATTTTTTGCTTCAACACAACGTGCAATCGCTCATCACCACGCATTACAGCATCGATATTCCTTGTCGGAAACTGCGTGTAAAGGGTTTTACGGAAAACAAAAAGAACGAAAAAATAACCATCCACAACATCAACTCTTTTATCGATTATTCTTTAGAAGAGACTACTGAAAAAGAGGTGCCGCACGAAGCGATAAACATTGCGGAAATTATTGGAGTGGAAACGGATATACTGGAACGAACGAAAAAGTATTTGAACAAGTGAAATTCAATTGTTATTCGTTGTGTAGCGAAATTATTTCCACGCCGCGACGAATTACCACTGAATAATGGCGAAGCCAAATTACAATAGAATTACAAAAAAGATATGCAAAGTAAACTTGGAATAGATTTCAACAAAGTGCAACACGCGCGCGACGTTGCCGGAAAAATAGCCGCCGATGTGCAGCGTTTTGCCGACAATTACACCACGGTTGCGGTAGAAAGAACACTCTGCCGCTTAGTCGGAGTAGACAGCATAGACGATAACGGAACACCGCTACCCAACGTGTTGGTCGATGACATAAAAGCTAAAAACGTGTTGGAGCACGGCATCCTTTTCTTTTTGGGAAATGCCGTTATCGAAACAAAGCAAACGCCGCAACAAATTGCCGAGCGGGTATCTTCCGAAGGGTTGGATATCACGGCTTTTCCGTTTCGTTCGCAAGATGAAGTCTCAAAGGCATTGCAACCGTTTGTTGACGAGAGCATCCGACAAATATCGGAAAGGCGGAAAAAACGCGAACACTACCTTAAAACCATCGGCGAAGGCAGCCGTCCGTATCTCTACGTAATTGTCGCCACCGGCAATATCTATGAAGATGTGGTGCAGGCGGAAGCCGCCGCGCGCCAAGGCGCCGATATCATCGCTGTAATCCGCACCACGGGACAAAGTTTGCTGGACTACGTTCCCTTTGGCGCTACTACCGAAGGTTTTGGCGGAACATACGCCACGCAGGAAAACTTCCGAATTATGCGCCGAGCATTGGATAAAGTGGGCGAAGAAGTGGGGAGATACATCCGACTGTGCAACTATTGCTCCGGACTTTGCATGCCCGAAATCGCCGCCATGGGCGCGCTGGAAGGATTGGACGTGATGCTCAACGACGCGCTTTACGGGATTCTTTTCCGCGACATCAATATGCAACGTACGATGGTGGATCAATACATGTCGCGCGTGATAAACGGCTTCGCCGGCGTAATTATCAACACCGGAGAAGACAACTACCTCACCACCGCCGATGCCGTGGAAGAGGCGCACACCGTGCTGGCGTCCGATTTAATTAACGAGCAGTTGGCGTTGCTTGCCGGACTTCCCGAAGAACAAATGGGTTTGGGGCACGCTTTCGAAATGGATCCCGACCTCAAAAACGGTTTTCTTTACGAACTCGCGCAAGCGCAAATGACCCGCGAAATCTTCCCGAAAGCGCCGCTAAAATATATGCCGCCAACCAAATTCATGACCGGAAATATTTTCAAAGGACACCTTCAGGACGCGCTTTTCAACATGATTGGCGTTTGGACTTCGCAAGGAATTCAACTCTTGGGAATGCCCACAGAAGCTATTCACACGCCGTTTATGAGCGACCGTTACCTCTCCATCGAAAATGCCAAATACATTTTCAACAACATGCGAAATATTGGCGACGAAGTGGAATTTAAAGAAGGCGGAATCATCCAAACCAGAGCCAATGAAGTGCTGGAAAAAACCATCGGCTTGCTGGAAGAATTGGAAGAAGAAGGACTTTTTACCGCCATTGAAAAAGGAATCTTTGGGAACGTAAAACGCGCCAAAACCGGAGGCAAAGGTCTCGCGGGCGTATCCATGAAAGGCGAACACTATTACAATCCGTTTATTGAAAAAATGAAACCCGCACCTCGTAACCCGAAACCCGTTAACACGTAACCCGAAACAAAAAGAAAACTATGAGCGAAGGATTATACAACACCCGTTCCAACGATTTCGACCAAACGCTGGACCTCAGGAAAATAAAACCGTACGGCGACACCATGAACGACGGCAAAACCCAGTTGAGTTTTACCCTGCCCGTTCCCGCCGGCGACGAAGCCACCGAAGCCGCGAAACTATTGCTTCGCAAAATGGGGTTCGACAACCCGCAAGTTGTTTACCATAAAGAACTGACACCGGGCTTTACCTTTTTCAATTGTTATGGAAGTTTCACCGGCAGCATCGATTACACGCAAATTCACGTTCCAAAAGTATCGTCCACCAAGTGGAATATGGAAGAGACGGACACGTTTATCAAAGAGCATATCGGAAGAAAAATCGTGGTGGTAGGCGCCAGCACCGGAAGCGACGCGCACACCGTGGGCATCGATGCCATTATGAATATGAAAGGCTTTGCCGGCCGTTTCGGGTTGGAGCGTTACGATATGTTTGACGCCATCAATATGGGCAGTCAAGTGCCTAACGAAGAGCTTATTGCCAAAAGCATCGAGGTGAATGCCGATGCGATACTTGTATCGCAAACCGTTACGCAAAAAGACGTTCACATTAAAAATATGATTGAACTGGTGGAGATGCTCGAAGCCGAAAGATTGCGCGAAAAAGTGATTCTTTGTGCCGGCGGGCCGCGCATATCGCACGAGTTGGCGAAAGAATTGGGTTATGACGCCGGCTTCGGAATGAATACGTATGCCGATGATGTGGCATCGTTTATCGCACAGGAAATGGAAAGAAGAATAAACAAATAATTTGGGATAGGGGATTTCGGATTTTAAATCCCAATTCCGCAATCCCAAATCTAAAATCGTAAATCGTAAATCTAAAATATGTAACCATTATGGACAAAAATCAAATCAGAGAAATTATTGCCCGTCGCGTTGCAATGGAATTAAAAGACGGCGATGTGGTAAATTTGGGAATTGGACTACCCACTATGGTTCCCAACTATTTAGCTCCCGATGTGCACGTGATACTGCAATCGGAAAACGGAATGATTGGAATGGGAAAATCGCCCGCGCCGGGAGAGGAAAATCCGTATTTCGCCAACGCTGGAGGCGCGCCTGTCTTGCCCAATTTGGGCGCGGCTTGCTTCGACAGCGCCACGTCGTTTGCCATCATTCGCGGCGGCCATGTGGATGTGAGTGTGCTGGGCGCGTTGCAGGTGGATGAGCAAGGCGATTTGGCTAATTGGAACATTCCCGGAAAAATGGTTCCCGGAATGGGAGGCGCCATGGACTTACTTACCGGAACGCGGAAAGTAATTCTGGCAATGGAACATACGGCGAAAGGGAATCCCAAAATCATGAAGAAATGCACGCTTCCGCTTACCGCCACCGGACAGGTGGATATGATTGTAACCGAAATGTGCGTGATTGAAGTAACCGATAACCGCTTGCTCGTGACCGAAATTCATCCCGAATTTACAAAAGAAGACGTGCAAGCGGCTACCGAAGCAACCTTGCACTTTAGCGAGAACTTGAAAGAGATGCAGTTTAACTAAGTTTATTTCGGTACGACAATTGATTAAGAGAGTAGCTCTAAACAGCCTAATATCTAAAAATCTAACATCTAAAAAAATATGAAAAAAGTATTTATTGTATCAGCAAAACGCACGCCCATCGGAAAATTTATGGGCAGTTTATCAACCATTAAACCTGGACAAATGGGCGCGATTGTCATTAAATCCATCCTGGAAGAAACCGGTATGAACCCGGCGAAAATCGATTCCGTGATTGTCGGAAACGTGCTTTCAGCCGGTCAAGGACAAGGCATCGCGCGCCAGTGCGCCATTCACGCCGGTATCCCCGCCGAAGTTCCGGCTTACGCCATCAATATGGTGTGCGGCAGCGGCATGAAATCGGTAATGAACGGCGTGGCCGAAATTCGTAGCGGCGGCGCCTCAGTAATTATTGCCGGAGGCGTGGAAAACATGTCCGACGCGGGATATATCCTGCCTTCATCGGTGCGAAACGGCATAAAAATGGGCAATTTCAACGCCATCGACCATATGGTAAACGACGGATTAACCGATGTTTTCAACAATTATCATATGGGAATAACGGCGGAAAATGTGGCGGAAAAATTCGGAATTTCGCGCGAAGCGCAAGATGATTTTGCCTACAAATCGCAACAAAAAGCCATCGCGGCCGTAGATGGCGATAAATTTAAAGCGGAAATTGTTCCCGTGGAAATTGTTACCCGCAAAGAAACCATCGTGTTCGATAAAGACGAATTTCCCAATCGCGTAAGCACACCCGAAAAATTGGCGAAACTGCGCCCCGCGTTCAAAAAAGACGGAACCGTAAGCGCCGGGAACGCTTCGGGAATCAACGATGGGGCATCGTTTGTAATGCTCGCCGATGAAGAAGCCGTTGCCAAATACGGGTTGAAACCGCTGGCGGAAATCGTTGCCGTAGGCCAAGGCGGCGTTGCACCCGAAGTGATGGGCTTGGGCCCTGTTCCCGCCATTAAAAAAGCGTTGGAAAATGCCGAAATGAAGCTTTCCGACATGGAAATTCTTGAACTGAACGAAGCGTTTGCCGCGCAATCGTTGGGCGTAATAGCCAGTTTAATTGACGAACATGGCGTTACACGCGAATGGATGGACGAGCGCACCAATATTCACGGCGGCGCCATTGCTCTTGGGCATCCCATCGGCGCGTCGGGCAACCGCATTCTTGTTTCGCTGGTTCACGAACTGCAGATGTACAATAAAACGTTTGGTTTGGCATCGCTTTGTATAGGTGGTGGAATGGGAACGGCAGTAATTGTTAAGAAGTTATGAGTTTATATTTTTGAGTTATGAGCTGCCGTGTGTAGCTCGTAACTTTTGAACGCGAAATAAAAATTGTAACATATAACGAATGCCGCTTTTTTACCTAACTTGCGCTGAAAGCGCGTGAGAACATAGCGTAGGCCAACGCCCTACGTATTGGCAACACCCAAAACCGAGCGCTGAAAGTGCGAAAGAGTTTCTGCATCTCTTGCACCATTTAGTTGCCAGTATTGCTAAAAATATCCGATATTCATTGAAAACAATATAATTAAATGGAACAAAAAATAATCATTAAAAAAGAAAATCACATCGCCACGGTCACCATAAACGAGCCCAAAACACTGAACGCGCTAAACAGCAACCTGTTGGATGAATTGGGCGCTGCTTTTGACACGTTGGCGAACGATAAGGACATTCGTGTGATTATCCTCACCGGCGCGGAGCGCTCGTTTGTTGCCGGCGCCAATATTGGGGAAATGCACGGTTTGAACTACGAAACAGCAAAAGTTTTTGGCGCGAAGGGCGCGTCAGTTTTCCGCAAAATAGAAACGTGCCCGCAACCCGTAATCGCTGCCGTAAACGGTTTCGCACTGGGCGGTGGAAGCGAATTGGCTCTGGCTTGCGACATTCGCATTGCATCCGAAAAAGCAAAATTCGGACAGCCCGAAGTAGGCTTGGGCATCACCCCCGGATTTTCGGCTACGCAACGATTGGCACGGCTTGTAGGATTTGCGAAAGCAAAAGAACTTATTTTCACCGGCAAAGTAATTACGGCCGATGAAGCGTTGGCAATCGGTTTGGTTAATCAGGTGGTTGCGCCGGAAGCGTTGATGGACGAAGCCATGGCAATGGCACAGGCTATCGCCAAACAAGCACCTTTTGCCGTTCAAAAGTCGAAAGAGGCCATCAACAACGGTTGGGATATGCCCATTGAAAAAGGCATCGATTACGAAGTGGAACTTTTTGCCCAATGCTTTGAAACAGAAGATCAGAAAAGCGGAATGAACGCCTTTTTGAAAAAAGAAAAAGTGGAATTTAAAGGAAAGTAACTGTGATGCGAAATTTAGTGATCATTATTTCATTCCTGTTCGTTTCGTCAATTTCCGCACAAACCAACGATGCCGGAGCTAAAAAATTCTGGATAAAACTTCAACTTCACTGTGGAAAATCATACGAAGGAGTTATCACAGCCGGAGGAAAAGAAGGCGATGGATTTACAGGCGAACGCTTGACAATGCAAGTATTAAGCTGCCAAGACGGCATCATCAAAATTCCGTTTAATGTGGGAGAAAACTATTCCCGCACGTGGATTATCACAATGGAACAGAACGGCTTGCTGAAATTAAAGCACGATCACCGCAATCCTGACGGCTCGGACGATGAAGTTACCATGTACGGCGGAACATCCACCAATACAGGATCGGAAACAGTACAGTTTTTTCCTGCCGATCAGGAAACATACGATTTAATTCCGTATGCTGCCACAAACGTGTGGTGGATTACACTGGACGATAACCATTTCACTTACAACCTGAGAAAAGTAGATACCGATCGGCTTTTCACAGTTACATTCAACTTGAAAAATCCCATTGAACCGCAACCTAAACCATGGGGATGGAAAGAGTAACGGCGGTGGATTTACAAGTTTACATTTAGAATTAATAATGAATAAATAAACACATGAAAATTGCAATTATAGGAACTGGAACCATGGGCAACGGCATTGCCCAGGCATTCGCCCAAGGCGGATACGATGTGGTAATGAAAGACCTCTCGGAAGAACTGCTACAAAAAGCGGTGGGCAACATCAACAACAGCTTATCTCGATTGGTTGCCAAAGAAAAACTAAGTGAGGGCGACAAACAACAAATCTTGGGGCGCATCGTCACAACGCTCTCTTACGATGACATCAAAGACGCCGGCCTGGTTGTAGAAGCCATTGCCGAGAATATGGAATTGAAAAAACGTGTTTTCCGCGAATTGGACGATGTTTGTAATGCCGATTGTATTTTGGCAACCAACTCCTCCTCGCTTTCCATCACCGAAATAGCGGCTTGCACAAAACGCCCCGAAAAAGTTATCGGAATGCACTTTTTCAATCCCGTGCCGGTATTAAAGCTCGTAGAAGTCATCCGCGGACAACTAACGGCTGACAGCGTGTACGACTGCGTTTCGGGTATTGCCAAAGAAATAGGAAAAGTGCCGGTGCAAGTAACCGAAGCGCCGGGTTTTTTGGTAAACCGCCTGCTCATTCCGATGATCAATGAAGGCATCGGCGCGTTTGCCGACGGTGTGGCATCGAAAGAAGAAATTGACGAAGCCATGAAACTGGGTGCCGGGCATCCCATCGGGCCGCTCGCCCTTGCCGATTTAATCGGTTTAGACGTTTGCCTGGCCATTATGGAAGTGCTGCATCACGAGTTTGGCGACGATAAATACCGCGCCCATCCATTGCTGCGCAAAATGGTTCGCGCCAATTTGTTGGGAAGAAAAACCGGAATCGGCTTTTACGATTACCGGAAATAAAAGTAGAGTGCTTTTTGTGAAAAGAGGGCAATAAAGGTTGTCCTCTTTTTTTGGTTCAACACCAAGCATCACGCACCCAGCAACCAACACCCCGCAGTAATTCCCACAAAAACCATTATCTTTGCAATACAAAATCACACGCAATGAAACTTCTTCTCTTTACATTCTCCGTTTTATTGGGGCTCTTTGCTTGCACCGATAGCAAGAAACAGCCCAAAGAAGTTGCATCTTTTCCCGCCGACACAATTATTATAGCGGAACCGATGAAAGAAGACACCATCATTGATGCGCGATACACGTTTGAAGAAGCCATTGCCGGCACAAAAGCGCCACAAAGTGTCATCAACCAACTGGAATTATTCGATGTGGTTTATCTCTCCACCGACGGAAAAATTCACAAAGGGCAAATCCTTTCCAACAAAAAAATTGCCGAAGACATTCGCCAAATGTTTCGTTTTATGCTCGATGAAGGGTTTGTAATTGAAAAAGCCATTCCCATTGTGAAGTACAATTGGAGCGACAGCCTCTCGATGGACGACAACAACACCTACAGTTTTTGCTATCGCAATGTGGCGTATTCAAAGCACGCCAATGGCACGGCCATCGATATAAATCCGCGGTTTAACCCATTGCGATGGAAAAAGGTGAATCGTCCCAACCAACCCGAAGGCGCGGTATTAGACACCACCGTAAACGGAACGTTTTATGCCGGGCATCCGGTGGTGGAAGAATTTAAACGTTTGGGGTTCAAATGGGGGCACGTGTTCTCAAAATATTACGACGACCACCATTTCGAGAAAAGATAATTCGTGACAATCAGCCCGCCCACGTTTCCCTGTCGAGGTTTCGATAATTGATGGCTTCGGCCAAATGCGAAGGCAGGATGTTCTCGCTGCTGTCTAAATCGGCAATGGTGCGCGATACTTTTAGGATGCGGTCATAAGCGCGTGCCGATAAATTGAGCCGCTCCATTGCCGTTTTCAGCAATTTCAGGCCCGACGCATCGGGAGCGGCATATTTATGCAGCATCTTGCTGGTCATTTGCGCGTTGCAATAAATTCCCTCCACATCTTTAAACCGATTGGCTTGAATTTCACGCGCTTTCACCACCCTTTTAATTATTTCGGAACTATGCTCTGCCGGTGTGCGGTCGGAAATTTTCTCGAAAGGAACCGGCACAATTTCGATATGAATATCAATTCGGTCGAGTAGCGGACCCGAAATCTTATTCAAGTATTTTTGCACGGCTCCGGGCGGGCAGACACATTTTTTATCGGGATGATTGTAAAAGCCGCATGGACAAGGGTTCATGGCCGACACCAACATAAAACTGGCCGGATAATCTACCGTGAATTTCGCGCGCGAAATGGTTATTTTGCGATCTTCCAGTGGCTGACGCATCACTTCGAGCACGCTCCTATTAAACTCCGGAAGCTCGTCGAGAAACAAAACTCCGTTGTGCGCCAAGCTAATTTCGCCCGGCTGCGGATACGTGCCACCGCCAACCATGGCAACATCGCTAATGGTATGGTGGGGCGAGCGAAACGGCCGCCGCGCCATGAGCGAGGTGTTGCCATCCATTTTCCCGGCAACACTGTGTATCTTGGTGGTTTCCAATGCTTCTTCGAGCGTGAAATGCGGAAGAATGGACGGCATGCGTTTGGCCATCATCGATTTTCCGGCGCCCGGCGGCCCGATCATAATTATATTATGCCCGCCGGCAGCTGCCACTTCCAGCGCGCGTTTCACGCTTTCCTGCCCTTTCACGTCGCTAAAATCGAAATCGAAAACCGATTGGTTGTTGATAAACTCCTGCCGCACATCCACAACCGTGGGCTCCAAGTCCGATTGCCCATTCAAAAAATCGGCCACCTCACGGATATTTTGTACGCCAAAAACTTGCAAACCTTCAACCACGGCGGCTTCTTTGGCGATTTCGTTAGGAAGTATCAAACCGGTGAAGCCGTTTTCTTTTGCCATCACGGCAATGGGCAACGCGCCTTTAATGGGAAGGATGGTGCCATCGAGCGACAACTCGCCCATCAACACAAAATCGTTCAATTTTTTCGCGCTTATCGCTTCGGAAGACGCCAACACACCTATCGCCAACGGCAAATCGTAAGCCGAACCTTCTTTCCGGATATCGGCAGGCGACATATTGATAACCACTTGTTGGCGAGGAAATTTAAATCCGTTGAATTGGAGCGCGGATACAATACGCTGGTGGCTCTCCTTTACGGAAGCATCGGGCAAACCAACCAAAAGAAAGCGAATGCCTTTTGTGCAGTTAACCTCAATAGTAATGAGTGTGGCATCAATTCCCTGAACTGCCGCCCCAAATACTTTGACCAGCATAGTGATTTTTATTTCGAGTTATTGTCAGATTTCGATCGCTTGATAGCTTGGGCTATTTCTTGGGCAGGAATGTTTCGGTCTTTAATTCTCCCCTCGGGCGAAATTAATACGTTAAACGGAATGTATTGAATATTGTATGATTGCACAATATCAGACCCCCAGCTTTCTTTTTCGGCCACAATGGTCCACGGAATGGAATCGGTTTCGGGATACTCCACCGGAAGCGAATCGGAATCCACATAAATGGAAACAAATTGCACGCTGTCTTTGCCCACTTCGTTATAGGTACTCTTTAACACTTCAACGGTTTCGCGCGAGGCCCTGCCCGCTGCCGAAATAAACGAAAGCAACACATATTTCCCTCTGAAATCGTTGGGATGGATTGTTTTTCCATTCTTGTCAGTAGCCTGAAAATAGGGGGCGAGCTCCCCTTCTGCCGAACGGTTTATTTTTTCGGAAAACATTTTAAGCCGATTGGCTATTTGGGTTTTCGTCACATCGCCTTTCAAGTATCCCAAAACGCGTTGCAACGCTTGCGGGTTCTCCCCATTAGTGAAAAAATCGTTGATGAGCACCAAACTCGACATTTTTTCGGGATTTTCTTTGATATAATCTTCCGCTTTTTGGGTAAGTTCGTGGTTCAACGCGTTTATTTTTACGTTTTCATCGTTAATCGCCAAGTTTCGCGCCACGGCCGAATCGGCAGCAGCGGCTTGTTGAAGGTTCACTAACAATTGCCCGCGTTGCTTCAGCAGTGTTTCGTTTTCAATTTTAAACGATGTCAATTCATCGTTAATGGGATTACCGGTAACACGTATTAAATCAGGCAATTGAGCATCTCCCTTTACCGACAACTTTTGTCCTTTGTCGGCGAAAATTACTGCTGAGCTGTTGTTATTATTGAAATGCAAGGTAACAACCGTGAGCGTATCAATCGTGCTTACATAATTGAATTTGCCTTTTTCCTTCACTTCAATGGTGTCAATAGCCAAAGAGTCGGAAGAATTGTAAGAAGCCAAGATATACGGGTATTCTAGGTTCTCAATTTCTCCCTTTATGACGATGTTCTCTTCTTTTTTGCAAGAGAAGAAAACTAAAAGCAAACAAACAACTAATAAATAGCTCTTTAACATAACGAATTAACCTCGTAGCCTATTTTAATTCCAAATCCAAGATTTTTGGGTTGATAACCCTATCGTTTATTTTTTAACTTAGGAAGACAAAGATATTCTTATTTTTTTAAATATTCAAATATTTTTACATTTTTTTCACTATTAACTGTATCTTTTAAAAGAGGGAAGGAACTTTCGTTGCAAACCGAAAGAAATTCATTAGATTTGTAGTCAGAAATTGGGTTGATAGTTAACAAAAAGAATGCATTTTTCAATTATTGTTCCCGTATATAACCGTGCCGATGAAGTGGACGAACTGCTCGAAAGTTTATTGCACCAAAGCAAAAAGCAGTTTGAAGTAATTATTGTGGAAGATGGTTCTGCCAAAAAGTGCGATTTCATCGTTGAAAAATATGCCGACAGGCTGCAAATCAAGTACATTGAAAAAGCTAATTCAGGGCCCGGGCAAACGCGCAATGTGGGTGCGCAACATGCGCGGTTTCCTTATCTGATTTTCTTCGACTCCGACTGCATTATCCCTCCACAATATATTGAACACGTCGACACTTTCCTGAACAACAACTTTGTGGACGCCTACGGCGGCCCCGACAGGGCTATGCCAACTTTTACCACGGTGCAAAAAGCGATTAATTATTCCATGACTTCTTTTTTTACTACAGGGGGAATTCGGGGCGGAAAAAAATCGATGGATAAGTTCCATCCCCGCAGTTTTAATCTCGGCGTATCAAAAAAAGCATTCGATGCGGTAAACGGTTACGGCAAAATGCGTTTTGGCGAGGATGTGGATTTTAGCCTTCGGCTTATTGAAAACGGCTTCACCACAGCCCTCATTCCCAACGCGTTTGTGTACCACAAACGGAGAACAAATTTCCGGCAATTTTTCAAACAAGTGTACAATTCGGGAATCGCGCGCATTAACCTTCACTTGGCGCACCCCAATTCGCTGAAACCTGTGCACGTTTTGCCCGCTGCATTTGTGGCGGTAATGTGTGCGCTATTTTTGTCCGCTATTTTCTTCCCCGCTCTGTTAATTGCCCCGCTATTTTATAGTTTGGCCATTTTTATTGACTCATTTGTTAAAAACAAATCCATCGGTGTTGCTTTTTACAGCATCGGCGCGGCTTGGACACAACTTTTCGGTTACGGCACCGGATTTATTTCCGCTGTGTGGAAACGCTTGATTTTACGAAAAGGAGAATTTAAAGCTTTTGAGAAAAAGTTTTATGAATAGCCAGGCGGTTATTGCAACGTAAAAATCCGCTCCATCATTTGCCATTTGTCGGTGGATTTTTTTCCTTTTGCCACATCTTGGTATTGATCCATATGCGCCTCCCATTCGGCTTGCATCGGTAAAGAAGCTAATCGGTTCATATCGCGTTGCCAATCGAAGTCGTCCACGGTGTCAACAATCATAAACAGGCGGTTTTCGTGGATATAAATTTGCATATCCAGAATACCCACCTCTTTCATTCCCTGCTTCACTTCGTTCCACACATTGGCGTGCTCGGCAACGTATTTGTCGATAAGTGCTTGGTCGTTTTTCAACTGCAGGGTTTGGCAATATCGTTTCATTGCATCAATCTTTTTGGCCGTAAGCCAAATCGCCTACATCCCCAATGCCAGGAACAATGTAAGAAGAATCATTTAAGTGCGGATCAATGGCAGCCGCCCAAATGGTGGTTCTGTCTTCGGGGAAATTGGTTTTGCAATAATCAATGGCTTGCTGGCTGGCAATGATGGTGGCCACGTGAATTTTTGCGGGTGTGCCTTTGGTGAGCAGCGCCCTATATGTTAAATCCATGCTGCTTCCGGTGGCTAGCATCGGATCGGTTAAAACAAGGGTTTTTCCGTCTATTGAGGGCGATGCGATATACTCAATGTGAATATCAAACGATTGATGTCCCGTTTCTTTGTACTTGCGGTAAGCGGAAACAAAAGCATTTTCGGCACCGTCAAAATAGTTCAACATTCCGTGGTGAAACGGTAATCCGGCCCGTAAAATGGTGGCAATAACCACTTCTTCATCTAATTCATGCGCGCCACACACATCCAGCGGTGTGGTAACTTCTATATCTCTAAAAACCATTTCTTTGCTTATTTCATAGGCCATAATTTCCCCTATTCTTTCTATGTTGCGACGAAAGCGAAGCCGGTCGTTCTGAATGTGGATGTCTCTTATTTCACGGACAAAAGAATTAAGCAGCGAGTTGCGTTCCGAAAAGTTAATTATCTTCATATGAGTGTGTATTAAGATTCCTTCGGAGAACAAAGATAATTGTTTTGGTTGCTTTCCTAAACAATTATTCGATTTTTTTTGTTGTAGAAGTGAATGAATAAAAAAACAGTCCCAATTAAAGAAAAATTTCTTTAATTATTTTCGATATTCCCGAAATATGATTATTTTTGCAATCGTGTTTTAGGATATTCAATTGAAGCAAAATTCTCACATTTTTATACAAACCCAAAATTAATTTCAAATGGCAAATTTAGACTTAAGCAAGTATGGCATTACGGGTGTAACAGAAATTGTTCACAATCCGTCATACGACCAACTGTATGAGGAAGAAACAAAACCCAATTTAGAAGGTTTTGAAAAAGGACAAGTTACGGAACTGGGCGCTGTAAACGTTATGACCGGCGTTTACACAGGCCGCTCACCCAAAGACAAATTCTTCATCATGGACGATGTGTCAAAAGACACTATTTGGTGGACATCCGATGAATATAAAAACGACAACAAACCGCTTCCACAATCTACTTGGGATGAATTGAAGAAAAAAGTTACCGAACAATTATCCGGTAAAAGATTGTTTGTTGTGGACACTTTCTGCGGAACAAACGAGAACTCTCGCCTCAAAATCCGCTTCATTATGGAAGTGGCTTGGCAAGCACACTTTGTGAAAAATATGTTCATACGCCCCACAGAAGAGGAATTGGCCAACTACGGCGAACCCGATTTTGTGGTAGTGAACGCATCTAAAACCGATGCCGGCGAAAACTGGAAAGAACTGGGCTTGAACTCAAAAACATTTACCGTTTTCAACCTCACCGAAAAAATGCAACTTATTGGCGGAACTTGGTATGGTGGCGAAATGAAAAAAGGAATGTTCTCATATATGAACTACTTGTTACCGCTGAAAGGAATGGCTTCGATGCACTGCTCTGCCAACACCGATTTGGACGGCAAAAACACCGCTGTTTTCTTTGGCCTTTCAGGAACGGGAAAAACCACCCTTTCTACCGACCCCAAACGCTTGTTAATTGGTGACGATGAGCACGGATGGGACGACGAAGGCGTTTTCAACTACGAAGGCGGTTGCTACGCGAAAGTAATTAACTTGGACAAAGAATCGGAACCCGATATTTATAACGCCATCAAACGCGACGCGTTGCTCGAAAACGTAACGGTGGATGAGAACGGAAAAATTAATTTCGACGATAAATCCGTTACTGAAAACACGCGTGTTTCTTACCCCATTTATCACATCGAGAACATCGTTAAGCCAAAATCCAAAGGCCCGGCTGCCGAAAAAGTAATTTTCTTGTCGGCCGACGCGTTTGGCGTATTGCCTCCGGTTTCTATCTTAGATCCTGAGCAAACTAAATATTATTTCTTATCGGGCTTTACCGCTAAATTGGCAGGAACCGAACGCGGAATTACCGAGCCAACCCCCACCTTCTCAGCTTGTTTTGGCGCAGCATTCTTATCGTTGCACCCCACAAAATATGCTGAAGAGTTGGTGAAAAAGATGGAAAAATCGGGCGCGAAAGCCTATTTGGTGAACACCGGATGGAACGGTACCGGAAAACGTATCTCCATTAAAGATACGCGCGGTATCATCGACGCGATTCTCGATGGCTCTATCGACAAAGCGGAAACCAAAGAAATGCCCTACTTTGGATTCAAAGTGCCTACTGCACTTCCCGGCGTAGATCCCGCAATTCTTGACCCACGCGACACATACGCTGACGCGAAAGTTTGGGACGAAAAAGCAAGAGACCTTGCCGAGCGTTTCATTAAAAACTTCGATAAGTTTACAGGAAACGAAGCCGGAAAAGCGTTGGTTAACGCAGGACCAAAATTGTAATTGTAAATTATACTTCATAAAAAAATCCCGCCTCAAATGTGAGAGCGGGATTTTTGTTTATTAAAGATACGAACGTGAGTTTGACATAAAAATGTAACAACTTAAATAATGTAAATGATTGATATAAATAAGGTAATAAGGTTTTCATTATATTTTTCTCTTTTCTACTAAGGTTGGCTGAGAAAAATAAGGCTTTTTCTCATTTCCAAAACCTTATTTTAGAAGAGCAAGCTTAGTAGCACAGGATTACAAGGAGACAGACACCTTATTAGCTTATTTGTCAGAGAAATAAGCATAGTTTTGCATCAAACTCACATTAATAAGTCTAACCAATTCTCGCAATTCTCTAAAAAGTTGCAAACCGATTTTTTACGGATTTTCTTACCACATAGGCTGAAAGCCTATCATCATATAGCGTAGGGCAACGCCCTACGAACTTAGCCGACATCTACAATAAAGCTCTGTAGGAGCGTAAGATAATCCCTCGCGCTTACAACGCTACAATGCAAACCGGCACTTTATTCCTTCCCCTATAAACGGCGAAACAGTTGTGGCATTAGGAGTAATTGCCGATAAAAAAATCCCACTCTCAATCGAGAGCGGGATTTTTGTTTTCTTATTAAAACTT
>JAEWGM010000011.1 GCA_023388315.1 Bacteroidota bacterium | reverse complement strand
CCAACGCACCACGTTGGGTTACAGATGAATTATCGAAATGGCGGGCTGAAAGCCCAACTTAATTACCTGTGTTCCGTTTAATAATTCCACTCTTCGCCTGAATGGGCGATATTTCCATAACCTTAGGCGATTTATTCGCGTAAGGCTTACGCAATGCCTACACCTCCGCCCGAAGTGGCGGAACTTATATAACTCCAATGACAATCTACTCTGGAACAGAGCCATCACCCGTTCGTTAAAACGCTTCTGCCACGAATGACACAAATAATCACGAATAAAATGGACAACATCGATTTATATTCGTGAACATCCGTGTTATTTGTGGCTTACCCTGGGGCTGCAAGCCTGATTTAGTATCCGTAACCGCAAATGATTGTCTTACGCTCCTACAGAGCTTTTTATATATTGCCTAAACTCGTAGGGCGCTGCCCTACGCTTTTCTTTGACGCCACGTTGTGGCTATCTTGTCAATCCGTGTCATATGCGCCACTCGGGCTGAAAGCCCAGCTTAATTCCGTGAGTTCCGTTGAAGCAATTCCACTCCTCGCCCGAATGGGCGATATCTTCATAACCTTAGGCGATTTATTCGCCTGAGGTTACGGGACAGTCACACCTCCGCCCGAAGTGGCGGGACTTAAAATGGTGAAGATACCTCCTTTATTCAGACCCACCTGCTCTCACGCTTATGTAAAGCGTGTATGCCACGAATGCCACGAATAACCACGAATGAAATCAACAACGTCGATTTTATAATTCGTGAACATTCGTGCAATTTGTGGCTTTCCTGTGCTGAAAGTTCAGCTTGTTTATATGCGTTCATTTTAAAAACTTATCGGCGGAAATCCTAATTCCTCATAAGATAAGATGCGTGTAGGAAACACCCTATCATTTATATATGTTTGTATTTTTTTCAGGTAGTTAACCCTGTTTTACGCTCCACTTTCTCAACAAACCGCTTCACTAAAACGTTTTATATACAGCAACTTAAAAACCACACGATGCGAGCGCTGATTAATGCTTTTATTATTCATCTCACCCTGAATGTATTAATGTTCATAAAGGGATGGAATGTTTTTGAAAAACGCCGAATTGGTAGAACGGTGCTGATAATTGTTTTCGGGCTGGAACTTCTCATCTACACCTTCGGTTTTATTTTTTACCGATACCTGCCACCCTATATCACACACAATATCCGTTTAATGGGCACAGGCTGGATGCTTTTCCTGCTCTACGCGGGAGGAATAATTCTATTGCTTGATGTAGGGTATCTGCTTTGGAAAAGAAGCATTCTGAAACCCAAAATTCTTGTAACTCAATCGCGAAGAACAAAACTGAGCATCTTTTTCTCATCCGTTTTCATTACAGTTTTACTTTTAACATACGGAAGCTATAAGTTTATGCATCCGAGTGTAAATGAGGTTGATATATTGTTGAATAAGCCTGTGGAAGGCCTTGATTCACTAAGGATTGCTGTTGTGGGCGATATGCATTTGGGGTATTTAATTGACAAAAATGACGCGCGGCGGTTTGTTGATTTAATCATGGAACAACAACCCGATATGATTGTGATGGTGGGTGATATTTTTGATTCCTATATTGAACCGGTGGTGGAACAACGAATGAACGAAGAACTGATGCGCTTGCGCGCGCCATTGGGCGTGTTCGCCTGCATGGGCAACCACGAACACCGGCACGATACCGAAGAAAAAGTCCGGTATTTAGTTGAAGCGGGAATCACCATGCTTCGTGATTCGGCCGCGTTGGTAAACGATGCATTTTATGTGGTTGGACGGGAAGATTTAGCGGATTTATCGCGTCTGCCCACGTCCGATTTGCTTGAAAAGCAACAAGTGGATATATCTAAACCTGTGATTGTTCTCAGTCATAATCCGTATAATTTGAGTGAGGAGGCAGACGCCGGCGCCGATATTGCCCTTTATGGCCATACTCACGATGGGCAGGCTTTTCCGGGAAATATCATCGTACGGTTTTTTTACGAAGTTTCGCACGGTTACAAGAAAAAAGGCGATACACACGTTTACGTTACATCGGGAATTGGCATCGCCGGGCCGCAATACCGCATCGGCACGGTTTCGGAAATTGCCATATTGAATGTGAAGTTTGGTAAATGAGTGTTTTTCTATAAGCGTGTATGCCACGAATGACACAAATAAACACGAATAGAATCGACAAAGTTGATTTATATTCGTGAACATTCGTGATATTAGTGGCTTACTCGGGCTGCAAGTCCGGCTTAGCGTTCGTAAGCGAAATGATTATTGTCTTACGCTCATACAGAGCTTTTTTTATATATTGCGTAAACTCATAGGGCGTTGCCCTATGCTTTTCTCTAACGCCACGTTGTGGCTTTCTTGTCAATCTGCGGGTTCGGGCTGAAAGCCCGGTTTATTTCAGCCCAACGCAACGCGTTGGGTTGCAGGTGAATTATCGATATGGCGGGCTGAAAGCCCAGCTTAACTACCTGTGTACCGTTTATGAATTCCCCTCTTCGCCAGAAGTGGGGTTTATAAATCTCCGAACAAAAGCAGAACCGGTGCCTTTCCACCGTTCGACGGCTGAAACTCCCTACAAAAATTCAATCACCCGCTCCAAATGCACGGAGTGCGACCCTTTCAGCAAAATATAATTTCCCGATAAAGGGTGCTGCTTTAACTCTTCAATCAATTGCTCAACGGTATCAAACACGGGAAACTTTGTTTGCGCTATTTCTTTAAACGCGTTTCCCACCAAAAATATCTGCTGAAAAGGCTGTTGTTCCAAATAAGTAATTATTTTGGTGTGTTCTTCTTCGGTAATGGTGCCCAGTTCTTTCATTTCGCCCAAAATGGCGATTTTTGGCAACGAGGAAGGAATTTTAGCAAAAAAGTCCAACGATGCTTTCATACTGGTGGGGTTGGCGTTGTAGGCGTCCATAATGACATCATTTTTCTCGGTACGCTCAAATTGCGAACGGTTGTTTTTGGGCTCATATTCCTCCAATGCGGCGCTGATGGTATCGGAATGGATACCGAAAAATTTTCCAACCGTGACGGCGGCCATCACATTATCCAAATTATACTCGCCAACCAAGTTGGTTTTCACTCGATACGACTTATCGAAAAAATTCCAAAAGAACTCCAAAAACGGATTGGCTTCGGCAATGGTTACCGATGCGAAAAGCGACGGGTCGTTCTTTCCATACACAATACGGTCCATGCCCTCCGACATTTCGTACAAATACGTATTGTCTTTGTTTACAAAAACTTTCCCTTCGTTCTCGCGGATATAATCGTATAATTCGCCTTTTGTTTTAATCACGTTTTCAAACGAGCCAAAACCCTCCAGGTGTGCCTTCCCAACATTGGTTATCAATCCGTAGTTGGGTTCCACAATTTCACACAGCGCTTTAATTTCTCCGGGATGGTTGGCGCCCATTTCCACGATGCCAATTTCGTGCGATTTATTCATCGACAACAAGGTAAGTGGAACGCCAATGTGGTTGTTGAAATTGCCTTGCGTGTATGCCACCTTGTATTTTCGCGACAATGTGGTGGCAATTAACTCCTTGGTGGTGGTTTTCCCGTTGGTGCCCGTAATTCCCAAAATGGGTACTTTCAGTTTTTTCCGATGATAATTCGCCAGCTTTTGCAATGTTTCCAACACATTGTCAACCACAATAATGCGATCGTTTTTTTGCTTGCTGTCCCATTCATCCACTACCGCGTAGGAACAACCTTGTTTGAGCGATTCTTCGGCAAAAATGTTGCCGTTGAACCGCTCGCCTTTCAGCGCGAAAAAGATGGAGTCTTTTTGGCACGCTCTTGAGTCGGTGGTAATGTGTGGATATTGGTTGTATATTTTGTATAATTCAGCTATTTCCATAAACGATTGCACTTCAAATGTTGTGGTTTTGATTTCGAGAGGAGGCCCTTCTCTATCTTTAGAGTTTAAGTTTGCCGGCAATTTTCTTGGGAAGCGACGCTTTGTTCACAACAACACTCAGCGTTTTGTAACGCACAAATGCTTCTGAAGCATACCAAAAACCTTCGTAAGGGCCGGTTTTTCCCCACGAGTTTTTCACCATATAATATTTATTGCCGTTTTGGTCTTTGGCAATGCCATAAATATGCATGCCGTGGTCATCGGTTGTTTGATAATTATCGTAACCCAATTGGCGCATTTCTTGCGTGATGGTTTTTTCTTTCAAGATTTCTTGTCCCACTTTGCCGCTAATGGTAGAGCGTCTTTCGCGTTCCGATAACCCCAGCCATCGGGCTTGGTCGGTTCCGGCATTTTCCGCCGCGTTTTCATCGGGAACAATGGCGATGCCTTGACGCGAAAAACCGCTTTCACTCACATCCGAAGCCCACGCCACAGTGTAGCCGTTCATAAGAGCGTGGTCAATCGCTTCCATCATTTCATCGATGGGCAAGTTGTAAGAATTGGCCCAGCGCCAGTTATCGGGAACTTCAATGGCAAATGCCGAATAAAACGGATGGTGCGTGAACGAGGTGAGCGACACATAATTTTCTTGTTTTAAGCCAAGAGAATTTGCAAACGATTGCGGTGTGTATTGCTTACCGTTGTAGGTGAAATTCTGAGGTATTTCACCCAAATAAGAATCCAAAATGCCCGAAAAACCTTTATACCACACGGGCGACAAGCTATTGGAGCCGATAATGCCTTTCATGTATCCGCTCAGCACTTTATCCATTTCGCCGTGGTTGTGTCTTTCGGAGCCGTAATTTAGTCCGCGATACGCGTCTTCGGGAATCACGCCGTAGGTGTCCAAGGTTTCAATCACATCGGCAAAGGAGCCGCCCGGCGCGAAATTCAAATGTCCGTGAGCACGGGCATATTTTTGTGCTTTATCTTCGTAGTTGCGTCGCACGATATACATTTCGGAAAGATCGTGTGTACCTTTTCCCATTCTAAGTAATTCCGATTCCAAAAAACTTACGCCCGAAAAACTCCAACAGGTGCTGGTACTCGCTTGGTCTTTAATGGGTGTGATGGGATTTTCTTTTACCACTTCAAATGTATAAGCGCCGGGAGTTGTTTGCGCCGCTATCATCATTGAAATGAACAGCGCCACAACAAATAAATTCAATTTTTTCATTTTAAATAAATAAGTATCTGTATAATAAGGGTTAATAAATGCGATTGGTTACCGTTTCACAAAGTTAACCCAAATTGAGAAACATACTCCACTTTTCCGTTGTTATTTATATAAAAAAGTAAAAAAAGGCGTATCTTTACGTCAAATTAAACGCAACAATTATGAACGATTTACAACCGAAGAAAAAAAGAAGCCGCAAAGCTTTGTGGACATTTCTTGGAATCTTGATTTTAGCGCTGGGAATTTTTGTGTATGTTAGGTTTTATTACGTGTTTGGCACGGGCGTGAAATCGGGAGAACTCAACTACTTGGTTTACAAAGGCGTTGTTTTTAAAACATACGAAGGCAAATTGATACAAACCGGTTTCAGAGCCGACAGGCCGGGCGGCTTGCAATCTAATCAATTCGATTTTTCCGTACAAAATAAAGAAATTGCCGAACGCCTGATGGTGGCCAGCGGCAAAAATGTGCAACTGCATTATCGGGAATATTTCGCTCCCATTCCGTGGCGCGGCTACACCAAATTTATTGTGGACAGCATTATCTCCATCACTGAACCCGAAGAAACCATTGAAGATGAATTAACGCCGTACATATTGGAGTCGATGTAATGGCAAAACAAAAGTTTTATGTGGTGTGGAAAGGCCACAAACCGGGCGTTTACTCCACGTGGGAAGAGTGCAAAAATCAGGTGTCGGGCGCGGAAGGCGCTTTGTATAAATCATTCCCATCGCTAAAAGATGCCGAAAAAGCATTTCGCGATAATCCGTGGAAACACCTGAATAAACCGAAAGGAATCTCCACAAAAAAAACACTTTCATCAGCACACATTATTCGTGAAAGCATTGCTGTGGACGCAGCCTGCAGCGGAAACCCCGGCGATATGGAATATCGAGGCGTGAAAGTGTGGGATGGCGAAGAAATATTTCATCAAGGCCCTTTCCCGCAAGGGACCAACAACATTGGCGAGTTTTTGGGCATTGTGCACGCGCTGGCGTTGCTAAAGCAAAAAAACAGCAACTTGCCCATCTATTCCGACAGCGTGAACGCGATGAAGTGGGTCGCCAAAAAGAAATGCAACACCAAACTGGAACAAACCACAGAAAACAAACCCATTTTCGAACTTATCGCTCGCGCGGAGAACTGGCTACAGCACAACAGTTATGAAAACAAAATCCTTAAATGGGAAACAGAAAGTTGGGGAGAAATTCCGGCGGATTTTGGGAGGAAATGAAGGTTAAGCTACCCGCATCCTCCGACATCCGACATCGGACATCCGACATCACTCCAATCAATTCTCCTCTTCTACCTCTTCATCCGGATCATAAGGCATGGGGCGCTCTAACGACGGAAAAACACGATACACATTTTGCGCAATTTTATCGGCAAATTCCTCCAACTCCATGTTTTTGGCGTGCGATGCCTGCAAATAAACGGTGCGAATATCCATTTCATCCTCATCCGTTTCGCAAAAGATCGATTCAATTGGTATCAATTCCACGGAATCCACGTTAATGGTGTCGCCTAGCGAAAACAAGAATCCTTCTTTTATCAACCGGGCGGTCAATTCGGGTTTACCGCGATAACCGTGAATAATCCACGGCTGCGTGGGTTGGGCTTCGCGGCGTATTTTGATTAATTCTTCCCATGCTTTCACGCAGTGAATAATAACCGGTTTGCGAAGTTTCTCGGAGAGTTCTATGTGCTTTTTAAAAACGGGGATTTGCACGTCGTATGATGGCCCTTTCAATTTGTCCAAGCCGGTTTCGCCAATGGCTACAATGCGCGGATGTGAAATAATTTCGGTGAGATAAGCCATTTGCGTGTCGCTGTCTTCGGAATACCACGGATGAATTCCGCAAGAGAAACTGTGTCTGTCGTAAGACTCTTTGGCTACTTCAAATTCAAGAGGATAAACATCAAGAATACACGAGTGATAAGGATCATCGTTATCTTCCAAAAAAATCTGATGCGTGTGTATGTCGTAAAGTTCCATAAATTATTTTACTCTGCTTTCGGCTTTGTCTCTTTCGCTTTTGGCTCCGGAACCGGGTCGTAGCCCGATCCGCCCCAAGGGTTACAGCTTAATATGCGTTTTGCCGACAAATAGGAGCCTTTTAACGGCCCATGCACTTTTAACGCTTCAATGGTGTATTGCGAACAAGTGGGTGTGTATCGGCAACTTGGCGGTGTGAGCGGCGAAATAACGGCACGATAAAAATACACGGGAAGAAGCAATATCCAAGTGATGATGTTTTTTAAAGTTTTCAACATTTTTCGTCTTCTCTGTTTGCGAATTCTCGTGCGATGTGCGCCAGCGCTTTAACTACTGATTTTTGGATGGTGGCATAATCCGATACTTCTTCTTTCACATAAATAAAAGCCACTTCCAGCCGATGATTTTCTTGAAACAGCGCCGGGCTTAACCTATGTTTGTTTAATCGATACGCCTCTCTTACAAGCCGTTTTAGCCTGTTGCGCCTCACTGCCGATTTGATTCTTTTTTTGGGGATGCTGATAAGTATGGATACCGGCGCATCCTTTGCTGGCGATGTTTCCAAAAAAACCACTCTCAACGGATACGAAATAAAAGACCGGCCATGGGCAAAGAGGTTTTCTATTCTTTTTTCGCCCGTTAAACGCTCTTCTTTTTTAAACGTATAACGTTGTTCTTGTTTCATACAACAAAAGCATTCCTCCGAAAGCAATTATTCGGACAAAGATAATTGTTTTTGCGATGCGTTGTTATTCTTTGAGGATAAAAAATAACGAATACTATCTGATGGGAGAGTGGTGGCGTGCAATTCGTGCAGGTTCTACTTCTTGTGGTTTTCTTTCAAGAACGCTTCCAGTGCGGCCGTCATAGAAGGATAATCGGGCTGGGGCGCTTCGCAATCGAGGCGCAAACCGGCTTCTTCAACGGATTTGGCGGTGGTGCTCCCAAAGCTCCCGATGGCCATATCGCCTTGTTCAAAATCGGGGAAGTTTTTCTGCAACGAGGTAATACCCAATGGACTGAAAAAGATAATCATATCCATGTCGTTTAAATTAACACCTTCTTTAAACTCGTTGCTCACGGTGCGATACATCACGCTTTTGGTGTAGTTTATTTTCTTTTGGTCTAAGAAAAGAGACACCTCATCGCTATGTTCTTCGGGAACGGGGAAAAGAAATTTTTCTTTGGAGTGTTTGGTAAAGGCGGTGTTGAGCCCTTCAATTTTTCCGGTTTGGCTAAAAAATATTTTTCTCTTTCTGTAAACAATGTATTTTTGCAGGTACAACGCCACCGCTTCCGAAATACAAAAGTATTTCATTGTTTCGGGAATGGCTACCCTCATTTCTTCGCATAACGAGAAAAATTTATCAACCGCTGTGCGGGCCGTAAAAATAATGGCCGTATAGTCTAAAATTTGTATGCGTTGTTGACGGAATTCTTTCGCCGATACTCGTTCCACTCTAATGAAAGGATGAAAAACAATATCTACATTATATTTTTCCGCAATATCGTAATACGGAGATTTTTCACTATGGGGCTTAGGTTGCGAAACTAGGATTTTTTTTATTTTGCGTACGCTCATATAGCAATATTACCTACAAAATTAACGAAGGAAATGGCTCCTTTGTAAAACAACAAATAAGGCGCTATTTCCACGCCGCAAAGATACACAATAAAATAGATAATTCCTATTTTGTTTTTAAGAAAAATGCTAAACACCCAAAAAGCAATCACCAATCTGCTGACGGCAAAAACAGCAAGAAATACCATTAATACAATGTGACGATACTCCGGCAAATACACAAAAAACAGCGCCGGAATAAACAGTACCAACCCCAAAAGCTGTAAAATCCAGAAATATTTTTCAATCCAGTTTTGCATATCTTTTTCCAAAAAGAAAGCGCCTATGGTTCGGTAGATTAAATATTTAATGCCAACAAACAAACCCAACAAAAGAAAAATACCCGCAAAAATATAATAATGCTTATTGCCGGCGTAAAACAGCAACTGATTGTTCCACAAATAAACAAACAACACAATGCTAATAATCAGGCACGCCTGCATCACCAAAAAAAACTCTCCCCACACTTCGGTGGTAGTAATTTGCTCTTTGTATGACACACTGCGGTTACCGCGCGACAGAATATTTTTGAAATTACCCATCAGCGCGCTGCCTTCTCTACTAAAAACAAATGCGAACAAAAGCAGCGAGGCAAGGAAAAGAAGAAAAATAATGCTCAACTCAAATTGGGGGAAAGGAAGCGCCACACCCATGTTTCCCAAAAAAAAGGACGTCTTTTCTACGGGCAGGGCATTGTTTTGAGCCAGAAAAATGCTTGCTGACTCGGTATGAAAAACAAAATACCCGCCAAATTCGGGGTAAACCGTTTCGGGTATGCGAACAAGTTCTTTCCGTTCTAAAAAGAAAGGAATGGAGTCTGTGAGGTATGGAATTGTATCAATCAAGAAACAACGAGATTATTTTCCTGCAAATTTACACTTCTTTTTTGTGATATTTGGTAAATTGAGGATTCCACTGCGGGAATTTATTCAGCAGTAGCAATGCTTCCTCCGGCGTGGTAGCCACCTGCCACATTTCTTTGTAACTTGCGTTCATAAATTTCTCTTCCATCATTTTATCTAAAAACGCCAGCAAAGGGTCATAATATCCATTGATATTTAGAATGATAATGGGGTTTTCGTACAATCCCAATTGTTTCCATGTAAGAATTTCGGCCAGTTCTTCCAACGTTCCCATACCGCCGGGAAGGGCAATGACGGCATCGGCCATTTGGGCCATTTTAAACTTGCGCTCGTGGATGGTATCCGTCACAATGGTTTCCGTTAAATTACTGTGACACCATCCATTATCTACCATAAATTTGGGAATGATGCCTTTCACGGTGCCGCCGTGCAATAAAACGGCATCGTTCACGGCGCCCATTAACCCTTGGCAACCGGCGCCGTTGATGCACACCATATTGTTTTCCGCCAACAGTTTACCCAACTGCGCAGCGGCATCCATATATTTTTTATCGATTGCGTGGCTGGAAGCACAATACACCACAACCGAAAGGGTTTGCTTTGCCATATCTTAAAATGAATATGCGTGATTTTTACTTCTTTCCAAAATTTCGGTGCGCTATGCCTCATAATGAGAATGATGCACGTAAGCTACTGTAGCAATGTTGCAGCCCACGAAAGCGTAGCGCACCAAAATTATTGACAGAAATAGATACGTCGCTTATTTTATACCGAACGCTTCTTTTATTTTGTCAACATAATCCAGTTTTTCCCACGTGAAAAGTTCCACCTCGCAGGTCACCGGTTCGGTCATATAGCGCGAGGTAAACACCTTTTTTACCTTTTGCGGCTCGCGCCCGAAATGCCCGTATGAAGCGGTTTCGGAATAAATGGGATGGCGAAGTTTCAATCGTTGTTCAATGGCTTTGGGGCGCATGTCGAACATCAGCCTCACTTTTTCGGCAATTTCGGCATCCGATAAATTCACGTTGCTTTTACCGAAGGTATTCACGTAAATATTCATTGGCTCGGCAATGCCGATGGCGTACGAAACCTGAATAAGTACTTCGGGCGAAACACCGGCGGCCACCAGGTTTTTGGCAATATGGCGCGCGGCGTAAGCGGCCGATCGGTCCACTTTCGATGGGTCTTTCCCCGAAAAAGCGCCGCCGCCGTGCGAAGCTTTTCCGCCATAGGTGTCCACAATAATTTTGCGCCCGGTTAGTCCCGTGTCGCCGTGCGGGCCGCCAATAACAAATTTGCCGGTGGGGTTCACGTGGTATTTTATATCACCTTCAAACAATTTCAGCACATCTTTGCGGCGCCTGTATTGCGCTTTCACACGCGGAATAAGAATTTTTCGCACATCCAACTCTATGCGCGAACGCATTTCTTCGTCGGCTTTCAACGCCGCTTCTTTTGTATCGTTTTTGGGCGTTTCAAATTCATCGTGTTGCGTGGAAATCACAATGGTATCAATGCGCAACGGCGTACCGTCATCGGAATATTCCACCGTTACTTGCGATTTTGAATCGGGACGAAGATACGGCATCAGCTCCGGCTCGTTTTTACGGATGTTTGCCAACTCCACCAAAAGAGCGTGGCTCAAATCCAGCGGAAGCGGCATAAAATTATCGGTTTCTTTGGTGGCGTAGCCAAACATCATTCCTTGGTCGCCCGCGCCTTGGTCCATTGGGTCTTCTTTTTGATCGACACCGCGGTTGATATCGTCTGATTGTTCGTGAATACTGGAGAAAACGCCACACGATTGCGCTTCAAAACGATACTCGCTTTTCGTGTAACCAATCTTAGATATTACCGCGCGCGCCACTTCGGCCACGTCCACATATGCTTTAGATTTCACTTCTCCCGCCAGCACAACCTGTCCGGTTGTCACCAGCGTTTCGCAGGCAACTTTAGAGTTTGGGTCGTACGCCAAAAACTCATCAAGCAAAGCGTCCGATATTTGATCGGCTACTTTATCGGGGTGCCCTTCAGACACCGACTCGGAGGTAAATAAATACGTCATTTTTTCAGAAAAAAAGAGCCAAAAACAAAGCCTCAATACAAACATAGCCTTGTAAAAAACCTTGTTTTGGTTGTGATTAATAAATTGTTTGTAAACAAATTGATGGGGAGGAGAAAATAAAGCGCGTGCAGCAGAAAAAACGACGCTTGGCCGGGCGTTTTAGCATTTTTTTCTGTGGTTGCAAGCAGTTCAAATCTGTCCACACTGTTTGTTTTGATGGTGCAAAGATAATAATAAAATAGTTTGGTGGGTTACGATGAAAGGTTAAAATAAATTATATGATTATTCGATGAGATTACTTATCATCATAATGCCCGCCGCCGAAATAACGATAATCGTCACGGTTTTCTCACTTACGATATAAACAAGACGATGTTTTTTGGTTATGCGCCTTGACCATTGCCCTGCTCTGTTTTCGCTTAAAGGTTTAGGTTTACCTTTTCCAGAATAAGGATGCGTACAAACCTCATCGATTAAAATCCACAACTTTCTGTATGCAAGCGGCTCATTTTTCTTTAGATGCAAAATATCTTTTTCCGCGATTTTGGTGAATTTTAGTTTATAAGGCATTATCAAAGTATTTTTTTGCTTCCTCAGCAGTATCAAAAGCAATTACTTCGCCATTCTTCACTTCTTCAATGGACGCGTCAATTTTAGCTAACATTTTATCCGTAAAATACATATCATCATTTTCAACAGGAATAAGGGCATATGCCTGCTTTTTTCCTCTTCTAATAACAATTTTTTCTCCCCTATCAGCCAAATCAAAAAATGATGCTTGTTTATCTCTGAATTCTCTTGATGTTATTTGTACTATTGCCATATTGACATTTTATTTGGTACTCATTTTGGTACACAAATATAAAACAAACAACCCACACCGCCAAATCTAAAATAATTTTTCTATTTTTGTGGGTTAAAGAGTATTTTATGAAGCTACGACATCTTTTTTTCACGGTTATCACTTTTCTTGCACTCATTCCTTTTTCAGTCTCTGCTCAAGATATGGCTTATCCCATTGAAGGAGACGGCATTTTATCGTTTCTCCGCCGCTGGAACCGTATCGACACCTCTTATGTGCAAGAATTCAAGAATCTGAATTACGACAGGCTCAACGCGCAAGGTGGACTGGAGTTGGGAACGGTTTATTTGATTCCTCCACTTCATCCGGGCGATGTGTATCCGCCTGCAGGCCCAAAATATCAACCCACCGACCCCAAAATTTTCGGAGAGAAATACCGTGAATATGACATAGAATCGGATTACTTGAAAGATGCCTGTTTCTACATAGTGAGCGGCCACGGCGGCCCCGACCCGGGCGCCATTACGCGCGTGAACGGGCGCGAATTGCACGAAGACGAGTATAATTACGATTTTTCGCTCAGGTTGGCGCGAAACCTGATGAAGCAAGGCGCCACGGTGTACGTGATTATTCAAGACGCCTACGACGGCATTCGCGACGAGCGCATCCTCAATAGCAACCAATCGGAAACCTGCCTTGGCGAGCCCATCCCCAAATCGCAAATCGACCGCCTTCGCCAGCGGGTGGATAAAGTGAACCAATTATACGAGCGCGACAAACAACTGTTTAACTATGTGCGCGCCATTGAGTTGCACATCGACAGCCGCAACCCGAAAGAGCAAATCGACCTGTTTTTCTACTACGCCAACGACCCGCAAAGCAGATATACTTCTTACACACTGCGAAATGAAATTATGGAGCAATACAAAAAACACCAGCCCGGCCGTGGCTTTATTGGCAATGTAAGCCACAGAGACTTGTATGTGTTGCGCCATTTCGCGCCCCCATCGGTGATGCTGGAAGTGGGTAACTTCCAAAACCTGCGCGACCGCGAACGCATTCTCAACCCCAACAACCGCCAGGCCATAGCCAATTGGCTTACCAAAGCGTTTATGAAAGATTATGAAAGGGTGATGAGGGAATTATAAGGAATATAGGCCTTTATGCCTGAACTTTAAACGCTGAACCCTGAACACAGAAGTCCTCAAAACTCCACTCGCATCTCCCTCAACGTTTCCTCCAAATTCACCTCTGGTGTTAAATGAATGGTTTGAAATCCCATCTCTTTTGCGGCTTGCACATTGTCGGCGTTATCGTCAATAAAGAGCGATTCGACAGGAGTGATGGCATATCGGTTGAGCAGAATTTGATAGAGTTTGGGGTCGGGTTTCACGAGTTTTTCCTCGCCGGAGACCACCATGCCGTCCAAATCGGTGAAAAAATCGTATCGTTTTATGGCAAACGGAATGGTTTCTGCCGACCAATTTGTTAACCCGTAAATTTTGTATCTCTGTTTTAGGGGTTTTATCAGTCGTACGTTTTCATCGATGGTTCCGCCCAACATTTCTTCCCAACGGCCGTAATACATCGCAATTTCATCGGCATATTCGGGAAATTCTTTTTGTTTTTCAAGTGTGGCTTCCGCCAATGGCCGTCCGGCATCTTGCTGCAGGTTCCAACTATAAACGCACACATTTTCAAGGAAATGGTTCATTTCGTCTTTATCCGCAAAAACTTTCTCATACAAGTACACAGGGTTCCAGTCGATTAAAACACCTCCGAAGTCGAAAACAATATTTTTTAGGGTTTGCATGTTGGTGAATATTTAAATTCAAAAGTACAAAATAATCGGGAGATTAACCATAACCTCGCAAATCTCTGAGGCGTAGAGCCCTATGCCCCGTGGCTCACTTGCTAGAACCAACCAACTCCAAAGCCTGTTTCAAATCTCCAATAATATCTTCCACATTTTCCAATCCCACCGATAAGCGGACCAGCCCGTCGGTAATATCGGCAGCGGCGCGTTCGTCGGGCGAGTAGGCAGAGTGCGTCATACTCGCGGGATGTTGGATAAGCGTTTCGGCATCGCCCAAGCTCACCGAAATAGCCAAAAATTGAAGGTTGTTAAGCAGGTTTTTTCCCGCTTCCATCCCTCCTTTTATTTCGAAAGAAATAATGGCGCCCGGCAACGACATTTGTTTTTTCGCCAAGTCATACTGCGGAAAAGATGTCAGGCCCGGAAAGCACACCGATTCCACCGCGGGATGTTTTTCAAGAAACTCCGCTACTTTTTGCGCGTTCGCGCAGTGGCGTTCCATCCGTATTTCGAGTGTTTTTAGCCCGCGTGAAATTAGGAACGCGTCGAAAGGGCTTAAGCTCGCGCCGGTCATATCTTTCACGCCTACCAATCGTACCCTGTCGATATACTCTTTTTTGCCCACCACAAATCCCGCAATTACATCGCCGTGCCCGTTCAGGTATTTGGTAGCGGAATGCACCACTACATCGGCGCCAAACTCAAGCGGACGGGTAATGTAAGGCGTGGAAAACGTGTTGTCTATCATCAATATACAATCTTGTTTTTGATGCGCGATATCGGCAATTGCTTGAATATCCGCGATATAAAGATTTGGGTTGGCCGGCGTTTCCAGATACACCAATTTGGTGTTGGTCTGCATAGCCGCTTCAATGTTTTTCGGGTCGCGGATGTCCACAAAAGTCACGTCAACGCCATAGCGGTGAATGCCGTGGCTGAGGAACGCGAATGTGCATCCGTAGAGCGTTTTCGAGGCGATAATATGGTCGCCCTGCTCCACACACGACCAGATGGCCGAGGTGATAGCGCCCATCCCCGATGCTGCCGAAACACACGCTTCGCCGCCTTCCAACAGGCGGATTTTTTCTTCCACTTGCGTGCAGGTGGGGTTCCCCAATCGGGTATAAATGTAGCCGTCTTCTTCCAAAGCGAAGCGTCGTCCGCCTTGTTCCGCCGTTTCAAAAGTGAAGGCCGATGTTTGATAAATGGGATCGCAAAGGGCGCCGAACTGGTTTTTTTGTCGGCCGCCGTGAATGGCTTTCGTGGCAAAGCCTGCTTGGTTAACGTGGTGGTTATTCATAATGCTGGGAATTTAAATAATCAAAATTACACAAATATATTACAATTTGATTAATTCGACGCGGAAATCATCGGATTTTATCTGTTAATAATTACATCTTTCACTCCCGGGTTGCTAGCCCGACAATTAAAAAAATGTTTTATACACAGAAGACGTTTATTTTGCTTAAATTTGCCGAATATATTTTCAACAAAACAAATCAGAATAAATGAAAAGAGACACACAAATTTTCGACATCATCGAAAAGGAAAAACAACGCCAATTAAAAGGAATTGAGTTGATCGCTTCGGAAAATTTTGTAAGCGAACAAGTGATGCAGGCAATGGGCTCTGTATTAACCAATAAATATGCCGAAGGATATCCCGGAAGGCGCTACTACGGCGGTTGCGAAGTGGTGGATTTAAGCGAGCAACTGGCCATAGACCGATTGAAAAAATTGTTCAATGCCGAGTGGGCGAATGTGCAGCCACACTCCGGCGCGCAAGCAAATGCCGCTGTGTTTTTGGCTTGCCTCAAAGCGGGCGATAAATTTTTGGGATTGAATCTTTCGCACGGCGGACACTTGTCGCACGGCTCACCGGTGAATTTTTCGGGAATTATGTTTGAAGCACTGGAGTACAACGTGCGCGAAGACAATCAGCAAGTGGATTACGACCAACTGGAATCGGTTGCCCGTGCTGAACGCCCTAAACTTATCATTGCCGGCGCATCGGCTTATTCACGCGAGTGGGACTATGCGCGCATCCGTAAAGTGGCCGATGAAATAGATGCCATTTTCTTGGTAGATATGGCACACCCGGCCGGTTTAATCGCTGCCGGTTTGTTGGACAATCCACTTAAATACGCGCATATTGTTACCTCAACCACGCATAAAACTTTGCGTGGCCCACGCGGAGGCGTTATTTTGATGGGAAAAGATTTCGAAAATCCTTGGGGATTAAAAACACCGAAGGGCGAAGTGAAAATGATGTCGGCTCTTTTGGATTCGGCCGTTTTCCCGGGAATGCAGGGCGGCCCGCTGGAGCACGTCATTGCTTCCAAAGCCGTGGCATTTGGCGAAGCGCTGGAACCTGAATACAAAACCTATCAACAGCAAGTAAAAAAGAACGCCTCGGTAATGGCGCAAGCGTTTGTTGATAAGGGATATAAAGTGGTTTCCGATGGCACCGATAACCACATCGTGCTGGTTGACCTTCGCACCAAATTCCCGAACCTTACCGGAAAAGTTGCCGAAAAAGTCCTTGTGGAAGCAGATATTACCACCAACAAAAATATGGTTCCGTTTGATAGCCGCAGCCCGTTCCAAACATCGGGTTTGCGTTTTGGAACGCCCGCCATTACCACCCGCGGCGCAAAAGAGCCGTTAATGGGCGAAATTGTGGAAATGATTGACACGGTTCTCTCCAATGTGGAAAACGAGAAAACGATTTCTTCTGTGCGGGAGAAAGTGAACAAAACGATGAGCGGTTATCCGTTGTTCGCCTGGTAGTTGAGGGACACAGAGATCACGGAGCGTGGCGCGGAGAGGCACAGAGAAAAATATTTTAAATAATGTCTTCGTGCTTCTCTTCGTCACCTTTGCGTTCTCAACGTAATTAAGAGATGGATTACAATCACATAACCGAGAAAATAATTGGCGCTGCAATTACTGTTCACAGAATTCTGGGGCCAGGCATGTTGGAAAATACGTACAAGCACTGTTTGGTGTACGAATTACGCCAGATGGGATTGCGTGTTCAGAGCGAGGTCCCTGTTCCGTTACTGTATAAGGAAATTAAATTGGAATGTGGTTATAGAATAGATATTTTGGTTGAATATGCCGTTGTGGTGGAACTGAAAACGGTAGATGAGTTTCATCCCACGCACGAAGCACAAATGTTGACGTATCTAAAATTTGCCGATAAACCTATTGGATTATTGATTAATTTCAAAACAAAACTGCTTAAAAACGGAATAAAAAGGTATATTCTTTAACTGTCTTGTTACTCAGAGAGGCGCAGAGTATTTACCTGAAATAAATAGAAAACTCTGTGTGCCTCCGTGCTATCTCTGCGCTCTCAGTGTCCTCAAAAAAATGATTCTTCAAACCGCCATACAATTCGTTCCCGGAGTTGGCCCGAAACGTGCCGAAATATTGAACAAAGAACTCGATATTTTCACGCTCGGCGATTTGCTGCGTTATTATCCGTACCGTTACGTCGACCGCACGCGGATGTATTACGTGCACGAGATTGACAACAGTATGCTCTACATCCAACTAAAGGGAAAAATCACCGCGTTTGAAACGTTTGGCGAGGGGCGAAAGAAGCGCCTCGTGGCGCATTTTACCGATGGCACGGGGTTTATCGATCTGGTTTGGTTCCAAGGAATTAAATTCATTCAAGACAAATACAAAGTAGGGCAGGAGTACATTGTTTTTGGAAAGCCGTCGCTTTTTGGTAACAAATGGAACATTCCGCACCCTGATATGGATCCGTATATGAGCGAAGCCGACCGCCCCGCCGGTTTATTCGCGTTTTACAACACCACGGAAAAGATGAAGCGGCACTACCTCAATTCCAAGACGATACAAAAAATCATTGAAGCGGGGTTTGGGATGATTAAGGAGCGTTTGCCCGAGTCGCTTTCTTCGGATGTGGTGCAAGCTATGAACTTGCTGCCGTTTCACGATGCCATTGAAAACATTCACTTTCCAAAAACGCCCACGTTGCTTCGCGATGCCGAGTTGCGGTTAAAATTTGAGGAACTATTTTATATTCAGTTGAATATCGTTCAGTATGCTGCCGATAGGAAAGCCAAACTCAACGGATTTTTCTTCAAAAGAGTGGGGGAGTATCTGAATTCGTTTTACAAAAAACACCTGCCGTTTGAACTCACCAACGCGCAGAAACGGGTAATCAAAGAAATTCGCAAGGATACAGCTTCGGGAAACCAAATGAATCGGTTGCTGCAAGGCGATGTGGGAAGTGGAAAAACCCTTGTGGCGATTATGTGTATGCTGATTGCCATGGACAACGGGTTTCAGTCGTGCCTGATGGCGCCCACCGAAATTTTGGCGTCGCAACACTTTGAAACGTTCACGCAAATGCTTTCGGATATGAACGTGAATGTGGCGCTACTGACCGGTTCCACAAAGAAAAAAGACCGCGAGGAAATCCACGCCGGCTTGCTATCGGGCGATATTCACATTCTGATTGGCACGCACGCGTTGATTGAAGATGTGGTGCAGTTCAAAAACCTCGGCTTTGTGGTGATTGATGAGCAGCATCGTTTTGGTGTGGCGCAGCGAGCCAAATTGTGGGCGAAAAACGAACATCCGCCGCACGTGCTGGTAATGACTGCCACGCCCATTCCGCGCACGTTGGCAATGACGGTGTATGGCGATTTGGACGTATCCGTTATCGATGAGCTTCCGCCCGGCCGAAAACCTGTGCAAACGCTGCATCGTTTCGATAAAAAGCGCGGAGCGATGTACGAATTTATTCGCGGCCAGATTCGCGATGGGCGGCAAGTGTACATTGTTTACCCGCTCATTGAAGAGAGCGAAAAAATGGATTTGAAGAACCTGGAAGATGGCTTTATCCATATCAAGGAGGTTTTTCCTGAATTTACCGTTTGCAAAATGCACGGGCGGATGAAACCTGCTGAAAAAGAGGAGGTAATGCAACAATTCGTCGCCAACAAAGCGCAGATTATGGTGTCCACCACGGTGATTGAAGTGGGTGTGAATGTACCCAACGCGTCGGTAATGGTTATCGAAAGCGCGCAACGATTCGGATTGTCGCAATTGCATCAACTTCGGGGCAGGGTAGGGCGTGGCGCCGACCAATCGTATTGTGTCCTTATCACTCCGTATGAGCTCTCATCCGACACGCGAAAGCGTATGGAAATTATGACCGAAACCAACGACGGATTCCGCATCGCGGAAGCCGATTTAAAACTTCGTGGCCCCGGCGATTTGGAAGGAACGCAACAAAGCGGCATTCCATTCAACTTGAAAATCGCCGATTTGGTACGCGACAATGCCATTCTGTTTCGCGCCCGCGAAATTGCCGAAGAAATTATTGAAAAAGACCCCCAACTCTCTCATCCCGATCATCGGGTGCTCAAACAACAACTAAGCCGCCTTAGCGGTAACCGATATGATTGGGGAAGAATTGGCTGATGTTGGTTGACAAAAAATAACCCGCCGAAATTTAAGAAAACTCCGGCGGGTTGAAGAGAGAATGTAAAAGTGAACCTGCCTCGCTACCCTGACTTTTGATTATTTTTTGAGACAAATTCAAAACAGTTTCTCAGTATTTGTCAATTGTGAATGACCAGCTCTTTGCCTTGCGTCAATTGATCGTGCGAGATGAACCAGCCGTCAATTTCTTTTCCATCGTACGTTATCTTATTGATTTTTTGACCGTTCCCTTTTTTAGTGATGGTGAAATAACGGTTGTTGCCCAACGCGAACTTCACTTCATCGAATAGCGGAACCGAAACAATGTACTCTGGGTCGGCGGGAGAATAAGTATATAGCCCAATGGCATTGAATACATACCAGGCAGACATCTCACCCGCGTCGTCCATACCCGCGTAGGCGAGTTTCTCGGCGCCCATATCGTAAAAACGATCCATGATGCTATCCAATACGAGTTGAGACTTCTCTTGCTGATCAATAAAGTAATACGTGTAAGGAATGCTGTGCGCGGGTTGGTTTCCGTGGCAGTAATTGCCAATAAAACCGGTCATATTGTGCGCTTCATATCCGCGCCAAGGTTCGCTGAACAAGGAGTCGAGTTTTTGTTCAACTGCTTTGTGACTGGGATAAAGATCAATCATTCCCTGTGGGTCGTGCGGCGCGAAAAACAATGATTGCCACGCGTTTGCTTCCCTGTACATATAAGCGAAATAGGGATAGTAAGGGTCAAAATCTTCAATCCAATTTCCATTGTCGATTTTTCCTCTCCAAAAGCCGGTTGAAGGGTCAAATAAATTTTTATAGTTATTGGAGCGTTCCATTAGCAACTTGTAATGCTCCTCGTCTCCCAATTCTTTGGCTATGAGTGCGGTGGCGTAATCGTCATAGGCATATTCAACCGTTTTTGTAACGGCGGCTTTGTATTCATCCCACGTGGGAACGTTGGTGGTGTCTTTTTCGGCAATCCAACCTCTTTCAATATATTCATCCAAATACGGCCTGCCGCCACGTCCGGGAACGGTGGCGTTGTTGAGCAGAAGCTTGTAGGCTCGTTCCAAATCGAAATCTTTTAATCCACGCAAATAGCTGCCGGCAACAAAAACCGACGCGTGGTCTCCGTGGAAAAAGGTAGGCATATAGCCGCCTCGTTTTTCGCCTTTGTCGATGATTGATTTTATCACATCGGTTGTTACTTCGGGCGAAATCATCGCCAGCAAAACCAGCTTGTTACGATAATCATCCCAAAACGATGGGTTGGTATAATATTGAAATCCTTGGTTGACAACGTTGCCGTTTTCATCCGTATAATCGCCGTTTGCATCACTTCTGAGTGCCGGCCAAAGGAAAGAGCGATACAGGCAAGAATAAAAAATCCCTTTTTCGCGTTCGGTCCCGCCCGATACAAGTATGTTTGAAAGCAACTTATTCCATTGAGAATCGGCTTCCGCGCGTACTTGCTCGAAGTCTTTGCTCATCATTTCTTCTTCCAGGTTCATTTTGGCATTTTCAACGCTAACGAAAGAGAACCCTATTTTTAATTCTAACGCTTCTTCTTGGTTGTTTTCTTCGAAATTTACGAGCGATATTTCGTGTGTGTCGTCTTTCACTTGCTCAATATTTTCAATCGGATAATTGGACACAGCGTAGAAATACATTTTCCCATCGGCATCTTGAAAGCCTGTGAATACGTTGTCATCAACTTTCTGAATACTCCAATCCCTCACTCTGTTGTTTGAGCGAGTCATATCGGCGATAAGCTTCTTCGGGCTATCGTCCTGAAACGTGTATTTGTGATATCCGCATCGAAGCGTGGATGTTAATTCCGCATTGATATTGTATCTCTCCAAAAACACCTGATAATAGCCCGGATGAGCCGATTCATTCTGATGGCTGTACCCCGATGCATAATCGCTTGGGATGATGTCGCCCGTTGCCGGAAGCAGCGGAATATGAAGCAAGTTCCAATGGCCTTTGTTTGTATGGCTAAATCCGTAAATAACCGTGTCTTCATACTGATAGCCCGCGCCGCTTCTAAATTGCGTAACGGGGCTTAATTGCACCATCGCGTTTGGAAGCGAAGAGCCGGGGAAAACCTCGGCTCCCCACGTACGTTGCTCCCACGTGCGCACATAGCCTAAGTCTTCAGGTTCCCAAAGAGTTGCCGTGCCTAAAAAAGGGTTGACGTAATGGGTTAATTTTTCCTCTTTTGTGTTTGCGTTTGTAGGTGTATTCGTGCAACTTACATTTAAAAAAGGTAAAAGTAAAAGCAAATAAATTACTCTCATTTTATTGATATGCTTGTATTTATTTTATGTAATCTTTTTGTTGTAAAAGGGCAACTCCTTCCATTAACATACTGCCGCTGAGCTGTTCGGTTAATCCGTTGGCCGCGCCGGGTTTTACTCTCCAGTTGGGGCCAAACAAGATGGCGGGTTTGGTGGTGCCTTCCGTCCACAATGTCTCGGCATTATGTTGCAAGAACTGAACGTATCTTCTTCTCACAGATGGGTCTAACCTTTCTTGTTGAATTAAATCCACAAAATACCGCACAAAAATTCCTTTGAAGAGGCCGCCATCACCTGTGCCTTCGCTCTTAAGAACGGAGTTGTCAACCAAGCTGCTTATGGTGTAATTTGCCGCCAAAACCGCGTCGTTTAAGTATGCTTTTTCGTTGAAAATTTTATGCAATTCAACGGCTGATCCAATATAAGTTCCTTGGTTATAGGTGAATACCCAATCCTTTTTAATTTCTCCGGTTTCGCTGTTTATGTTGTCGTAAACCATTCCGTTGGCGGTATTAACGAGTGTTGATTTAAGCCAATTGTAAATTTTTACTGCCCACTCTTTGTTTTGTTCATCGCCAAATTCTTGATAAAGGCGCGCGGCCAATATGCAAGCGGGGCCGTTTGAGCAGGCGTTTTTGCTGTATTCCATTCCTCGTTTCCAAGTGATTCCTCCTCCGGCGTTGTCGTTCCAACCCACTTTTATGTATTCCCAAATTTCCAGCGCGGCATCTTTATATTTTACATCGTTGGTGGCTTTGTAGGCACGAAGAATGGCCAACGCGTTCCACTCCATATCGTCATAAAAATCGTTTTTAAACGTGTTCCCGTTTTTGTTTTTTACACCTTCGAACCATTGGTCGAAATAATTCTTGTACTTCGCGTCGCCGGTTCTTTCATAGGCGTCAATCAACACGTCTAAAGCGTGCGCTTGTGGCCAATACTGGAAAGATATGTCGCCACTGTTGTCGGTATTGAAGTATTTGCCGCCCGCGTTCCAAAAGGAAGTTGTTAATGCGGTGCTGCTGCTGTTGGCGGCTTCGCTCCAATCTATTTTATCTTCTTCCGGAAGTGGCGTAGCTCCGTTGTCTTCTTTCTCGCAAGAAACAAGAAAAATCATCGCCCCGAATAAAAGAAGAAATACTGTTTTTTTCATATGAAAATGTTTTTAAGTCGTTGTGATTAGATAATCAAGGATTAGCTGTTGTGACACACACAACGGCTAATCCTTTCCAGTGTATGTTTATTTGCTCACCGAGTGCGTATAAGGCTTGTCGGCTTGCAAGTAGATTGTATAGATTGCCGGTGATCCATCAAAATCACCCATTAATTTCCATTTATTGTCCCACTGAGTTGGGGTCACTAATTGCATGTAGTAGTACGATTCAGGGGTTGTTGCCGATGGGCGAGCGTCGGTTTGATTTAACGTTCCCCATTCAAGCTCTTTTAACTCGTCTAAACCTCCATTCTCTTTAACAAACATCCTAAATTTATACCGTTCGTCTCTTCCCCATCCTTCCTGTTTAAAGGTAACGGTAGCTGTTGTTTGAAACACTCCGTTGCCTATGTATGGAAGCTCGAATAACAATTTTCCTTCCGGGCTAAAGTAGAATCCAATTCCTGCTACTAAAGTGTAGGTGGTGGCTCCGGTATTAAAGTCGAGCGTAATTTTATATACGCCGTCGGCAGCCACGGTTGAGGTTCCTTCTTTTTTTATTAAGCCATCCTCCGTGGAAAATTCATTGGGTGTACCCGAATTCGCGCTCACGAAATAATAGGGCGCGCCGGCTTTCAACTTGGTATAAACTTCAAATTCTCCGGTAGATACGGCTTTCATTTTGTGGGCTTTAGAAAGATCGGTTCCTCCTTCGGAGGCTTCACCCGTAACGTACACATCCACAGGAATGTCTTTTTCTTCAAAGCCTGCAAGCCGGGTTATTTCAATCACATTTTCTTGGCCGGCTTTAGCTGCCTGCGTGCCTTTTGATGAAAATACCGTCCATTTTATTTTTCCTGTTTCTGATGGGCCCACATCCGCCATACCTGCAATTTTATTCAACTGTTTATGTGAAATGGTCACATAGTTGTGGAAGCCGTTGTTGTCTGAAAAAGCCAAATAAATGGGATTGGAAAAATCGCCGCCTTCTTTATCAAACGCAATTTGATATACCACGGGGCCCGCGCCTTCCATATCGGCATAATCCCATTCAAAATATTCCGCAGCCGATGCGGCCGGTTGCAATTCAATTGCTTTGCCGTCCATTGGCTCAATCAGCGTTTTTACCTCTTTTAAACTGCTGTCTGTCTCGCCCATATTGTCACTGCACGCGGCAAAGATGAAAACGAAAGATGCAATGAACGCGAGTTTTATTCTAATTCTTTTCATAATGTCGTTATTTAATTATCAGGTTATGCGTATAGGGCCCGGCCGGATTTAGTGAAAACATAAAATCGTAGGTTTTGTCGCTCCATCCGGTGGTGGAAGGAGTTTTCCAAATTTGGCCGTCGGTCCATTGCTGCACGTTATCTCTCTCTACCATATAGTAATACGCTTCGTTGCCGGTTGGTTTGCTGTCGTTGCCGGGCGATCTCCACTCGGTTTCTCCCTCGGAGCTCTCCATCCTGAATTTGTAGCGGTCGTCGGAGTTGTCGTTTCCGGTAAGCCCTGTTATGGTGTGGTTGGTCAATTCCCAAATTCCGAACCCTTTATACGGAAGTTCAATTTTTCTTTGAGACCAATTTAAGAAGAGGCTTACTTTTGTGACTTCTTTTGTTGTGAACGACCCGATAGTGAAATCGAGGTGATATTTGTAAATCCCCGTTTTAGATACGGTGGATGTGCCGCCTTCCACAATTTTTTCGCCACTGAGTGAGTATTCGGTAGGCGTTCCCGACGTGGCGTTTACGAATTTAAAGGGCACACCCTCTGTCAATTTGGTGTATATTTCAAATTCGCCATCGGATATTTTCTTCATTTCTATTGCGTTAGCAAGATCGTCTCCCGCTTCTGTGCCGGCGCCGGTAATGAACAGCCGTTCGGGGATATCAGCAAATCCGGCTAATCGGGTGAGGGTCAGCGTTCGTTCTTGCTCCGCTTTTACCGGATTAATGCCTTTTGAAGAATAAACCGTCCATTTTATGGTTCCTTCCTCTGCCGATTCTATTCCTGCCATCGCCGCAATTCTGTTCATATCTTTGTGCGTGATGGTGGCGTGATTACTGCCTCCGTTATTGTCGGCCGGCACAATCATCACCGGATTGGAGAAGTTCCCGTCCGCTTTGTCAAAGGCCACTTCATACAATACGCCTCCGCTGTCTTCTGCACGTGCCGGTTCCCACTCAAAATACAACATAGCCGACGCGGAAGATTGCAATGCCAATGTTCTTCCGTCCACGGGTTCGTATAGGTTTTTAACCGCTGTAACTCCTAAGTCTCTCACTTCGCCCTCGCTGCTGCAAGCCGCAAATACAAGGATGAGAGAGATTATTGATGTTATTTTATATATTACTTTCATATTTTTATTTTTAAAGCATCTAAAAATTAATATCCCGGATTTTGAGTTAAATTCTCATTGATATCTCTTTGAGATTGAGGAATAGCAAACAAATAATCCCTGTCTTTATTGAATCTTCTTTCATCTAAACGGATGTATTGCGTGTTGTTAGCTGCGAATTTCGCGCCGTGCGGATTTCCGTTCATTACGGTTTCAATGGTTTTCCAACGACGAATATCGAAAAGCCTCAATCCCTCTATGGCTAATTCGGCACGACGTTCGCGACGAATAATGCTTTGCATATCGCCTGTTGGATAATTCAACGCGGAAGCATCGGTAAATCCGGCGCGTTCGCGAATGGGGCGGATGGTTTGGTTCCAAACCGTTTCGGTCATTTGTCCCAATTCGTTTTTTGCTTCGGCGTACATTAATAGCACGTCCGCGTAGCGCATAAGAATCAGGTTTAAGCCGGCGGCCATTCCTTCGGGCGCGGTGGGATCGAAATATTTTCTGAGATAATATCCCGTGGCGGTTGAGTTTTGTCCCGGGCCGGCATATTCGTCTAAGTTAGACGCGCCGGCATCGGCTGAGGAGCCGGGCCTGATGTAGATGGTTGAGGTGGTTCCATCGCCTTTTCTCCATCTATATCCGTGATAAACAATCGTGGCCTCGAAGCGTGGGTCTCTGTTTACATACGGGTCGTTTTCATTATATCCCGAACCGGCTTCGTTGATTGCTTTACCGTTCCTCATCACATAATCATCTACTAGTTACTGTGTGGGAGCAGCGGCGTTGATTCGGCCTCCAACACTTAGTGGGATGGCATCGTACATTTCGCTCCAAGTGCGTAAGTTCAATGTATATCCCATATCCAAAATAACTTCGTTGTTGTATTCGTTTTCGGGTAAAAAGAGCCCTTCGTAACTGGGAAATAGTTCGTATTGACCGTAGTCGCCATTCATGATTTTTTCTGTAATGGAGGCAACGTTTGTCCAGTCATTTTCATACAAATAAGTGCGTGCCAGCAACATCATAGTAGCTGCTTTTGTTATTCTGCCATTGTCTTTTTCTGCTAATTGCTGTTGCGTGGGCAAAAGAGCAACGATTTCGTTTAACTCTTTTCTCACAAAATCGATGACCGCTGCTTTTGGCGAACGGCTAATGCTGTTGGCTTCCTGCAACGGGATGTTGTAATCAAACAAAGGAACATCGCCATAATGGTTGGCTAAGCGGAAAAACAAAGATGCGCGAATGTAACGAGCTTCGGCTTTCATCCGGTTTTTCAGCGATTCATCCATATTGGGTACGCGATCCACATTTTCGAGAAATGTATGACAGGTTTTAATTCCAGCATAAGAGTCTCTCCATTCGTTGGCGAAGCGGCCCAAGGCAGCATCGGCCTGGCCTGATGTGATTATCTTTTCGTCGGTATTTCCACGGCCTTCATACAAGTTGTCGGAAAGCCTCTCGTTGGCGAAAAAATACCCGGCGTTGAACATTTGGCTGTAAGCCATACTTAAAACCGCGCTTGCTTTTTCTGTTGACGTCCAGTAGGTTGGGTCGGTAAACTTGTTTGTGGGCGCCAAATCCAAATCGTTACACGAGAATAACGAAGCAAGTGTTATAATTGTAATTGTAAAATATAATAATTTCTTTTTCATAATGTAGCGTCTATAATATTAAAATTCGATATCTAATCCAAATCCATAATACATCAATGTTGGATAATTACGTGCACTGTTCGCGCCTACGCCTCCGATTCCTCCCATATTGTTGCCGAATTCTGAAGACTCGGGGTCAATGAAAGAATTTTTGGATAAAGTAAGCGGATTTTGAGCGTTGAGGCTCACCCGTAACTTTTCAACACCAAATTTAGAAGTAAATTGTTGTGGAAGGCTGTATCCCAATTGAATGTTTTTGATGCGCACATACGCCGCGTCAAGCAAATAAATGTCCGTACCTGCTCTTCCCCAGTTGTTGCTGCTGGAAGGTGAGCCGGGTGCAACCAGCCTTGGCCAACGGGCGTTGGGGTTGGTGGGTGTCCAGAAATCCAACTGATGCTTGTAAATGGCATATGAATAATTGGAGTGGAATGGCTCAATCAACTCGCCGCGTACAAACATATCTCTTTTTCCAACTCCTTGTATAAGTATGCTAAAATCGAAATTTTTGTAGGCCACATCGTAGGTGAAACCGAATGTGTATCGGGGAAACGCGTTGCCCAATATAACACGGTCTTTCTCATCGATAACGCCGTCGCCGTTGGTGTCTCTATATTTTACGTCACCCGGTTGAACGGTTGCTCCTACGGGAAGCGCGCTGTTGGCGATGTCATCGTAGCTTTGGAAAAACCCATCGGTTCTGTACCCGAAATAGGAGCCCAAGGCGTAGCCTTCGCGAATTTGTTTATACATTTGGTCGCTTTGGTCGATGCGTTCCTTTCCGCCAAAATCAGTTACTTTGTTTTTCGAGTCGGATATGTTCAAGTTGAACACGTGTCTGAAATCACCCGAGTTTAATCGGTAGTTGATGGTTGCCTCCCAACCTTGATTTCTCATTTCTCCCGCATTTTCCATTGCGGCTGAACTTCCGAAAACGGAAGATACTTCAGGAGCCAGCAGGATGTCCCACGTGCGTTTGTTGAAATAGTCTAACGATAGGAATAGGCTGTTGTTTAACAACGTGGCGTCGACCCCCACGTTGAAGTTTCCTGATTTCTCCCACGTTAAATTGGGATTTCCATAGGTGTATCCGGTGCCGGGAACAGGCAGGTTGTTAAACACATACGAGTTGGTGTACATTTGGTAAACCGTTTGATAAGAGTAGTTTGCCACGTTTTGGTTTCCTAACACACCGTAAGATGCTCTGAATTTTAAATCGCCAACTCTGCTTTTATATTCTTCCATAAAGTTCTCTTCCGATAGCCTCCAAGCGGCGGAAAGGGATGGAAAGAATCCCCATCTTTTATCTTTTGCAAATTTTGAAGATCCATCGTAACGGAAAGAAACATCGGCATAATATTTGTCCATATAGTTATATCCTGCACGGCCAAAGATAGAGGTGATGCTCGTTTGATCGGTCGCGGGGTTGTTGCCTTCATTTCCGTTTGAATTGAAGTTGCCCGGGCTTTGCAAAGATTCATCCGTTGTTGGAAGGCCTAAATCAGGGTCGGTGTATTGCCACGCGATGCGGCTCGCCTTGTATGTGTACGACTCGTTAGACGCGCCCAATAATCCCGTTACGTGATGCACAGAATTAAAAATGCGGTCGTAATCCATCAAGAACTGTGTACTAAGGGTATATCGTTTATTGTTGTAATCTTCGGTAAGCGTGTTTGGATTGATGTTGACCACAGGTGTTTCCAAATCGGCCGGCGAATAAAGAGGCACTTTTTTATCGCGACGATAACGATGGTGTTGCGTTAAGTCTAACCCAACGATTCCCTTGGCGGTTAATCCTTCAATTATTCTGTAATCCAAATTTAAACTTCCTATAAAGTTGTCTTCATCTTTGTTTTCGTATCCTCCTTCTCTGAGTTTTGCCAAAGGGTTATCGTCCCCAATAACATCGTTCACAAGGTATTTACCGTCTCTTTCCAGCTGATAGTAATAATACGGCGGAATACGCGATGAGTTGATGATAACGTTACCCGTTCCACCCGCGATGGTGCGCTCGTTTCTGCGACTGTATGCCATCACGGAAGATAATCTCAATTTGTCATAATCGGCACTCAAGTTGGTGCGGAAGTTATAGCGCTCCATACCGAAATTTCCAACAAAGTTGCTTTGCTGATTCAAGTATCCGGCAGAAACCATAAACGTGGAGTTTTCGCCCCCGCCCGAAATATTGAGGTTGTAATTTTGATGCAAGCCTTTTTGCATGATTCGGTCAAAATACCAATATTCTTCGCTTTGGTGTTCGTGCAGGTCGCGTATTTGTGCCGGTGTGAAAATCGGCGCGCTGCCCACGTTCATATTTGCCTGATTTCTGTACATAGCGTTTTGCCATCCTTCCACGGGCTGAAAAGAATTTGCGGATCCTGATAACCCACCATATTGTTTAACGATACCTTCGGCTTGGCTGCTCTTCTTCCTTTTTTGGTTGTGACCAAAATAACACCGTTTGCCGACCGCGACCCGTAAATGGCGGCACTACCCGCGTCTTTCAATACCGATACGTTTTCGATATCGTTGGGGTTCATATTGTTCAACGTGTTGGTGCTGGAGATAAGCCCATCGATAACCACCAGCGGGTCGTTGTTGCCCATTGTGCTGATCCCCCGTATGTTAATGCTCATTGTGTTGGAGTTGGGGTTCATGTCTCGCTGCTGAATGATGAGGTTGGCGGATGCTCCTTGCAGTGCTTGCATGGCGTTGGACACGGGGCGGTTTTCAAACATCTCTGAATTAACCTGATCCACAGCTCCCGTAATGCTCCTGCGCTGACGGGTTCCATAACCAATTACAACCAATTCGTCCAGTACTTCGGTATCCTCGCGCAAGGTAATATTGAGGGTTGTTTGGTTGGTGATGGTAATGATTTGCGTTACATAACCAATATAGGAAAAATGCAATTCTGAACCGCGGGGAACGGTCAGTGAATATCGTCCGTCAATATCGGTTACGGTTCCAACCGTGGTGCCCGGGATGGAAATATTCGCGCCAATAATCGGCTCGCCATCCACATCCGTCACCACACCGCTAATTTGCTGCGTATTGGCTTGTTGCACAATTCTATTCGCCACTATAGCTTCTGCGTCGCGTGCGGTTGACTTAGAGGCATCGTGGTAAATGGCCACTTGATTATCCAATATTCTATACGACAATTCTGTGCCGGAAAGAATATGGTCTAATATCTCACTAATGTTTTGAGAGTTAACCGTTACGTTTACTCTTTTGTTGATGACTTCGTTGGCATTTCCCGCGAAAACAAATTTATAATCGCTTTTCTCTTCAATTTCTTTGCAAACTTCCCTAATGGTGGTTGACTTTAAATTGAGAGATAATTTGGTTTCCTGCGAATAACTATCGGCCGCGTAAGAAACCATGAAGCCAAAAAACAGAAAAAATAGGGTTATTTTCATTATTTTTAGAACGCTTTTATTAATGTTGAAGAGTTCTTTCTCTACAGGGTATTTATTCATATCTTTTGTACAATTCTAATTGTTATGTAAATTGAGGTAATTAAATTCAAATCGTGCCGGATGAATATTTGCATTCTTCTCCGGCCTTTTGTTCGGTGGTTTATCGCAATTCTTTCTCATAGGCATTTAATTTTTACTACGTTTTTATTCATTCTCTAATATATATTTGATTGTTTTGTCGGTGATAATTTGTGGATGAAATAAGCGCGAGAGTAGTCATCACATTATCCAAGTTCTCTGATAAGATGATTTTTCCGGTACACGTAAGCCCTCCCAGCGATACATTTTTGTCATAGTTAAATGACAAGTTGTAATATCTTTCTATTTGCTTTAAGACCTCTGCCATTGGCGTGTTGTCGAATTCCAAATATCCATCCTTCCAACTAATAAACCGGTCTACATCCACTTGTTTTGTGTGAAATGTTCCATTGTCCGCATACACGGCTTGTTCGTTAGGTGAAAGAAAAACTTCGGGTTGATTTTGCGATTGCAAACTCACGCTGCCTGCCACCAACACGATGGATTGCGGCGAATCGCCATACATCGCAACATTGAATTTTGTTCCGTGTACTTTCACCTGAAAATCCGATGTTCGCACGCGAAACGGTTTTTGCTTGTCGGGCGACACTTCAATATACATTTCGCCGGAGGCGAGGTGGATTTCGCGCGCGTTGCCGGTAAATTGCGCCGGAAATTCCAGCACGGAACCGGAATTGAGCCACACTTTGCTGCCATCGGAAAGAGTTAAAGTGGAGCGCTTTCCGTAGGGGACGATGAGGGTGTTTAAACTGTTTTCGATAAACTCTACTGTTTTTTCGTTCTCATTGCTTTCGGTAATTTTTAATTTCCCGTTTTGGGCAAACTCTACGGCTACATCTTGTTGAAAATACAAAGAGTCTTCTCCGGTAATTAGTTGAATATCTTGGCTGTTTAAGAGGTTCCCAACAATTAATTCTCTTTGGGGGATGACTCCTGCTTGTTTCTCTCTTGAAGTGAAGAGGTTCAGTCCCAAAACAATCAGAATAGCTGCCGCGGTAGAGGCCACGGCAAGTGAAATGAAGCGACGGATGTTCCTTTTTTTAGTCGTTTGCTCAATTGACAAGTGAATTTTGCGGAGCAGATGCTCTCTATCGGCATCGCTTAACGTATTTTTGTTTAATCCCGTAGATTTCAGATAATCAATGGCTTGTTGAATGTCTTTATGTAAATGCGGATTCTCCGCCATAAAATCTTGCCACCGTGTTTCCAACACTTCATTTGGGGATAATTGCCACAAAATGAATTGTCTGTCTCTTAAAAAGTCGGTATAATGTGTCTGTTTCGGCATCGAAATATTTATTTAATGCGTGTTCGTCGCAAGAAGCGCGCTTATAATAAATAGACGACGCGTTGGCTTTTTTATCCCCTTATTTTTTTAAAATCTTACAATTTTAACATTTTGAGGTTAAGAAAAAAGAAAAAGCAAGGCCAATACTCCATATTTTTCGCGCAAGTTTTGCATAGCTTTCGACACCAATTTGCGGCATCCGTGAATGCTTATGTTCAGCAATTCCGCTATTTGTTGGTAGTCGTATTCTTGAATGTATCGCAAATAAATCACTTCGCGTTGTCGCTCGGTGAGGCTGTTCAACATTTCGGCGATTTGCTCCTCTATTTGTGTTTGCTCTTCTCGGTCGATGAATTTATCTTCCACCGTTACGCGGATATTGAAAGGAATATCTTGGTTTTCATCCATGGTGGAAAATTTTACGTATTCCTTTTTGTTTTTAATAAGGTCAATGAGTCTGTTTTTCAGTGATTTAAAAAGATAGAATTTAAAATTGGTTACATTGTCTAACGATTTTTTATCGGCAGCCAGTTTAAAAAAAACATCGTGAATCGCATCCATTGCCGTCTCATGGTCAAAACCAAGATATAAAGCATATGTGTGCAAGTCGTTTACATATTGTGTGTAAAGAGAAGTTATTTTTTCTGCCTGTTTCATTTCTTCAAATAAATCTTGAAGATTTATATACAAATAAAGCAAAAAAACAGATAACAAAAAAATACTGAGGGCTTAAAAACCCTCAGTAGAAAAATAATTAGAATTTATAACTCACGCCCCCGCTCAGCCAAAATCCCGGTTGGGGAATGTTGCCGAAATCAACGTGCGTGGTGTTAAATAAGTTGTTGGCGTTGATGAAGATGTCCGCGTTGCGATAAGTGTAATTAGCTTTTACATCCAAAATGGCGAACGGTTTGTAATTCACCCGTTCCCCTTGTTGGGTGTTGATGTATTGCAAATAAGAGCCCGCGCGTTCCTGCCAACGGAAATTCCACGAAAACGTGAGATTTTCAATAAGTTGATGCTGCAAATTCGCGGTGAATTTATGTTTCAAGTAATTAAACACATAACCCGATATGGGATTCTCGCTGGCCGCGTTTTCTCCGCTTTGTGAGATATGTTGATAACCCAATTGCAGCGTTTTCATTGGTTGATGGTTGCCAAACCAACGATCGAGAAAAATGGTGGCGTCGGCGCCGATACCCCAAGTGTCTGTTTGCGCCAAGTTTTGCGCGAAAAACAATTCGGATTTTTCGTTATACACCCAGTCGATGAGATTTTTTCCTTTGTTGAAAAATCCATTAAGGTTTGCCATGACTACGGCGTTTTTGAAACGCGCGCCCAATTCGCCCGATTGAGAATATTCAGGATGCAGGTTGGGATTGCCCCGATGTTTTCCCGCCCCATAATACAAGTCGGTAAACGTAGGCATACGCGTGGATTTACTCCACGATGCGTAAAAACTCAGCGCATCCGTTGCTCGATAAGAAAAGTTTACCGATGGATAGAACCCTCCCGCTTTCGCCGTATCGGCTAACGCCGTGTTGTAGTTGTAAAGCGCGCCAATGGAAAGCGTGAGCTTATCGATAATGAAATTGTGTTCGGCAAAGAAACTGATGTTGGAGCGATTGTCCCATTTATCGTATTCGCCCGATTTTTGACGCATTGGATTACCTAAATTGTTGCTTAAAATACCTTCGTTCCTAAACTCACCGCCAAAACTGGTAATACCCAATTTTGAAGCGTATTGCATATTTAGGTTGGTGCCAAACACGTCGCTGCGGTGATGGTTGGGCGATTTGTACCAAGCGGGAATATCGGGCGTTCCGGGGCGGAAAAGATGGTACACATCGTAATGCCGACTCCAATAAATATGCGGAATAAATTTAAGTTTTCCGCTCGTTTCGCCTTTAATAGAAGCAAACAGTCCGCGCGTATCATCATATTGATTGGGAAAAGAGGCCGAGTAGAAGGTGTTGGCGCCATACGCTTTGTCGTTCATCCCGGCTTGAACGTCGAGTGTCGCGTTTTGAACATCGAAATGGCTTTGCCACAATACGTTCACGATGTTGTAATCGCTATTCGCAATATACCCTCCCGAGCGTTTGTAACCTGCCGATAGCCGATGCACCGACGATTTGGTGGAATAAGCCCCTCGCGCTTCCGCGCCAAAAAGCCCGTGCATACCGCCTTCCAGTTTCGCGTACGCGTTGGATTGGGTGTCTTTTTTCGTGATAATGTTAATTCCACCGGATAAAGCACTGGCGCCGAAAACCAACGACGACGGGCCTTGAACGATTTCAATGCGCTCAATATCGGAAAGGTTCACGGGAATGTCAAAACTATAATGTCCGGTTTGAGGGTTGGTGAGGTTTACACCGTTGAGGAGAATGGCGGCTTGGTCAAACGATCCGCCTCTGATGGAAATGTCCGCCTGTACGCCGTGCGGCCCGCGTTGCATAATGTCTACGCCTGCTACGTAGTTTAAAAGGTCTTCGATACTTCGGACGGGCGCCCGCTCAATTTCCTTACTCGTAATAACGGTTACCTGTTTGGCTGCCAAATTCAACGGCAAATCCACTTTTGATGCGGTAACCACCACCTCGTCCAGCTCTGTGAGCGGAATGGTGTCTGATTTTGTTTCGTTGAAAATGGTTTCAACCGGATTCACCGATGCCGCGTGAGCGCTTGCCAACGCGCATCCCGATAATACGCCGATGGTAACGGCTTTGTGGATGCTGTTGAACACGCTGTACGACTTGCGGGCGAAACGTTTGAAACGAAACACCTTCAACGTGCAAAGTTGTTTGTTGTTCATAAATGTTTTTAATAAATTAAATTAATGCGCCGCAAAAGTACGCATTAATTGGCAAAAAACGAAAAATGAACGCTTCCGTATCGTCTGTTTTTTATAAAATGGGGTAGGGCGGAGAAATCGTAGTCTCTGGGATGTTCTAAAATGAAAATGCCATCGGGTTTCAACAACTCTTTTTCGAAAACAAGTGCCGGAAGTTTGTTTAATTCCGGTAAATCATAGGGTGGGTCGGCAAAAATAAGGTCAAATTTTTGGTTGGTGGATTTCAGGTAGCTGAACGCGTCGGCTTTTACCGGAAACAACTCTTTGGCTTCCAACACATCTTGCGCTTTGCAAATAAACTCGAAATGCAGTGGGCTTTTTTCCACGCTCACTACATAAGGGCAGCCTCTTGATACCATTTCCAGCGCCACGCTTCCCGTTCCGGAAAACAAATCGAGCGCGGCGGTTTCTTCCCAATCCACCATATTGTTGAGGATGTTGAACAAGCCTTCTCGGGCAATATCGGTTGTGGGGCGCGCTTTCAGGTTAGCAGGAACCTGAATTCTTCTCGATTTATATTTTCCGCTTATTATCCTCATAATGTTACCAATATATCGGCGGGGATTGTTTCTTTTTGTTGTGGTGTGATAGTGGTTTTAGGTGTAATGTCCACTTTTTCTACATACTTCACCAGTTTTTTCAACGTGTCCATTGTGTTTTTTTGCTGCGAAATATTGCCACAGACATACAGTGGGTGAACGGTTTGATCCAACAAAAGTTTTTCCCACACGCTGGCAATGAAATAGAGCGTGTCTTGTTGGTTTGTCAATTCAAAAGTATTCGCCGAGAGCAGATTCTCGCCGGAAAACACCATAATGGTAAAGAATGAATCGTGAAAGTATAAAAAACAACGCTTATCGCTTGTTTCCGCCTTATAGGTTTTAAAAAAAGGCAACAGCCTCGATGTAAAATGCTGAAAAGAAGGATTCCATAAGCTGCGAGATAAAAATGAATGAAGTTGCTCATCCATTGAAAAGACCAAGTGATATTCCCCTTCGCTCAAGGCGTTGGACAAAACACGGCCGTTTTTCTCGTGGAAATTAAAATCGAAAAAATCGTTCGCTCTTTTTTTGTCGAAGAAAGCATCGGGTACCAACGTATAATTGGGGGTTACCACCGTAACGCGGGTTTCTCTGAATGGTTGCGTAAAGAAATTGAAATCGAAAACCAGTTTTTGAATGTTTTCCTCGTATGACAATTTATTCCCAAACGATGTTTCCTGATAATGAAAAACCGATGGGTCGGTTGGGCAATGGATGAAAAATGAAAATCCATTCGGCGCGAGCCGAATGGATAATACATATTTTTCAGAATAAGCTAAATCAATATTTTCCGGTAAAAACATAGGGTGTTAGGAACAAAAATTATTCCCAGTTTCCGGCGTTATTGTTAGCAACTGTAAGCGAACCTACTTGCATTCCGGGATATCTGTCGCCGGGACGGTCAAGTACTTCTTGAATTTTTTGTTGAAGCAATTTGTTGTCCAAATCACTCAAATAGCTGGTGTATGGCGTTTTTGCTTCAAATACCTGAATGGGATAACCCGATGCGGTGGTCAATGAGTCGATGCCCATTTCAAACCTCGCACCGTTACCAAACGGAACCAGTGCCAGTGAATCGGCGTTAAAGTTTCTTCTGTTGGGATACAACACTTCCACGGCAGGCGAGAAAATGGAGTCTCTCACCAATTGCGGGCGATTGTGTGCTTCGTCCCACAAACCGGCTGCTTTAATGGCGTTTACGTTCCCTCCGCGGATAATGCGCATGGCGCTTGCTTCGGTCATTCCGGCTTCTAACTGCTCTTCAGTTAAGTCGCCCGATCTAACAAGGGTCGCAATTCTTCCGTTTTTAACGAAGTTAGCTAACGTGTCAAAACTGCTTGTGTAAGACCCTTCACTGTTGCGCAACGCTACTTGGGCCGTGCGTATGTCAACCAACCGTTGAATAACGGCTCTATCTCTTTTTTCAACTTCGGCGTTAAACTCAATGGGCCCTTGGATACTTTTCCAGCAAAGGAAAGCTAAAAGAACAATGGCTAATGCTAAAAGCACTCTCATTACAACTTTCATGGACTTTTTCTTTTTTAATTTATAATGTTTTAATTCTATATTTCTTATTTTAGACTACAAATTTAGAAAAAGAATGATAAATGTACTACTTTTACGGGAAAAATTACCGAAAAAAATGATAAATCGATTCTTTATCGAGAAAATCCACACTAATTTCCCGTTTAATTTCACAAATGACCAAATAAAAGCGTTAAACGAGATTACCGATTTTTTGTTTTCTCGCGAAGATAATCTTGTTTTTTTATTGAAAGGATATGCCGGCACCGGAAAATCATCGCTTATCGGCAGTTTGGTGAAAACCATGAGCCAGTTCAACCAAAAAACGGTTTTGCTCGCGCCAACCGGCCGCGCGGCGAAAGTTTTTTCGTCGTATGCAGCTCAACAGGCGCTCACCATTCACAAAAAATTATACCGCCAACAGAAGTTTTCGGAAGAAATGTCGAATTTCTCGCTTACCGAAAATCTCCACAAGCATACGCTGTTTATTGTGGATGAAGCCTCGATGATTAATAATGAATCGGGGGATTTTTCCATTTTCGGCACCGGCCGTTTGTTAGACGATTTAATTGAATACGTTTATTCCGGTGAAGGATGCCGCTTGCTACTCATTGGCGACACGGCTCAGCTGCCGCCCGTGAAGCAAGATACCAGCCCCGCATTGGAGAAAGATGTACTGCAAAGTTATTCCCTCACGGTGCGAGAATGTTCTTTAACCGAAATTGTGCGTCAAGCCGAAGAGTCGGGTATTCTTAGCAATGCCACGCGGCTGCGAAACGCGTTGGCTCACGGCGATACGTTCGATTTTCCCAAACTCAGAACCGATACCTACAACGATGTAAAACGAATTACCGGCGCTGAACTTATCGATGAGATTTCAAGTGCTTATCAGCGTTACGGCCCCGAGGAAACCATTGTTATCTCTCGCTCCAACAAGCGGGTGAACGCCTATAATATGGGCATCAGAAACACCGTGTTGTATCGTGAAGAAGAACTCTCAAATGGCGATTTGCTAATGATCACCAAAAACAACTACTATTGGGTGGATAGTTTTGAAAACCTGGATTTTCTTGCCAATGGAGAGTTTGTGGAAGTTAAGCGCATCAGGGGATACGAAGAAATGTATGGATTTCGGTTTTGCAACGTATTGCTATATCACAGCGATTACGATATGGAATTTGAAGCCAAAATAAACATGGACTCGCTGCACACCGAAGCCCCCGGCCTTACTCGCGAACAAAACAGCGCGCTGTTCGCCGCCGTGGCGGAAGATTACGCCCATATTCCCCAAAAACGACAGCGCTACAAAAAAATGAAGGAAAATCCCTATTTTAATGCGCTGCAAGTGAAATACGGTTATGCCGTAACGTGTCATAAAGCGCAAGGCGGCGAATGGAAAACCGTGTTTCTCGACATTGGCTACGTGAACGAAACCTACATGGGCGATAACTTTTACAGATGGCTCTACACGTCCATTACACGAAGTTCCGAAATGTTATATCTTGTGAATTTACCCAAAGAATTTGTTGAGCTTTCGTAATAATTACTACTTTTGTGAGCTAAAGTGTTCGTTATTACGTTTACTATAAGGGCAATTCTGGACACTCAAAACTTCCGCGTTTCGCTCATTGGCAAGCAAAGAATTTTGAGTTTTTGGAAGCACCCTGAAAATAACGAAAGAAATAAAATTTTTCTTTCTTTTTAAAACAAAATATGATTATCGGAATAGTTCCCTAAACAGGCTGAAAGCCTAACTTATTTCAGCCCTACCTAACAGGTAGGGTTAAGGATTGAGGTTTTCGTAAGCGGGCTGAAAGTCCAGCTTAATTTTTAAGTTGCTCTTTCAGAGCGCATATCGGAGATAAAAGTATAACCCAAAGCGCCACTTCGCTCTGCGTTGGGCTGAAACAACGTTCGGCGGAGCCAACACTGTGGCGTTAGGTAGTAATGCGGATAATCATAAAAACAAAAATACCGGATGTTGGAAAAGAAAAAAGAATATATCAATCAGCTTCTTAGCGATATAAAAAGCTTAGAAGAAAGATTACGGGCCGTGCAAGACAACGACGCGATGCCTTTCTCGTTTTTTCGGGAATCGTTCGATAAAACACAAGAAATCATGCGCCTGTTGCACGAGTTGGAGATACTGCAAATAGACGATATGAAGCAACAAATGGAACGACTGGTGTTGTTCCTGTCGGAATCGGAAAGCAGAAAACAACCCGTGGAACCAACTGCGCCAGCCGTTGAACCCGAGCCGGAAGTGCCGCACAACGAGTTTGTGCTATCGGAAGAAGTGCCGCCCGAAGACGTTCCCCCAATGCGAAACGAATATGCCGAAGGCATTTCGCTTCCCGAATACAAAAATCCCCGAAATAGTGAAACACCACCCGTAGAAACGGAAGAGGAGGTGGTGGCGGAAACGGTGGAAGAAAAACCGGTGATTCGCTCGTTAAACGATGTGGTGAAAGTGCCCGATGCTACTATCGATTTAAAACACAGCATCAGCCTCAACGACCGTTTTCTGTTTCAGCGCGAGTTATTCAACAACAACCGTCACGAAATGAACAGTATGATGCTGCGCCTCAACGCGTTTGATAATTACGCCGACGCGGAACACTATTTGCGGGAAAACACCTCGTGGAATTTTAAAGATGAAACGGTGAAAGATTTTCTGTTGGTCATTAAAAAAGGCTGGGCTAAATAAAAGCGTGAAAATGGGGAAGTTATACATTGTACCCACGCCCATTGGCAATTTAGAAGATATAACGTTGAGAGCGCTCAACGTGCTTAAAAAATGCGATTTGATTTTGGCCGAAGACACCCGCACGAGCGGTTTTTTGCTCAAGCACTTCGAGATTGAAACTCCAATGCAATCGCATCACAAATTTAATGAACATCAAACCGCGGAGCGCGTGGTGGAAAGGTTGCGAGGTGGAGAAACCATCGCCCTTATTTCCGACGCGGGAACTCCCGCCATTTCCGATCCGGGCTTTTTGCTCGTTCGCGCGTGTGTGAAAGCCGGCGTAGAGGTGGAGTGCTTGCCCGGTGCAACGGCGTTTGTACCGGCATTGGTGGAGTCGGGGTTGCCAAACGACCGATTTTGTTTTGAAGGGTTTCTTCCTCACAAAAAAGGCCGACAAACCCGATTAACGGAATTGGCCGAAGAAACCCGCACCATGGTTTTCTACGAATCGCCTTACCGCGTGGTGAAAACACTCACCCAGTTGGCTCAGTTTTTGGGAGATGACAGGGAAGCATCGGTTTCCAGAGAAATATCAAAGCTGTTTGCCGAAACTGTTCGCGGAACGTTGGAAACACTCGTGAAGCACTTTACGGAAAATGACCCGAAAGGCGAGTTCGTAATTGTGGTGAAAGGCAAATGAACAATAAAAGATAGAAATTATTCGTTTTAAATTATGAATATAAAAAAGAATTTTATGAAAAAAATATGGATTTTATTTCTGGGTGCGACACTTATTGTGTCGTGTACCAATGTGAGAGAATCGAAAGAATATAAAGAATTGCAAGCGCAACGCGATTCTCTGATGATGCAGTCTTCGAGCGCCGATGCCGAAGTGGCCGAAATGATGGCGGTAATTAGTGAAGTGGAAGCCAATTTTGATAAAATTAGGCAAGCTGAAAAATACATCTCCACGCAGTCAGCGCAAAGTGGCGAAATGAGTCAGGATACCAAAGCGCGCGTTAGCGACAACTTTAAAATGATTGATGAAATTTTGCGCCAAAACAAACAGCAATTGGCCGAATTGAACAAAAAATACAGCAGCAGCAACAAAGAAATTGCTTCGCTTAAAAACACCATTGAACGGTTGAACCGCGAAATGCAGGAAAGTTCGGGCCGCTTGGTTGAATTGCAAGCCGAGTTGAGCCGCAAAAACGAGCAAATTGCCCAAATGTCTGAAGATATCACGGCGCTGGCTCAGGAGGCCGAGCAACAATCGGCTACCATTCAGGAGCAAGATAAATCGTTGCACACGGCCCACTACGTGTTCGGTACCGTGAGCGAATTGAAAGAGCAAAAAATTCTCTCGGGCGGATTTTTGCAGCAAACACGCGTGCTACAAGATACGTTCAACAAAGAATATTTTCTCACCATTGACGTGCGCGAAGTAACGCAAATCCCCTTGTACGCGCCAAAAGCCAAATTGTGGTCCACCCACCCCGAAGGAACGTATGAATTGGTGAAAGGCGCCGATGGAAACCTCGTTTTCCAAATAACCGATACGCAACGTTTCTGGAGTTTGACAAAATATTTGATTATAGAGGTATATTGATTTTGGATTTTAGATATTAGATTGTTAGATGTTAGATTGCTAACCTTTGCCTAATGGGAAAAATAAGGTAATAAGGTAAATTGTAGTTATGTGTCATAGCTACTAAGGTAAAAGCGAAAAAATAAGGTTGTAAATTACAAAAAAGAACCTTATTTTCTTCAATCAGTCTTAGTAGATATTGATAATATGCAGTAATAAACCTTATTACCTTATTTTAATTCCTTTACAGCGGTAATGATCTATTAATCAGTATCTATTATCCAACACCCAGCATTCAACATCCGGCATCCAGCACCCAACATCTAGCAGTCTAATGTCTAACAAATACAAATCCCTCTTCATCGATCTCGACGACACCCTTTGGGACATTCACCAAAACGCGAAAGAATGCCTCGAAGAAATTTATGTCGATTACGGATACCAACAATATTACCCCACATTTAACGACTATTACAATGTGTATATGCCCTCCAACCATCATTTGTGGGGGTTATACCGACAAGGAAAAATACGCAAAGACGAACTCATAGTGGAACGTTTTTTGGTGCCCGTGAGGGAGTTTGGAATAGATGACGCGGCGTATGCCAAATCCCTAAGCGACGACTTTTTGGAGCGCACCACCCACAAAACAAAACTGATTGACGGCGCCATCGATTTGCTCGATTACCTCAAGCCTAAATACCGGATGCACATTCTCTCCAACGGATTCAGGGAAGTGCAGTTTAAAAAGATAGAGAACTCCGGCTTAAGGCCTTATTTCGATAAAATCATTCTTTCGGAAGACGCGAATATCAACAAGCCGCACCCCGATATTTTTACCTACGCGCTCAAAAACACCAACTCGCGCCGCGTGGAAACGCTCATGATTGGCGACAGTTGGGAAGCCGATATCGTTGGCGCGCGCGACAGCCGCATCGCGCAACTGTGGTTTAACCCCGCCGGCCTGCCTGCCCAAGGGTTTCAACCAACATACACTGTGAAAACGTTGCAGGAGATAAAAGAGATATTATGAGCCGGACGGGCAATGCTTTTGGCTTCGCAAGATAAATTGTATCTTAGCAACCTCAATGCATTCGCTATGGCACGCCCCTTTCATTTGCTCATCTATTCGCTTTTTATGGTGGCCCTGCTTTCGTGTAACCGCCAAGATACGCATCTTATTTTATCCTTGTCTGCCAACCACCAGTATTGAAAAGAAGAGATAATATGGCCGCAGAAGTTAAAACTTTTCATACGGTTGGTTTGTCTCTTGACTTGGGAATATCCTTTTAAGATAATCTTCAAGTAGCCACTGTTTCACAGCAGTAGCTACTAAAGGATTTATTAGAACGATACCAAATACAAACAAAAATGAAAAGGATTCTATTGAATATAAGTTTAGTTGTTTTTTTACTATTCACCGACTAAAATTTGTCCGTAGGACAATCCTGTGCATAACCCCCAATTTTAATTGGGGGGCAACAGACGAAAATAACGAAAAAACGCTGTAAGCGTTCCCCTAAAAACATTTGGTAAACTCTTTTGTCGGTCAGTAGTGATACATTTTAAATAATGCGGAATGAGGGATTTTGCCGTAATCCGCGTCTTAATAATACAGTAACCCTTAAAATAACCCGTAAATGACTCACAAAGCACTCACCATTTTATTTCTTGCCGTTGTTCTTTCACTGTCTGCCAAGGCGCAAAAACAACCGGGTTGTTGCGATGGCGCCCTCACGTTGGGCGCCGGCGGAATTGGCATGTTTATGGGAGACCCCACCAACGGCGGAGTGATGGCAAGCGCGGGGTATGAGGTTGTTTTTCCCCGGTGGTGGTCGGGCATTGAGCCCAGAATATCTTATGCGGGGATATATTTTTCGGAACTGGTGCGGTACGTGCCCGGTGTGTGGCCGTTGGAAATTTCCGACGATTATGAAGTGGCGCTGTTTTCTTACGGCTTGGCTTATAAATTTATGTATCCGCTTATAGAGGGAGAAGACAAGGCATATATTGTGCTGGACAACGAATTTTCTTTTGCCAACCTCACGGCGAAAACGTGGAGCACCAACTTGGATAACCTCAACACAGAAAACGAGCGAACCGCCACCGTTAAGAACCGGTTCTTTTACACTGCCCGGCTGGGAGCCGATTTTAAAGTGGACGAATTCATACGCGTAATGCCCTGGGTGGGCATTTCAACGTTGAAGCTCACCCGTGCCGTGAACCACCACGAGAATGTGTTTGGCACGCAAGAAGCGCCGTTCACGTTTGGCTTAACATTGAAATTATGGTAGGCCAAAAGGGTGTGTTGCCCGCCCGATCACTTGCAATCAGGCAGTTTGAGCTTATGCGATCGAGAAGGCAAAGCGCCTCAACGGCATGGTCATACATCGTGGGCCGCCGCCTCCGCGCGGGAGCTCCGATCCATCAATGGTAATGACACAGTTTTTTGAGCTGTCAATATTGAATTTGCCATCAATCACATCCCACGCCGTGGCAATGTCGAAACCGTTCTTGTTCAGTTCTTCCAGCGTGTGAATATTGCGCGCGTAGGAAAGCACTTTGCCCGGCTCAACGGCAAAAAAGTTGGCGCCGCTGTGCCACTGTTCGCGTTCTTGATCCCAATCGTCGGCTTTGCCGCCGCAAATAATCGGTTCCACTTCCATATCCAATTTCTTCAAAATGCTTAATATGTTGTTTACCGATGATATTTTGGACACTTTCCCGTTATCAATTTTCATATAAACGGTTTGATAGGGCGAACTGTCCATAATAAGCGGTTTATACACCATGGCTTTGTTTTGGCTGAGGAATGTAAACACCATATCCAAGTGGATGAACGATTCAGGTTCTTCGGGCAATTGCTGCACAATCACGTGTTTCAACCCTTTGTCTTTGGCGCACAGTTGGCGTACAATCATGTCAATGGCTTGTGTGCTGGTTCGAGCACCGTTGCCAATTAACAGGATATCTTCTCTTGCTACGAGCAAATCGCCGCCTTCCACCACCACACTGGGATGGTTTTGTGATAGCTCATACGTATTCATCACATTGGATTGAAAGAACAAGCCGCTTTTAAAAATAGCGTCCATTATGAGTGATTCCCGCAGCCGCACTGAGTTGGCCATTTTGCACACCACGGCGTTATTGCCAATGATGGCCGATGAGTCGCGAGTGAAATAGAAATTATAAAGCGGTTTTAACGCGTAATATTCCTCGCGCAGGAAGTCGGTGAGCGTATTTATTTGAATGGGCAGCCCCTCAATTAATATTTTTGCCAACGCGGGTGCCGATAAATCCATTAAATAATCCACATAATTCAGCACCTGTTCCGTTTCGCATATTTTTTGCACCAACGCGCTTTTTAAATCTTCTCTTTTCAAAAGCTGTGTGAGCAAGTCCATTACTTCATACACGCGCGATGTTTTTTTGAGCACACCAAAAATTTGATCGTATTCTTTTTGCGCGATAGAAAGATTCAGGATGTCGCTGTAAAGTGCTCGTTGAGCGTGTTTGGGTGTCATGTTCTCCACCTCGGCGCCGGGATAATGCATTAACACGGCTTCCAGTTTCCCGGTTTCGGATTGAACGTTAAGGTCAAGAATTTCTTCAGTAATCATAATAGTAAAGTTAAATAGATGATGCAAAAATAGGAATTTTATTGGTATTTTCGCCATCCAATCAGGTAAAATCCTGAAAAGACGTATGACTGAAGGCGTGTGACCGATGACGCGTATTTCCCCCTTGGCGAAGGGGGAGTAAGGGGGATTGACGAGAATGGACCATAATCTGTATCTTATCCTATAATAATTTTTGGTTTATCGATAGCATCTGACGGCTCCAAGCCCGTCTGATGCATTCTTTGAAGAATTAACCACGGGTGAGCTCGCTTTCAAAAGACAACCTATACGGATATGCATTTATTTTATTTTGTTAGGCATTTTAGTTTTTTTTATCTATTTTTGAGCACATAAGCAATAACCCAAGAAAAAAATGGAGAAACGGCATATTACCCTTAAAGATATTGCCAAAGCGCTGAATCTCTCGCCCTCTACGGTATCGCGAGCGATAAAAAATCATCCTGCCATTAGCGATGAAACCAAGCGGCTTGTGCAAAAATACGCCAAAGACCATAAATACAAACCCAATACGCTTGCTATGCAGTTGCGCACAAACCGAAACAACACCATTGGCGTGATTGTGCCGGAAATTGTGCATTATTTTTTCTCCACCGTGCTGGCCGGAATTCAAGAAGAGGCTGAAAAAGAGGGTTATAATTTAATATTTTGCCATTCGGGCGAAAGCTACGAAAGAGAAGTGAATAGCGTGAAAACTCTACTGGAAGCGCGCGTGTGTGGCATATTGGCATCGCAGTCTAAATTTACCGAAAAATTCGATCATTTTCAGGAAATCATCGATAACAATGTGCACTTGGTTTTCTTCGACCGCATTTGCACGGGCATCAATACCGACAAAGTAGTGGTGGATGATTACGCCGGCGCATTTCACGCCGTGGATTATATGGCAAGCCGCGGCTGTCGCCATATCGCCTTTTTGGGTGCCCCCAAAACGTTGCCCATCTCCAATAACCGGCGAATGGGATATGAAGACGCTTTGCGAAAACACAAACTGAAAGTGAATAAAGAGTGGATAAAAGTGTGCGACACTACCGAATTGGTAAGGCAAATTGTGCCTGAAATGCTGAAATATAACCCGATACCTGATGCTTTCTTTTGCATTAACGATGAAGTGGCGGCTTATTGTGTACAAATTGTAAAATCGGCCGGGTTTAAAGTGCCGGACGATATTTCGGTTTGCGGATTTACCAACGGTTACATTACCGAAGTAATAGACCCATCGCTCACGTCCGTTGACCAGCACGGTTTTGAGATGGGGAAAGTGGCCGCTCGTTTGCTAATCAACCGCATCGAAGGAAAAGAAACCAAAAAAGGCATCGTGAGCCGCCTGATTAAAACGGAATTGGTGGTTAGAGATTCCACAAAATGAGCCGTTTACGTAAATATACGCACCCTATGCATACGATTGCATAACAATTCTCCCTGTTTCTGTAAAACTTACTGAACAATCGGTTTAAATGGTTGTATATTTGCGCTCTAAGCAAAATAAATCACACGAAAAGCATTTTTCATGAAAAAGAAACACCTCTCCTTTTGGGATATTTGGAACATGAGTTTCGGATTTCTCGGCATTCAATTCGGCTTCGCGCTGCAAAACGCCAATGTGAGCCGCATTTTTGAAACCCTCGGCGCCAGGGTGGAAGATATTCCCATTCTTTGGATAGCCGCGCCGCTTACTGGGCTTATTGTTCAGCCCATTATCGGCCATTTGAGCGATAAAACGTGGAACAGGTTCGGCCGCCGCCGTCCTTATTTTATGATTGGGGCTGTTTTCACCACGCTGGCGTTGTTCATTATGCCCAATTCGCCCGCGCTGTGGGTGGCAGCCGGCATGCTGTGGATTATGGACGCTTCCATTAATATTTCTATGGAGCCTTTTAGGGCGTTTGTGGGCGATAATTTGCCCACCGAACAACGCACCATGGGGTTTGCCATGCAAAGTTTCTTCATCGGCGCGGGTGCGGTTATCGCATCGCTGTTGCCGTATGTGTTAACCAATTGGTTTGGTGTATCGAACACGGCGCCGGAAGGCGTGATTCCGCAATCGGTAAAATTGTCGTTTTATATTGGTGGGGTGGTATTGTTGGCATCGGTGATGTACACGGTGTTTACGTCAGAAGAATATTCTCCCGAAGAACTAGCCGCATTTGAACAGGAACAGGAAGAAAGAACGGGCATCATCGCTAAGGTAAAACCTCCGGTTACATCGTCCGATTTTATGAAACGTGGCATGTATTGGACATTGGCAGGGCTTTTGGTTACGCTCTTGATTTTCTATTTGAGGCTTGAGGCCCAGTTGTATATTGTTTCGGGTTTGCTGTTGGTGTTTGGCATTGTGTTGCTGATGTCGGCGTTTATTTCGAAAAAAACGCCCGATCCCAAAGGGATGGTCGGCATAATGAACGACTTGTTGCATATGCCCAAAACCATGGGGCAACTGGCGGTGGTTCAGTTCTTTTCGTGGCTCGCTTTTTACGCGATGTGGATTTATACAACACCCGCCATTACGCAACACATTTACGGTACCACCGATTCTTCATCGGAGCTCTATAATTTGGGCGCCAATTGGGTGGGTGTGCTCTTTGCCGTTTATAACGGTGTGTCGGCGGTATCGGCGTTTTTGTTGCCGCTTATTGCCAAGCAAATTGGCAGAAAAGCAACGCACTCTCTCGCACTCGCTTTGGGCGGATTGGCGTTTGTGTCGTTGTTCTTTATCAAAGACCCCAACTTGCTTCTTGTGCCGATGGTTGGCGTGGGATTCGCCTGGGGAAGCATCCTTTCCATGCCGTATGCGATTCTCACAGGCTCCTTGCCGGCTGATAAAATGGGCACGTATATGGGAATCTTCAACTTCTTTATTGTGATTCCCCAAATTCTTGCCGCCAGCATTTTGGGTTTTATTACCAAAGAAGTTTTTGGCGGACAAGTGATTTATACGCTGGTGTTGGCGGGATGTTCGCTTATTTTAGGCGCGTTATCGGTGTTTATTGTGCAAGACCGAGATGATGTATATGCGTTGAAAAGGAGTTAGGTGGCTGTTGAAGTCCTGCAAATATAGGGGCTGAAATTCGAGCTGTTGAGATAACTCTTTGCGGGTTAATAACTCCCGCTTTTTAGAGGGTGTGAAAAACAGAATTAACTGTGAGTTTGTCATCCAGAACGAAGTTTTAGCGAAGTGAAGGATCTACTGTTTTCACAAATTAGATATTTCACTGCGTTCAATATGACAGAGTGTTAAAGCGGAGAGTCAAAAGAAGTCCAAAAAAGGCTTTAGCCATGATTCTTAGGACTAAACCCAATACAATAAGATTTTCTTTATCTGTCTCTTGAAAAACGGAGTGTATAAAGATAATCCGTCATTTTAATCAATCAATTTAAAAATATAAAAATGAAGAAGTTATTTTTATTTCTAATGCTGGCTTTTTCGCTTGTCTCTTGCGGAAACAGGCAAAAAGAGCAGCAAACACAATCGCAGGTTGAAACTGCGGCGCGTCCGAAATGGGTGTACGATGCCGTGATTTATGAAGTAAACACCCGACAATTCACCAACGAGGGTACATTTAACGCGTTTGCGGAACACCTTCCCCGATTGAATGAGTTGGGTGTGGATATTTTGTGGTTTATGCCCATTCAAACCATTGGCGAAAAAGACCGAAAAGGCACACTGGGCAGCTATTACTCCATCAAAGATTACAAAGAAGTGAATGCCGAGTTCGGCACCTTAGACGATTTCAAAAATGTGGTGCAACAAGCACATCAATTGGGAATGAAAGTGATTTTGGATTGGGTGGGCAACCACACATCGCGCGATGCTGTTTGGGTAGATGAGCACCCCGATTGGTATAAGCGCGACAGTTTGGGTAACATCACCATTATGTATGACTGGACGGATATTGGCCCGGTGGATTATGAAAACGCCGATATGCGCGCGGCGATGATGGACGCGATGCTATTCTGGGTGCGCGAAGCGGATATCGACGGCTTCCGTTGCGATGTGGCGGGCGAAGTACCTACCGATTTTTGGAAAACAGTAACCGATTCGTTGAAAACATTGAAACCGGATATCTTTATGCTTGCCGAGGCGGAAAAACCTGAGTTGAACGACAACGGCATTTTCGATGCCTATTACGCGTGGGATTTTCATCACAAAATGAATATGGTGGCGCAAGGAAAAGAAAATGTGGACTCGTTGCGCTTATCGTTAAAGCGGATGAACGAACGTTTCGCGCCGGAAGCCATCCCCATGTACTTCACTTCCAACCACGATGAAAACTCTTGGAACGGCACGGAATTCGAACGAATGGGTGACGCGCATGAAGCCTTCGCCGCGTTAACGTACGTTTTGCCCGGAATGCCATTGATTTACAACGGGCAGGAAGTAGGACTCGACAGAAGGTTGGCGTTCTTTGAAAAAGACAGCATCGTGTGGGAAGACAAGGCCAACTTCACCGATTTTTACGCTTCTATGAACGCGTTTAAAAAGGCCAATCCGGCATTGCTTTCACAAAACAGGGGAGGCACATTCACCGAAATTGAAAACAACCAGCCGCAGAAAATTTTCTCGTTCAGGCGGGTGAAAGATGGAAACGAAGTTGTTTCGGTATTTAATTTAAGCAAAGATGTGGTTGAGGTTTCGTTCTCGGAAGAAGTGCCGGGAATCGGTTTTTCAGGCCTTAATAATGAGGAGGAACCGGCTGCTGCCACCGAATGGGAATTACAACCGTGGGAATACCGAATTTTTTATAAGAAATAAAGGTTGTTTTCTGAGTGAGACAGGGCAGTTAATCGGGCTGAAAGCCCGAGCTAATTCAGCCCAATGCAACGCGTTGGGACTCGGGTTAAACATGCGATCTGACGGGCTGTAAGCCCAGTTTAAGCAATGTTTTGTTTCTTCGTGGATTTGAGGCAAAAATGGTAGCCACTAAGACGCGAAGGCACTAAGAAGCAAAAACTGTAGGGTTAGAAAGAATAAGGCCGTTTGCTTTTCTACCTTCGCTGTTAGCACGAAAGATTTTCTTGCGCTCCTACAGAGCTTAGCTTATATGTTGCAAGAATTCGTAGGGCGTTGCCCTACGCTACTTTATGGTAGGCTTTCAGCCTGTGTTTCATTTTGTCATGTTGAACGCAGTGAAACATCTAATCAATTTTACCCGAAGGGTAATATTTTCATAACCGTATGCAATTCGCCGGCTGGCGGAGCAGCTTACGGTAGGAATATTCACTCAATAATCCGCCTGGAAGGCGGTACTTTAATAGTTCGACCACTTCGGGTCGGGTTACTATGTGCTATTCCCACCGTCCCGACTTTCGGGACGGTTATGAAAATATTACCTTTCAGGTATAAGTGTGCTGAAAATTAGACATATAGTATAATAATTGATTTAATCTCTAATGAACGAGATTAAAAAAATAAGCTCCGTCACAAATTGTTGACGGAGCTTATTTCTCAATCGAGATATTGTTTAAGGGATTCCAGCCAGTTATCAATGCGCTCGTCTGTTAACTCCGCCTCGTTGTCTTCATCAATGGGAAGGCCGACAAAAACATCATCTACCAACGCTCGCGAATAATCGAAATCATATCCTTCGGGCGACACTTGCCCAACAATACGGCACCCTTTTTGTGAAACGGTTTCGTATAAAATGCCCATCGCGTCCACAAAAGAGTCGGGATAGATAAAGCAATCGCCCAATCCGAACAGGGCAACGGTTTTACCCGTTAAGTCCAACTTTTCCAATGTGCTATAGAAATCAGACCAGTCGTCTTGTAAATCTTTCACTCCCCAAGTGGAAATGCCGAGTATCAACACATCGTGTGTGAGAAAAGCGTCTTCTTCGCCGTCATAAATATCTACTAATGTGGGATTATAATCCGATAGCCTTTCCGCGATTTTCTCCGCTACCGTTTTTGTATTGGTGGTGCTTGAACCGTAAATTATTGCAACTGATTTCATGTGTATATATTTTATTTTTTTACATTATGGGCACATGGAACTCGCTATAAACTTGTTATTGTGTGTAACTGATTTACCTGCTCGTTCATAGTGTGTGGTATTTACTAATTTTAATGTTGCAAAGTTAGTATTTAGTTTTATACACACAAATTCTAAGCAACCTTTTACGGCGTAAAAGTGGTAAACATTTTAAAACTGTTTGCCGGAACATTCACGCTCATCGAGGGGACTTGCACATTCAACGTTTCCGATACGTTGAAATAATTATACCAAGTACCCATTTTGGGGAAAGCGGTAGTGGCATTGATGGCGGCATTGGTGAAATTGCCCACCACAACCACTTGTTTCCCGTTGCCAAAGGATGAAAGCGTGAGAAACCTTCCGTTATCCCAGAACGATGGCGTAACTTTCCAATCCAATGTGGCGGTAGGTGTAAACAATTCGCTGTGGTTGAATCGGAAATTGATCAACTTGGCGTAGGTGTGGTGCAGTTTTTTGCGGTCGGCGTCGTCCAAATACTCCCATTTTATCGGTTTCTTTCCGGTTCGTCCGTTGTAATCGATGCTTACATCATAGCCCATTTCGCCAAATTGCCAAACCATTTTTGGGCCGGGTACAGTGAAGAAAAACGCGGCATTATTGCCTAATTGCGACATTTGCGCTTTAAGGTTGGTCTTTAGAATACCGTTTCCCCATTGCGATTGCTTATAGGCAGCGCGCTCTTCGTCATGGCTTTCCATATAGCTTACTAGGCTGTTCACAGGACGGGAAGAAGTGGTGTAATACACCGGATTGAAATTCGTTTTGTCTTTCCAGCCCATTGCCGATTCCAAAAAAGCCTCGTTGTTGTTGCGCCACAGCATCATACCCGCGTTGGCGAGTTCGGTTTCTTCGCGGTCGTCGGCAAAGTGTTCCAGAATCACATACGCATCCGCTTTTACCGCTTTCACCGCGGTGTTATAATCTTTCAATATGGCTACGCGCGAAGCATCGTAGTTGCTTGCCGTGACTTCAGAACTGTTTTTTTGAGTGAATCCTTTGGTCAAATCAAAACGAAAACCGTCAATTTTATATTCTTCCAACAAAAATTGCAGGTTTCGCTTTACAAAATTCCGCACCAACGGCGATTCGTGGTTGAAATCGTGGAATACGCTGTACGGATGCGGCGCGTCCACATTGAAAAACGGATTGTTCGCTGCCGTTTTATTTTTTTTAGCATCCCACCACATTTTGGCAAACGGATTGGCGCCAGTAGCGTGGTTGTACACCACATCAAAAATAACGGCCATGCCGCGTTTGTGGCATTCATCAATAAATTGTTTGTACATTCGGTCTGTTCCATAAGCCTTATCCATCGCGAAGAAGAACGCGGGGTTATAGCCCCAACTGTCGTTGCCATCGAATTCCTGTACGGGCATCAACTCAATGGCGTTTACGCCAAGCGATTTCAGGTAATCCAACTTTTGCAGCGCGCCGTTGAGGTCGCCGCTTGGGGTGAAATCGCGCAACAGCATTTCATAAATCACCAAATTATCGGGCGCGGGCGTTTTAAAGTTGGTTACTTGCCAGTTATATGCATCGGGTTGTATCTTAAATACTGATACAATGCCGATGGCGCCTTTTGGATAGGTTTTATTTTCGGGATAAGTGGCAGATGAGATAGAGTGGTCGTTATCCGGGTCTAGGATTTTTCTGCTGTATGGGTCGGCAACGCGAATGGGTTCTTCGCCTGTTTTGCCCACATAATATTGAAACGCGTATTCTTTGGTGGCATCCAGTCCCGAAATGGTGATCCACCACACGCCGGCAGCTTCGTCGCGGAACATTTGCGATTTTTCGTCGTTGCTCAACGTCCAGTTGTTGAAATCGCCCACAACGTGTGCGAAGTCTTTGCGGGCGCCGTTTTTATCTTTATCGTATAGCACCAATGTCACGGTGGTGTTGTTTACGATATTGATTCCTTCTTTTATTCCCGCGGGCAGCGTGCCGGTTTTTACGGCACCGGGTTGAAAAGGTTTGTATTTCGTGTCGGTAACGGTAATGAAAGAATCTTCGGCGATTCCCTTTTTCGTTCGATCGTCACTGCGGATGACAATTCCGATTTTATTTACCGCCGTTTCGCCCGAATTGAACCATTGACGAATGGTGGGTGAAAATTTCAAACTCCAAACATTGTCTTCTACCTTTGTCATTTTGCATTTGGCGATGTTTTTATCCCAATCGGCGGGGACATAGAGCCAAGTGCCTTCCGATACCACTCCGGTGTGAACATACACATCGCCTGTATGGTTGAACAGTTCCGACCCGGATGTGGCTTTGAACGTGATGGTTAGTTCTTTGTCGGCATCCGGCGCTTCGGGATTCCACGAAAGTCCGTCTTTTATCACCACCGGTTTATCGGGATCCGGATCGGGGTCGGGAGGAACAATTACCGGGTCTTTTCCGCAGGAAATAGCGAAAAAAATGAGTAAAAGAAATAAGATGTTTTTTTTCATTTTGTTTGGTTTTTAGAATTCGCAACCAATTGGCGCTTCGGGCTGAAAGCCCGACTTAATTCAGCCCAATGCAACGCGTTGGGTTAAAAATGAACCACAAATTGACGGGCTGAAAGCCCAAATTAAACTAAGTTGCCCTTTCAGGACGAAATTGGAGGCTGTCACTACCGACCCAACACGCCGCTTTGCTTTGTGTTGGGCTGAGTTAAACTGCCACTTCGTGGCGTAAAAAGAATTTAACCAGTGATTATCTTTTAAATCTGTGTCATCCGTGTTCAAATTCTTTACATTTCCAGCACAAGTATTTCTTTAGACGATAAATCGAACGTATTGTTTAATACTATCTTTCTGTTTGTCAGTATATCTAAGCCCGATTTTTCGCCTTTAAAAGATTCGGCGTACCTGTCCAAATCTATCGTTACGTCTTTCGACGTCCCGTTCATAAACACCAACACGCTTTTATCGCCGAGGTAACGCTCATACACATACACGCCTTTTTGCAACACGTAGTGTTTCATTTTTCCTTTGGCGATGATGTCGTTTCCACGACGCCATTTGAGTAGTTTGCTCAGGTAATCGAACGCTTCGTTTTGAATGTCGTCCCGTCCTTCGCGCGTGAAATGGTTGGTTGCATCGCCGGGCCATCCGCCGGGCACATCCAAACGGATATCGCCGTCGCTACGGCTTTTATTGCCGTGCATCAGCAGTTCGGTGCCGTAATACAGTTGTGGCGTTCCCGGCATCGTGAGCAGAAAAGCGATTCCCTGTTTCCATCCCGATAAATCGGTGGGATATTCTTTGAGAAACCGGTCGGTGTCGTGGTTGTCGAGAAAGCGCAATACGTTGTAAATATCCGGATAGATGTAATCATACGTCATATGGTCGTAAATGCTGTGCAGGCCACCGTTCCATTCGGTTGTTTCTTCAAAAAACGCCGAGTGCGATAAGCCCATAAACCGAAAATCCATCACGGATTTCAGCTGAGTGTCTTTTCGGTTGTTGAGTTTGCTGTCGCGTTGCCAAAAAGCCGTTCCAATGGGGTTGTTGAGCCACGCTTCGCCCACAATATTGTAGTTAGGATATTCCTTCTCCACGGCTTTCACCCAATCAATCATCATATCGTAATCGGCATACGGATAAGTGTCTTGGCGGATACCGTCAACGCCCGAATATTCAATCCACCAAATGCTGTTTTGAATGAGGTATTTTGCCACGTGGCGGTTGCGTTGGTTGAGGTCCGGCATGGTGGGAACGAACCAGCCATCCGTCATTTTCTTTTTGTCGTATTCCGAAGCGTAATTATCGAAATACATCTCTTTCATATGCGATGTCTGCACATATTCTCCCAAATTGTTAAACCAGTCTGCCGACGGAATATCGCTCATCCACGGGTGGTCGCTGCCGCAATGATTGAAAATCATATCCATAACCACTTTCATCCCTTTGCTGTGCGCGTCAGCGATTAGTTTTTTGTATTCTTCGTTGGTTCCGAAGCGCGGGTCCACTTTGTAATAATCGGTGGTGGCGTATCCGTGATACGAGCCGCCTTCCATATCATTTTCCAGCACGGGATTGAGCCAAATGGCGGTAACACCCAAATCGGAAAGATAATCCAACCGATCCGATATTCCTTTCAAATCTCCTCCATGGCGTGCGTTTGGGTTGTTTCTGTCCACTTTGTAAGGCATCCGCATCGGGATTTGGTCGTTGGACGGGTCGCCGTTAGCAAAACGATCGGGCATAATCAGATACAGCACATCCGATGAATTGAAACTCTCCATATTCAACCTTTCGGGGTCACGTTTTTTCAATTCGTAGGTGTAGGTGACGTTGTTTTTTCCGTTGGTGAAAACGATATCGAATTTTCCCGGCTTGGCATTTGAAATATCGAGGTACAAAACCTGGTAATTCGGGCTTTCCAGTGTTACCGCTTCCTTTAAATACACCTCATTTGATGAAACAGACGCTTTGAAGGAAGCGATGTTTTTGCCCGTAACCATCAGTTGCAACTCAGGCTCTTGCATTCCGCTCCACCAAAAAGCAGGCTCAACTTTGAGTTGTTGCGCGTAGATGGATAACGATAAGAAAAAGAGGAGAAAGGGAAAGATTGTTTTTTTCATTTTGAAATTCATTTTAATTCTTAGAAACTGTTTTGAGTTTTACGAATAATATTTTTATATCTATCTTTTATGTTGTTTTTTGCCCTTTTTTGCGCCTTTGAACTTTCCTTTCTTTCAAATAGCCCGCTATTCGATGCGAAACGAAGGCCCAAATCCATCAAAAAATGACTAAAAAACAATACATAAAAAAATTTAAAACAGTTTCTTAAACGCGTCCATAGCTTTCGTGGGTTTTCCATCATCGCCCCAAGCGCTTAACGCATATTTACTCCAAGAGCGGGCGCCTTGCGGTTCCCAATAAAAAACGCCCAAGCCTTTATTGTCGGGCACATCTTTTACTTTGGCTATCACGGCACGAAGCATATCATAGGTGTTTTGCACTTTGTGGTCTTCACCGCCAACTTCCACTACCATAACTTCTTTGTTGTAGCGGCCAGCCATATCTTTTAAATTATTGCCCAAATCATCGATAATTTCCGTGTAATCAGGTTTGTTTTCCAACCAATATGGATAGAACGACATCCCGATGATATCGTATTTGGCGCCGTGTTTCTCGGCATTGTCAAACCACCAGCGGAAGCGCTCGTTGTTATTGCCCTGATCCACGTGCAGAATAACTTTAGATGTGGGGCTTGCCGCTTTCACGGCATCGTATCCTTTATTTAGCAGTTCAACCAGTTGCGGCCAATTATCGGTACTGCCTTCGGGATAAAGCATTCCCGATGGAATTTCATTTCCCACTTGCACCCATTCCGGCGTTACTTCTTCGTCTTTTAATCCTTTGATTACATCAAAAGTATAATCGTAAAGTGTTTGTTTCAGTTGCTCAAAATTCAGGCTTTCCCAATCTTTGGGTTTGTGCTGTTTGCCGGGGTCGGCCCAGCTGTCGCTGTAATGAAAGTTAATCATCACGCGCATATCCCACTCTTTTGCGCGTTTTGCCATAGCAATGGTTTCTTCTTTGCTGCAATGGCCGCTGTGAGGGTCATCGGATGGATTTACCCACGTGCGTAAACGAATGGAATTGATGCCCAAATCCTGTAGAATTTTAAAACAATCTTCCGCTTTGCCGTTTTTGTTGTAGAACACGTAGCCGGAGGCTTCCATTTGTGGTAGCCAGCTGATATCGGCGCCTTTGGCAAAGGTGTCGATGGGCGCGGGGTTTTCGGTGGATTGCTGTTGTTGGCAGGCTACACCTAGAAAAATAAAAGTTATCAGATAAATGAGTGTCTTTTTCATTGATAAAGTGAAAAAAGCGCGGATTTCGCCCGCGCTTTTTTAGTTTTAATTGTTTTACTGTTTAACGATTGTTGCTTCATAAGCGGCAGCATTAGACAAGTTGAGCGTTACCACATACTCGCCCGCTTCCGCAACGGAGATATTGTCTCCACCGTATGTTAAGTTAGAGAGCGCGCCACCAAGGTTAATATCCCATCCATTATTTGCGCGGAATTTAAATGAACCGGCAGAAAGAGTTGTTTTTACAGTCCAAACCTTGGTGTCAGGGTTATACGTCATTGGCGTTGAGTTGTCCCAGCCTCCTGCTGTGGCGTCGCCAATTAAGCCCCAGTCTGTTTTTGTTAAATTGTAGGTGTAAGGGCTGCCAGATAAATCGGCGTCTAATTTATAATAACCGGCTTCACTCACCGAGAGGTTGCCTGCACCGCCATCTGTTGAGAGCGTGCCATTGCCGCCATCGCCATAGTTTGTTCCGTCCCAATTTGGCGCCGATGTGAATTTAAACTCGGTTCCGTCCTCGTCAAAATAAACATAACCCTCATATTTAAAATCAAAATTTCTGCTGTAGAGGATGGGGGCAGTTTCAGGATTCCATTGTTGGTGCCCACCGGGGACATACAACGTCAGGTTCATTTCGCCAATTATTTCGATGGTGTAGGTATATTCCATCATATTCAGCGTAACTTTCACCCAACCGGGTTGTTCCACTTTCATCGCTCCTCCGTCTATCACCAATTCTCCTTCTAGATCGGTGCTGCCATCCGTGGGGTTGCCAATTACGCCATCCCAAGAATTGGCATCTTTACTTGATTTGGGTACAATTTTGAAATGTCCTTGCAAGTTATTTACCAGAATAGTGAAGTGTGGGTCTTCATATACATCGCTGCCGCTGTGGTTGAATTTGTAATCGGGCAGGTTGTCGAAATTCCAGCCGTTTACATCGCCAATCAAGAAATATTCGGTTTCAATGATCGGCCCTACGGGCGTTACTTTTACCGGCCCCAGCACAGCGGGTGTGGGCATTTGTGAAGAAGACGTGCCGTCAACGATGTAATAGGTTGCGCGCAGATAAACAGAACGGGCGTTGGGAGCTTTGCCGTATAGGCTTTTTACAGCTTCATCCAAATCATTGGCTTTCACAAACGCGGTGTTCTCTTCGCTCATCGACGGCAATTCCACTTTTTTTGTGAAATCTTCCGTATCGGATGCTTCTAAGGTGATTTTCACCGTTGCGCCTTCCGCCAATTGAGGCGTTGCCGTTGTTTTTATTGCTTCCAGAACGGTGGATTTCTCTAAATCCTCTTCCGAAAGGACAACATCGGTGCTTAAACCGGAACCCAAAGCAAACGTGAATCCGTCAACGGTTTGTTCCGCTTCTTGCTCGTGCGATTGCGGTGGCGCTGCCATATGGTCATATACATCTTCACAGGCAGCAAAGCCCAGAAATGTAAGCAGCATTGCAAATAGATATATTTTTTTCATTTTATTGGAATTTAAAAGTTACGTTATTCAATTTTACCTTCGTAAGTGGTGAAATTAATGTGAAGTTTTTGGCCGGCGTTACCGGTAACGCGGTCTTGATCGTCTCCGGCGCCACGAGGCACAAACTTGTTATTGAATACCAGAAATTCTGTATGCCACCACTCCTGTCCGGGCAGTTGAATGCTCGCGCGAATTTCTCCGGTATGAGAAAATCCGGGAGAAACAAAATAAGCATCGGCACCGGCTGAGAGGGCGGGAACAGTAAAGCGATATTTTTCGTCGGTGGTTCCCCAGTTTCCGCCGGCAACATTTCCTTGCAGGTACACATTGGGCGGATAAAAATCGACCGCGTATTCATACTCGCGTCCGTTAATGGTGGTGGTAACTACCACGATATACCAACCCGGGTTGCCGATTTGAATGTTTCCTCCTTCATCGGATGCACCGGCGAGGGTTGTCGATTCCGCGGATATGGTCGCGTTGGCGTATCCGAATTCCGCTCCATTCCATGCTTTTTCGTTGTTGAATTTAATTTGCGCGTTTTCTCCGCCATCGGTTTGGCCGAGGTATTGCATTGCCCAGAACTTACCGGGCGAACTATGCACGGGTATCATCGCCGTGGCGTCGTTCCAATTCCAGTCTCCTGCCACATTTCCGATAATGTACATTTCAGCGGGCATCACCATTGGATCCAGCGCGAAGTATCCTTTCACGTGGGGGAGGGTAACTACGTTGGAATATACCTTTCCCACTTCTTTACTGTTCAAAACAGAGGAGAGCCGCACATAAAGCGGATGAGGCTCAGTGGGATAATCGCTTTCTTCCGTTACGTTGTGCATTCCCACCAACGCCAATGCCAAATCGGCCGCGTTGATGTTGAATTTGGCTGATGTGTAGCTTCCGGGTAGTGCCACAGCGTTGGTGAAATCGGAAGTGAGCGACACTTCCACGCCATACACGGCCGCGGCGGTGAAGCCGTAATCGGGTTGTGAGGTGGTAAATTCAATGGTTTCCGTATTCTTTAAATCGTAAATGCCGGATGCGTATTTCGGTGTGTTTAGTACAAAGCTTTCCGGTTGTTGCAACACCACTTTGTCATCTTTTTGGCACGCCCAGCATATTCCCAAGCACGCCAACAGTATGGTTATGTTATATATCTTTTTCATCGTTATTTTAGTTTGATGTTATACATTGTCGGCAAATCAATATCCCGGGTTTTGTGTCAGGTTCTGATTGGCTCCTATATCATCTGCCGGAATCGGATAGATTTTGAAGTTGTCCGATACGGCTCTTCCGCTAAACACTTCTCCTTTCCATTGCCAAAGGTAAGTGGCGGCGGTGAATTTACCGAAACGCACCAAGTCTGTGCGGCGATGCGCTTCGTAGAAAAGTTCACGTCCTCTTTCGTCCATCAAGAAGTCCAATGTGAGTTGTTCTGCAGAAATAGTGGCAGCACCTTGGTTGGCGTAAGAACGCTTGCGTAAATTGTTCACCAAGTTGAGCGCGGTTGCGGCATCGCCGCCTGTTCCGCCTCTTTTTACTGCTTCGGCGTAATTCAGGTAGATTTCACCCAGCCTGAACAATGGGAAGTCGGTGTAAGCAATGCTGCTCGGCGGCAAAGAGCCGTCGCTGTTACGGTTGTAAAACTTCACAATGGGAATGCCGTTATTGGTAAAAAGTGCAGGGTCTGTGAGGTCGTAGTTTTCCGTTTTATCAATGCGTACCATAGAAAAACGGGCATCGCTTGTGTGCAGGTTTTCTCTTTGGAACGTGTTCAGTACCGATACTGTTCCGCGGTTTCCTTGCCAAGCTCCCACAGCGTTAACTTCCGCCTGCATATCCGATGGCTCGGTGCTGCTCAACAGAAATGTCATTCCGCCCCACGTTTGGGTATCTTCACCTTCGTAACGAATGGGGAAAATCATTTCAACCGAGTTGTGGTTGTCTGCTTTGAAAATATTGGCATACTCAGGATCCAGTTGATAGTTTTCGGCAAGGATTTTTTTGCTGTAAGTAATGCTCTCGGTGTATTTTGCGGTGCCAATATACGTTTCGGCATTCAAGTAAAGGCGCGATAATAATGCCCAGTTGGCCGCTTTGTTCGCGCGTCCGTAATGAGCGCGGTCGTAGCCAACAAATGGCTCAATCATATCGGCTTCACAATCAAGTAATTCCTTTTCAATGTACTCGAAAAGCTCATTTCCCTTAATTTGAGGCGGTAGAGTGCTCCCCACAGGGCTTTCCTCGTTTACGAAAGGAACATTTCTGAACATATCGAGCAGGTAATAGTATGATAATGCGCGCAAGAAGCGGGCTTCGGCGCGAAACGCTTTTATTTTTGTTTGGTCTTCCGCATTCACGCCCCGAGAAGAGAGTTTGTCTTCGGAGGTTTCGCGTAGCAATGCGTTTGCCAAGTTTATTTGATAATACAAACGATAGTAAAATCCTTTTATAAATACGTTGTTGGCTGTCCAAGAAATATGGTTCAAATCGGGGATGCCGATGTCGTTCCAGGCGCAATGCGCTTCATCGGTGGGCAATTGTTGCAAATTCCACAATCCCCTGAGAAACGATGCTTGGCTTCCGCCGTCCACTCCGGCCACATCGGGGTCGCCATCGCCACCGCTGTTTCCGCTAATGGCCATACCGGCATAAATTTTGGCCAATAATTCTTGATACGGCCCGATTTCGTTTCCGAATACCACTTCCGATACCAACTCTTCTTTATCGAGCGGTATGGTGTTCAAATCATCGAGGCAGGAAGAAAACCCTGCAACCAACACGGCCAAGGCAACGATGAGTAGAAATGTATATTTTGTTGTTTTCATATTTTACGAGAATTAAAAGTTAAGACTAAAACCAAGAATGAACACGCGAGGGTGCGGATAAATATTATTATCGATACCGTCATTCGTGAATTCAGGGTCGAGGCCTGTATACTTGGTGATTACAAACGGATTTTGCACGGTAAAGTGAATTCTTCCCGATTGCTGCGTGTTAAGCAATTGGTCGAAATTGTATCCGATTGAAATATTGTCCATTTTCAGGAATGACGCGTTTTGAATGTAGTAGCTTGATTGATAATGCACATCTTCAAAATTGGTGTAAGTCGCGCTGTTTACCCTATTCTTTAACCAACCCGATGGGTCGTAAGTGGTTGACTTGGACTCGCGGTTAGATTGGATGTTGTTGTAAGCATAATTCCCTAAGTTCGCTCGTAGAGAGAAGTTGAAATCCCAATTCCGATAAGACAACTGAGAAGAGAGTCCCATAAACACATCGGCTGCGGGGTTTTTGTACGGAATGAGGTCATTTTCGTTGATGGCGCCATCGGCATTTTGATCAACAAATACGCCTTCGATGGGTTTGCCCGCGTCATCATATACTTGTTCATATACATAAAACGAACCGGCGGGGTAATTCACCCTGTGAATGGCAATGTTGTTTCCCGTTCCTCCGTCAATTCCGCCAAAACGAACACCCACGTAGCTTGGGTCGTCGTTAATGGTTAATTTGGTAATCCTGTTTTTATTGTATGAGATGTTGTAGCTTACATTCCAATTCCAATCCTTGCTCACTATCGGGCGTCCGGTGATGGTAAATTCCACCCCTTTGTTTTCCAATTCTCCCACATTGGTGAGCAGTTGGTTGCTGAAGTTGGTTCCGGCCGCAATTCCCACGGTGTTTAACAAGTCGGTTGTTTTGCGGTAATACGCGTCGAAAGCACCCGTAATGCGGTTGTTCAGGAAACCAAAGTCCAAACCAACGTTGTAAGTGGCTGTTTCTTCCCATTTTAAGTTTTCGTCGTAAGCCAACGGACGAATTAACGGAACTTTAGTATCGCCAAAGAAATAGTTGGCGCCCGCTTGGCTGTAGCTATATCTTCCCATCCAAGGATAATCGCCGCTTCCGAGGTTTTGTTGTCCCGTTACTCCATAGCCTAACCGAAGTTTTAGATCGGACATGGTGTTGGTGGCGTCCATCATAAACGGTTCGTTAATGATTTTCCACGCGAAAGCCGCCGATGGGAATAATCCCCATTTATTGTCGGGGCTGAAACGCGATGATCCGTCGTTACGAACCGTGAGTGTTAACAAATAGCGGTCGAGCAGCGAATAGTTCAACCGTCCGAAGAAAGAAATGATGTAACTTTCTGTGGAGTAGTCGTTGCTTTCTCTGTAAAACTCGTTTCCGGTTTCAGCCGCTTTGGCAGCAGAATAAGGATAGGTGTTGTCTGTTTCGTTGTAGAATCGTTGCCAAGAATATCCTCCCATAATATCAAAGCGATGGGCATTCCATTCTTTGATGTAGTTCAGGTAAAAATCGAGAAGGGTATTTCGTTTAAGTTGGCTGTAGGTGGTGTTTTCACCCCATCCCGATTTATACGAACCCCATGTCCAACTCATGGGAGAATTGTCTTCAACAATCACCTCGCCATTACTTTTAGATATATCGTAACCCAAATTCAGGTTCGCCCGAAGCCCTTCTAAAAACGGCATACTGTAGTCCATTTGAAGGTTTCCGATGCTGCGCAATACTTTGGATTTATCATGCTTTTGATCTAAAATAGCCACCGGGTTTGCCAAAGCAATATCGATGGGGGTTCCATCGGGTTTCAAAGACATATGGTATCCGTTGCCGTAAGGAGAGTTGGTTGTATCGAAAATTGGCATCGTTGGGTCATATTGTGTTGCCGAATTAATGGCTCCCTGATCGGCAAAACGGTTGGTGTTGTACATCCCTTTCGCATTAAGTTGCACCCTAAGTTGGCCATCAAGAAAACTTGGAGAAAGGTTAATGCTTCCCGTGTATCTTTCCAACTTGGAGGTTTTAAGGATACCGTTTTCATTGGTGTAGCCCACAGAAACACGATAAGGCAACATATCTTCCACCGATCCCGAAACGCTAAGGTTGTGGTCGGTGCTCACGGCGGTTCTGAAAATTTGATCTTGCCAATCGGTTGCCGTGTTGCCCAACGCGTTTGCTTGTTCGCTTCCTTCACCAAAAGAGTCAATCACATAATTGCGGAAAGTGGACGCGTCCATCACATCAATGGTGCCTGTTTTGGCGCTTACTGAAACGTTTCCGTTGTAAGAGAGCCTAACTTTCCCGCTATGCCCTTTTTTGGTGGTGATGATAATTACCCCGTTTGACGCGCGCGAACCGTAAATGGCGGTTGCCGAAGCGTCTTTTAACACGGTGAAAGTTTCAATGTCGTTTGAGTTGATGGTGCTCAGAGGGTTAGCCATCCCTGAAACGCCTGTTGCGTTATCCACAGGAACGCCATCGATTACAATAAGCGGATCGTTACTGGCCGACATGGATGAGCCGCCGCGGATTCTGATATTGGCCGCAGAGCCCGGCGCACCTCCTGAAGAAACGATGCTCAATCCGGCTACTTTTCCCGCCAATAAATCGGAAGGCGAGGTAGCCAATCCCCTGTTGAGTGAGGTGGCATCCACTGCTACAACCGAGCCTGTTGCATCGTCTTTTCTCACGGTTCCATACCCAATCACCACCAATTCGTCCAATAATTCGGTGTCTTCTTGCAAGACTACATTGATATTGGTTCTGTTTTGAATGTCAATGGTTTGGGTTACATATCCCACATAAGAAATTACGAGGGTGCCGGTGCCCGGTGCTTGGAGGGAAAAGTTCCCGTCAAAATCCGTTACTACACCCGAGGTTGTCCCTTGCAAAAGAATGCTGGCGCCGATAATTGGTTCGCCGGCAGCATCTTCCACCGTTCCTCGCACATTTATCGTGGCGCCTGTTTGCGCGCTCGCCGATAAAATTAATAGCATACTCGATAAAACTGTTATCAAGAACGCTTTCGTACTTTTTTTGAAATTTAAATACATGTTTGTTAACGTTATAAGATTAACTGATTATTAATTTATTCTCTATTGTTCGTTTCCGAATAGGGCTTTATAAATAAATGAAAGGTTAAAGAGGTTTTCATTTAGTTATAGTACATTCACCATTGTTGCAAATTTAGTTTCTTTAAAGTTGTGGCACGGAAAAAGGGAACAATTTAACACGTTAAGACTATGCAAACGATTGCAATTTTAAGTGTAAAATTTAAACTATCAAATGTTTAACTTGGCGGTATGGATGATTGAGTTGGTATTTCTAAAACTGAAGACTGAACACTTTTTATCTCTTGCCCTCAAAAAAAGAAACCATTATTTCCGCACATTCATAGGCAAGAACTCCCCATTGTAACGTAGTTTTTGGGTGAAGCAAGGTGGGTGAAAAGCGGGAGTGTCCGCGTTTTTCATCGGGCGCGCCATATACAATGCGCGATATTTGTGCCCAACGGAGCGCGCCGGCGCACATGGGACAAGGTTCCACGGTAACGTAAAGGGTACAATCGGTAAGATATTTCCCACCTAAAACGCCGGCGGCGGCTGTTATTGCCTGCATTTCGGCGTGGGCGGTAACATCGTTGAGGGTTTCGGTGAGGTTGTGCGCGCGCGCGATGATTCTGTTGTTAACTACGACCACCGCCCCAATGGGCACTTCGTCTTTCTCGAAGGCTTTTTGGGCTTCGGCCAATGCTTGTCGCATAAAATAGGTGTCATCCAACATGAGTTTCAATTTCGAGTTATAACTTCCGACTTCCGACATCCAGCATCACCGCCTCATTTCATTTTCTTCAAACAGAGTAGGGTAATCCTGTTCCATATTTTTCAGAACGTGAGCGATGATGGTTTCTCTGAACCATCGGGAGCGGTTTGTTATTTTATATTTCCTAAGGTAATAATGTATCAATTCATATTCTTCGTCGCTCAGCTGAAATTCAGCTTTCTTCGTTCGGGGTTTCCTGCGTTGCGGCAAGTTATATTTTTTCATCCTCAACAACCAATGCTTAATATCAAGTACAAAAAAACAAAATATTTTCGCCAAAAAGAAGGATTAATGCCTTAATTTTGTATTTTTACGTACTTTACCGTATAAGAGATGGCAAACCATAACGAATTAGGCAAAAAGGGAGAAGCCGAGGCCGAAAAATTGCTGCTTTCTAAAAATTACCGAATTGTGGAGCGCAACTGGACGTTTCATGGTTACGAAATTGACTTGATTGCCGAAAACGATGAATACATTGTTTTTGTGGAAGTTAAAACGCGCACTTCGGCGCAATGGGGGAATCCCGAAGATTTTATCGGTAAATCGCGCATGCGCAGAATGGTGGAGGCTGCAGACTATTATCTGATTGAAAAAGATATTGATAAGCCCGCCCGGTTCGATTTTGTTTCCGCCATTTGGAACGGCAGAACCTTTGAATTGGAGCATATTGACGACGCTTTTATGCCGTTTTTGAGTTGAATAGGTGAGATGAACATCGAGGATTTATACCATTTCTGCATGAGCATCCCCGGCGCCGAAGCTTCCACGCCGTTTGACGAAGTGACCATTGTGCTAAAAGTAATGGGAAAGATGTTCGCCCTCATTCCTACCGATGCGGAACGGTTGTGCGTCTCGCTCAAATGCGACCCCGAAAAAGCCGAGGCCTTGCGCGAACAATATGCGTGCGTGGAACCTGCTTTTCATATGAACAAAACGTACTGGAACACCATTTATGTATCCGGAGAAATGGCTGATGAAGAAGTGAAAAGTTGGATTCGCCATTCCGTGGACGAAGTAATAAAAAAGTTGCCTAAGAAAAAACAACAAGCATATTATGAATCAATTAAGTGAAGATAGAATGATTGTGAAGGTGGACGAAACCGAATCCACCAACGCGTATATGAAAAAGCTGGTGCGCGAAGAGCGGCCCGAAGAAGGGTCGCTGGTGATTGCCGATTTTCAAACCGGCGGCCGCGGGCAAATGGGTAATTCGTGGTTCTCATCTAAGGGCGATAACTTGCTGTTTAGCTTGGTTATTTACCCCAAAACGGTAAGGGCGAATGAGCAGTTTATTATTTCGCGCATTGCATCGCTGGCCATTAAAAACACGCTGGATCAGTTTGTGGATGATATCCGCATTAAATGGCCCAACGATATTTATTGGAACGACAAAAAAATTGGCGGAATTCTCATTGAAAATGATTTGCAAGGCAACACCATTGATAATTCCGTTATCGGGATCGGCATCAATGTCAATCAGGAGATGTTTCCCATTGACTTGCCCAATCCGGTTTCGCTGCGTCAGATAACCGCGTCGGAGCACGACAAACAATATATTTTGGATATATTCCTGCGCGAGTTTTTTCTGTTGTATCGGGAAATGCAACAAGGCCAAACCAAAGCCATTGAAGATGAATATATGCAAGATTTATATCGTGTGAACGGCTATTATTGGTATGAAGACGCAAACGGCAAATTCCAAGCAAAAATAGACAATGTGCTGCCTGCCGGACACTTGATTTTGAAAACGTTGGATGACAACCACGAACGGAAATACGCGTTTAAGGAAGTACAATTTATAAACGAATGACATAGATGGGAAGAATCAGAAAACTCATTGGACGGAAATGCTTTTTATCCCCCATTGACCCAAAGTTTACTCACCAGACGCAGCGTTGAACAATTCAACAAAAAAGTCTAAAATCTAACACTCTATAGTCTAACAATCTTAAAAAAAATATGAAATACAACAGAATTCTACTCAAACTCAGCGGTGAATCGCTAATGGGGCAAAAAGGTTACGGAATTGATGAAATTCGCCTTGGCGAGTATGCCGAACAAATAAAAGAAGCCGCTCAAACGGGTGTTCAAATCGGCATTGTGATTGGCGGCGGAAATATTTTTCGCGGGTTAAGCGGCGCCGCCAAAGGTTTCGACCGCATCAAAGGCGACCAAATGGGAATGCTGGCCACCGTAATCAATAGCCTTGCGTTGAGTTCCGCGCTGTCGGCTATTGGGCAGAAAAACAGGTTGTTCACTTCCATTCGTATGGAGCCGGTGGGCGAATTGTTCTCGAAATGGAAAGCCATTAAAGCCATGCAAAACGGCGAAATCGCCATCCTTGCCGGCGGAACCGGCAACCCCATTTTTACCACCGATACTGCTTCCGCGTTGAGAGGCATCGAAATTGAAGCCGATGCCATGTTCAAAGGCACGCGCGTGGATGGCGTTTACACTGCCGACCCCGAAAAAGACCCCACTGCAACCAAATTCGATAAAATCTCGTTCGACGAAGTGTACGAACGTGGCCTCAAAGTGATGGATTTAACAGCCACCACCATGTGCAAGCAAAACAACCTTCCCATTGTGGTTTTCGATATGGATACGGTTGGAAACCTCAAAAGAGTACTTAGCGGGGAAAATATTGGAACGTTGGTGTACGTTTAATATTCATTCAAAAAGAATTGCTTTTTGATAACTTTTGAGTTAACTTTGTTCGGCGAAGAAGGTTCAAGAACGAATATTTTAAACGAAAGAAGAAATGAACAAAGACAAAATAAAAAATGCCCGAAGCTTCGATGAATTGCTGGATGCAAAATACGGCAAAGTTGGCACTTCCGCCAGAGATGAATTTGAAGAAAACGCCCAATACTTTATCATTAGCGAAATGCTCAAAGAAGCCCGTAAAGAAGCCAATATGACCCAAGAACAGTTGGCAGACAAAGTCGGCACCAAGAAAAGCTATATCTCGAGACTTGAAAACGGGAAATGCGATATTCAAATTTCCACGTTGTATCGGATTTTTGAATTTGGATTGGGTAAAAAAATTAACCTTGTAATCGAATAACAAAGATACTTTTCACTATTTTTGCTCACAAACAACTTAAAATATAAACAAATGGACATTCAACTAATTAAAAAAGATGCCGAGGAAAAAATGCAAATGACATTGGAATTCCTCGAAGAAACCTTCGCGCGCATCCGCGCTGGGAGAGCCAATCCGCGTATTTTGGACGCCATTCGCGTGGATTATTACGGGAGCAACGTTCCTTTAACCAACGCGGCTACCGTTACCACGCCCGATGCCAAAACAATTTTGGTGCAGCCGTGGGAAAAAGCTATGCTAAAAGTGGTGGAGAAAGCCATTTTGGATTCCGATGTGGGCATCACACCCGAAAACAACGGCGAAGTGATTCGCTTGGGTATTCCTCCGTTAACCGAAGAACGCCGCAAACAACTGGTGAAACAAACCAAACAAGAAGCCGAAGACGCCAAAATAAGCATCCGTAACTCGCGCCGCGAAGGAATTGACGAGGTAAAAAAAGCCGTAAAAGAAGGCCTTGCCGAAGATATGGGCAAAGACGGTGAAAATGAACTGCAAAAAATCCACGATAAATACATTAAAAAAGTGGACGATATGTTCGCCGAAAAAGAACAAGAAATTCTCACCATTTAACGATTGAATGATAAACGGCAAAGCGGAAAACGCCAAAAACGATGCGCGTGAAGTAGCGAAAAATGCAGCATTGCAACCCACGCGCAACGTTGAGAAAAAGGTGAGTGGATTTGTCATCAGAAACACCGGCAACGCGTATCTTGTCCGCACCCAATTGGGAGAAGATATTTTGTGCATGGCCAAGGGCAACTTGCGCCTCAAAGGCATTCGCAGCACAAGTCCGGTGGTGGTGGGCGATAACGTGCAGGTGGATGTAAACCCCGATGGCTCGGCATTTATTACCGATATTGACGACCGTAAAAACTACATCGTCCGTAAAGCATCCAACCTTTCGAAGCATTCACACATTCTCGCAGCCAATATTGATTTGGCGTTGCTTTGCGTTACCGTTCGTTTTCCGGAAACAACCACCGTTTTTATTGACCGTTTTCTTGCCACCGCTGAGGCTTATAGCGTTCCTGTTTGCCTGGTTTTCAATAAAATAGATTTGTATGACGAGGAAGACACCGAATATATGAACGCACTCATTCATCTCTATTCCATGGTGGGTTACAAATGCCTTAAAACATCGGTGTTGAAGAAAGAAGGAATTGATGAGGTGAAAGCCTTAACAACCGGCAAAATAACGTTGTTGGCCGGCCACTCGGGCGTGGGAAAATCAAGTTTAATAAACGAAATTGAAAAAGACGCCGGCCAAAAAGTGGGCGAAATATCGCATTACCACAACAAAGGAACCCACACCACCACTTTTTCGGAAATGATAGAGCTGGAAAACGGCGGTTTCATCATCGATACGCCGGGCATAAAGGGATTTGGAACCATCGATATGGAAGTGAGCGAAATATCACACTATTTTCCTGAAATATTTCGTTTTTCAAGCAAATGCAGGTTTCACAACTGTCTTCATATCAACGAGCCCGAATGCGCCGTGCTAAAAGCGGTGGAGAACAACTACATAAGCGAAAGCCGCTACAATTCTTATTTAAACATTCTGCAAGATGCAGAGGGGAACAAATATCGTTAATTTTTTTCTTGAATGAGAGAACTTCTGCTTCTGATTATTGAAATTGCTTACATCATCACCGTTGTGGGCGTGGTGGTAGTAATCATTTCGGAGAACAGAAATCCGGTAAAAACCATCTCGTGGGTGCTCATCCTCATTTTTGTGCCCGTTGTGGGGTTGATTTGGTATGCTGTTTTTGGCCAAGATATTACCAAAGAACAAGTGATTTCAAAACGGATGTACAGCAAACTAAAGCGGCGCCCGTTGGATGAGGCCGGCACGCCCGAAGAAGTGCCTTATCCTGAAGAGCATGAACGATTGGTGCATTTGCTGAGAAGCATGGACAACACGCCTTTGCTGGGCGGAAACAGCATGATTCTTTTTACCAACGGAGCCGATAAATTCCGCCATCTTTTGCTGGATATAGCACAGGCTAAGGAACACATCCATATAGATTATTATGTTTTTCACGATGACAAACTCGGCAACAGCATTAAAAACGCCCTCATCGAAAAATCGTTGCAAGGTGTGGAAGTGCGCGTTATTTACGATAGTTTCGGGTCGCGACAAACGGGCAAAGCCTTCTTTGAAGATATGCGCAAAGCGGGAATTGAAGCCGAATCGTTCCTTAAAATTGCCATGCCAAAAATCACTTCGAGGCTCAATTATCGTAATCACCGTAAAATTGTGGTCATCGACGGGCGCATTGGCTACGTGGGCGGCATGAACATTGCCGACCGCTATGTGGACGGTTTTGAGTGGGGCATTTGGCGCGATACACACGCGCGCGTGGAAGGAAAAGGCGTGCAGGGCTTGCAATCCATTTTCTTTATCGACTGGTTTTTTGTGAGCCAAACGCTCATCACCTCCAGAAAATATTTTCCCGTGCTGCCAAACTTTGGCAACGTAGCCATGCAAACCGTGAACAGCGGCCCCTTAAAAGACGAGCGCCAAATTGCCTACGGCATAACGCAAGCCATTTACGAAGCCAAAAAATCCATTCTCATTCAAACGCCCTATTTTATTCCGCCCGAAAGCGTTATCGGTGCATTGCAAACGGCTGCCTTGCGCGGTGTGGATGTGCGCGTGATGATGTCGAAACGCTCCGATGTGACGATGGTTCAAAAAGCCTCTAAATCGTATGTGAAACAAATGCTTGAATCGGGCATTAAAATGTTTTTTTACACCAAAGGATTTTTGCACTCTAAAATGATGGTTTTCGATGAGTCGCTCACGTTAATCGGCTCAGTGAACTTTGATAATCGCAGTTTTGAGTACAACTTTGAGATAGAATCGTTTGTGTATAGCGAAGAGGTGGCTGCAAACGCCATACAAATATTTGGCGATGATGTGAAAAACTCCGAAGAGGTACTGTTAAAAGAATGGATGAAAAGGCCAAAGATCAACCGGTTTATTGAATCCATTTTTAGGCTTTTCGCGCCATTGTTTTAATTCGTGGTTTAAACTAAATAAAAAATAAGGAATAAGGGAAGATACGCCGAGGCCGGTAATACCGCGAAGGTGAAAAAATAAAGATCACACTTTTTTAGTGCGTGAATGATTAAGGAAATTGGAAGAATGAATCGAATTTTTATCGTCGGATATATGGGAGTGGGCAAAACCACGGTGGGGAAAAAACTGGCCAAAGCGCTGGGCTTGAGTTTTATTGATTTAGACGCGCATATTCAAAGCACGTACCGCAAAACCATTGCTCAGCTTTTTAACGAAAAGGGCGAAACGGAATTCAGGAAACTTGAACGAAACGCGCTGCTCGAACTCGCCAATTTTGAGAATGTGGTGGTTTCCACCGGTGGCGGCGCGCCGTGTTTCTTCGATAATATGGATCTGATGAACAAAGCGGGCACCACCATTTACATTCAGGCTGAGCCGGATGAACTGGCATCGCGTTTGAAAGCTTCAAAAACCGTTAGGCCTCTTATTTCCGATAAGTCGCCCGATGAACTGCTCACGTTTATTACACAACATTTGGCACAACGGGAGTGTTATTATAAAAAAGCGCAATTTGTGTATCACACCAACCATTTGGTCACCAAAAAAGATGTGAATCTCACGGTGGAAGGAATTCAAGAAATGCTGAAAAACGGACAAAACAATGTATGAACCTTTAAAAAGCACGTCGTTTATCGTGCGTGAGTTATTGTTGAAAGTGGAAGAGCAAAAAGTTTCTCTCGCTATTGGCGTGCCCAAAGAAGACCAGAAAGTGGAGAAACGCTTGGCTTTGACTCCCGAAACGGTGTCGTTGTTAACGGAAGCCGGTTATCGTGTGTTGCTCGAGTCAGGCGCGGGATTGTGCATCAATTATTCCGATCGGTATTACGCTGATTCGGGCGCGGAAATCATCGACTCCAAACCTGAAGTTTTTCAAGCCGATATCATCCTTAAAATAGCGCCGCCCACGTACGATGAAGTTGCTATGATGAAACCTCGCAGTAGTCTTTTTTCGTTCTTGCAATTGCATCAAATTTCATCGGACACGTTGGGGTTGATGGCCGAGAAGCGCATCAACGCGTTAGCGTATGAACTCATTTGCGACGATAGCGGCACCTCGCCTTTTGTTACTACCATTAGCGAGATTGAGGGCGCATGCTCCATTTCCGTGGCATCGGAACTGTTAAGTAACGCGCACGGCGGCAAAGGCATATTGTTGGGTGGTATTCCCGGCATATCGCCAACCGAAGTGGTAATTATTGGGGCCGGTGTGGCGGGAACTGTGGCCGCGCGGGCAGCGCTTTCGTTGGGAGCCGCGGTGAAGGTGTTCGATAATGATGTAAACAAGCTTCGGAGAATTCAGCAATCGTTGGGACGAATGATTTTTACTTCCACCTTGCAACCCAACGTGTTAAGAAACGTATTTCGCTCTGCCGATGTGGTCATTGGCGCAATGCAATATGTGAATAAAACCCATTTTTACCGAATTTCAGCCGATTTAATCAGCGAAATGAAGAAAGGTGCGCTCATCATTGATTTGCGCATGTCGCAAGGCGGTTGTTTTGAAACCACCATGGAGGCCTGTTTACCAAATCATCCCAACGTTTTTGAGCGGTTTGGCATTTTGCATTTTTGTGAATTAAATTTGAGTTCACGTGTGGCGCGCACGGCTTCCATCGCGTTGAGTAACATCTTTATTTCGATGTTCACAGCCATGAGCGATTGTGGCGGAGTGGGGCAGTTCGCCCGTTTCGACAGAGGTTTTTCTGCCGGGTTTTATATGTTTTCGGGAAAGATGGTCAACTCCTATGTGGCGAACCATTTCAACTTGCCTGTGAACGATATCGGGCTGTTTTTGCCTGGACTTTGATTTGAGAGTGGGAGACTTTTGGGAGTGGGAGAGTGGGAGAGTGCGAGAGTGGGAGAGCAAAAGACCCGCATCACCGATCAATTTCCCGTGCCAACTGCAGCCATTGGAAGTGCGCTTTTTTCGCCGAAATTTTCTTCCAATGCTTGATATCCAGTTCAAAACAAGCAGCCGATGCCGTGGGCAAATTGTCTAAGTTCACGCCCAAAAGGTTAATGAAATCGGTTAATCCGGGGTTGTGCCCAACCAGTATGCAATAATTTATTTCATCGGGAATGGAGGAGAGCCTTTTCAAAATATCGTCTGTCCAAGCGAGATAAAGCGAACGGTCGGTTTCGATTTTTTCAAGCGGATAATCCATACTTTCCGCTGCCAGTGTGGCAGTTTGCAGTGCGCGATTGGCCGATGAACTCAGTATCAAATCGGGCATTCCCGATTTTTTCAAGATAAAACGGCCCATTTGCGCCGCGTTTCTTGTACCGCGTTCGTTTAAAGGACGGTCAAAATCGTCCAATGATATGTCGTCCCACGACGATTTTCCATGGCGTAAAATAATCAGTTTTTTCATCTATTTAATTTTTTGCTGTAACAGGAAAGTCCGATAAGTTATGCACTTGGCAGTCTACTCTCACTTCCGAATGATGAAACGATTGATTCAGTAAAGCGCAAAAATCGGTGTCTTCATCAACCGAAGGTTGGTAATATGAACACGTGGTGCACATACGGAGAACGGAAATTACATCTCGTTTGTTTAAATGTCCGATTATTTTTATCAAGCTCAACAACACGTTGTTTTTCTCGTTACGCTCCAATTGCGCAATGGGCGCGTAAATTTCTTTGGCGAAACCCGATGCTTCTTCCGCAATTTTAGCGCCTTTTTCAGTGAGGTGAATAATATAACTGCGCGCGTCGGCGCTCTCATCTTCTTTAATAATCAAGTGTTTCTGCTCCAACGTTTTTATTGTTTCGCTCATACTGGCTTTTGTAACGTTAAACTCTCCCGCCAGATAACTTACTTTTCTCTTTTCCTCGCTTTGCGTGTGCAAGAAAAGTAAAATTTGCAGTTGAAGCGGCGTGAGCGAATGTTTTTTGCTCTCTTGCCACAGCAGCACACGAAAAGCCTGCGAAATTCTTTCCAACGAAGCCACTATTTTGCCTTCGGTCGATTGATCGGAATAAAACCGGAATTGATTCATTTTTGCATTTTCGTTGACATAAATTGCGCTATGTGGGATGCCTTTGCTTTTGCTTCTTCGGCTTTTTTGCCGCGGAAAAGTTCATTCACCGTTTCGTGAAAGAGCGACAACCACTCCGAGAATTCAACCTCCGTCATCGCTGTGAGTTTGCTCAACCCAACGTGCACTCTGAGCGGATTGCCCGAAAAATTGTTTTGGTTTAAGAGCAAACTGCCCCAGAAAGCGTACATTTTGGGGAGATGAAGGCCCCAATCTACTTGTGCTACGTCGCTGAAAATAGGGCCTATTGTTTGGTTGGCCAAGACCTTGTCGTAAAAAGTATCAACGAGAAGCTCAATGTCTTTTTTGTTCTCTATATCGTGCATAGCTCAGATATTCAATCGCAATTTTCCATTTCATAAATAAAATATCCTTTTTCGCGGATATCGCCTTCCCACTGCGTTTTTATTTTTTCAGAATGACAATACTTGCTCTCGTTTGAAGTAACCGGTAAGTCGTCAAGCCCTTTTGCTTTTAAATACTCTTTGCCGTACGCGTAAATTACGTTTTCATCTGTTATTTCAGCGGGCACAATAATGTCGAAATGCATCACTTTGCCGTCTTTTTTTGTTACATAGGTGTCCCAAACTGCTACTTGCATAATTTCTTGTTTTTGTGATTTAATTTATATTAATGCAAATATAGTTAGGATAGTTAACTATATCAAGTGAAACGTAATTTTTTGCGTGTTAAAATCGTTTTTTTAACGTATTAACTTCATTTTCTTTATTCGAATATCTTCTATTGGCCTGTCCATGCGGTTGGTCTCCACTTTCGATATTTTTTCCACCACCTCCATTCCCGTCAGCACTTCGCCATACACGGTGTAGTTGCCATCGAGATGCGGCGTGCCGCCAATGGTTTTGTAATGGTGCCGAGCTTGCGGGCTGAACTTGTAGGTGGAGTCGTTGACGTGGCCGTATCGGGCAATTTTGCTTTCCTCCAGTTTGTCTAATTGTTCATCGGTAAACTTTTTTCCCACCACAAGATAAAACTGACATCCCGATGAAGCTTTTTGCGGATTGGTGTCATCGCCTTGGCGCGCCGCGGCTAAAGCGCCATATTTATGGTAGATGTTAGGTGTTCGGAATTCGGCGGGAATGGTGTAACCTACATCGCCATCGCCCAGCATTACATCTGGCGCAGCCGTCTTAGAGTTGGGATCACCGCCCTGGATCATAAACTCATCAATCACCCGATGAAAAAGCACACCGTCATAAGTTTTCGCTTTCACCAATTTAATAAAGTTGTCGCGATGCAACGGCGTTTCGTTATACAACTTCAAGGTAATATCGCCTTCGGTGGTTTGGATAAGGACTTTTTGTTCCTTTTGCTTGCCTAATCTCAAGGTAGAGCATGCAGACAAAATAAACACGGAAAGAGTGAACAGAGAAATTGTTTTTGCCGAAATTTTCATATCGATAAGTTTTTGGATGCAAATTACACAAAATAACGTAAACTTTACCGCGAATTTCGGAAATCTTTCTTTTTCTCCTGTAGGGAGCCAGCCAAGCGCTGTCACGTCCTAAACTTTAAACTTTAAACTACTTATATTTCCTCTGCAAAAAATAATACCATGTTACAGAAAGTGTGCCCTTTATAATGCTTGAAAGGGTAATTGCCCACCAAACGCCGTTTACGCCGAGGGTTTTGGCGAGTATGATGGCCAATGGTATGCGGAAAGTGTTGAAAACGATGCTGATAATTGCCGGTGGCGTAGTCTTTCCCAAGCCGTTGAACATGCCTTGTGTGGTGATTTCCAGCATCGAAAAAATTTGCGATATGCCCAAGATAAAGAGATAGTCACCGCCGGCAAGATACGCTTCGCGTTCGGGAATGAACACGGAAAAAATTTCGCTGCCGAAAAGCATAAAAGCAGCGGAAACTCCAATGCCTAACGCTGACATTACCATAAGTGTATATCGGTAAGCATAGCGAGCGCGTTGCATTTTTCCGGCGGCGAAGTTTTGCGCCACAAAACTGCCCAGCGCCGTGGCAAACCCGGACGATGTATTCCACGTAATTCCCTCAATTTGTCCGCCCGTGGTTTGGCTGGTAACGCCCAAATGCCCGCCGTGAATGGACGCGATGCGCGTAAGGTTCATATTTACAATGGAAAAATAAACGTTCATCGCCGCCACGGGAATGCCCAGTTTTAGGATATTCGCGGTGTAAGTTCCGCGTGGTTTTATCCAAAACGGAAAACGATTGAGAATGCCGTCTCTTTTTCGCAAGTGATGCACAAAAAGCAAGAGTACAACCAGTTGTGAGAGGGTGGTGGCGAGCGCCGCGCCCTGCGACCCCATCCGAGGAAAAACCCCGATGCCGAAGATTAAAAGCGGGTCTAGCACGATGTTTAGAACTAACCCTATCGCGTTGAAGTAGAATGGAATATCGCTTCTTCCGCTTCCGATGTAAATACCCGAAAAATTGAGAATTAGAAACATGAAGGGAACGCTGAAAGAGACAGTCCTTAAAAATTGGATGCTTTCTTGGGTAATATCGGGTTCCAACCGAAAAAACGAAATGGGCAGTTGCGGAAAGAGGAAAAAGAAAATGCCAAATACCAGTCCTAAAATAATGGCAATGGTGGTGGTGTGCGATGCATAAAGCATGGCTTTGTCCATCCGTTGAGAACCAATGGATTGCCCAATGGAAACCTCGGCGCTCACTTTGGAGAGAAGCCCGAAGGAATTCATCATCCACATCAGCATTCCCACGGTTCCCGCCGCCGCTACCGATTTGCTGCCCAAGCGGCCTATCCAAATGATGTCCACCATATTGTAGGTCATTTGGATAAAGCTCACAGCCATCAGCGGCATCGCCAAAGCGATAAGTTGACGCGAAATTCTTCCTTGCGTCAAATCTCTTATTTGCAGCTTTTTATCGGTTTGTTTGCCCATGTTTCGGATGCGAATTTACAAAAAACGAAGCAATCGGTTCTTAAAAGATTGCTTCGCGATAATTCAGGGCTGCAAAGATACTACGTTTTTGAGCGGGTGCAAAATGTTTTTTTGCGTTGGGCGTTGAGCATCCAATACCCATCATTCATCATCCATCATCAAATCACCTCCAAATCAAATGATCGCTGCAGGCTACGCCCTGGCTGTTCGATCCGGGTTTGCGCAGCCAAATGGCGCCACTGTTTTTGTCTTCCAAATCGTAGAGTTTTCCATCCGCGGGAATGATAACGATATATCCAAATTTTCCTCCGGTAACCGAAACCCACGAACCATCGGGATAATCGTGGTCGCTCCACGGTGTTCCTCTACGAGCAGCGCCGGTAAAGGCGATGTATTTCCCATCGGGTGAAAAAGTTGGACGTTTTTCACCATCGTAATCAATAAAGTCCATTGTATAAGAAGTGGTAATCTGTTTCAAGTCACTTCCGTCTATATTGCACATCCACAGATGTTTATTCTTCCTGAAAACGAACTTCGTTCCTTGCGGATTTACGGTTACAAAGCTGATCCCATCGAGCGAAAAAACTTTGGGTGCACTTTGATAACCATCATTTGGACCAGACTGGTACACTGAATTGGCGATTCTGAAATAGAGCGTATTGTCTTCACTCCAAACAGGAAGACCATAGTTAAGAAAGCTTACTCCCGGCACCTGCCAGTTGCTGACCAAATTGCCCGTTTTAGCATCGATAATGGTAACGGGCATATCGGAAAAGTGTTGAGCATCTAATGCCAGGTATTTTTCGTTGGGTGAAATGCAGGCTTTGGTGGATTTAATATCTCCCCACTCGTAGGTTATGTCAAAAATATTATTCCCTTGTTTCAATGAACTGAAATCCAATTTTAGGTTTTTATCGCGCAGTACAAATCGTCGTTCATCGAAATTATAAGTGCCTTCCGCATCCATAGCAAGCAGTACTTTTTTATTGTCCCACGAAATATCGTAACTGTCGTAAAACGATGAGCCGGGTCCCATTTTCATCATATTCAGTGAAGATTTTCCCGATGCGAATTCCATATAGCCCACATCGCCGGCAAAATACCAGTAGATGCTACCGGGAAGATTTGTTGTTTTTTTGCCGTTTTCCCCAAAGAGATCATTGTCTTTGCTGCACGATGTGCACGATATGCACAGTATACTTACGATGAGGTAAAATAACTTTACTCTTTCTTTTAATAATGATTTGATTTTCATAATGTTAATTTCTTTTTTTTAATCCTTTTTATCGCCAGAAAAATTCTCCATCCACCGCTATCAACTTGTTGCCGGAGCTTCGGGGGTAAACTATTCCGTTGGCAGACGTTTCTAAGTCATATAGTTTGCCGTCGGCGGGGATAACGACTAAATATCCGTAGCTGCTTGCCGATCCAACCACAGAGCCGTCTATAGGGTTTTCCCAACTGGCTGCCGCGCCGGTGGTTTTCGCGCTGAAAGCGATATATTTTCCATCGGGGCTGAACGCGGGCAGTCTTTCGCCGTCTTCGGGTATCGATTCCATTGTTTTACTCGTGGTTATTTGCTGCACGTTGCTGCCATTGGTGTTACACATAAAAAGATGCTTTTCGGCACGAAAAACCAATTTGGTTCCTTGCGGGTTAACAGCAGCGTGCGTTGAAGGCATTCTCATCAAACCCTGCGGTTCCCAATCGTTGGCTTCATTCACTTTGTAAATATTTCCGGCAACATTCACAAACAAACTGTTGTCGTTTGTCCAGCCGATGATTTTATGCTCGCGCAAACTTATAGCGTCATCTCTGAGAGTGGCTACGGTTTCGTCTTTACCCGCCGTGAGTATCGTTATGGGATGATTGCCCGAACTTTCCGCGCTCACAGCAATAAATTTTCCGTTGGGCGATATGTACGACCGTGTTCCGGAACCAATGCCAATGTTTCGCCATTGATATTTGAAATCAAAGATGTTTTTACCGTCCGATATCGTTTCTGCCGAAACAGAGCCATCAAAAGGACGGTAAATCATTCGCTGATGATCGGTGCCCGATATTCCTTTTGTTGTAACCAATAGAATATTTTTCCCGTTGGATGAAATATCTATTTTCCCGAAGTTTTTTGTACTGGCAAACTCATTCACGTATCTGTTTTCGGTGAAATTGATATACGCGTATCTTCCGGCAAAATGAAAATAAATTGTTCCCGGCAGATTGATGGTCTGCGGTTTGTCGTTCTCGGCAGAGAGTGCTTCTTTGCTGCACGAGATGCACGAAACAAGCATAAAAAGACCTAATAGGGAAAGAAATTTTGTTGTTGTCATATTTTTGTTGCTTTTATAAGAAAGAATACAAAGAATGTTCATATTAAATTGCTTTATGGATATTTTTTTAACCGGGACTATTCTATCGCCAACGCGCGCACGCGGTCCACTTCTACGGTTATTGTTTCATTTCCCCATCCGATAGCGCCTATTGCAATTCTATCTAATGTGGCGGCTCCCGAACCTGTCCACCTGTACAATAATTTTCCATTGTAATAAATGGTTATTACGCCGTTTTCGAGTTCTACTTTTACTACGGACTTCTTGCTTAGGTCTGCGCTTGATTCCAATGTCCAGTCTTTCTCAATTAATAATTCGCCGTTTACATTGCTGTTTATTTGATAATACTTTGTGTCGGAAATATAAATGTTTTTTCCGTTTTTTGTAGCCGCGTCTAAATTAAAAGAAATGACTGTCGCCGTAGTTCCTGTATTGGCAGACGAACGCGCTTGAAGCGTGTACTCTACTATTTGTTTCTTTTCATTTCCGGTAAAAATAGATAGAGGCAAATCCATATTGAAACCTCGTGTCCCTATAAGTTCGTGAATGTATTTTCCGTCCTTCAGCGATACGAGATAGCCTTCGTTTGAGGTTATCGGCCATTTAGATGTTCCGGTAAAATCATCTTCATAAACCACTTTTGCGCCAGGCTCTACAGAGTCTTCTTTCGAGCAAGCCGCCAATGTTATTGCAGCCATAAAAAGAATAAAAGCCGCCATTTTTGTTTTCATTTTCATTGTTTTCATAATCTTTGTTTTTTAGTTTATTACAAAGATAAAGCATCTCGTATCCGTTGTCAATACCCGCAATTGTGGAATTATTTCTACTGGTTTTCCGGTATTTTCCGGCAGTCTTTTCGTCGAAATCCCACCTATTATTACTATTTTTGCAGGAATGATGTTAAGAAAAATACATATTGCTGCGATTCTGCTTTGGCTGTTGACTTTCTCTGTTTTTGCGCAAGAAGTCAGTATTTTGGAAGAGAAATTGGAGCGTGCAAAAAACAACGAAGAGAAGTTTGACGCTTATATGCAGTTGTCCGATTATTGGTCGTATCGCGATACTACGAAAGCGGTAGAAACATTGCGTGAAGCGCTTCCGCTAATCGGTACGGATGATTTTATGCGCGGCGTGTATCTTTTTTACGAAGCGGGAATTTATTACGGTTACGACAATCCCAAAAGTCAACGCCTTTATTTGCAAGCCGATGAGTACCTGAAAAAGTTCGATTCGCCAAAAGCTTACCACACCAGAGCCCGCTTGTGGCACAACTACGGTGCGTTGGAGCAGCAAGCCGATAACGACAAGGAGTTTCTTGATATTACGCTTACCCGATGCATTCCTTACGCCGTGAAATCGGGCGATAACAACCTGTTGATGGGTTATTTTACCGATGTGGGTATGGTGTTTTACAACCACAAAGAATACGACAAAGCATTGGAATATTACGATAAAGCCGTGTCGTTGGTGCGCACGCCCGAGGACGAAACCGAAAATCTGTTGTGGACGTACCTGAATATGTTTGAAACCTATTTTTATCAAGCTGAGAGAGAGAAGGCTCACCGCATTTTGCAGAGATCGGAAGCGTTGCTTGCGAAAATTCCCGAGAAAAAACTCGCGGGTGTTTTCTATAAAAATAAAGCGAAGCTGCTGAATGTGGACGGAAATTACGAGGAAGCGCTGCAAAGTATCGAAGAGGGGATGCGCGTGGCAAAGGAGTACAATTTCTATTGGGATTACATTTCGTTGAAGTACGAAAAGGCGCAGATTTACAAGATGTCGAGCAATTGGCTGCTTGCCAAAACCGAAATAGAGGAACTTCTGGAAGATACGCAAAATGCTATGACGGGGAAAAACCGACTGGCACTTACCAATGAACTTGCTGATCTCGAGGCACGTCTTGGAAATTTCGGCCAGGCCTATGAGTTGATGCAAAACTATAAAAATCTCAATGATAGCATCAATTCTTTAGATTTCAAGCAACAGCTCGCCGATATGGAAACGCATTACCGCACAGCAGAAAAAGAGCAGGAAATCGTGCTGCTTGCCAGCAAAAACCGATTGCACCGCACGTTGCTTTTTGGCGCGTTGGCTTTTACCGTTTTATTGGTGCTGTGGGGGTGGTATGCCTGGGACACGCGAAAAAAGCGGAACCAAAAAGATACGCTGCTGCTTCGCCAACAACGCGAAATTGACGTAGCCAAAGCGTTGATGGACGGCGAAATGCAGGAGCGTCAGCGTTTAGCGCGTGATTTGCACGACGGACTGGTAGGGCGGGTAACCGGATTGAAAATGAATGTGGAGCGCATCGCGCGCGACAGCGAACAAAAAGAGTTGCCCGAGGTGGTAACCGAACTCGGAACCATTATCACCGAATTGCGACACACGGCTCATAATTTGGAACCGTTGGTTTTGCAAAAGCACGGTCTCGAAGAAGCCATCCGCCATTTCTGCCAATCGCTCGATTCGTCCAAAACAAAAATCTCTTTCTACGGAAATGGATTGAACGGAATTTCCGATAAAAACCTGCAAATGTCGGTGTATCGTATTGTACAGGAGCTGGTAACCAATGCCGTCCGTCACGCCGAAGCATCGGAAATAATCGTACAATGTTCGCACGAAAACAACTTCCTTTTTATTGAAGTGGAAGACAACGGAAAAGGCTTCAATCCCACCGAAATTACCCGAAATATGGGATTAAACAACCTTGAAACACGCGTAAAATCCATCGGAGGTGCGATGAAAATCGATTCTCAATCCGGCGAAGGAACGCATATAAACATCGAATGTCAATTATAAAACAATGATACGAACCGTTATTTGCGACGATCATCCGCTTATTACCCAAGGACTGAAAAGCTATATCGAAGCCCATTCCGAAATAGAAGTTGTGGCTTCCGCCGCGTCGGCAAACGAGCTGTGGCAAGTGCTTTCGGACACCGAGGCGGATGTTTTGCTGCTTGATATTCAGTTGCCCGATGGCAGCGGCGTGGATTTATGTCCGCAGGTGAAGCAGAAATATCCGCATATCCAAATATTGGGGTTGAGCAATATCGACGATAGAAACGTTATCCTGCGGATGATTAACGGCGGCGCGTCCGGCTATGTGCTCAAAAGCGCGCCGATGGAGGAGATAGAAAAAGCCATTGTTCATATCTTTGAAGGAGGTGTTTATTTGGGTTCACACGCACAAAAGAGTTTAGTTACATCGTCGGCAAGTGTTGATGAGGAAATCCCGCCCGTAACCCGTCGTGAAAAGGAAGTGCTGCGCTACTTGGCGCAAGGACTCAGTTCGGTAGAAATTGCCGAAAAAATGTTCGTCAGCCCGCTTACCGTAGATACCCACCGCAGAAATATGCTCCAAAAATTCAATGTAAACAAAACCGTGAATTTGCTTCAAAAAGCGAAGGACGCGGGGATATTGGAAGGGTAAACACTTGGTTAGAGTTTACCGTTACCGCTTCACTCAAACTTAGTCCAAAATGGGATTAAAGTGTTAAATATCAGAAGGAAAGATGCAAGATTTAGTGCAGATGTAAAATCTACAGAACTATAGAAATGAAAGAGTTTGAAATATTAATAACAAGTCAACCAGATAGGGAAAATCTTGTTGCTGAAATTTGGGATGATTAAATTTTAATATTTGGATTATATGAAAATTACAAAGAAAAGCACAGTAATTGTTTTACTCATATTGCTAATCATCTTGTGTATTTTTGGCATTTTCTTTATTTTTGGGCATAATAAATTGAATAAAGAGTTTTCTGAAAAATATTATCCTCTTTTTAATTTTGAATTTATTGAGCATATAGATCTGTTAAATACAATAACTTACAGCTCCAGAGATAATATTATCACATTTTTCCCTTTTTATCCTCAAAAAGATGCCAAGAAACGCATATATGATAATCCGGCTCATTTTTCTGACACGCTTTACAGTATAAGTATATTAGAGTTTAAACATCTTAATCAGCTATCGCTAAATGACATTGTAATTAACTATAAAGAAAACTTAAATTTAATTAGCACAAATTATACTTGGGAAAGTTTGGGGGCAGAGTCAAATATTCCGGTAAGTTTCAAATACGGAGTTAGATACCATAATTTTAAAATTAATTTAGATAGAAAGAACAAAACTTTAAGTGATATCAACGGGAAGTACTATAAAGGATTTATAGGAATGCCGGAAAGGGTCGTAATTAGTAATCAAGATAACACACCGGGAATAATTTTTGAGCACATTCCACCGTGGCACCACGCATTATATTTAATTTATAATAAAGACGATCTATTATATTTGATCAGAATCCAATCAAAAACATCTCTAAACAATAATATTCTAGAGATATTCAATTTAGAATAAACAGCATAATATTTGGCGCAAGTTTAACGCAGTGCAACTTGTTTCCAAAACACTGGCTGTTTCAAACTGCCTATGTTTGGTGTCCAAGTTACAAATTTAACGGTCATAAGTTCGGTGTCTTTCTACGTTATATATCCTATATTCTCTGTTCAATAAGTATTTAAAATCAGTATTCCAATGCTAATGGGGTATATTTTCCATTTCAAATGATATATTTATTCCATTTGTAATGATAGATTTTGCTTAATTCGAAAAAATGCGATTTTATTGTTCGTTTAAAAGACAAAACAACGCAGTTTGTGCATGTATGCTGGGAATTAACCTTCGAAAACCAAGAGCGAGAAATAAACGGACTGTTAGAGGTAATGCGCTTCTTCAAAACAAAAAATGGCATAATTGTTTCAGCAAATTCAACCGACACCATAAGAACCGAGTTGGGATTTATTTCTGTAATTCCGGTTTACGAATATTTAATGACATAAAAATATATTTCCACCGCTTAATCAAAAGCAAAAACGCCGTAGAAATTTATTCTACAGCGTTTTATCTCTATCGGAAACCTTCTCGGTCTCACTTGGAGCGGAAGACGGGACTCAAACCCGCGACCCTCAGCTTGGAAGGCTAATGCTCTATCAACTGAGCTACTTCCGCGTATCGATTTGGGATGTTGGATTTGGGATATTGGAATTAAATCGTAAATCCCAAATCGGCAATCGTAAATCGAAAAGTGGGCAGTGATGGATTCGAACCACCGAAGTCGAAAGACAGCTGAGTTACAGTCAGCCCCAGTTGGCCACTTTGGTAACTGCCCGGGATAATTACCAATTGCTAATTGCTAATTTCGTAATTGGAGTGCAAAGATAATACTTTTATTTATATTTTTCGTTCAGCGCCATCATTTTTAACGCGGTAATCGCGGCTTCGTCGCCTTTATTTCCGTGACGACCTCCGGAGCGTGCTTTTGCCTGATCCAACGTATTGGTTGTGAGCAAGCCGAATATGACAGGCACATCGTGCTGCAAGTTTAAATCGGTTACTCCTTTTGTTACACTGTCGCACACAAAGGTGAAATGTGGTGTTTCGCCTTGAATAACGCAGCCGATAGCGATAACACTATCTACGTTTGCTTTTTCAATCAGCTTTTTTGCTCCGTACGTCAACTCAAAACTTCCGGGAACGTGCTCAACAATGATATCGTCTTTGTTTACGCCAAACTTGGCCAACGTGTCCACAGCTCCCCTGAGCAGGGCTCCCGTTACCGTTGAATTCCACGCCGATACCACAATGCCGATTCTTTTTCCTTCGCCTGAGGGAATGGCACCCGCTTCGTATGCCGACAGATTTTGTAATTCGGTTGCCATATCAATTAATTTCCTCCTTGTTGAAAATTAGCTTGTTCTATGAACTTGTCGGCCTCTTGTGCTTCGGGAGAATTAATGTAATTATCTTTTATTTTGGTAAACGTTTCACGCGCTTTCTCGTAATTGTTGGTGCTCAAATAAGCTACGCCGGCCTTTTTGTAGTAAATGGGGCTAAGCATCTCATTATTGGCTTTTTCGGCTGCTTTCATAAACTGAGAAATCGCCTTGTCTGTTTGTCCCATATTCATATACACATCGCCCAAAGCGCCCATCACGGCAGGGGTTACCAGCAAATCGCCGCCTTTAAACTTGTTTAAATGTTCCAATGCTTTTTCGTTATTGCCCATTCTGCTGTACGCGATTCCCGCATAGGCGCGCGCCACATCGGCTGTTTTAGTGCCCTTGTAATCGCTAATGATGGACTCGAACCCAATATAATCGTTGCCGTTTCCGAACAGGGCAATGGAGTCTTGTCCGTTTTGGAAATACCGCTCCCCTTTAAATATGGCCACTTGTGCTTTTTCGTTTCGCGGAACCTTATATAGATAATGGTATGCCAAGAAAATACCCACAACCAACACCAAAACACCCAGTCCTATTAAGATGTTTTTTTGGTTCTTTTCAAGAAACTGTTCCGAGGCGGTCAACGCTTCTTCAATATTTTCCAGATTCTTTTCGGCTTTATATCCTTTTTTCGTTTTAGCAGACATATAAATAATGTTACGTTAATTTTTTTCGAGATGCAAAAGTAATGGTTTTTAAGTGATAAATAAAATTTAATGGCGTAATTTTTTCAATATCTGTTTGCAGGCGATTAATCTTTTCTGTAAGTTTGTAGTCTAATGAGCGGTTTAAAATAGTGTACACATCCATCAAAACTGAAAAGATATGAAAAAATATATTCTTACATTTTGTATTTTAGTAGCCGGCTTGTTAAATGTAAAAGGCCAGGCCGATAATGTTTTTACCACTGTGCCTGTGACAAATGGGAAAGTGATTTTTCAAGAATTTATTCATACAGACCAGAGCCTGACACCCGATCAAAAATATGCCATTCTCTACAAATGGGGAAAAGACAATTATGCGGGAAATCCGTTGCTGTCGGGCATTCGTTTCGATGACAAGGCCCGCACCATTACCGTTAGTTCCAAAGCGAATTTGGGCTCCGGAAATGAAAAGATTGTGATGAATTATCGATTCGATGCTTCCGTTACCAACGCCGGGTGTATGTTGACCATCAGAGACATCACCTACAACAGCGAAAAAGGAAAAGGCAATTCCATTTTTCCAACGGCTTACACGGCCGAACAAATGATTACCGACCAAACGGTGAACAGTGGCGACGATAAAGAATTAAGAAACAGTACGCGAAAAGCAACATTGTCTTACTTTAACGGATTGCACGGCCAAATTAAGGGGCTGTTCCAAACCAAAAAATAGGTTTTAGCACTCTTCGGTTACTGCACTTGTTTGTAACAAATTAAACAAAAATAATTTGCCAAATCATTTGGTAAATTAAAATTATATGATTAATTTTGCGCCCTGATTTGTCGGAAATATTCTGATAATACACAAGTAAACAACAAAATACAATATAGCGATGTCTAAAATTTGTCAAATAACAGGAAAAAGAGCAATGGTTGGCAACAACGTTTCGCACTCCAACAGAAAAACGAAACGTAAGTTCAACGTGAACTTGTTCAGAAAGAAATTTTATTGGGTGGAAGAAGATTGCTGGATTAGCTTGAATGTTTCCGCTGCGGGATTGCGCACCGTAAATAAAATTGGGTTGGATGCAGCTTTGAAACAAGCCGCTGCTAAAGGATTTTTAAACGCTTAACCAAAAGGAGATTATAGCAATGGCAAAGAAATTAAAAGGAAACAGAGTGCAAGTGATTTTAGAATGTACCGAGCACAAAGATAGTGGCGTTCCCGGAACATCAAGATACATTACCACCAAAAACAGAAAAAATACAACAGAAAGGCTTGAATTGAAAAAATACAATCCCATTCTGAAGAAAATGACTGTTCATAAAGAAATCAAGTAAAACAAGATAAATTATGGCAAAGAAAGCAGTTGCGGGATTCCGCGATAAAAACACAACCACGGGCCGTAGCCACACAAAAGTGATTAAAATGGTGAAATCGCCCAAAACCGGAGCCTACTCATTCAAAGAAGAAATGATTTTGAATGATCAAGTAAAAGATTATTTCTCGAAATAAATCCGTTAAAAATATGTAAAAACTTCCCTGTGCCCAAACGCAGGGAAGTTTTTTATTGACTATTTTGTAGATTTGTATAACCCGATTGGGAAACAATAAAATATCGTTTAAATATACGTGCTATATGGGACTATTTGACATATTTTCGCCTAAGAAAAAAGAAACATTAGATAAAGGACTCGAAAAGACGAAAGAAAATTTCTTTTCGAAAATCACGCGTGCCGTAGCCGGAAAATCCAAAGTGGATGACGATGTCCTCGATGAACTGGAGGAAGTACTGGTAACTTCGGATGTTGGAGTGGACACCACGCTAAAAGTTATCGACCGCATTGAAGAACGCGTGGCGCGCGACAAATACGTGAGCACCGATGAGCTCACTTCCATTCTTCGCGAAGAGATTGCGAACTTGTTGATGGAAAATAATTCGGGTGATTTGCAAGATTTCAGCATTCCCGCCGATAAAAAACCGTATGTAATTATGGTTGTGGGCGTGAACGGCGTTGGAAAAACAACCACCATTGGCAAATTGGCGCATCAGTTTAAGGAAAACGGATTGTCGGTTTATTTGGGTGCTGCCGATACCTTCCGCGCAGCGGCTGTGGAGCAGCTCGATATTTGGGGCAAAAGGGTAGGAGTGCCTGTTGTGAAGCAAAAAATGGGCGCCGATCCGGCATCCGTAGCATTTGATACGCTTAGTTCGGCAAAAGCGAACAATGCCGATGTGGTGATTATCGATACCGCCGGCCGTTTGCACAACAAAATAAATTTGATGAACGAACTCACGAAAATCAAAAACGTGATGAGCAAAGTCATCCCCGATACACCGAATGAAGTTCTTTTGGTGCTCGATGGTTCTACCGGACAAAACGCTTTTGAACAAGCCAAACAATTTACCGCCGCTACCGAGGTTACTGCGCTGGCAATTACAAAGTTAGACGGAACGGCAAAAGGCGGTGTGGTGATCGGCATTTCCGACCAGTTTAAAATTCCGGTAAAATATATCGGTTTGGGTGAAGGAATTGACGATTTGCAAGTTTTTCGCAGGAAAGAGTTTGTGGATTCGCTGTTTGGAGAATGATGTGAGTTGCGGGTTACGAGATACGGGTTCGCGTCTGACCGCTTAAGGTCGGTCTGATGCGTTATAAGTGTAAAAAGATGTTTTGATAATTAATACAATGAACCGATGAAAACAGCGATGCAATTAGACTTGTCATATGAGCAGGTTCTTTCATTAGTAAAGCAGCTGCCTAAAAAACAAAAAATAAAGCTAACAAAAGAGCTTGCAAAAGATACTGTTGACGCAAAATTAGAAGAACTACTTTCTGCTTTTCAGACAGATGAATTAAGTTTAGAAACCATCGATAAAGAAAGTGAACTGGTAAGGCAAGCAATCTATGAAAAGCAAAAATATTAGGGTTATTTTTGATACGAATGTTTGGATAAGTTTTCTTATCGGAAAGCAGCTTGCTACCCTTCGTCAGCAAATTGTAAACGAAAGAGTTACTATTATCACAACATCGCAATTATTTGCCGAAATAATTGAAGTAACGTCTCGCGAAAAACTACGAAAATATTTTCCTTCAACTAAAGTCTTAGAATTGATTTCTTTGTTAAAGTTAATTGGAGAAGATTTTAGAATTCAACCTACATATTTTATTGTTCGTGATAAGAAAGATAATTTCTTATTGGACTTAATTGATGTTTCAAAAGCGGATTTCTTAGTAACGGGTGATAAAGATTTGTTAGATTTACACAAATTTAAAACGGCAAAAATTATATCACCGACTGATTTCGAGGAACTTATATAAATGAAAAATCATATCGACATAATCACCCTCGGCTGTTCCAAAAACTTGGTCGATTCCGAATTGCTGATGCGCCAGCTTATTGCCAACGGCTACACCGCTGCGCACGATTCCGACAATCCCAAGGGCGAAATCGCTGTTATCAATACCTGCGGTTTTATCGGTGATGCCAAAGAGGAGTCGGTAAATATGATTTTGGAATTTGCTGAAGCCAAAAAAACGAAGAAACTGAAAAAACTTTTCGTGATGGGATGTCTTTCGGAACGATACCAAAAAGAATTGGCGGAAGAAATTCCCGAAGTGGATCGGTTTTACGGCAAATTCGATTGGCGTGCTTTGATTTCCGATTTGGGAAAATCGTACAACAAAGAGTTGGCGTTCGACCGTTCGCTCACCACGCCACCGCATTACGCCTACCTGAAAATATCCGAAGGATGCGATAGAACCTGTTCCTACTGCGCCATTCCGCTTATTACGGGCAAGTACAAGTCGCGTCCGATGGAAGAGATTGAGGAAGAAGTTCGTCGCCTGGTTGCCGAGGGCGTGAAAGAGTTTCAGTTTATCGCGCAAGATTTAACCTATTACGGCTTGGATTTGTACAAATCGATGAAATTGCCGGAACTGGTTGAACGCGTTGCCGACATCAAAGGCGTGGATTGGATTCGCCTGCATTATGCCTATCCCGCGCATTTCCCGATGGATTTGCTGCGTGTTATCCGCGAGCGCGAAAATGTTTGCAACTACCTCGATATCGCTTTGCAGCACATCAGCGACAATATGTTGCGAAAAATGCGGCGGAACATTTCCAAGCAGCAAACCATTGATTTAATAGCGAAGTTTCGCGAAGAAATTCCTGGAATTCATCTGCGCACCACAATGATGGTGGGACATCCCGGCGAAACCGAACAGGATTTTGAAGAATTGCTCGATTTTGTTCGCCAAACCCGATTCGAGAGACTCGGCGCTTTTCCCTATTCGCACGAAGACGACACCTATTGCGACAAAAATTATACCGACGATATTCCTGCGGAAATAAAACAAGAACGAATGAGCGTGCTGATGGATTTGCAGGAAAACATCGCGCAGAGCATCAACGAGCAAAAGGTCGGCAAAACGTTGAAAGTGATTATCGATCGTGAAGACGCGGATTACTATATCGGCCGCACAGAATTTGATTCGCCCGAAGTCGACGGCGAAGTGCTTATCAATAAACAGAAAGTGCTGGAAATCGGCGAGTTTTACAACGTGAAAATCACCGAAGCCCTGCCTTTCGACTTGATGGGAGAATTATCTCAACCTTAAACATTGAACATTTTAACGTTAAACGTAGTTATGACACACAAAGAATTAATTTCGGAAATGGCACAACGGTTGGATTGGACACAGGCAAAAGTGTCTGAAACAGTGGATTATGTTGTGCGCATAATGAATGAAAGACTATCGGAAGACGCGCAAATTTCCATTTACAATTTTGGTGTTTTTGAAACCAAAAAGAAATCGGAGCGTATCTCCGTGAATCCGCAAAGCGGCAAGCGATATTTGGTTCCGCCCAGCATTGTGGCTACCTTTAAACCCGCAACCGCATTGAAAGAACAACTCAAAAACATAGATGACGATGGAAAATAAAATAGCACTTTCAGATCTAATTGAGTTGCTGGCCGAGCAAACAGAGCTATCCAACGCCGAATCGGAACTGTTTTTAAAAACGTTGTTCGATTTGGTTTTCGAAACGCTTTCCAACGAAGATTTGGTGAAAATCAAGGATTTCGGAACGTTTAAACTCACACGCATTCAGGCGCGTGAAAGCGTTGATGTAAATTCGGGTGAGAAAATCGAAATTCCGGCGCACAACAGGGTAAATTTTGTGCCGTCCACTGTGTTGAAAGAGTTGGTAAACAAGCCGTTTTCTCATTTTGAAACCATTCTTTTGAACGAAGGCGTTCACTTTGAAAATATGGAGCAATTCTTTGAGACGGATGAAGATATCGAAGAGGAAACAACCGAAAAAGAGGAAGTAATTCAAGAGGCATCCGAAGAACCCACAAAAGCACAGGAAACAGAAAAACCTACGGCCTCGCCGGAAAAAACCAACGCTTCATCGCCAACCGAAGATACTGATGAGAGACAAGAGAATCAAGAAAGCAAGAAAAAGTTTCCTGCGATCTTAATTCCTGTTTTAGGCGGCGTGGCCCTGGCCTTTGCCAGCTTTTTTGTTCCGACGAAACGGAAGTAGCATAAAGTCAAAGAATACAGAGATGAGGCGTTGCGAAAATTATTTCACCCTCACTTCAAACGATTTCAAGTAGCATTCCTGCTCTTGGTTGGATGTGTTCAACAGACGTACAAACTTATAGGCGTCCTCTTGGCTGCTGCCGGCCCATTCGCCTTTGTCGTTTGCTTTTCCTTCGTATGTTACCCAACTGTTGCCGTCTTTGGATAACTGAACAACGGCCCACGATGGGAATTCATCCAACCCGATGTTTATTTTTGTCCCGGAAATGGTTTGTTCGGGCGACATTTCAATGCCGAAAAATCCTCCTGCCGGCACTTTCAGTACTTCCAAAATGGGAGTAATGGAAATGGTTCTTCGCAAATACCGCACAGGCAGGTTCTCTATTTGCGCGATATTGGTGAAAAGCGTGTGTGGCGAAAAATTGGCAATTCGAGGAAGCGTTTCGTTGTATTTTTTGTCATATTCATCGGCGAAAATCATCAATGTACTGTCGATAAGCGGCTCAATGACCAACGAGCCTGTTTTTACGCCCGGTTGATAAGGATTTTGATTTTCTTCCGTATCAATTCTGTACATCTCTTGCTTCAACACGGTGATGTATTCGTATAAACGCTTGAATTGCGCACGGTTTCCATTCTTCAAAGCTTCTTGCAAAAACGTGGTTGAAAGGCCTGCCCTGCCTTGAATGGAAAATTGGGTGAGCCACGGTGTTATTTCTTCTATAAGTTTCACGTTGTCGTTGCTTCTCAGCAAAGCCTCGGCGGCGGTGGTCATCGCCATAAACTCGTTTTGCACGGCTTTTACCGTTTCAGCATTTTCTTTTCCGCTACGGATAGATTTCAGGTAGTCCGCGGCGATATCTTTAAATTCCCACGATTCATCGCGACGATATCCGTGCCCGTTAGGGCCCAAATCGGCATTGTGGATGGAGAATGTGCGAAAAGCGTCGTAATTGTTGGGCATCACGGCTTTCAAGGCGCGCTCCCACGCTTGCATTGGCTGATAAGCTGCCGTGTTCCAAGCGTAATCCGCCACACTAAAAATGGCTACTTTGGATGCTTCGGCGCGCTCCATCGGGTTGGTCATAAAACCCGACATTAAATTGCCGGCCTTGTTGTCTAATCCGTAAGCCGGGCCCATCAATAAATGATCGCGAACATAATCCGATACGGGGAAATTCCACCAAATATAGGCTTTGCGGCGAATATGTTGATTAATCCACTCCAACCCCTGCACATCAATATCGGAAATCACGCGGTCGCCCGTCCACATTATTTGAATGGTGGGGTTTAATTTTTCGCCCAACGTGGGCAAGTAGCCGCGTTCAATGTTGCTCCAACTTCGGTTGTATTCGGTGGGGCACATAATGAGTGGCAGAACATCTTTTTTTGTTTGAATGAAGTTATTGTCCACATAATTAAGTAATTCGGCTTGCTTTTCAGGGTCGGTTCCTTCTCCGGAAATATCATCGAAGAAAACGGCGAACGCGCGTACGCCCAACCGATACATCGATTCAAACTTTTGCACCAGTAAATCGCGGTCTTCGGTGGTCCATTTTATATCGCGCCCGGGATGAATGGCCCAAACAAAATCCACGTGGTTTTGCGCCGAAACTTCCACCAAGTGCTTGATGTTCTCCGCTTCTTTGGGCGGATAAGGCACGCGCCACTTTTCGCCAAAACCGTGATAAGGATCGTCTTTTGGCCCATAAATGTAGGTATTGAGTTTGTTTTCTCCAAAAAATTTGAGGAGGCTCAAACGGTCTTCGTGGCTCCACGGCGTGCCGTAGAAGCCCTCCACGACGCCGCGCGCGGGAACATCGGGGTAATCTTTTATTTCTGTAATCGGCAATTTTCCGTTGGCAAGCAGTTGCTGCAAGGTGCGTACGCCGTAATAAGTGCCGCGTTTGTCGTTTCCGGCAATAACGATTTTGTCTTTTTCAATAGACAGATAATAGCCTTCGGGATGGTTCGGAATTTGCTTGGCATACCGGCGAATGTCTCTATCCGATTTTTCACCTATGATAATCGACAAAGCTTTTCTATCGGTGCTTTCCGTAAAAAAAGTTTTCAAAAGAGACACGGCTTGCACATCCGCCGATGTTTTACCGATTATCCGAACCGATGCAGGTATATCTAGCGTGCCTGTTATTTGCCCCATAGTTTGAGGAGTGGGAGATACTACTAAGTTGTTTTGCGCACTAATATAAAGTGAGCACATTAATATTAATAAAACAGAAAACAGAATTGTTTTTAGATTCATAAGATAGAGCGTTGGGGATTTTTATTGATTTGAGTGACAAAAATACAATATTAGGATGAGATTTGCCAATTCCAAAATCGGGTTTGTGTCTTGTTTTGTATTGTTTCTTTGGATAAAACAAAAATTATTGAAAATATTCTCAAGTGTAATTCATTGATTATAAGTTGTATTTTGTTTTATAGGAAATTATTTTCAAAAAATGTTACTTTTTTATGAACAAAAAAACAACCCGTGTTGTTATAAACATGAATTGAATGAAGTTTGTCTTTTGTCTCAATTTTATTTTTACATTAATTTTTTTACACGAGACAATTATTTATTTTCAAAATTAAATTATTCAGTTATTCAATTTATCTGAACTTCATCAATTTAGGATTGGCTTGCACTCATTTTTTGATACAAGCCAATCTTTTTTTTGCCTTTTTGCTAACTCTTCAATTTCAAAACATATAAAAAAAGCGAACCCTTTTCGGGGCTCACCTGCAAAACTATGTTTTTAAAAAAGAAGTATCTTTGAAAAAAAATACTTCCGTTATGTCATCTTACGATCAACTTCACATTTTATCCCGTTACATTCTTCCTGAAGAAATTATAGACAACTTTGATATTGTCGGCATTGAAGAAAAATCTGACGTTCTTCATATCCAATTAGACGAACAACTCATACTGCCCGAGGGGCATTCTAAAGACACCATTT
>JAEWGM010000032.1 GCA_023388315.1 Bacteroidota bacterium | reverse complement strand
GCCCTTTTTTGCGTCTTTGAACTTTCCTTTCTTTCGAGTAGCCCGCTATTCGATGCGAAACGAAAGTCCAAATCCATCAAAAAATGACTAAAAAACAATACATAAAAAAATTCAAAACAGTTTCTTAAATTTTTGGCACAAAAAAACCGATGAAATAATCCCATCGGTTTTTTTGTGAATATTGATTGTATTGCCTATTTTGAAACTCTTTCCAACCATTTCAGCATAAAGAGCATCGTAAACATAGAGATGAAGCACGCGGCGACAAAAATAGTCCACGTGGCCCAAATGGGAATGGAGCGGTAGAAAATGGCTCCTATAAACAATAGTTGATTACCCACGGCAGTCGCTCCCAACCAGGCGCCTTGCATAATTCCTTGAAATTTGGGAGGCGCTACTTTAGAAACAAACGAAATTCCCAACGGGCTGATAAACAACTCGGCAACCGTGAGAATGAAATAGGTTCCAATAAGCAGCCAAGGCGTAACGCGCGCAGCATTAGAGAGGCCTCCCATGGCTTCTACTTCCGATTTTAACGGCAAACCCAGTGAGCCAAGCACCATCACAATGTAAGCCAAAGCGGCAATTCCCATACCGATGGCAATTTTCTTGGGTGTGGAGGGCTCTTTGCCTCGTGCGCGAAGCCATCCGAACAGCGCCATCACAATGGGCGTTAAAAATACCACAAACAACGGATTAAACGATTGGAAAATTTCGGCTCCTTCAAGCGAGGCGAAGCCTAAGTTTAGTTTTAATTGGCTTAAATCGGTGTAGTCTTTGGCGAAGAACGTAAGCGTAAGCCCGTTTTGGTGGAATGAAAACCAGAAGAAAATAACCACGGCGAAAACAGCGAACAGCGCATAGAGGCGTTGACGAACTTCCTCAATGGGCATATCATCTTCGGGAGCCAATCCGCCAGCGGCAGCCGTTTTAACTTTCGGGTTGGGGAACCTTTTTTTGTTCACAACATAGATAATCAATGATATAATCATCGCGATGATGGCCACGCCAAAGGCATAATGGAATCCGGTGTTAAAAACGTTAAGGTACTCATTGGCAAATTGTGTCATATCAGTGCCGGTGTATCCTACTTGAGCGGCCAATTGCTGAAATCGAACAGCGCCATCGGCTGAAAGGGTTTTGCCCAAATGCGCATGGGCCAACTCAGGAAGGTCGGGGTTATATGCAAATCCGTTGGATTCTACCCACCAGTTTCTCACAAGAAGCGCTAGCAAGGGCGCAAAAATTGCCCCCACGTTAATAAACATGTAAAAGAGCTGAAAACCCGAGTCGCGCATTTTTGCATACCGCGGGTCATCATACATTTGTCCAACCAACGCCTGCAAGTTACCTTTGAAAAGGCCGTTTCCAAACGCGATAACAAATAATCCCACACACGTAAATGCCAAAAACATCACAAATTTATTTTCAGGAACCGGAGTTGGGGTGGGAATGGTGATGATTAAATAACCAACCGCCATTAACACTAAGCCCGTTAGAATGGTGCCTTTGTAATTTCGGGTTTTATCCGCAATCAATCCGCCGGCCAGTGCCAGCAAATAAATAAGCGCGTAAAAAACAGAGTAGATAATTCCGGCATTTGTTTCGTTCAAGCCGAATTTTGCCATAAGAAAAAGAGTCAGGATCCCCATCATTACGTAGAATCCGAAGCGCTCTCCCATGTTTGCCAAGGAGGCGGCGAGTAGTCCTTTAGGATGATTCTTAAACATTCAATTTGATTTAAAGTATGAATAACTATTTTTTCATCGTGCAAATATAAACAATTTTTCATGTTTAACGCCTTAAACTTCCTCGAAACGTAAATGATTTTAAATGGATTGAAGGCGTGATGGAAATTATTTATGCAATTTTCTCTGCTATTTTCTTTATTTTTTAAAAAAAGTAGTACATTTGCATTTCAATTTGCTCTAAAAAGAACAAAATGCAACATTCGAACTTTACATACTCATTTTGGTTTTACTTTTATTTTAACAGGTAAAGGCAGGATTTTATATGTAAAAAAACGAAGAAAAGAATATCATATTTAAAAAATAAATAAAATCCTGTCGATAGCACGACAGGATTTTTTTTGAATAAAACAACAGATGAAACAAGTAGCTATTCAGGGCATCCCGGGCGCGTATCACGAAATTGCGGCACGAAACTATTTCGGCGAAGAAGAAGTAGAAATTGTCCCTTGCTTAACGTTTAAAGAGATTTTTGTGCAAGCCAAGAAAAATCCGGCCCTCATTGGCGTGATGGCTATTGAAAACACCATCGCGGGCGGGTTGTTGCAAAACCACGATTTGCTTAAAATGAACAACTTGGAGATTGCCGGAGAATACAAACTGCGTATTTCGCATTCGTTGGCGGCGCTTTCGGGACAGGAAACAGCCGATATTACCGAAATTATGTCGCACCCCATGGCATTGATGCAATGTGCCGATTTTTTAGATACTTTGCCCGATGTGAAGTTGGTAGAGCACGAAGATACGGCGCTTGCCGCCAAAGAAATTTCTGAAAAGCAGCTTCGGGGGCGGGCCGCCATTTGCAGTGATTTGGCCGCAAAAATGTACAATTTAGATATTTTGGCTTCCGGTATTGAAACAAACAAACGAAATTTCACCCGATTTCTTGTTTTGGCGAACGAAAAAATGCTTTCGGAAGTGAGAAAACATCAAGAAGTGAATAAATCTTCGTTAGTTTTCGTGCTACCGCACAAAGAGGGGAGCCTTTCGCAGGTGTTGTCTGTGCTTTCGTTTTACGGGGTTAACCTCACGCGCATTCAGTCGTTGCCCATCATCGGGCGTGAGTGGGAGTATCAGTTTTATATCGATCTCACTTTCAGCGATTACAACCGATATAAAAAGTCGGTGGAAGCCATCCTTCCCTTGGTGGCGAAACTGAAAGTTTTGGGAGAATATGTGGAAGATAAACAATTGATGAACGAATAAAAATATGATGAACAACAAACAAATAGAGCCTGCTGAACACATTAAAAACATCGCGGAATATTATTTTTCGGTAAAACTGGCCGAAGTGGCAAGAATGAATGCCGAAGGCAAAAATGTGATAAATCTGGGCGTGGGAGCGCCCGATCAGCCGCCATCGGAAAAAACCATCGAAACGCTTTGCGAAACATCGCGCCACCCCGATGTGCACGCTTATCAGCCCTACACCGGTATTCCGGAGCTTCGCAAAGCGTATGCCGATTGGTATAAACGCACGTATGGCGTGGAACTGGCCGCGGAGGAATTTCTTCCGCTTATCGGGTCAAAAGAAGGTATTTTGCATATTTCAATGACATTTCTCAACATTGGCGATGGCGTTTTAGTTCCCAATCCTGGTTATCCAACGTATAAATCGGTTTCCAATTTGCTTAGGGCGAACGTAATGGAATATGATTTGCTGGAAAACAACGGCTGGCAACCCAATTTTGATGCGCTCGAAAAGCACGATTTGTCCAACGTGAAACTGATGTGGGTGAATTACCCAAATATGCCCACCGGCGTCAATGCATCAAAAGAGCTGTTTGAAAAATTGGTTGCTTTCGGTAAAAAACATCAGATTATTATTTGTCACGACAATCCTTATAGCCTCATTTTAAACGACAATCCAATGAGTATTTTGTCCGTAGATGGGGCGAAAGATATTTGCATAGAATTAAACTCGTTAAGCAAATCGCACAATATGTCGGGGTGGCGGATTGGGATGTTGGCTTCCAACGCGCAATTTGTTAAATGGGTGTTGAAGGCCAAAAGCAACATAGATAGTGGGCAGTTCAAGCCCGTGCAACTCGCGGTAATAGAGGCGCTCAACAACTCGCGCGAGTGGCACGCCGGTATTAATAAACTGTATGCGGAACGCAGAGTTTGGGCGGAAAAAATTATGGAATTGCTTCAATGCACAGTGGATAAAAGTCAAGTAGGCCTTTTCGTTTGGGGAAAACTCCCCGAGTCGATTGCCTCCAGCAAAGATTTTATCGATGATATTTTGCTTCGTGCCAACGTGTTTATCACTCCCGGCGCCATTTTTGGCAGCAACGGAGAACGGTTTGTGCGCATCTCGCTGGGCTCACCGGTGGAGAAACTGAAAGAAGCGTATGAGAGGGTTGGGAAAGTTAGAAATTAGAAGAAGTGAAGAAGTATAGAAGTACAGAAGTGAAGAAGTACTTTGGTAGAGACAAACTGAATACTTCTAAAATAATAACATTCAACGTGTGAAATTTAATGAGAAATCAGTGACTTGAAATTTGAAGTTAGAAGTAGGAAAAAATTGGCTGCAAGCCATACTTAATTCAGCCCAATGGCAACGCCTTGGGTTTATATGGCAACAACCAAAAGCAAGCCCTGAAAGGGGGTGATAAGTATAACAAAGAAGTGGAGAAGTGAGAAGTATAGAAGTGAAGAAAAAGTACGCTGCGATTTTCTTTTGCTAAAAGGACTAAAAAGTTAAAAATTAGAAATTAGAAGAAGTGGAGAAGTAAAGAAGTTAAGCATTGCTTTCTTTAGAAACACATTGAATTTGAAGTTAGAAGTTGGAAAAAATTGGCTGAAGGCCATACATAATTCAGCCCAACGGCAACGCCTTGGGTATGTAGAGCAACCGTCAAAAGCAAGCCCTGAAAGGGCGGGATAAGGGTAGTAAAGAAGTAAAGAAGTCAAGAGATATGTTCGTAGAGATGCATTGAATGCATCTTACCCTATTTCTTGTCAGCTGGCTCATTAAAAGACATTTAAAAACAAAAATATAACGTTAAACGTAAAAGACATGGAATTTGAATCAATTTTATTACCGGGAATCGATGCGAAGCGGCCGTTGCTTATTTCAGGCCCTTGTAGTGCGGAAACGGAAGAACAGGTAATGACCACCGCACGTCAATTGGCGGCGGCAGGTGTGAAAATTTTTAGAGCAGGCGTATGGAAACCGCGTACCAAGCCCGGCGGTTTTGAAGGGGTGGGCAGCCCCGCGTTAAAATGGCTGCAACAAGCTGAAAAAGAAACCGGCATGTACACCGCAACGGAGGTGGCTACGGAAAAGCACGTGTATGAAGCGCTGAAATACGGCATCGATATGATGTGGATTGGCGCGCGAACGGCCGTAAATCCGTTTGCCGTGCAGGAAATTGCCGATACCCTGCGCGGCGTTGATGTTCCGATCCTTATTAAAAATCCCGTGAACCCCGATTTGGAATTGTGGATTGGCGCGATTGAGCGCTTATACAACGCGGGCATCAGAAAATTGGGCGTTATTCATCGTGGCTTCAGCACATCGGATAAAAGCGTATATCGCAATATTCCGCAATGGCACATTCCCATTGAGTTGAAGCGCCGTTATCCGTCATTGCCAATCATTTGCGACCCAAGCCATATCGGCGGACGACGCGACATGATACAAACCATCAGCCAGCAAGCGATGGATTTGAATTACTACGGGCTCATCATCGAATCGCATTGCAACCCCGATGAGGCGTGGAGCGACAAAGCGCAACAAGTGACACCCGAAGCGTTGAAAGAGATAATGAAATCGCTCGTTATTCGCGATACGGTGCAAACCACGGAAGACCTTTCGGTATTACGCTCTCAAATTGATGAATTGGACAACGAACTGCTGCAATTGCTTTGCAAACGGATGCGTGTGTCACGCGAAATTGGGCATTACAAACTGGAACACGATATGCCTGTGCTGCAAACCGGCCGTTACGACCACATTTTGAAAGACCGGGTGGACCAAGCCCAATCAATGGATATGTCCGGTGAATTTGCTCACAAAATACTCGAAGCCATCCACACGGAATCGGTGCGACAGCAGTTTGAAGTAATGGAGAAAGCGAAAAAGTGAGCTTGCGCGGTTATGCCAATCGCACGAGCGCCAAAACTTTCTCCCATAATTCGGGAAATTGTTTCACAAATCGGTTTACGCGCCACTTCCGGGCGAGCGATTTGGCCCATTTGCGCCACCAGCACGCGAAATAAAAAGCCGCGGGCATCGCGATAAAATAGCCCAAAGCGCACCACCAATTAAACACAAACCCAACGATAATCGACTGTATTACGGTGAACAATGGCACAATAAACAATCCGCTAACGGCACGCACGGTTGGGATAAACTGATTGTCTTTAAATAGGCTCAACAGTTTTTTGTAAACCAATATCGGGAAAATGCCGTTCAAAAATCCGAATATGGTTATTGGCAACGATACGAGTAATAGGAGCGCTTGCAACACAATGGCAGGTGTTGAAGCGGGCTTCGCCACATTGTCTTTTGAGGTTAACCCGTGCGTTTGGAGTATGTGGTTCGCTTCGCGAAAGTTCTCGATTTTTCTGTCAAAAGCCGGTTTGTTGTTGTGGAATAGATCGTCCAATATTTTCACCACTTCTTGCGAAGCAAGGAGGTAATCTTCCTTTTTGTCGGCATATTTCTCTTTGGCCAATTGAGGGGCGTTCCAATCGATGGCCAACAGGTACTCGTCATAGAATTCATCGTTCCACACGTGCACGATTAGTTCTTTCATCGCATTTTCCAAATCCTTCCTCAAATAATTGGCTGCCAGATTGGGGTTTTCGTCGAATTGCGCTTTGTAATCGCCAACCTTAATAGGTTTTCCAAAAGTGACATATGCATCGGAAAGGAAACCGAAAATATCGGGATAATAAACGCCCACGGGAACCACTTCGCTGCCCAGCGTGAAATTTTCAGCCGCTTCAATGGGCATCACAATGCGCGAAATGGCTTTTTGAATCGGCAACAACGATATTTTGGGGTTGTGCCGCCCTTCGGGATAGAGCGCCATGGGAATTCGTTTTTTTAACAACTCGCCGCTCATTTGGAATGAATCATTGTTGTTTTCCAAATTTTCCACACCATCGCGAATGCGATACACCGGCATAATGTGCAGCCACGTCATAATGCGGGCGATGGCGGGTTTTTTAAACACATCGGCACGGGCCAGAAAAACAGGTTGTTTCTTGCATGCGTTGAGCAGTACAAGGGGGTCGATTACGGCATTGCGGTGATTGGACGCGAAAACAATGGGGTGCTCCTCGTTGATGTTTTCGGTGCCCGTGTAAACAATTTTTCGGTAATGCAAATTCAAGGCGATGCGCTCAAAAAAGCGTAACACTTCATATCCTATGTCGTAGTCGTATTTCATGACGCGAAAGTGATTAATTTAGCGGGTTTTCTTCTCCAGTAATATGCCAATGCGAGCCCGGCAATAATATGCCATATTCCCCACCAGGCGGCTACAAATGCCATTCCTCCCAATTCCAAATCGGGAGAGAAAATACGGGGATTGAAAATAAGCGCCAGCCCCAATCCCGAATTTTGTATGCCGGTTTCAATGGAAATGCTTCGGGCGTTGATTTCTTCTACTTTCAACATCTTCGGTAAAAAATAACCCGATAAAAACGCCAACGCGTTGTGCAGAAATACAAGAAGAAAAACCAAATGTATATACCTGAGAAACAGTCCAAAGTTGCCGGCCAACGTTCCCACAATAAATGCCATAAAAAAGATGATGGAAGCCACTTGCACATACTTTTCCACCTTTTTTACGAAAGCGGGGAATTTCATGCCCACCAACATACCCAAAATAACGGGAATGCCGAGGATGAGAAAAACGGTGCGAAACATTTCCAACGGCTCAATGGTGATGGGAACCAATAAATTGGAATGTTTGGCGTAATAGTTCACGTACATTTTCCCCCAAAAAGCGAAATTGAAAGGCGTTAAAAAAAGGCTAAGCACGGTGGTAGTAGCCGTGAGGCTAACGGAAAGCGCCACATTGGATTTTGAAATGGCCGATATGAGGTTTGATACGTTTCCGCCCGGGCAAGATGCCACTAAAATCATTCCCATTGAAACCGCTACGCTCGGCTTCGTGATGATGACAAGCAAAAAAGTGAGCGCCGGAAGCAAAACATATTGCGAAATAATGCCTAGCACAGCCGGTTTAGGACGGCTTATCACATCTTTAAAATGAGACGGTTTAATGCCCAGCGCCACGCCAAACATAATAAACGCGATAGCGAGGTTCATTATATTTACACTTCCCTGGCTGAAATTTAACCGTACACTGTCCAGTTGTTCCAAGTTGTTGAAAATCGATAGAAGAGGCACGTGGCTCATAGGCTTATTTTTGATGATTTTCCGCGGCAAAGGTACTAAAATCACTCATTTTTCACAAGTTGGTTTTTTGGCTTCATAAACTTTATGGTTTCTGTTCCTCAAAAACCAAGAACCTTATCTATTCAAAAAATCGTATCTTTGTATCCACAAAAACTTTTCAAAAAATGAGCACACCCCTTGCAGAACGGCTTCGTCCACAAAATCTCGATGAATATATCGGCCAAAAACATTTGGTTGGCAAAGGGGCGGTTTTGCGCCGGATGATTGACTCGGGGCGCATTCCTTCCATCATTTTTTGGGGTCCTCCGGGCGTGGGGAAAACCACACTGGCAAACATCATTGCCAACACGCTCAACGCGCCGTTTTACAAACTGAGCGCCATCAATTCGGGAGTAAAAGATGTGCGCGATGTAATTGAAAAAGCCAAAAATAATCGATTTTTTGAAGCCGCCGCGCCCATTTTGTTTATCGATGAAATCCATCGGTTCAGCAAATCGCAACAAGATTCGTTGTTGAACGCGGTGGAAACGGGAACCGTTACGCTTATTGGCGCTACCACCGAAAATCCTTCGTTTGAAGTCATTCGTCCGCTGCTGTCGCGTTGCCAAGTGTATGTGCTCAAAGAAATGAACAAGAGCGATTTAGAAACTTTGCTGCAACGCGCACTGACGGAAGACATCATCTTGAAAGAGAGAGAGATTGATGTAAAAGAAAACGACGCGTTGTTTCGTTTTTCCGGTGGCGACGCCCGCAAATTACTGAATATTTTGGATTTGGTGGTAAGTGCCGAAAACGAAGATAAAAAGGTGGTAATTACGGACAAAGAAGTGACCGACCGGTTGCAAGAAAACCCTGCCGCGTACGACAAAGGCGGTGAAATGCATTACGATATCATCTCGGCTTTCATCAAATCCATTCGCGGAAGCGACCCCGACGCGGCCATTTATTGGCTGGCGCGCATGGTAGCGGGCGGCGAAGACCCCAAGTTTATCGCCCGGCGATTGGTTATTTCGGCGGCGGAAGACATCGGCTTGGCAAACCCCAACGCGCTGTTGCTTGCCAACGCTTGCTTCGATGCACTACAGAAAATCGGATGGCCCGAAGGGCGTATCGTGTTGGCGCAAACCACTGTTTATCTGGCCACTTCGCCCAAAAGCAACTCCGCGTATATGGCGATAAATAAAGCGATGGCAGAAGTGGGAAAAAGCGGAAACTTGCCCGTTCCGCTCCATTTGCGGAACGCGCCCACTTCGTTGATGAAAGAGTTGGATTACGGCAAGGAATACAAATACGCGCACGATTTTGAGAACAACTTTGTGAAACAGGACTACTTGCCCAAAGAGTTGAAAAATAACTGTTTTTGGGAAGCGCAAGATAATCCTTCGGAAATAAAAATGAGGGAGTTAATGAAGAAGTTGTGGGGCGGTTCTTAAGGTAGAGTTTTGAGTTCAGAGTTCAGAGTTTGTAGCCCAGCAGCAGCTTCCGACTTCCCGCATCCAACACCCATCACCCCGCATTATCAATACCAATCCATTCCACGGTCGTAAGGCGAGTTACGTTGTTCATACTTAAGGTCTTGCAGAATGGACGCGTTGGCGCGAATTACAAAATTGTACGATTTATACGGCCCAACCGGGATAAAGCTGGCCGACATGCTCCAGCAGTGCAAATTGCGCGTGAGCGTACAATTGATGCTGGTGAATTTTTTCAAATCGAAATTATAATCGGTGTTGAACGTGAAATTCCAGTTTTTGGTGGGTTGAATGGAGCCACTTAAACCGAAGTTGTGGGTGAGACGGCCCTTGTACTCCATTCGTTCGCGATCGAACTCGCCGTAGCCGTAACGCAATGAATAGTTGAACGATAGGTTCCAGTTGACGCCGTTTTTTAGGTAACCGTTCTCATCGAACTCCCCCATGCTATTTTCTTCGTTGTCGAACACGCTTCGCTTTTCGGGTGTTTCATATGGGTTGGCGCCTATGGTACCGTCATCGGGGAGCTGGCTTTCTATTTCACCTTTTCGCTGCTCTTCGTCTTTTCCATCGTCTCCTCCGCCAAACCACTTTTTAAACGTATCTTGGTTGAGCGAATAGGAAAATGAGGTGCCGGTATTCATCAGCTTGCCAAATCCTTTTCCGTTGAGAATGCGCAACTTATCCACCGCACGCGGATTGCCGTTTTGGTCCAGTTCATACAAATACGGATCCCACGTGGCGTTGAGGCTTAGCGTGTACGACTTGGAAAATTTCAACCGAATGTTGCTGTTGATCATACTCCATTTCATGGAGTCGGCCATCATGTTGTAGTTGAAATTGATGCCCAAGTCGTCAATTAAACTTCTCACCACGAGCGAGTCATCCCTGTTTTTCACTTTCATCTCCAAGTTGTTCTTGAAGTCGAACCCAATGCTTCCGCTTTGGCCCGATGGTGCCGACCCAAACATCATGCGCGCATAAGGCGAATATAAATACTCCATATCTTCGCCATACTCGTTTCGGTAAGTGTATCGTTGATAGAAATTGTAGCGCGGGTCACTGAAATCGGGACGATAACTTAAGCTGATACTCGGTGAGAACACGTGGCGGATGGCTTGAACTTTATCGCCAAACATTTTCCACGGGATGTACATCCCATACAGTTTTGTGTTGGCGCTTATAGATGCGCTGTAGTCATATACTCGCTTGAATCCATGAACGGTATCCACCGGCACGTTTTGTTTTTTCACCGGGTCCCACGCGTAGCGTTCGCCTCCCGTGTACCATCGCTCGGAATAGTTAAACGATGGCGAAATCTGAATATAATCGAACAGCGAGAAGGTGGCGCTAACAGGGATGTTGTGGCGCATGCCGTTTGTCCAGTCTCTGATGAGGTTCGATCCGAAAAATTGATCCTCTTTGGTAGTAATGGAGTTACGAAACTCCCCGGAATAGCTCATCGATATTTTTTCGTACCACCGCTCGGCGCCCACCATTACTTTTCTTTTAAACGGATAAATGCGGTTCATGGTGAGGGACACGTTGGGCAGCGTGGCGGAAATGGTGGAGTCGCGCGATACTTGGTTGATGTTCATCGTTGCCGAAAGGCTCCAAGGAGAGTCGGGAAAGCGTTGCGTAATGTTCACGCTGGAGCTTTTGGTGTTGTTGGCCGCTTCGCGTGAATAGAGACGCGAAATATCGCGGTGGTTGTATTTGCTGGTGGAGAAGTTCACGCTTGCCGAAATGGTGCGGTACATATTCGATTTAGGGTCTTGCGAGTGTGTCCAGTTTACCCTGAAATCTTTTGAAACCGAGTAGGCGCCCGGTACAATGTCTTTTAATTCTTTTTCGCCAATAGCCGTGTTTAAGTAGTAAAAATTGACGTTTCCCGAGTATTTATATCTTTTTCTGTAGTTAGACCGCGCGCCCACGCCCCACGTTCCTCTGGTGTATATTTCGCCGGTAACGGCAAGGTCCACGTAATCGTTTATGGCAAAGTAATATCCGCCGTTTTGCAAGTAAAAACCGCGCTCCATTTCATCGCCGTAGCCCGGCATGATAATTCCCGAAGAATAGGTTTTTGTGAAAGGGAAAAAAGCGAAAGGAAGCACAATGGGAAACAGCGGAACATCGGCCACCACCAGCCATGCCGGCCCGGTAACCACATCTTTTTCGGGGCGCACTTTGGCGCGCGATAAATTGAGATAAAAGTGCGGGTGGTCGTGCAAATCGCACGTGGTGTATTTGGCGTTTCGCATGTAGAACGAGTTGTCGGCGTTCTTTTTGGCATCTTGCGCCACAATATAGCCTTCGCCCTGTTGTGTAATCACATTGTTGATGAAAGCTTTGCGCGTTTTGAAGTTATAGCGCACCTTTTTCATTTCGTATTCGGTGCCGCCTTCCGTAAACACAGGGTGCCCAAATTCTTTCCCGGCGGAATCCAGTCCAAAGGTTGAAGAGATGAGGCTGCTGTCCATATCCATGGTGATGTACTCGCCTTTTATGCTTAGGTTGCCATATTTCACATCGGCGTTTCCGTAGAGATATCCCATATTGCCGGCGGTGAAAACCATGGAGTCTTGTGCCGTGTAAAAAACGGGTGCTTCCAGCGTTTCTTGGCTCATATCCACGCTATCCGTGGCTAAGGAATCGGCAGGTTGGGTGGGGATGGTGTCTTGGGCAAGGCGCAACGAGTCGTTGCTCAGCGTTCTGGTTTGAGCAACAGAAAGTTGAGGAAGAAACGAGAGGGCGATAATAAAAGATATGGCTGCTACCAGTTGCTTCATTGAGTAAAACGGCTCACCTAATGGTTTTCGAGCACAAAACTAATCAAATATGCATTAATAACAGGTCAAAATTATAAAAATAAACCTTAAGACAAGTTTATTAACGCTTTTTTAAACGTTTGGAAGTCGTTTGAAAGAGGGAGCGATTGTTTTTTTCGCTTCATAAATTGGGCGAGTTTTTGTGGAATTTCCATCTCTTTTCCGATGCAATTTTCCACCGTTTCTTTAAATTTGGCGGGATGCGCGGTGGCGAGAAAGATACCCGTTTCGCCGTTTTGTTTTCCTTCTTTCAGCGCCAAATAGGCGCAAGCGCCGTGCGGATCGAGAAGATAGGCGGATTGTTCGTAAACGCGTTTGATTGCCGATGTTATCTCTTGGTCGGAATAGCGATAACCCAAGATATCTTGCCGAATGGCATCGTGCGAATGATTGTAGAGTTCGAGAATGCGGTCGAAATTGCTCGGCGCGCCCACGTCCATGGCGTTGGCAACGGTTTGAATCGACGGGCGAGGATTGTAATTGCCCGATTGCAAGTATTCGTAAAAAACATCGTTTCGGTTATTGGCAGCAATAAATCGGTTAATGGGCAATCCCATTCGCTTGGCGAAAAGCCCGGCGGTGAGGTTTCCCAAATTTCCGCTCGGAACCGACACCACCACGTTTTCAGAAATTCCTTGCTTCGCCAATTGCGCGTAGGCGTGGAAATAGTAAAACGACTGCGGCAGAAACCGCGCCACATTGATGGAATTTGCCGACGTGAGGTTCATCTGCAGGTTCAACTCTTCGTCCATAAAAGCCGATTTTACCAATGCCTGACAATCGTCGAACGTGCCGTCTATTTCGAGGGCGGTAATGTTTTGCACAAGCGTGGTGAATTGTGCTTCCTGAATATCGCTCACCTTTCCCGAGGGATAAAGCACGAAAACCCGAATGCCTTTCACGCCCAAAAATCCGTTGGCGACGGCGCTTCCCGTGTCACCCGATGTGGCAACCAATACATTTACGTTTTCTTGATGTTGTTTTCGTACGAAATAAGACAAAATGCGCGCCATAAATCGCGCGCCAACATCTTTGAACGCGAACGTGGGCCCGTGAAAAAGTTCGAGAACATACATATCGTCTTCCACTTTCACGAGCGGAATATCAAAATTGAGCGTATCGGCAACAATGGCGTTGAGTTCGGGTTTGGGAATGTCATCGCCAAAAAAATCAGCGGCAACTTGTTGCGCTATTTCCGCTAAACTTGACTTCTCGATTTCAGCAAAAAAACTTTCGGGCAATCTGCCAATTTTCTCAGGCATATACAACCCTTTATCGGGTGCCAACCCTTTTACAACCGCTTCTTGAAAAGAGGCGATTGGGGCGGTTTTGTTGGTGCTGTAGTAACCTCTTCCCTTGCCCCTCTCCACGAGAGAGAGGGATGCGGGCGGAAGGTTTTTGCTGTTTTTTTCTTCCGGCTTTCGACTTCCGACTTCTGACTTCTCAAACAGTACTTTCATAAATTCATCTCCTCTCAACAAGCCGAAACTGCCGTCTTTTGCCGCCATTTCATCGTACGTTTTTACGTCGTCAAGTGAAATGTGCTTGTGATAAATCACGAAAGGTATCGGGTCGCGTGTGTGGGTGCGGATGGCGCAAGGCGTGGGGTGATCGGGAAGAACGGCAATGGTAACGGGTTCGTCCCATTTCTCGATTTCCTCGAAAATGGTTTTTACGACACGCGCGTCCAGGTTTTCAATGGTTTTGATTTTCAAATCCACGTCGCCTTCGTGTCCGGCTTCGTCGCTGGCTTCGATGTGAAGGTACACGAAGTCCTGTTCCCGAAGCGCGGCAAGTGCCGCTTGTGCTTTGCCTTCATAATTGGTGTCGTATAATCCGGTGGCACCTTCCACGTTAATAACATCCAGCCCGGCATACACGCCAATTCCCTTGATTAAATCCACGGCGGAGATTACCGAACCGCTTTTTATCGGGTACAACTCTTTGAGCGTCTGCATCGCGGGGCGATATCCCGGCGACCACATCCAAATGCTGTTGGCAGGGTCTTTGCCTTCGGCAATCCGCTTTTTGTTGATGGGATGATCAGCCAGTATTTTTTGCGAAGCAAGTGTGAGTTTGTTTAGCTCGTTGGCGGTGTGGCGCGCGGCCTCGTCGGCGGGTTTTATGAGCAAGGGCATAAATGGCTTTTCGGGAACATCGTGCGGCGGCGTACAGTGGATGTTTTTGTTCCCACCTTTCATTTTCAGTAAGTTGCGATACGAAACACCGGGGTAAAAACTGAAAATGTCGTTTCCCAATTTTTCGTTCAAGAAACGGATAAGTTCCGCCGCTTCTTCGGTAGAGATGTGACCGGCGGAATGATTTTTGAGCAAATCGCCGTCGATGCAAACCAAGTTTAAACGCATCGCCATTTCATCGGGCAAAATATCCACGCCCATGCTTGCCGCTTCCAGCACACCGCGTCCTTCGTAAACTCGCGGCACATCGTACCCCAACACCGATAGGTTGGCTATCTCACTTCCGGGATGCATTCCTTCGGGAATGGTGTCGAGCAGGCCGCTTCGTCCTTTTTGCACGAGCAAATCCATATACGGAGTTTTGGCGGCTTGCAACGGTGTTTTGTTGCCGAGGCGGGCAATGGGCTCGTCTGCCATGCCATCGCCGAGGATGATTATATATTTCATTTTTGTTCGAGTTTCGGGTTACGAGTTGTTGTTTCGGGCGGGGCATTTTCATCGCCCCGCACTCCCCATTTAACGTATATTCGCGATGGAAATAATATCCGAGAACACACCGGCGGCGGTAACGCTCGCGCCTGCGCCGTATCCCTTGATAATCATCGGATATTCGTTGTAACGCTCGGTGGTGAGCATAATAATGTTGTTGCTACCTTCGAGGTCGTAAAACGGATGACCTCGTTCCACTTCGCGGAGGCCCACTTCACAAATTCCGTTGTCGTAGGTGGCTACGAAGCGCAATTTTTTCCCTTGTTCTTCCAGTTTTTTGCGACGGTTTTCAAACGTTTCGTCCATTTCGTGGATGGTTGCCCAAAATTCGTCTAACGTGCCGTCGAAATATTTTTGTGGAATGAACAAGTTCTTTTGCACATTGTCTTGTTCCACGCGAGCGCCTGCTTCACGCGAAAGAATCACCAATTTTCGGGTAACATCCAAGCCACTTAGGTCAATGCGCGGATCGGGTTCGGCAAATAGTGCGTCTACCGCCATTTGTATGGCTTTGCTGAACGGAATGTCTTCACTCAGTGTATTGAAAATGAAGTTTAGTGTTCCTGAAAGCACCGCTTCCAATTTCATGATTCTGTCGCCCGAATTGATGAGCGAATTCATTGTGTTGATAATGGGCAATCCCGCTCCCACATTGGTTTCAAAAAGAAACTTGGTGCTGGTTTTGCGGGCTGTTTCTTTTAAGTGATGATAGTTTTCGTAAGCCGATGACGCGGCAATTTTATTGGCCGTTACTACAGAAACGTTGTTGGATATCAAGTCCTCATACAACTCTGAAATGGGGGTGCTGGCTGTGCAATCCACAAAAACGGAGTTGAAAATATTCATATTGAGAATTTCATCGCGAATAAGCTGAGGCGAACTTTTTACACCGTTTTCCATCAGGTTCTCGAAATAATTTTCGAGCGGAATGCCGTCGCGTTTAAACATCGCTTTTCGTCCGTTGGCAATGCCCACGATGTTTATTTTCAGCTTGTTTTGTTCTTCCAGGATATGTTTCTGTTGTTTTATTTGCGCCAGCAACTTGCTGCCCACGGTGCCGGTGCCCACCACAAAGAGGTTCAATTCTTGGTAGGGCGACAAGAAAAATGAATCGTGAATCACGTTGAGCGCTTTTTTGAGGTTGCTTTTGGCAATAACGCACGAAATATTCGTTTCCGAAGCGCCCTGCGCCAACGATACAATGCTGATGCCGCTTCGGCCGAGTGTGCCGAAAAACTTACCCGCAACACCGGGCACGTGCTTCATATTTTGTCCCACTACGGCAATGGTGGCCAAATCATATTCAACAATAATTTCGTTGATGCTTCCCATCTTAATTTCCTTTTCAAATTCGTGGCTCAGCACTTGTTGGGAAAGCGGCGCGTCTTGCGTGCGTACACCAATGGAGGTGCTGTTTTCCGACGATGCCTGCGACACGATAAACACGCTGATGCCATTGTCTGCCAACGCCGAAAAAATGCGTTTGTTCACACCAATAACCCCCACCATTCCAAGCCCTTGAATGGTTATGAGCGCGGTGTCGTTAATGGATGATATTCCTTTGATTATCTTTCCGTTAGGTGTTGGGGCAATGTTGCGTATAAGGGTGCCTTCCGCGTCGGGTTTGAAGGTGTTTTTTACACGGATGGGAATGCTTTTGTGATACACCGGAAAGATGGTTGGCGGATAAATTACTTTCGCCCCGAAGTTGGAGAGCTCAATAGCTTCGGTAAACGACAGCTCTTCAATAACGTACGCCGCGTTGATGATTTTTGGGTCGGCGGTCATAAAACCGTCCACATCGGTCCAAATTTCCAGCACCGACGCGTCTAGCGCCGCGGCGATAATGGCAGCCGTGTAATCCGAGCCGCCACGGCCAAGATTGGTGATGTCGCCTCCTTCTTTCCCTGAAGAAATGAATCCCGGCACAACGGCCACTTTAGGAAACGAGTTTTTTGAAAACTCCTCCTTAATCAGTTCATTGGAATGAGCGATGTCGGGGATGTGGTTAGAGAATTGTTTGGTGGTTTTAATAAAACGCGTGGCGTCGTAAAGTTGCGCGTCATTTATTATTTTGCTGATTATGAGGGAGGAGAGTCGTTCGCCGTAGCTGACGATTTTATCGGAAGTTTTTTGTGAAAGGTCGCCAATAAGAAAAACGCCCCGCAAAATGTTTCGAAGGTCTTCCAGCATCGGGTCAATTTTTTGCTTCAATTCAAGCCTCACTTCTTCCGAAGCGATCATTTTCTGCATCATTTCTTCGTGTTGAAAAATGATTTCCTGCAGTAATGATTTATAACTCGCGTTTCCGTTTACGGCAAAATCGGCTGCCAGCAGCAAACGGTCGGTTACTTTTCCAAATGCCGATACCACCAAGATAACGGGTTCTTTTTCAGACTCAACAATGTTTTTAACCAATCGTAAACTTTCGGGAGTTCCTACGGAAGTCCCGCCAAATTTCATAACTTTCATCGTATATGAATATATTTTTTTACCGCCTAAAAAACGGTAGGGAATAAATAAAATGTGATTTTTTTGAAGGACAAACCTTATCGGTTTGCAGCGGGGCAAATACATTGCCGTATGGATGTAAGAAGACTATATAACCCCCCAAGGGGTCATATTCATTGTGCGGGTAGTAGTGTATGTTGAATATGAGAAATTCATCGCAACGTGTAAATATGTTGCAAAGATAAAGGAATAATTGGAAAAATGAATAAAAATGCTAAAAAAATAAACTTTTGTGAGGAAGTTTGATTTTGAAGGTTGCTATGGAATGATAAAATTTGCGCTTCACTCTGAAATAATTTTGCGTTAAAAAAAGAAAACCCCCCAACAACCATACAGGGTTGAGAGGGGTTTTTTGAGAGAGAATGAAAAGAGGCGGAGATTTACAACTCCATTCCTATTCCTTTGGCTTTTTCTTCCTCCAGAATTTGCTTCATAAACCTCACGGTCAACGGATTTTCATCGGCTACATTGTCGTACTCGCCACGATCGATGGACATATTGTATAACTGATCATGGGGGTAAAGGCCTAATTCGGTATTGGTTGCCGCATTATAGGCTCTTCCTTCACTCGGCTCAATATACTTCCAGTCTTTGGTTAGCACGCTTAACGCGTAGGCCGCACTAATGACATAATCCCTTCCTTTGAGGTCATTTCCCAACCAAGCGGGGAGTTGCTTCCGGCTGTCTAAAAGTTTTTCTTCCGAAATGTCTTTTTCTACCAACTCCGAAAAAGTAGCCAGCATATCTATTTGAGAAACCAGTGCGTCGGAAACACCTTTGCGAACATTTCTCGGCCAGTGTACGATGAACGGAACACGCGTTCCGGCTTCAAAAGTACTGTATTTTCCGCCACGGAATGGCCCCCACGGTTTGTGGTTTTTTAGGAGTTCTTCGGCTTGATCTTGATAACCGTCATCCACCACGGGCCCATTATCGCTGCTAATGATGATGAGCGTGTTATCGTAAACTCCGGCTTCTTTGAGAGCGCGAACCACTTCTCCCACCGACCAGTCGAATTGCACAATGGCATCGCCCCGATGTCCCATATCGGTTTTCCCGCGAAAACGTTCGTGTGGATAACGCGGCACGTGAATATCGTTGGTTCCGAAATAGAGGAAGAAAGGCTTGTCTTTGTTTCGTTCAATAAATCGCACGGCGTGCACGGTAATGCTGTCGGCAATGTTTTCGTCTTCCCAAAGCGCCGATTTACCGCCTTTCATAAATCCGATGCGCGAGATTCCGTTTACCACCGCCATATCGTGCCCGTGGCTGGGCTTTAGTTTTGTGAGCAATTCGGGATTCTCTTTTCCGGTAGGTTCGCCCGGAAAGTTTTTGGTGTGACTCACCTGTATCGGATCTTTGGGATCAAGCCCAACCGCCCGCTGGTTTTCCATATACACGCACGGAACGCGGTCGCCCGTTGCTGCCATAATATAGGAATAATCGAATCCGATTTCTGCCGGCCCGGGCGAAACTCTTTCGTTCCAGTTTTGTTTTCCGGTTTCGGCTCCCATTCCCAAATGCCATTTGCCTACGGCGCCGGTGGTGTATCCGGCTTCCTGCATCAGTTTGGGCAATGTATATCGGTTAGGGTTGATGATGAGCGCGGCATCGCCGGCGGCAACGCCTGTTCCTTTTCTGCGCCACGGATATTCTCCGGTAAACATTCCGTAACGCGACGGCGTGCTGGTTGCCGCGGCAGAGTGCGCGTTTCGAAACCGCACTCCGCTGTTTGCCAGCGCATCCACATTGGGCGTTTGTACACGGGTAGCGCCGTAGCACGATAAATCGCCGTAGCCGATATCATCGGCGTAGATGAGGACGATGTTGGGCTTTTCTTGGGCGTTTAGCGCGGTAAAGGCAGCGATCCCCAATGCGACGGTTTTAAATTTAGTCATTTGCTTTTTTTAGTGCGTAAATATATAAAAAATAATGCTCTCACACCTCATCCGGCCACGGACAAACTTTTCCGCTTGATTTAAACGATGGACGCTGTGCGTTTACTTTCCGCAGATGTTTTCCTAATTCTTTTGCCAGTTTATTGACCATTTTCGGATTGGAAGCCGCTAAATCGCGCGTTTCGCCAATATCGTTGGTAACGTTGAAAAGTTCACGTTTACCGGTTTCGTAGTAGTAAACCAACTTCCAATCGCCTTTGCGGATGGTACTGGTGGTACCGATACCCGGGCCGTCGTTGCCCCACAAATTGGGGAAATGCCAGAAAAGCGCCCGCTTGTTGTAGTCGGTTTGTTTGCCTTCCAGCATCGGTATAAAACTCTTGCCATCCACCGGCTGTTTAGTTTTGTAGTTTTTGACCTGAGCCATTTCCAACAATGTGGGGAAATGGTCTTCGATAATGGTGTATTGGTTGTTGCGCGTTCCGGCTTTTACTTTGCCCGGCCATTTCACAATCATCGGTTCGCGGATACCGCCTTCGTACATCGAGCCCTTTCCGCTGTTGAGCGGTGCATTGTGAATGTGCAGCGGCGTGTCGCGCCAACCTGCTTCGGAGGAAAGGCCGCCGTTATCACCCATAAAAACGATGATGGTGTTTTTGTCCATATCGTTTTTCTCCAACCAATCCATCAAATCGCCCAAACTTTTGTCCATCCCTTCGATAAGCGATGCGTAACCGGCTTCCTTTTCCGATAATCCGGCGTCGCGGTATTTCTGATAATAGCGCATATCCTTGTCCACCGGCACGTGTATGGCGTAGTGCGACATATATAGGAAAAACGGCTGCCCCAAACGTTTTGCTTTATCGAGGGCTTTCATCGCTTCGAGCGTGAGTGCTTCGGTGGCAAAAATGTCTTTGCCCCAATAATCTTTCAGTCCGGGAATGGCTTGCAAAGGCGATGGTTTGCCGTCCGTACGGTTACCGAAATTCTGTTCTCCAAGGTAGCTCGCCAGTCCTCCACCGGCGTGCCCGGCAATGTTCACTTCAAAACCAAAATGGTGCGGATTTTCTCCGGGAGTGTCGATAGCTCCCCAATGTGCTTTTCCGCAGTGAATGGTGTGATAACCGGCATTTTTCAACAATTGTGGAAGTGACGTAACCTCATATGTTGCAGGAATATTTGGAACCTGTGCAATACCGTTTACGTTCCAAGCGGGAAATTCCAGCACATCGCTTTTTCGGTCGGTTGATTTATTTTTTTCTAATGTCCAATTGGTTACGCGGTGACGGGCGGCGTTCATTCCCGTTAACAAACTCACGCGTGTAGGCGAGCTTACCGGCGTTGCATACGCCTGTGTAAACATCATTCCCTGCGATGCCAACCGCTCCATATTAGGTGTGTGATAGCGTTCGTTAAACGGTGTTTTTTCCGTCCAAAATGGCAAAGAAGTGTCTTGCCAGCCCATATCGTCCACCAAAAAGTAGATAATGTTGGGACGTGTGTCGGTGGTTTGTGCCGAGAGTGCAAGTGGAGAAAGTAGTAATGGAATAAAATGATTTGGTTTCATATCAATAATTTTTGAGAAAATCTAAAATAAATACGTGTTGAATGCCCTGATAGGAGTTTCCTTGAAAATTTTCTTCCGAAACTACAATTTTGGGATAGTTATCTTTTATCAAAAGCAGATTGCCAAATTCGCGTTCGATGGTTTCGGTTTTTGTCAGTTCCACCGCAACTTGCACGTAAAGCAGTTCGTTGTTTTTACGACAAACAAAATCAATCTCCAATGAATTAATACTGCCTGATTTCACATCATATCCTCTGAAAATAAGATGATTATAAACGATGTTTTCCAATATTTTGGCTCGGTCTTTTATGTGATATCCCGTGATAATGTTTCGGATACCTAAATCTTCAAAATAAAATTTTTCGCCGAAATCAAAAATCCGTTTACCAATAATATCAAATCGTTCCGCGCGATATATCAGAAACGCATTGGCTAGATGCGAGACATAATTTTGCACTTGCTTAACCGAAACCGTTGATTTTTGCGATTTCAGATAATTGCTGATGCTTTGTGCCGAAAAAAGGCTTCCTATGTTATCGGCAAGATAATGTGTCAGTTTTTCGAGAAAATCGGTGTCGCGCAAATTGTGACGACTAACCACATCTCTGTAAATAATGGTGGAATATATGCTTTTTAGGTACTCTCCCACCACATCATCCGTTAGTTTTAAATTCACGAGATACGGCAATCCGCCATATTTTGCATACAATTTGTAACTTTGAAAATCATTTTCCAACCGGTGGAATTTGATAAATTCCGTATAAGATAATCCGTGGATTTTGAACTCTATGTATCTGCCGCTCAAAAAGGTGGCAAGCTCGCCCGAGAGCATATTGGCATTGCTTCCCGTGATGTAAATATCGTTGTTCGCGTTTAATGCCAACGAACGTACCGCACGCTCAAACTCGGCGATTTCTTGTATTTCATCAATAAAAATATAGTTCTTTTCATTGTCTTTAATCTTGGAAACTACGTATTCATTCAGTTCTTTGGCAGTTCTAATAAAGTCAAATTCAATATCTTCGCAGTTTATGTAAATAATGTGCGCGTCTTTATTCTGAAGTTTCAATTCTTGCATCAATTGAAACATCAGATAACTTTTCCCGACACGTCGTTGTCCGGTGAAAACCTTTATAAGAGACTTATTCATAAAGGGTTTCACACGGTTAATATACTCGTCGCGTTTGATTATGTTTTGTATTTCTTTCACGTTTAAACTTAGTTACGATTAATACTTTTGCAAATTTAGCGAAAAGATTGAATTATAAGTAAGACTTTTCTGAAAATTATCAAAACATTGAATTACGATTTACAGTTTCGGTGCATTTTCAACATTATACACGTTGAAATTTCTAATCTGTGGAACATCGATATTTTTTTCCACCACTAAGCGTAAACGGCTTACTTCCGTTGGTTCGAAGGTTTGGATGCGTTTGTGTCCTACTGATTCGCCTTCGCACAAGGTTTTCCAACCGTTGCGTGTTTGTCCTTCAACGCGATATTTACGAATACGTTCGCCTTTGGCAATATCTTCCTGAATAATAATTTGATTAACAAGCTGGCGCTTGTCTAATCTTAAATTTATTCTATTTCCAGTTCCTGAAATGGTTTTCAACGGATGAGCGGTAAGTTCTTGCACACGATTGCCAAATTCTTCGAGACGTTTTACATCGCCTTCGGGCATTAATCCGCGCGGGTCGGGCGTGAGCCCTAAGATAAGCGTGGCGTTTTGTCCTACGGATTTGTAGTACATATTTACCAATCGTTCCAACGGTTCAACCGCTTCTTCATCGCCCGGCTCCCAAAACCACTCGTGGCGGCCATTGTGGCCGCGAAGCGGAGCATCGGCCATTGCAGGAACCCAGTATTTTCCGTCGGGGTCGCCGTGTTTAAGCAACGCGATATGATCGTGCTGTGTATCTAGGTTTTTATTGTGAGAAAATGGTGTGGGAAAACTGCTCCAGTTGGGATATCCCACCGTTCCGGTTTCAGAACCGCCCCAGCGAAAATCGGCGCTTTCCGTATTGTGATAAAAAAGGCAGTCTGGATTTAATTTTCTGACGATTGGCTCCACATCAGGCCCCATTCCTTTCGGGTCATCGGCGCCGCCATCATACCAAACCATAAACAGATCGCCGTATTTCGACATCAGTTCCTCGGTCATTCGTTCGCAATAACGGCGATACCATTGCTGGCGATTTTTGGCAAATTGACTATCGCCTTCCGCTTCAAAATTGTGAATACCGAACAAGGAATTCCAGCGAATACCGATGTAAATACCTGGTTGAATGCCGTATTTGCGACACGATTTTACAAAATCGCCTACAATATCACCTTTACCGTCACGCCATTTCAAAGCCTTCAGGCTGTAGGGATTCACATCACTTTGATAAATGGCAAATCCGGTTTCGTGCGTGGCGGTGATCACGGCAAATTTGGCGCCCATTGCTTTGGCGGCGCGAATCCATTGATCGGTATCCAGCTCGGTAGGGTTGAACATATTGTAATCTTCTACCGGCGCGATGCGGTTGGCGGTTTGACTGTATTTTTTTCCGTCGAAAACGTGTAAGTCGTAATGAAAAACAACGCCAAGTTCGGCTTCGTGCCATTTAATTTGGTGTGGTGCGGGAACGGGGTAGGTTTGAGAGTTCTGAGTTTTGAGTTTTGAGTTCAGAGCTGGGAGACTGGTGTCCGATGTCCGATGTAGAGACGCAATCCGCCAGTTGTCGGACACGGTGCTTGCGTCTTCTGTTGCATACGCAATATTTATTTGCCCGAACAAAACGGACAAAATTAAAAAGAATGATATTTTTAGTTTCATTATTTTTCGAGGAGTTTGAAGTTTTGAGCTTCTTTTTACTTTTTATCTTTTACAAAAAAGATTGCAGCAATGATGATGAATCCGACTCCGGTAAGAGTGGGAGGAAGTATTCCGCCTTTGGTGCCGAGATAGATCATTATTGCGGCAACGATGAGGAGCGAAATGATGAGTAAATAATTTAATGCTTTCATTTTAGGGATGATTATTGTTGAACGCCCGTGGCCAAAAAAATGATGCAGGTATTTACTGCGAGACACCAATCGTACCATCGTTTTTGAGACTGTTCGGCACAAAGATAAAAAATAGATATGAGTTTAAGAAGCGCTGAATGTTAAAGCGTTTTCGTTTTCATTAAAAAAGATAGCGCGCCACCACCACGGCGGCGTGCTATCAAAGTTAAATGAGAGAATGAAAAATTATAAATTGAGAATTAGAATTTATTCACCATATGTACCTACCTCAATTTTCCAACCAGGATTTTGATATATGGAAGATGTTGATACCTCTCCGGAGCCTTCGACTTCTGTTGTTAAACGGAAATGGTCATATGCTATTGGAGAAAGATAGTTAGCTTGTACAAAATTGTAACCTTCAAAAGCTAAATTATTTTTGTTAATACGATAAGGACGAATATATTTGCTGTCTGTTTTGGCTGATACGTTTGCACCAGGATTACCTTCCTCAACTAAATTAACAACAGCAACGCCTTCTTTTGGTTGTGTGTATAATTTATAATTTTCATCCCATAGATTGAATCCCTCAACTATATAATTTTGCATCATGTCTAATGATCGCCAACGATATAAATCATCTAAACGCATACCTTCCGCTATAAATTCGTTGCGACGTTCGCGGCGAATATTATATAATGTTTTATCTACTAATGTACTGGCGGAATATTTAGCCAAATCACGTTCTTTTGATAAATCGGTTTCATTGATTGTCTTCAAATAATCCGTATCCACTCCTGCGCGGCTTCTTAATGCTTTCCAGTATTTATCGCTTTTAGCATCCAACGAACCATTAAGCAAATAATCAGCTTCTATATAGTTCAAATACGCTTCAGCTGCTCTAAACACAACAGAGGCAGTAATGCTTTGTTGTGTTGGCCCTTGCGATGGGTCTGTAGATAAACCCTTTTTTATAGAATAGCCTGTTGGACTTCTATTTTCTGCAATATCTGTAATGGGAGGCCTATAGTAAATTCCATTGTTTATAATTAACCCTGTAGTATTATTATCTGTTAGTTTATCACCGGGGAGAGTCAGGGATTGAACCAAACGCTCGTCACGATCATCAGCCACGTCAGTTAATGTGACATCGCCTTTATATCCGGACCCGGGTGCATAAATGGGCAACCCATTAGCCATAAGGAAAGACTCGACCATTGAACGGGTGTAACCGGAATTACCACCACCATTACGTTGCAGGTATCCCACAGTAAAGTGATACACCGCAGGAGTAATAGAATTATCGTATTTTTTCCACAACAGTACTTCAGGTACATTTAATGTGACGCTGTTGAACATGGCTGCATAGTTAGCTGCTAGAGGGGTGCTTTCCGCAACAATTTCCGCAGCTTCTTTTGCTTGATTCAAGAAAAAAGCAACTTCACTGTCAATGTTAATTGTAAAATCTTTCAGATAATCTTTCTGAGCTCCGGGCCAACCCGGACCTCCCGGAACACGTGCAGTACCGTTATGATATTTTTCCCATGTTGCCTCATAAAGAGCTACTCTTGATTTAAAGAGGGCTGCACTTTTCTTATTCAGGCGGTTACTCATAGGAGGATTGTTTTTCATTAATAAGTAAGCCGAGTCCAAATCACTTAAGATAAAACGAGCTACTTCGTTTCTGGGTCTACGTTTACTTGCTTCGCGCACAGACTCGTAGTCTTCATTTATCATTGTTTTTATAATAGGAAAATCGCCTAAGGTTTGTAATTTATCAAAATAGATAAAAGCGCGAAAAAAATACATTTCACCCAGATAGTGTTTAACGTTATCCTGATTTCCGCTTATAGTATTTTCTTCCATCAAAGCATTCACTCTGTTGAGGAAATAATTCACGGTTCTGATATTACCAAATCCCCAAGCGCCACCACCTTGTCCTACGCGAACTTGCTGAGGTATGAAATTACCATTAGCTCCTGTTGCAGCTTGGTTATCACTATTATTGTCCACACCAAACATTCCTATTCCATATCCGCCATGAACCGGGAATACACCATACATGTTTGCAGAATAAGCGCCCAAATCGGCTTCCGAACGGAGGTACACTCCCGTCGAAATATTGTTAAGAGGTTCCTTATCAAGCATGTCATTACAACTGCTTAGTAATAAGCCTATACATACAATTAACGTAGTAAGTAGTTTTATTGTATATTTATTATTATTCAAATTCATCTTTAATTGATTTATAAATTTTATAATTATCTACCTTATATTATAAAGTAACATTTAATCCAAAAGAGAGCGTGGAAGACAACGGATACATTTTTCCGGAACTAAATCCTCCTCCAATGGCTTCAGGATCAAATATTTTTGTGATTCGACTGAACGTAAACAAATTTTCTCCCGATACAAACAAACGAATATTGCTTACGTGCAATGAATTGGAAATATTAGACGGCATTTGATATCCTAGAGTAACGTTCTTTAAACGTATATATGAAGCATCTTGAAGATATCTTGTTTGCACAATGTGATTTTTATCGCCTCTGCCACCTAAATACGGTTTAGGAAAATATCCATTTACATTAGGTCCGAAATAAGAATCGGTATCTTCTGCGCGGAAATAATCCATATGCTCTTCAAAAGCAAGTGATTGCCACTGGTTGCCATCAGCACCCCAGAAATAAGGCCCGTTTAACCATACGTCGCGTTTCATAACTCCTTGAAAGAATAGCGATAAATCCAATCCTCTCCAATTGGCTCCTAAAGAAAGCCCATATCGAAAACGAGGATTGCTGTTGCCTATAATTCTCAAATCTCCATGATCATCCAGTGTGTTTGCACCACCGTCTACGGTTGCTACATCATCAAGATTTTTATACATAATATCGCCGGCACCCCAGTTGGAACCTAATCGACTTTGATCGTTTGTTTTTAACCACTCTTCCATTTCCGCATCGGTTTTGGCAATTCCATGCGTAGTATACCCCCAAATGTCGCCTAAAACCTGCCCCTCATAATAGGTGGCAAGAGAGTTGGATGGATTTGGATATTTTAAAACTTTTACACGATTATCTGATAAGTTGAAGGTAGCGTTGTAACCAAGTTCTCCTACTCTGTCTCTCCAACTTAACTCCAATTCCCATCCTTTATTTTCGAGTTTAGCGTTATTGGTGTTTGGCAAGCCAATACCCAGTACTGCGCCTACTTCACGAGGAGGTCCCACCATTTGGTCTGTTGTGCGGATAAAATAGTCGAAAGAACCATTTAAGCGGTTTCTTAAAAGGGCAATATCTATACCAAAGTTGGTGTTGTAAATACGCTCCCATGTTAAGCTTTGGCTTATCATGCCCGGTGCTCCCGCAACTGTTGGTCGTGCGCCGTCCATAAGCCAACCGCCTGCATTTGGTGTTACAGGTTGCGTTAAATAAAATGGATAATAACTACTGGTATTTTGGTTACCCAGTTGCCCATACGAAACACGTGGTTTAAACGTACTTATATAGTCTTGATAGGGTTCCCAGAAAGCTTCCCTTGCAACATTCCAACCAAAAGAGAAAGAAGAGAATAAGTTCCATCTCTGATCACGCAAAAAGCGCGATGAACCATCGTACCTGAAATTTGCTTCAAATAGATACTTGTCTGCGTATACATAATTTAATCGGGAGAAATATCCTGCGGTTGCCCATTCGGCATTGTCAGTTCTGTTGATCTTATCATCGCCAACGGCTGCCCCTATTTCCGGAACCAAATCGGTTACCACATCAGAACGTTGCGCGGTAAGCGCCTTAACGTGGTATTGTTCACTGGACACCCCAACCATGGCTTTTGCATAGTGCAAGTCTCTTTCAAAGGTGTAATCTGTGTAAAGATTACTTGTTATAAAGTTGGCATTGGTGAAGTTTGTACGTGCAAAAGTTGCACCTGCCGGATTACCTCCGTCAAAAGGTAACGGTAATGGGTTACCCTGTACATCGTGTTCAAAAACACGTCCTAAATTTTGTTTGTTATTCGAATTAATAACACGCGTGCCTAATTCTCCCACAATATTCCAACCTTTTAACGGTTTTATAATCATCTGTGCCTGGCCGTAAAGATTATCATTATTTGTAACAGAACGACCTCCATCAAGGAGTTGGTTAATTTTTCCGTTACGCATATAATGTCCGTTGGGATCTTTAAAAGGCATCATGGGCCAGATGCGTGCAATATCGTGAAACAGCAATCCGCTATTTTCCATATAAAATGGATTGTCTAATTCAAAACGTATGAATTTAGCGCTCACATTTAAATCTACATAATCCGACAATTTACTGCTCACTTTTCCCGTAAAAGTAAGTCGGTCATAGGTTTCATTGCCAAACTGAAGATTTCCGCCTTGGTGCATGTAGCCTGCCGATGCATAGTATCGCAGCGACTCAGTGCCGCCATTTATACTCAAATTGTGATCTTGCGCCCAATTCCAACGAAAATGTGTATCATACCAATTTACATTGTCATTGGCACGTTCGTGAAATTCCCAGTTTGTACCACTGGCATTGGGTACTGTAGTTTCTGTTATTTCTCCGTTCTGATAGGCTAAAATACGCTCCAATACTTGATCGGTAAAAATAGCATTGCCGCCTTGATTTATGTTCGCTTCATTAAAGAAACGGGCAAATCTGTAAGAATCAACAGGCTGGGGCAAGTTCGTAGGCCCCGAATATCGGAAACTGTTGTTATAATTAACACTTAATTTCCCTTCTTTTCCCGATTTTGTTGTTATAAGAATTACACCAAAAGCTGCTCGTGAACCGTAAATAGCTGCAGAAGCCGCATCTTTCAAAACAGAAATACTTTCTATGTCTTCGGGATTCAGTGTGTTCATATTTCCCTCTATACCGTCAATTAGAATAAGTGGTGCGGCATTTGATCCTGTACCAATAGTTCCGGTTCCACGTATGTTTATATTTAATGTATTTCCTAACGCACCTCCACTGTTATTTACGTTTAGGTTTAACCCAGGCACTACACCTTGCAATGCCTGCCCTACTGAACTAACAGGACGTGACTCCAATTGCTTGGTATCTACACTCGCTACCGCACCCGTGAGGTTCACTTTGCGTTGTGTGCCGAAACCCACTACCACCACTTCGTCCAACAACTCCGTATCCGAAGCCATTACCACATCAATCGTGGTGCGCCCGTTCACGGGTATGGTTTGTGTGGCAAAACCCACGTAGCTGAACACAAGGTTGCCGTTTGCCGGCACATTGTTCAGGGTATAATTCCCGTCAATATCGGTGGTGGTTCCAACGCCCACGCTACCTTCCACAATAATTGTTGCCCCGATAACGGTTTCACCCGTTTCGTCTGTTACCGTACCGCGTACGTTCACATTTTGAGCAAACATTCCCAAGGATACTGTCCACAACAATGCGAACATGAATCCTTTCCATTTTGTCATTGAATGCATTTTTTTCATTCGGTTCTTATTTTTAAATTAATATTCATTTTATCGGATTCCAATTCTTTGAATTGAGGTATGTGAAAAATCCAACTCCGTGCTTTTGTTAATCTGAGAGGCTTGTAAAGCCGCATGTGGTGTTTGTGGCACTTATTTTCATTTTCTTACATCCTTCGCATATGGGTCGCACAATGGCTTCAGCCTTCATTATCGGCGTGTGTGCCGAACCGTGCTGTATTGGTTTTGCAAATATAGAGCGTATTTCTGAAATAATCATAAAAAAATAATATGTTGTACAACATATAAATTGTGCTGAAATGCATACGATTCTATTCCAAAATCTATTGCTTTCCCGTTAGATTTCGTTAAATTAATCTCATCAAACCTGTTTACAAAAACTTTTTGCTTGATTGCTTGTTTTGATTTAAAAGCGTGTAAAACATTGTTATGCGCTTATTATTTTTTAAAATCAAACTATATTAATTTATTATGAGCAAAAAGAAAATTGCCGTATTGGTAGGCAGCTTAAGAAAAGAATCTTTTAACAAGAAAGTGGCTAACCAACTCATTCAATTAGCCCCCGATTCTTTAGAATTAGAAATTGTAGAAATAGGACAATTGCCACATTACAATGAAGATGTTGACCAAAATCCACCGGCAGAATACGTGGATTTTCGTGAAAAAATAAAATCAGTCGACGGATTTTTGTTCGTTACTCCGGAATATAACCGTTCGGTTCCCAGCGCGTTGAAAAATGCTTTCGATGTTGGATCAAGGCCTTACGGACAAAGCGTTTGGGGTGGAAAACCGGGAGCGGTTGTAAGCGTATCGATGAGCGCCATCGGCGGCTTCGGAGCCAACCATATCGTACGCCAATCTATGGTGTTTTTAAACGTTCCTATGATGCAGCAGCCCGAAGCTTATATCGGAAGCGCTCATACGCTTTTCGACGAAAACGATAATCTCTTAAGTGACGATACACGCAATTTCCTTAAAAACTATATGGATGCCTATGCGGGTTGGGTGAATAATTTCTAATCAATAAAAATTAGATTATACGGTCGTGAAATTTATCCTGAGATTGAGAAAATCTCAGGATTTTTAGTAAATATCTGATTGTTTATATGCGTTAACAACGTCTTAATTTTCCATCTTCCTTCCGAAATTGAACACGGCGGATTCCGTACGGGCGTTATTCATCAACGTTTCCAGCTCTTTCAATTTATCGGGTTCTTGTGCGGCAAGATTGTTGTCTTCGTGCAAATCGTTGCTTAGATCGTACAGTTCCAACGCGGTTTCGCCAACAATGGGCTGACGAATGAGTTTCCAATTACCGCTTCGTAAAGCCTGGCGGCCGCCCATTTCGTGAAATTCCCAATAGAGATAGTCGTGTTCTTTTTGTTTGCCATCGGAAAACAACGTGGGAAGGAGTGAAATACCATCGGTTTCGGTGGTTAAGGCCGTTCCGGTTAAATCGCTCAGCGTGGGCATCATATCCCAAAAAGCGCCGATGTGGTCGCTTTTGCTTCCAACTGCAATTTTTTGCGGGCTCCACGCGATAAACGGAACACGGATACCGCCTTCGTACATATCGCGCTTGGTGCCCTTAAGCGGTCCGTAACTTTTGAAAAAATCGGGATCAGCACCGCCCTCACGATGCGGGCCGTTGTCGCTGGTGAAGAAAACGATGGTGTTTTTATCGAGTCCCTGTCTTTTCAATTCATTAAGCACTTCGCCCACGTATTTATCCAAACGGGTTACCATTGCGGCAAAAGTAGCTCTTGGCTTTTCAGCCGCGGTATATCCCCGTTTGCCGTCGTAAGGCGTTTCTTCGAAACTGTTTTCGAATAGTTGGTAAATGGAATCGTGCGGCAAGTTCATTTCGGCGTGCGGCAACGTGTAGGTCAGCACGGCGAAAAACGGTTTGTCTTTGTTGTTTTTGATGAACTGTAACGCCTGCTCGTGAATGAGGTCTTGCGAATAAGTGGCGCGTCCGTTGTTGTCATTTTCGGGAAATAAAATCTTTTCGTTATTGTGCCACAAGTGCGAGGGATAATAACTGTGGGCCTGACGTTGACAGTTGTATCCGTAAAATTCGTCGAATCCCATTGTTTCGGGAACCGATACCGAACCGGGATACCCCAAGCCCCATTTGCCGAAAATTCCGGTGGTATAGCCGGCTTCTTGCATTAGTTTTCCGATGGTAAAAGTTCCTTCGGCCATCGGCTCCTGTCCTTCGGGTTTGACTTCTTTGTTTCCCCTCACCTGAGTGTGTCCGGTGTGTAATCCCGTCATCAGCGAAGCACGCGATGGCGCACTCACGGTGCATCCGGCGTAGTGCTGTGTAAACAACATTCCTTCGGAAGCCATACGATCAAGATTGGGCGTTTGGAACTTTTGTTGTCCGTAGCAACTTAAATCGCCGTAACCGAGGTCATCGGCAAGGATATAAATTACGTTCATAGGAGCTTCTTGCTCCTGAGCCGCGCTTTTGCAAGCCGATAATCCGGCGAGGATGGATCCGCTTGCGAATAAGATTGATTTTGTATTCATTGTTTGTAATTTCAGAGCCAAGAATCAAGACAATAGAGCCAAGATTCTTAGGCTGATAGGTCGGTTTTATAATTAATTCATTGTTTTTTACATCGGACATCCGGTTACTCCATATCAAATTTTTCAATTATCGGTTTCTCGTGTGCTTCGTTCATCAGCTTCTGGAGTTTTTTTACGATTCGTGGGTTCTTGGCGGCGATGTTGTTTTGTTCACGAGGGTCTTTGCTCAAATCATACAACTCCATTTTCCGATCACCTTTTTTGTAGTTGGGGATATAGCCTTTCCAGTTGCCCATGCGGATGGCTTTGGAGCCTTCATTTTCGGGAAATTCCCAATAAAGGTATTTGTGTTGTTTTTGTTTTTTACCTAACAGCGTTGGCAAAAAGCTGATACCGTCCGAAACGTTATCTTTTACTCCGGCAATTTCGGCAAAAGTAGGCATCACGTCCCAAAAAGCAGAGATATGATCGGTGGTTGTTCCGGGAGAAATTTTTCCTTGCCA
>JAEWGM010000022.1 GCA_023388315.1 Bacteroidota bacterium | reverse complement strand
CTGTTTTGAATTTTTTTATGTATTGTTTTTTAGTCATTTTTTGATGGATTTGGACTTTCGTTTCGCATCGAATAGCGGGCTACTCGAAAGAAAGGAAAGTTCAAAGACGCAAAAAAGGGCAAAAAACAACATAAAAGATTGATGTAAAAACAAGTATTCGTAAAATTCAAAACAGTTTCTAACATTCTAAAAACCATTCGCCCTGTGATAGATAAGAAAAATGGTTGATAACTTCTTTCGTTTTACCCAAAATTCTTCCTCATTTTTGAGTATATTTGTCAGAATCTTGTCTCAAAAAAGTCTATACAACTCACATGCAACCATTTGTACATTTACACGTTCACTCTCAATATTCACTGCTCGACGGGCAGGCAAGCATCCCCCGTTTGGTGGACAAAGCAATTAACGATGGAATGAAAGCCATTGCCCTAACCGATCACGGGGCAATGTACGGAATTAAAGAATTTGTAAACTACGTTTCCAGAAAAAACGCGCCCATACAATCCGAAATAAAAAACCTGAAAGCCGAGTTGAACAAACTCAAAGAAAAGAATTCATCCACTGAAAAAATCGCGGAAGTGGAACAAAAACTGGCGGAAACCAGCAAAAAACTCTTCAAACCCATCATTGGATGTGAGTGCTACGTCGCGCGCAGAGGGCGATTGCTGCAATCCGAAAAAATTGACGGCAGCGGCTGGCATTTGGTTGTATTGGCTAAAAACCTGAAAGGGTATAAAAACCTTATCAAAATGGTATCGAAAAGCTGGACGGAAGGTTTTTACTATCGCCCGCGAATCGATAAAGAGTTACTGGAGAAATACCACGAAGGGCTGATTGTCTCTTCCGCTTGTTTGGGAGGGGAAATATCGCGTAAAGTAGATGACGGAAAAATTACCGACGCCGAAGAGGCCGTGCAATGGTTCAAAAGCATCTTTGGCGATGATTATTATCTTGAAATACAGCGCCACAAAACAAACCGTCCCGATGCCGACCACACCACCTACCCCAAACAGGAAAAAGTAAACAAAGAGTTGCTGCGCATCGCGGAAAAATACGGCGTAAAAGTAATCGCCACCAACGACGTGCACTTTGTGAACGAAGAAGACGCTGACGCGCACGACAGGCTCATTTGCCTGAGTACCGGCAAAGATTTCGACGATCCCAACCGCATGCGCTACACCAAGCAGGAATGGCTGAAAACTACCGCCGAAATGAACCGCATCTTCTCCGACCTGCCACACACACTGGCAAATACGTTGGAAATTGCCGACAAAGTGGAGCTTTACAGCATTGATAACCCCGCGCTGATGCCATTCTACCCCATCGACCCTGAGTTTGGCACGGAAGAATCGTACAAACAAAAATATTCCGAAGCGGATCTCATCCAAGAATTTGGCGAAAAAACATTCCATCGGCTGGGCGATTACGACAAAGTTATCCGCATTAAACTGGAAGCCGATTACTTGGCGCACTTAACCAGAATTGGCGCGCACAAACGCTACGGCGAAACCTTGACCGAAGAAATTGAAGAACGGCTGACGTTTGAGTTGGAAACCATTAAAAATATGGGATATCCGGGATATTTTCTCATTGTGCAAGACTTCATCAACGCGGCGCGCGAAATGGACGTGGCCGTGGGCCCCGGACGCGGATCGGCTGCCGGGTCGGCCGCGGCATATTGCCTGGGCATTACCGATATTGACCCGCTAAAATACAATTTGCTGTTTGAGCGTTTCCTCAACCCCGACCGCATTTCCATGCCCGATATTGATATTGATTTCGACGATGAAGGCCGAGGAAAAGTACTGCGCTGGGTAACAGAGAAGTACGGAAATGAAAAAGTGGCGCACATCATTACCTACGGTACAATGGCCACCAAATCATCCATTCGCGATGTGGCGCGCGTGCATAAGCTACCGCTGTCGGAATCGGACAGGCTGGCAAAATTGGTGCCCGACCGCATTACCGATGTGAAGCGCATTAACCTGCAAGCCGCCATAGACAACGTGCCGGAACTAAAACAAGCCGCGGAAAGCGACGACCCGCTGGTGCGCGACACGTTGAAATATGCCAAAATGCTGGAGGGCAACGTGCGCAGTACGGGTGTACACGCCTGCGGCGTCATTATTGGGCAAGGCGACATTTCAGACGTTGTGCCCATCAGCACTGCCGAAGACAAGGAAACCAAAGAAAAGATGCTTGTTACGCAATACGAAGGCTCCGTGATTGAGGAAACGGGACTCATTAAAATGGATTTCCTGGGGCTTAAAACGCTCTCCATCATTAAAGACGCGCTGGTGAACGTGGAAACAAACCGAGGAATAAAAATAAACATCGACCAAATTCCCATGGACGATGAAAAAACCTATCAGCTGTATTGCAAAGGGCAAACAACCGGCACATTCCAGTTTGAGTCTGCCGGGATGCAGAAGTATCTTCGTGATTTGCAACCCAGCAAATTTGAAGACCTCATTGCGATGAACGCCCTCTACCGCCCCGGCCCGATGGATTACATCGATTCTTTTGTGGCACGCAAGCACGGGCGGGAAAAAATATCGTACGACTTGCCCATTATGGAGAAATACTTGAGCGAAACGTACGGAATTACCGTGTATCAAGAGCAGGTGATGCTTTTGTCGAGATTGCTTGCCGATTTTACGCGCGGACAATCTGACGAACTGCGCAAGGCGATGGGGAAAAAACTCATCGATAAGATGGCCGCACTGAAAGAAAAATTCATTTCCGGCGGCAAGAAAAATGGGTACAACGAGAAGGTACTCAACAAAATATGGGTCGATTGGGAAAAGTTCGCCTCATACGCGTTCAATAAATCGCACGCCACGTGTTATTCTTGGGTTGCTTATCAAACCGCCTGGTTAAAAGCCAATTACCCATCGGAATATATGGCGGCGGTGCTTTCCAACAACCTCAACAATATGTCGGAAATCACCAAATTTATGGACGAATGCAAAGCGATGGGAATCAATGTGCTGTGTCCCGATGTGAATGAATCGTTCCTGAAATTTTCCGTAAATAACGAAGGCGATGTCCGTTTCGGATTGGCGGCTATAAAAAGCGTGGGACAAAACGCGGTGGCCGAAATCATTAGAGAACGCACCCAAAACGGCCCGTTTGCCGATGTGTTCGACTTTGTGGAGCGCGTTAACCTCTCGGCCTGCAATAAAAAAACCATTGAAGCGCTGGCACTTTCTGGCGCGTTCGACTCGTTGCCCAAAGTGAAACGCGAAGACTTTTTGGCCGTCAACAGCCGTGGCGAAGAGTTTTTGGAAACCCTCATTCGGTACGGAAACAAGTACCAGCAAGACAAAATGGGCGCCATGAATTCGCTCTTCGGCGACGACAGTTCATTTCAAATTGCCCGTCCCGAAATACCCAAAGCCGAGCGTTGGTCAGACTTGGAGCGGCTGAATAAAGAACGTGAACTTATCGGCATTTACCTATCGGCGCATCCGCTGGACGATTACGAATTCATTTTGAAATACGTTTGCAACGCCGACACGCAAAAACTGCAAAACTTAGACGCGCTCAACGGCAGAGACATCACGTTTGGTGGAATGGTGGTGGCCGTGCGCGAGGGACAAACAAGAAACGGCAACCCCTACACCATTTTTAAAATAGAAGACTACTCCGGCAGTTACGAAATGGCGCTGTTTAGCGAAGACAGCGTGAACTTTGGCCGTTACGCGCGCATAGGGCTGTCTATTTACATCATGGCACGGGTGCAACCCAAGCGTTATCGCGATGAGTTGGAAGTGAAAATTTCCTCCATCAGCCTGCTCTCGGAAATGAAAGACAAGCTGGTTTCTAAAATTACGCTTCAATTGCCGCTTTCGGAATTAAATGACACCACCGTTTCGGAATTATCAACGCTCGCGAAAAACAATTCGGGAAATTCGTTGTTATATTTCCAGATAATTGGCGAGGAAGCGCATATGAACATTCAGCTTTTTTCCCGGCCGGCAAAAATTCAGGTAAACAAACATTTCATCAATTACTTGAAGGATAATTTATCTATCGATTTCAAAATTAATTAATAGCAGTAGGAGGCTACACATTGAATATTAACCTCATACTCAAACCTATAATTTATAACATCTTAAAAAATTAAAACATTATGGCTCTTCAAATTACGGATGCAACACTCAACGAAGTGTTGGCGACAGACAAATTAGTAGTAATCGATTTTTGGGCAGAGTGGTGCGGCCCCTGCAAAATGGTTGGCCCCATCATCGACCAATTGAGCGAAGAATACAAAGACAAAGTGGTTGTTGGCAAAGTTGACGTTGACAACAACGACGAAGCGACCTCAAAATACGGCATTCGCAACATTCCAACCGTTATCTTCGTGAAAAACGGCGAGGTAGTGGACAAAGTTGTGGGTGCGGGCGCAAAAACATTGTTTGTTGAAAAAATTGAGAAACATTTGTAAGCTTCAATCAGAAACTATTCAACTAACTAACAGAGTGGCTTATAGCTGCTCTGTTCTTGTTTACGAACAAACGCGAACAAGCAAAATAACAACAAAAAACACTACTTCAAAAACAAAATTTATAAAAAAGCGTTCTAATATTGCACATTTTTTATATTTTTGTGCAGTTTTATCTGATAAAAGCCTGTATGTGGGTTTTTATCCTTAAAAAATAGACATAAAATGAATCACAACTTATTAAAAGGTAAAAAAGGGATTATTTTCGGTGCGTTAAACGAGCAGTCCATCGCTTGGAAAGTAGCCGAAAGGGCCGTTGAAGAAGGCGCCACCATTACGTTATCAAACACGCCGGTTGCAGTGCGCATGGGCGAAACAGCCGCGCTGGGAGAGAAATTAAACGCCGAAATTCTTCCAGCCGATGCCACCAATGTAGAAGATTTGGAAATGGTTTTTTCAAAATCGATGGAAATTTTGGGCGGAAAAATAGATTTCGTGCTCCACTCCATCGGCATGTCGCCCAACGTACGCAAAAAACGCACGTATGACGACTTGGATTACAATATGCTGGAAAAAACACTGGACATCTCCGCTATTTCGTTTCACAAAATGCTGCAAGTTGCCCGAAAGTTAGACGCCATTGAGCGTGGTGGTTCCATGCTGGCACTCACCTATGTGGCTGCTCAACGCGTTTTTTACGGATACAACGATATGGCCGATGCCAAAGCGCTGCTTGAATCCATCACCCGCAGCTTCGGCTATATTTATGGCCGCGACAAAGGCGTTCGGGTGAACACCATTTCGCAATCGCCCACAATGACCACTGCCGGTAGCGGCGTGAAAGGGATGACCGATTTGATGGACTTTTCAGAAAGAATGGCACCCATTGGCAATGCCGATGCTGACGATTGCGCCGATTATTGCATCGTTATGTTCTCAGACCTAACCCGCAAAGTTACGATGCAGAACTTGTATAACGACGGCGGATTCTCCAGCATGGGTATGAGTTTACGCGCGATGAAACAATATAGCAACGGATTGGATGAAAACAAAGACGAAGACGGAAATGTAATTTACGGATAAACCGCTTCGTTTCATTCTTATTTTTGCTTTAAAACAGCCTTAAAAGCTTCGGATTACCCATTCTGAAGCTTTTTTTTCATACATTTGCACCGGCTATGATCATAAAATTATACAATGAAAATCCCAATCCGCGGGAGATTGAGAAAATTGTTTCCGTGCTTCGCGACGGAGGCCTCATTATTTACCCCACCGATACGTTGTACGGCGTGGGGTGTGACGCGTTGAATGTGCGTGCCGTAGAGCGCATTTGTGAATTAAAAGGGATTAATCCACAAAAAAGCAACTTGTCCATCATTTGCAACGATTTGAGCGACATCAGCCAATATGCCAAAGTGGATACGCCCACTTTTAAGTTGATGAAAAGAAACCTTCCCGGCCCATTTACGTTTATTTTGCCCACAACATCATCGTTGCCAAAGATTTACAAAAACAAAAAAACCGTCGGCATTCGTGTTCCCGATAACAACATCATCCGCGAAATTGTGGCGCAACTGGGAAACCCGGTGCTCAGCACTTCCGTGAAAGATGAAAACGATGAAATTGAATACACCACTGACCCCGAACTCATCCACGAAAAATGGGGAGACATTGCCGATATCGTTATCGATGGCGGCGTGGGCGGCATAACCCCATCAACCGTGGTGGACTGCACCTCACACGATCCGGAGATTATTCGCCAAGGCGAGGGAGTGTTAAATTATTAATATTTTTCCTATCGGATTAAAATCTTTTCTATTTTCGTAGTCATATATTTGTTACTAACTAAAACCAACAAGGTATGAAAAAGTTTTTTACCCTTCTTTCCATCGCCATATCGCTGATGTTGCTTGCATCTTCTTGCGACTCTAAAGACCCGATAGTGGACAAAGGAACGCTTGAATCGGCAACTTATCAGGCAGCAACCAAATCATTTACACTCACATACAGCAGCGGACGAACAGAAACGGTGAACGCCGTGATTGATAATTCGGTTACACCGCCCACAGCTTCCGCCACACTGAAGGACGGAACGGTAATATCGGTAAGCGATGCCAACACTTCAGGCGACGCGGAGATAACAACCACGCGACAAATGGATGACTATAGGTACGTAAATGGTTGGATTTACGAAAATATGGAAATTTATTATCTCTGGAACGATAAATTATCTAAATCGCCAAATTATTCACTTAATCCCAAAAAATTCTTCGACTCTATTCTTTATAAATACAATAAGAACACAAATCCGCAAGGAGACCGATTCTCGTGGATTCAGGAAGACTATCAAGAGCTTTTAAACTCCTTAAGCGGGGTGGCATCTCACGAAATTGGCTTTGAGTATATATTTATAGCAGCCAATGAAGAAAGAACCCAATATTATGCGTTGGTTTTATATCCTCGTAAAGGATCGGATGCCCATGCCAAAGGCATTACCCGTGGAACGTTTGTTACTCAAGTCAACGGACAAAACATCACCCCCGATAATTATAGAAGTGTGTTTGGCGGAACAGGAACCAAAACGCTTTCAACCGCTAAGTGGGAATTAAATAGTGAAAACCAATATAGATTAGCCGATACGGGAACCGTATCGGTTCAGATGCATAGTAATTTTGCGGAAAACCCCATCTATTTAGACAGCGTATATACGGTTGGCGACAAAAAAATAGGTTATTTAGCGTACAACTTTTTTGCGCCTGACAAAGGTGACAAAAGTTACAGTTACGATAAACAGCTAATGAACACATTAGGTAATATCAAAGCAAAAGGTGCCAGCGAAATGGTGCTCGATTTACGTTACAATGGTGGAGGTTCCGTTTCAACCGCTGTGGCGCTTGCCAGTGCATTGGTCCAAAACAGGTCAACAAATAACGTTCTCGTTACATCACAATATAACGCTATTGTTCACAATGCATTGCTTAAAGAAGAAGGCAAAGACTACAATAAAGTTTACTTTATAGATAAAATATCAACGGACAAAACTACTATTGACGTTCCTTCATTAAACCTGCCCAAACTGTATGTATTGGTTACAGGATGGTCGGCTTCTGCCAGCGAACTGATTATAAATGGACTCAAGCCTTATATGGATGTCATTTTAATTGGAGAAACCACATACGGTAAAAATGTGGGCTCCATCAGTCTTTATGAAAAAACGACGCGAAAAACAAGTGGGGTATGCAACCCATTGTGGTGAGATATGCCAATAGTTTGGGCAATTCTGATTTCACAGCAGGGTTTGCGCCGAACTACGAAGTGGATGAATTCGACGAATTGCGTTTAGTGAAGTTTGGCGATTCATCTGACCCCTTATTAGGAAAAGCGCTATCTCTCATTACCGGACAAACAATGACATCTCGAGCAGCTACAACCCGAACTCCTTTCCGTTCATCGCAAGTTGACAAAGTTAAAACGCTGAATATGAAAGACAGAGGCGCGTTTGAAATGTATGATGATATTCGTGAAGATGCCCTCAGAAAGTTGATGAAAAATTAATCAAGAAACAGAAAATTTAAAACCTCTTCATTCTATTGGAGAGGTTTCTCATTCCAACCCAAATTTCTCTCCAATTCCATCCATCACCTCAAACAGTTCTTCCAGCGTATTGGCACGCAGCATCGCGATGCGGGTGGGTTTAAAATCGGGAATGCCTTTAAAGATGGGGCTCCCGGCCAAATGGCGGCGCATATGCAAAATGCCACGCCGTTCATCCAATCGTTGCACACTTTGCAACACCTGTTGCTTGAGCACGTTGAGATACCACGAAAAAGATTGTTTGGGAGCCGTTTCTCCGGTTTCGAGAAAATGCTTTACATCGCTGAAAATCCACGGTTGTCCGTAACTTGCACGGCCAATCATCACCGCGTCCACCCCGGTTTCGTCGAAACGGCGCTTGCAATCTTGCGGTGTCACCAAATCGCCGTTTCCAATGATGGGAATATGCATTCGCGGGTTATTTTTAATTTCGCCGATAAGCGTCCAGTCGGCTTCACCGGTATATTTTTGTTTACGTGTGCGCCCGTGAATGGTGAGCGCAGCAATACCGCAATCTTGCAATTGCTCAGCCAGCGAAACAATAATTTTGGTGTTCTCGTCCCACCCTAACCGGGTTTTTACGGTTACAGGCAGGTTGACGGCTTTTACCACTTTTTCCGTGATTTCGAGCATCAAATCGGGCGTTTTCATCATCCCGGATCCGGCGCCTCTTCCCGCTACTTTCTTCGCGGGGCACCCGAAATTGATATCGATAGCGTCGGGGTTTGCTTCTTCGCAAATCTTGGCGGCTTCTACCATCGAGTCAGGATCGTTTCCGTAAATTTGTATGGCCACGGGGCGCTCTTCTTCACAAATTGTGAGCTTTTCCTTGGTTTTCCTCACGTGGCGGATAAGCGCGTCACTCGATACAAATTCGGTGTACACCATATCCGCTCCAAATTGCCTGCACAGCAACCGGAAACCAATATCGGTGACATCTTCCATCGGGGCGAGGAAAACCGGATATTTTGAGGGAAATATTATGTTGCCTATTTTCATTTTTTTTATTTGTTGCACGGAGAGTTCGCGGAGAGGCGCGGAGGTTTTAACTCAACAATTTCTCTTTCCACTCCTCTTCTTTAAAACCGACCAGCACGAAATCTTCCGCTACCAATATCGGGCGTTTTACCAACATACCGTTTTCGGCCAACAAACCGATTAATTCTTCGCGAGGTGCGGATTTCACCACGTCTTTCAGGTTGTTTTGCTTGTAAACTTGCCCCGAGGTATTGAAGAATTTTTGAACCGGTAACCCGCTTTTGTCAATCCACTTGGAAAGTTCCTCCGCCGAAGGATTGTCATCAACAATGTGTCGCGACGTTACATCCACATTGTTATCGGTGAGCCACTTGGCTGCTTTGCGGCACGTGCCGCATTTGGGATATTGAATAAATAGAGGTTTCATTTCTGTGATTTTTAAACAACAAAGATAATACAAAACAAACAAGCGTCAAATGAGCGCTTTCACATAAAAAAACACGATAAGCGCCACGGTAATCATTTTTATAATTAACCCGGCAATGTAACCGAAAAACGCTCCTGAAGCCTGTTTTGTTGCCGGCTTCAGTTTATTTCCCGACAACAGCGCGCCAACAAAAGCACCCACAAACGGCCCGAAAATAATGCCCAACGGGCCGGCGAAAAATCCGATGAGCAGCCCAATGGTGGCGCCCCAAACCACTTTTTTGTTTCCACCCATTTTTTTTGTGCCCCACACGGGCAAAATATTGTCGAGAACGGTCACTATCAACATAATAACTCCCAGCACGATAATCGTAAACCACGATATTTCGCCTTTCAACGACGGCGCGAATTTCAGCATCAACAAACCAATCCAGCAGAGCGGAACGCCCGGAATGACGGGCGCGATGGTACCAATGGCGCCAACAATAACCAATATCGCGGAAATAATAACAATAGCGGGGTCTTCCATTTAGCGGTGATGATGGTTTTTATGCGCGGAATGGTCGTGATCCAGCACCACGCGATGCGGAAGTGAACCATGCCCCAAAATTTCAATCGGGCATGACTGATACGAATTCTGCAACCATTCGTTTGACACATCGGAGCCGGGATGGTAATGCAGTTCCTGATTTACGCAAGCGATGTTTTTCACCATCGGGATGATGGTACCCACATCGTGCGAAACCAGCATAATGGCTATTTCTTTGTTGATATCGCCCAGCAACTTGTAGAAATTGGTTTCAAAAAGTTTGTCGACATACGAACTGGGTTCATCTAAAATGATGAGCTTGGGATTATCCACAATGGCGCGGCCCAGAAGCACCCTTTGCAGCTGCCCGCCCGACAGTTCGCCAATGGGGCGCGAGAGCAACTCTTCTATGCCCAGGCGTGCCGCTACCGATGCCGCTTTGCGTTTATCTTCTTTGGAATAAGTTTTAAAAAATGCGCCTTTGGGCGTCAGCCCCGAGAGAATGACTTCGGAAACGGCGATGGGAAATTTTTTGTCAATTTGGTTGATTTGTGGCAAATAACCGATGTTTATCGACGGCACTTTTTTACCGTTATCGTAAAACGAAATGTTTCCGGAGGCTGTTTTAATCAATCCCAAAATGGCTTTCAGCAAGGTGGTTTTGCCCCCGCCGTTTGGCCCGATGATTCCCAAAAAATCGTGTTCGTACACCGAAAGCGAGATATCTTTCAGTACATTGGGACGGTTTTCGTACCCAACGGTAAGATGCGATATGTCAATAATTTTATTCATCGGTTGTGCCGGCTAAGATGGAAGAAATTCTTATCAGTTGGCGGTCCCAATCGTAACCCAGCGGGTCAATTTCATATACTTTGGCACCGATTTCTTTGGCAATCACTTCGGCGTTTTTCTCATCGTACCCTTTTTGAATAAACACAACGTCTAATTTTTCGTTTCGCGCCACATCTACCAAGTTTTTTATCTGCGCGGGCGAGGGATTTTTTCCTTCAAACTCAATGCTATGTTGATGTAGCCCATATTCATCGGCAAAATACCCCAGCGCGGGATGATAAATCATAAACCCGTGCGCGGAAGCCCTTTTCAGGTTTTCGCGAATAATACTGTCCATTTGGTCAATTTTCGCGATGAGTTTATCGTAATTCGCCCGAAGCATTTCTTCGTTCTCGGCATCGGAAGCGAGAAGCGCGTTCAGCATATTTTTCGCCATAATCTTCGTTGCCGATGGCGATGTCCACACGTGAGGGTCTGTATCGCTGTGGCTGCATTGATGCCCATCGTGGTCGTGATGATGGTGGTGCCCGTCTTTCAATTCAATTCCTTCGGAACAATTCACGATTACCACGTCCGGGTTGTTTTGCGCCAAGCGCGCTGTCCATGCGTTTTCAAAACCCAAATCGCCCACCACAAAATACATATCGCTTTTGCCCAACTCCACCATTACCGATGGCGCCGGCTCATACGTTTCGTGGTTGCTGCCCGCGGGCACAAGCGTGTTCACCGCATACGCCTCTCCCACAATATGTTCGAGCAAAAATCGCTGAGGTTCAATGGTAACGGTGAGCACTTTTTTGCCTTCGTTGTTATTTTTTGCCGAGGGTTTACAGGCGATAACCAACAGGAGAAAGGCGAGCAAATGGAAATATTTTGTCATATAGGTTCTATTTTGAATCACAAAAATACGATAATTAGGCCAGCGGCTGAAATTCTAAACAAAGTTTTCTTACTTTTGTTTGTCACAACCTATGAGTAGCATGCAAAGAAAAATTGAAATCACGGAAGACGGCTCACACACGTTTTTTATTCCCGAACTGAACGAACACTACCACTCCACGCACGGCGCCATCCAGGAATCGACACACGTGTTTATTGACGCCGGATTGCGTGCTTGTGAGAAAGACGAGGTGAGTGTTCTCGAAATCGGGTTTGGAACGGGATTGAATGCTTTTTTAACAATGTTGGAAGCGGAAAAAACGAGGCGAAAAATTACTTACACATCGTTGGAGCTTTACCCTCTTTCGGAAACGGAAGCCAAAATGTTAAATTATCCGGCGTTGATTGACGCATCAAAAAAAGAGGATTTCCTGCGGCTGCATCGGGCACCGTGGGAACATCGGGAGCAAGTTTCTCCCTGTTTTTCGCTCTTAAAACTGCAAACTGATTTCTCAAAACCGGCTGATGTTCAGTGTGGAAACAAGTTTAATGTCATTTATTTCGACGCGTTCGCTCCCGAAAAACAACCCGATATGTGGACACAAGAAATTTTTGATACTCTCCTCCACTTGTCCGCGCCAAACGCCATTCTTACCACCTATTGCGCCAAAGGCGCCGTGCGAAGGAGACTACAAACAGCGGGCTTTACCGTGGAGCGGCTGCCCGGCCCACCGGGGAAACGAGAGATGTTGAGAGGGAGGGTTGTTAATAGATATTAGACAGTTAGATTATTGGAAGATAGAGAATTAAGAAGTTAGAAGTTAGTGTCTTGAAGAAGTGGAGAAGTAAAGAAGTTAAGCAGTGCTTCTTTAGAAACATATTGAATTTGAAGTTCGAAGTTGGAAAAAATTGGCTGAAAGCCATACTTAATTTAGCCCAATGGCAACGCCTTGGGTTTGTATGGCAACCGCCAAAAACAAGCCCTGAAAGGGCGGGAGAAGGATAGCAAAGAAGTGGAGAAGTGAGAAGTATAGAAGTGAAGAAAAAGTATGCTGCGATTTTCTTTTGCTAAAAGGACTAAGAAGTTAGAAATTAGAAGAAGTGGAGAAGTAAAGAAGTAAAGAAGTTAAGCAGTGCTGCTTTAGAAACACATTGAATTTGAAGTTACAAGTCGAAAAAATTGGCTGAAAGCCATACTTAATTTAGCCCAATGGCAACGCCTTGGGTTTGTAGGGTAACCGACAAAAAGCAAGCCCTGAAAGGGCGGGAGAAGAATAATAAAGAAGTGGAGAAGTGAGAAGTATAGAAGTGAAGAAAAAGTACGCTGCGATTTTCTTTGGCTAAAGAGAAATAAGAAATTAGAAGAAGTGGAGAAGTATAGAAGTACAGAAGTGAAGAAGTACTTTGGTAGAGACAAACTGAATACTTCTAAAATAATAACATTCAACGTGTGAAATTTAATGAGAAACAAGAAATTGAATTAAACTAAGTTTTCAGCCCGAAATGCGGCTTCAGCCAAATATCCGGCATCCATCATTCCGCATTTTCCCCAATTATTAAAGTTTCTAACTTGGACGAAAAACAACGGCCTCTTCAAATCTCGACTAATGCACTGAACAGCAATCATCTAAAAAACACAAACCTATTCATTCATTCATCAAAAAAAACCGCCTTAAAAGACGGTTCAACCTCATATTTCTCTGAGACAACAGCTGCTTTAAATCTTCTTCATCAATGAATATTTATCGGCCATTTCGGGTGAAGCGACGTTTCCATCGGGGTCGCACAACGATACCTTGCCGTCATCAATGCGGTAAAACAATTTTTTTCCTTTGTTGTCGGTGAGGGTTATCACATTATTATTCACACTATAATTGCCTACATCTTCAAATCGGCCGCTATCTCCTTTCCCGATATATTCGCTTTTTAGCGTAAAAGTGTTGTCTTCGTTCACCACAAGCACCGTTCTCACGCCTGCCGCGTTGGCGGTGGGCAAAACTCCTTCATATGTACCGTAATAAGTGGCTACCGGAGCAGTTTCAGCAGAAACGTCTAAAGAATCGGTTTGCGATACAGTCGCGTTCGTTTGTTTTGAATTGTTGCAACTTATCATACATAGCGCCAATAAAGCTATGCTCGTTATCAATTTAATCTGTTTCATAGTTTTGTTTCAATAATAATCTTACATTCTAACTGTTAGTATATTAAGAACAACAAAGTTACGCTGTTTGTTCTATTAAAATTGAAAATGTACCGCCGATGAGGAAATTTTACTCGATTATTTCTTTCTTATGCATTAAACTGAACTATTATCCTCGAAATACGTTTTAAAAAAAGAATCATTTATTATTATAAAAACAGAACTATGGGATTAATTTCATTTATTAAAAATGCCGGCGAAAAGTTATTCAAAGGCAACGAAGAGAAACGCGAAGCGGAATTGGCACAAGCCATTGTGACTCACATTAACAAGTATCAGTTTGATGTGCAA
>JAEWGM010000008.1 GCA_023388315.1 Bacteroidota bacterium | reverse complement strand
TTTTGATAATGATTGCGCCATTTTCTGCGTTTTTTAAGCTGGGCTTACAGCCCGCTTTTGTTGGTTACTTTATTTATCCCAACGCGATGCATTGGGCTGAGTTAAGTTGCCACTTCGTGGCGTTAATATTACCTTGTTTATCAATTTGTTTTTTATAAATTGAGGTTGCGGAAAATAATTTGTACAAATAATTTTGATAATGATTGTGCCATTTTCTGCGTTTTTTAAGCTGGGCTTACATGATTATTGCATTTTATCCCAACGCGATGCATTTGGATGAGTTAAGTTGCCACTTCGTGGCGTTGATAGTACCTTTTTTATCAATTTGCTTTTGATAAATTGGGGATGGATGTTATAACTCAACTCTCAGGCTGAAAGCCTACCTTATTTCAGCCCAACGCATCGCGTTGGGTTAGAATTATCCGTTGCATCTGCGCCCTGAAAGGGCAACTTAAATTGGTTTACAAATGCACCCTCACACCGCCAAAAACAGTGGTGCGTGGCATCGGATATCCGGCATTTATTTCATATTCCTGCCCAAGTAAATTTTCACCTTTCAAAAACAAATTCAGCCAATCCAACGCTTGGTAATTTACACGTGCGTTCCACACCACAAAATCTTCTTTAACCGGCTCCGGCCTTACGGCCTTGTACAAACCGGCAATGTATTGAATACCTGTAGAAAAATTCCATTTGTTTTTGGCGAAATTTCCACCCACATATAGTTTATGTTCGGGTGCGCCCAGAATTTTGTGCGTCATATTCAACAAACTGTAGTTTGCTGAAAAACGTAAATGGCGGGTTGCCCGATAAGTTGAGCTAATTTCAAATCCTTTGTTTTCCACTTCTCCGGAATTCACATTCAGCGGTTTTCCTTCCACCATAGCCACCTGAATCATATTGTCGCCCTTTATGTAGAAAAGGTTTAACCCCAAACTGAGTTTGTTTTCCAGCAACGACTGCATCAGCGATACCTCGTAATTCATCAACCGCTCCGGCAATAAATCGGGGTTCTGCGGCGGAAACATATACATTTCTCTAATGGTGGGGTTGCGAAATCCTTTACTCACAATGGCTTTCACCACGGTGGCTGCCGATGGCGTAAAACTCACTCCCAACTGCGGAATCCATTCCGAGCCGTTTATCTCGTGGTTGTCCAACCGCACTCCCGCGTTCAATGTGAGTCTGTTTTCCAACACGGTTTGCTGAATGTTTACATAACCGGCAATGTTGTTTAAGTGCACATCGGCAATTTCGGTGTTGTTTGCTTCATCGGGAAATTTGTTCCAAGCTTTGCCTCCGAACCGTTGGTAGTCCAATCCCGCGGTAGTTTGGTTGCCTCTGAATAAACTGTATGATTGATAGATGGATACGCCCAACATTTGGTCGGTTGAATTGAATCGAAACGGTTTGGGTTGTTGTCCTTCGGTGTATCCGTCGTTTATTTTGTGCGTTCCGAAATTGTAGAAAAACTTGATTGCGCCCGATGTTTTTTCGTACGCGTTTTCAATGGCTACGGATGTCATTCCGCGGGTGATATCGGCATCGTTATCAATAATGGGTGCCGAAACCATTCCCGGATTGGACGATTTGGTATTCGACAAATTCAAATCCACAAATGTTGACCAATTCGCCGAAACATCGTATCCGATTTTTCCATATCCGTTTATTTGCTCAAAATCCATATTTTCCCGATGCCCATCGGAACGATTGTAACCGATATTTCCGTTAATATGTACCTTATCTTTTCGCCATCCGCTGGATGCTTCGGCACTCAACGTGTTGTAGCTTCCATACATTAATTGAGCGGAATTGTGCAGTCCGTTCAGTTGTTGTTTTTTTGTGATGATATTGATTACGCCACCCATCGCGTTGGAGCCGTAAAGCACCGATGCCGGCCCGCGAACCACTTCCACGCGCTCTGTCATCATAGATTGGTAACTGTCGGCCAGCGGATGCCCCATTAATCCCATATATTGCGGATGTCCATCAATCAAAATCAACACCCCGGCTGTGGGTGCTCCGCCAATTCCCCGAATATTCATTCCTCCGGCCGCGCCACCGGCTACTCCGTAGCCCAAAACGCCACGCTGCGTGATAAAAAGTCCGGGAACTTCTTCTGTGAGCAAGGGCAACAGGGATGGTTCCAAACGCGATTGAATTTGCTGCTCGCCCACAATGGTAACGCTCATGGGAACATTCCTCAGGTTCACTTTGGGCATTGTGCCCGTAACAATTACCTCATTAAGTCGAATGGAATCGTTAATTTGCGGCGGGTCAATAGCTTTTACAGAGAGAAAACAGAATATGAGTGTAGAAAGGATGACTGAATGTTTAATCATATGATCCATGGGAATTTAAAACAATCTTCGTTGTACAGCGCGTAATCGGCCTTTCCGTTTACAGCAAACGTTTTTATTTGCTTGGCGCCATGCAAAAGATTGAGGGCGAATTGCACAGTGGCCCCTGTTTTTATGCGGTCTTCCACTAATAAAATGGTTTTATCTTTAAACTCAAAATCGACGGGCGAAATTAGTTTCGGACTGTCGTATTTCGGTTTTTGTTGCGGGTCGCGCAGGTTTATTTTCAATAACTGAATTTCGGTATTCAGGCGTTGGTTTAAAATTGCCGCGGGAATAACTCCACCGTTGGCAATGGCTACGATGAGATCGAAGGTTTCGTGAAACTCCATCTCACGAAACCTTTGCATTACTTCTTCAAAAGACTTTGTGTTCATTGAAACTCAATGGCTATTTGGTAGTTATTCAACAGTAAATCAATGATTGGGCGGTTGTCTCAATGTACAATGCCACATCACGCGAAGCGCAAACATTCATTTACTATCTGATGCGTAACCAAACCGTCAGGCCGTTAATCGGTTAAACGGGTATTAGACTTTTGCCAACGCTTTCAATACAAAATATCCGCCAATTAATTGAATAAGCATCCCGGGAATGCCGATGCGGAAATCTTGCACAGCAATGAAAAAGTTTTGCGTCATGGCCCATTCAATGCCGGTGCCTACAATTTGATAAGCAAGAATTGCCAACAAAATGCCTAAGAACGAAACTTTTCTGAAATATTTCGCGGCCAAAACGGCGGCTATTGCCAAAATCACAGATTTAATGATAATTGCCGGAAGTACAGCCGATGGAGGCATACCGAATAGCAGGTTGTTAGCCAGCGGCGACAAAACGGCAGTGAGCAATCCCACGTGGATGCCATATTTGTAGGCCGCGATGAGGGTGAAGAAATAAATGGGAAGGAAAATCAGGCCTCCTTGAGGTACCAAATGTGCCAACTGAGGCAACAATAAATTGCCAAGCACAAAAATAGCCGCGAACAAATACGTTTTTGTGTTGCTTAGATTAAGTGAAAGTTTTGCTGTTGTTGTCATAATTTGATGGTTTTATGATTTTATATATTTAGTTGTTTTTTTGCTTCAAAAGACACGATTTCTTACAAATGTACGGATATTCCCGTTAAATCTTTGCTTTTTTGATGGTTGAGCTCCTTAAAAAATGTGAAAATAAAACTGTTATTTAAACAGCATCGGCAGGAATTCCGATAAATAAATCCGCCAGTTTCGCCAGGTATGCCCGCCTTCCGATTCGCGGTAAACATACGGAAAGTTCAGGCCGTCTAATCGTTTTCGATAATCTACGTTTGCCTGATACAGGAAATCCTCTTTTCCCATCGCGATCCAGTAAAGTTGATATCCGTTCTGTTTTTGGGTTGAAAGCGAGCCATTGATGTTTTCATACACTTTTGAGGTTGCATTTTCGTTTGGCATAATGGCCGCCGAGAACAACCCCACGTAGTCGAACATATTGGGATGATATCGCGAAATGTGAAGCGAATGATACCCGCCCATTGATAACCCCGCAATAGCGCGTCCCGATTTGTTGTTGATGGTGCGGTAATTGTCGTCCACAAAGTTGATGATGTCAGTAAATGTCTCTTCGTATTTGCCGTCCATTGTGTTGGGCAACCTGAAAATTGGTTTGTAAAACCCTTCTTTCGATTCGCCCGGCGCGGCTTCCTGCGCTACGTTTCCGTTGGGCATCACAATAATCATCGGCTTGGCTTTGCCTTGGGCAATTAAGTTGTCGATAATTTGTGTAGCGCGCCCCAGCGTGGGCCAAGCTTCTTCATCGCCGCCCATTCCGTGTAGCAAATAGAGAACAGGGTAGGAGGTGTTGCTGTTTTCGTAACTGGGCGGAGTGTAAATGGTGATGCGTCTGTTTTTTCCGTTTCCCGGAGAATTGTACCATCTTTTCGCCACCGTTCCGTGAGGCACATCGTTTACTTTGTACAAATCGGCTTGTCCGCCGCCAATGAGCAACACATTTAGCGTGCTCGCCACGTCGCGCCGATAATACACGTTGTTGGGATCGTTCATTTGCAATCCATTAACCACAAACGCATAGGTGTACAACTCCGATGGGAGGGGCTGGGTGGTAAACGACCAAATACCGTCGGCGTCTTTTGTCATCTTTGCGCTATGTCCTTCATTCGAAGTAAGAAAGTCTCCGGTTACCGATACGCTGTCGGCATTGGGCGCGCGTAAACGAAACGTTACTGAATTGTCGGGGTGAATTTCGGGCGAAACAATTTCTTTTCTTTGCGCTGAACCAATATTTTCTTGCGCTTGGGCAGCGATGCTTGTGAGTAGTACAAGCAGGGCAAAAAAGATTCTTTTGTGCATAGATTTCTCGATTTACGATTGAATTTTTACTGTCAAGAGTTGTTGTTTTTCCTTGATTTTGTTTTACAAATATAGTTTTTATTTTGAAATAGCAGGTATTGAGGATGTTGAATATCGACGAACAGGGATTTTATATCGATAAAAAAGTAGTGTCGCAGTGCCTGCGTCTTCAATAATAAAAAGAGAGACGCATTGAATGCGTCTCTAAGGAATGGAAAATTATTTCAAAGGTTTTATCCGAATGTTTCTAAACTTCACTTCAGATCCGTGACCGAGGAAACCGATGTGTCCGGTTTTGTTCAACAGTCCCGGGTGTTCTCTTCCATCGATGGTGCCGTTTTTTGATGCTTCGCGAATGTTTCCGTCCAAAATGGTGGTGCCATTGAGGATGATTTTAATGTTGTCGCCATCGGCAATCACTTCTTGGTAATTCCATTCGCCTAAAGGTTTTAAAAATCCGCGTTTGGCGGGAATGACGCCGTAAACCGAACCGTGATATTGATAAATTTTCAAGTTCTCGTAAATGGGCGCGTCATTATCCAAAATTTGCAATTCCATTCCTTGGTAGGCCGCATCGCCTTCCAGCGGGGCACGAATGCCTAAGCCGTTGTTGGCGCCGGGTGTGAGCATAAACTCAAAGCGGAAAACAAAATTATCGAACTGCTCTTTGGTGTAAAGATTGCCACCGAAGCTTTTGCTTGGATAGAGCACAATGTTGCCGCTTTCAACCACATAATCTTGTTTGTTGCCCGTCCATTCGTCGAGGTTGGTTCCATCGAAAAGTACGCGGAAACCCTCTTTTTGTTCTTCCGCTGACAATTTAAACGGTTCGGGGCGTTCAATTTCCTTGATGTAAATATCGCGGTAAGCCACTTTGCTTCCGTGTGCCTGCAATTCTATTTGTTCGGTGGGGAAAATGGGTTGATTTCTGTCCCAATAGTTTTCAAGTACCACGTTATCGGTCACCAGCTCATCGTTTAGCCAAACCGATACGCGTTCGCCCACCATTTTAATGCGGAATGTGTTCCACTCGCCCACTTTTTGGTCGGCTACTTTGAGCGGTTTGCTTTCGTGCTTTTGGTTGTTGTACAATCCGCCCGAACCCACTTGCGCGCCCACGTCCACGCGTGCCGTGTCCCAGATTTGCACCTGCGGCGTTCCACGCAAATAAATGCCCGCGTCGGGCTCGGGGCCGGGATAGAGCTTCCAATCTACCAGCATTTCAAAATCGCCGTAATGCTTGTCGGTTACCAAGTTATCGCCTTTTCCGGTGAAAAGCAATTCGCCATTTTCAACCATCCAGCCTGTTTTGGCTGCTTCATCGGCCTTTTTTTGAGCGGCGGTCAATTGCTGTTTCGTCATAGCGGCGCGCTTAATGGGATTGGCTACCAGTCCTTTCCATCCGTCTAAATTTCTGCCGTTGAAAATGGATACAAAACCTCCTTCGGAAGGATTTTCGTTCAAAAACTTCTTGATGGCTTCCCGCTGATAACCCGCATCGGGATTTGTGAGCGTGCTGCTTACTTTGTTCAGGATTTTGGTGGTTTCTGCTCCGGCAAACGATGGATTGGATGTGCCGATATTCATCGCTGCCAGTGCCGCGTTTTCGCTGAGTGCAGAGTTATCCATATAAGGCGCCACAAAAAGCATGGCTTGGTATTGTCCGGTATTTCCTAATGCGCGAAGAATATCGTTTTTCTGCTTGTCGGTTTGAGCAAATTGCATCGCCTCGCGCAAGTAAAGATATTTTACGGCGCCCGTTTCGTTTGACTGATTGATGGTCGCGATAAGCGCGTCCGTAACATTGCTGAGCTCGTCTATATTGGAACTGTTTCTGGCAATTTCGAGCATCGGATAAATGGCATCAAACGATGTCCAACCCGTAAGCGCGTTGAAAGCAGCCTCTTTGTTTACACCCGTTTCAGTGGCGTATGCTTTGGTAATCATATCCATCGCCTCCTGCGACCCGCTGTTTGCCAATGCCTTGTAATACAAATGTTTGTTTAAGGAACTATTCATTCGGTCCGATACCAGTTTCATTTGCTCATTCACCGGAAGATAACCAAGCGCGGCGTTGATTGCGCGTTGAATTGCCGGAACATATTTCGCGTCGGTTTGCTCCACAAGGGTGAATAAATCGGAAAGATTTTTATCGGTAGAAACATGCTGAAGCGTTTCGGCAGCCTCGGCTTTTATGGTTTCGTTATCCGTAAACATTTGGTTATACACCAGATTGTATTGGCTATCCATTTTGCGGGCGGCGATGAGCTCTAAAATCGCTTTTTTGCCCACGTCGTTGGCATCATTAAATACAGACGCCAATGTATAAGAAATATCGCCATTGTAGGTAGATAACGCTTCTTGAGCAAGTTGGATGGTTTCCTCATTGTTGCTTTTTAGCAATCCGGCCAGTGCAAGCATTGCCTGCTCGTTGCCGATTTTTGCCAACGAAGAGATGGCGCTTTTGTGTACCATCGGGTTAGTCGATTCGGTGTAATTTGCCAGTAAAGTAACCGCATTAGGCACATTGTTTTCGCCTATCCAATAAATAATAGCCGTTTGCTTTTCGGCTGATGCTCGCGGATTGAGTTCTTTCACAATCATTTCCGCAGCTTTTGGGTCGTTTTTGAAAGCACCTGAATTCAATACATTACTCAAGTATGCCATACTGCCGTCTTTCAATGCGTTTTTGAGAATGTTGTTTTTGTTTGTAGATGGATTGACAAGTAATATATCGCTTGCAAAAATCTTCAGATACTCTTTGTTTTGTTTTGAAGCTACACGAAGAAGTTCTTCGGCTTCTTTTCGGAATTTTGTGTTATCGGGATTATGCGAATTTAATCGACTGAGCAGATTAAGATAATCGGGTGTGGCATTGTATTTACCGTATTCGTAGTTTTCTTTTTGAGCAGCCTTTTTCAATAAATCAAAAGATAACTGGCCTCCCATTTTTCCCAAAGCATTGTAAATGGATTTTTTCGATTCGGGAGAGGATTTTTCGGTTAGCGCATTGTGTATAAACGGTTCGGCAGGCGCGAATGATGTTTGTGCCAATGCATTTATCAGGCCTGTTTCTGTTTGGGGGGAAGCGCCTTCCACGTAAGCGTCCAAAATAGCCTCCCACGCTTTTTCCGTTCCAATGGCAACCAACGCTTGCGCGGCCGGCCCGGAAAGGCGGGTGTCACTCAATAATGCGGCCAAAGCTTCCACGTTTTCATTGGTTCCTATTTTTTCGAGTTGGCGGATGATGGTGGCTTTTATCTCGTTGTCAAGTGGTTGGTTTAGTGCTTTTTGATAAGCGTTAGCGGCAATGGCTCGTTTAGCCTCATCTTTTGCCACAAAATTTGTCCATCCGCTGATGGCAAAATCCAATATCTCATTGCTTTTATTTCCGGGACGATTCAATCGGCCGATTAAATCCAGCAGACCCTCTTCGCCGGTGGAAACTAAATCTGCCATCGTGCGATTGTATTGCGCTTGATTATTGGTCGGAAGTTGAGCAAGGGCATCAGCTATTATGGTAGGATGTGTTCTGCCCTGCGGTGTTTGCGCCACTAAAAAACTCGTTGAAAGCAGGATGGCTGTTATAAATAATTTGTATTTTTTTATTTGTGTCATTGTGTATAGTTGTTATTCAATTGTTATTCAGTAGATATTTGGTTGTTTAGTTGAGTATATCAGCGCAGCGACGATTATCGCACAAAGCGCAAGTTGCTACTGAATTTAGCGCAACAAATATCAATAAATTCAGATTGTCCACGGTGCACGCATAGGCTGATCGAGTAACCTGTTGGCTTCTTCATCGTTCACAAACATTTCTTTCACAGGATCATATTCCAGTGTTCTGTTTAAGCGAAGCGCTACGATACCCATATTCACAATGGTGCAAGAGCGATGTCCGTTTAGTTCGTTCAACGCGAATTTACGACGAGTGCGTATGGATTCCAGGAAATCCGTATTTTGCGCCGGAGGTTCGGGGAAATCGGCGAGTTTCTTTTCCCAATTCGGGATATCGCACACAAAGTTTTTATACACATTTCCGTTTGGCCCGGCAATGTAAGGTGTGTTGGGTTCGCCATAATCGCCACCCCAAAGAATAATTTGGCAACCATCATCATACGTGTATGTGATTGAACGCCACGTTCCAACAGCATCGGGGTGTTGTTGAGGCGCATCAACTTCTACTTTCACAGGGCTTGTATTGTCTTTGCCCAGCATATATTGCACGGGGTCGATATAATGCTGTCCCATATCGCCCAAACCGCCGCCATCGTAATCCCAGTATCCGCGGAACGTGTTGTGAACCCGATGCGCGTTGTACGGCTTGTAAGGCGCCGGGCCCAACCACATATCGTAATCAAGTTCCGCCGGAACAGGTTGTGGCTCAAGATGATTTCTTCCCACCCAAAAGAATTTCCAGTCAAAACCCGTGTGTTTGCTGATGGTTACTTTCAACGGCCAACCAAGCATTCCGCTATCGATAAGTTTTTTCAACGGTTTTACCGGTGTGCCTAAGCCGTAAAACTGTGCCCTGAAACGAAACCACGTGTTCAATCTGAAAATATTTCCGTATTGCTGAATGGCTTCCACCACGCGTTTGCTTTCACCGATGGTTCGGGTCATCGGTTTTTCACAGAAAATATCTTTGCCGGCTTTTGCCGCTTCCACCGACATAATTCCGTGCCAATGGGGTGGGGTGGCAATGTGCACGATATCAACGTTTTTGTCGATGATAAGATCGCGAAAATCGTGGTACAAGGCGATTTTTTCTTTCACCAAAGCGGCGCCTTTTTGAAGGTGGTTTTTGTCAACATCGCACATCGCCACCACGCGCGTGTTATCGTATGGAACGTGTCCACGGCCCATTCCGCCCACACCAATGATACCTTTTGTAAGTTGATCACTTGGGGCTACAAAGCCTTTTCCTAATACATTTCGGGGAACAATGGTGAGAAGTGTTGCCCCACCAAGGGTTTTTAAAAATTGTCTTCTGGAGGTCATTATTGTGAAATATAAATTCTGACTGTAAATCAGAATGTGTTTAAAAAAATGACGTAAATATACTAATTATTTAAATAAAAAGAATTATGGGCTGTGAAATATTATACAAATAGAGCTTACAGATGCTAGTTTTGTAATTTTTTTGTTATGCATTAGATTATTCGATTTCCTTTATTCTAATATTTCTAAATTTTACTACAGAATTATGTCCTAGAAAAGCAATATGTCCTTTTTTATAAAACAGAGTTTTTGGTTTTTTGTCTTCTGAAGTATCTTTTACTGCATCTTCTAAATTGCCGTCTAAAATAACTGAACCGTTTAGTATCACTTTTATTTGATTGCCATTGGCAATGACTTCTTGAAAATTCCATTCACCAACGGGTTTTAGAAACCCTCGTTTTGCAGGAATCCAACCATAGACCGATCCGTGGTATTGGTACGGTTTCAAATTAGCATATATTGGTGCTGTATTATCAAGGATTTGCAACTCCATTCCATCGTAACCTCTCGGTGCTGTTATCATCTTATGCCTTAACCCCAATCCGCTATTTGCTTCAGGAGTAAGTAGGAATTCAAATCTCAGGATGAAATTTTCAAATTCTCTTTTAGTATACAGGTTTCCATGACCACCAAGTGGCCTCATTACAATGCATCCGTCTTCTAAAACATACTCATCCGTATTGCTTGTCCATTCAGTCATAGATGTCCCATCGAAAAGGATTTGATAATTTTCTTTCTTTTCTTGTTTTGATAATTTAAACTGATTGTGAGGCTTTCCAAACTTTGTTGAAGAGCAGTTTAAACTCAAAAAGAAAATCAGGACAATGTGTAATTTTTTTTTCATTGATACTATCTTAAAGTTTTTTCTTTTGTATTGTGAGAGATTCCGAATCCCAGTAAATAGCCTGATTTTGTATATAGCTCTGATAGCTCAAAATAGCTGGAGCAGAAGATCGTACTCCGAAAAGAACATCGGCAGTCAGGGGCTTATTATTTCTGATGGCATCAAAAAAATTAGAAAAATGGTGATAATGTCCTCCTCTGTCTCCCTCCAACACTGTTATATTGTATTCTTTTGAACTTATCTTTTGCGGTTTATTTATTTTTTGTCCTATTTCATCGAGTATTTTAAAATCTTTTTCATTTACATCGTATGTAGTTTTCAATCTTACTTCGTTCCATTTAACGTCAAGAGACCCTTTTGAACCGATAATTTTAAAATCTGTACTTCCCCATTTTTTAGAAATCCCGTCCACATAATTTGCTCCCAACGACAGCGTGAAGGCGCCCAAATTGTTTTTTTCCGGATAATCGAAAAAGCCTAACATTACATCAGGAGTGTCTCGAGATCCGTCCGTGTAATGACGAATTCCTCCGGTCGTATATATTTTATGCGGTCCGGGCGTATCCATAATATAATGAACGCTAGATAAGACATGGACAAATAAATCCCCGGCTATAGTGGTGCCATAATCTTTCCAATTACGCCACGCGAAAAAACGTTGAGCATTAAATGATATCTTAGGGGCATTTCCCAAAAAACGATCCCACCATATGGTTTTTACAGAAGCGTCTAACGGAGTTTTAAAAGAGTGTAACGTTCTAGGCGCAGCTGTAAACTCTCCTTCAATAAAATTAACTTTCCCTATTATCCCTTTTTGAATTAATAATTTTGCCATATGATTTCCTACGGAAGACATACCCTGACTTCCGATCTGAAAAAAAGACTTTGTTTTCTTCTGCGTCTCTATTAATCTTTTTCCTTCGTTTAATTTATGTATTATAGGCTTTTCACAATACACATGTTTCCCTTGCTTCATTGCTTCTATCGCAATTGCTTGATGCCAGTGGTCAGGGGTAGCAATTATTACCGCGTCAACATTATTCAATGCCAAAACTTCTTTGTAATCTTTAGTAATAAATAAGTCATTTCCCCATTGTGTTTTGGCTTCATCTAATCTTTTATCATATAAATCGCATACAGCGACTAACTTTACGCCACCAACAGATAAAGCGGTTCTCGTATCCGAGGTTCCCATGCCACCCTTGCCTACTAGAGCAATATTGATAAGAGAATTAGGAGATATTGACGTTTTCCTAGCTTTAGCCATTCGCTTGTCGGCAGCGGAAAGTAATGAAGAAGCTGAATTGAGCGCTGCAGCACTTATCGCCATTTTTTTTAGAAATTCGCGTCTATTTTGCATGTTTTTTGTGAATGAAAGTTGATTTTTGTATATGGAAGATATTTGAAAAACTTTGCTTCAAACATCTTCCATACAATTTCAATTTACTTATCCCAAATATATAAATGTGGGGTGTGTAGATTGTGATTCACTTGCTAGGGCTAATAGTCTCACATACTTTAATATCCTAATACCCTGGATTTTGTGTTAAGCCAGGTTCAACTTTTAAACTGTTTTCGTGAAATGGCCACAAATAATTGTGGGGTTTAAACGATCGGTCTTCCACTTTTAACGTTTCTCTGCTCCCATCCACAATTCTTGTATGTCCCTCAGCCGGTTTGTTAAGAACATCTTCTGCAATACGCCACCTAATGATATCATCATAGCGTTGGCCTTCGGCTGCTAATTCTAAACGTCTTTCATTTCTTATTAAATCCACCCACTGTTGTTGCGTGTAGGCTGCATAAACGGGTAGGGTCACATCAGCAAAAGACATATCTAACCCAGCCCTAGTGCGTATATCATTGATGCATTTCTTTGTTAAATCGTCTATTTGATTCATCATTATTTTTGCTTCTGCATATGTGAGTAATACTTCTGCATAACGCAAAAGAGGGAAGTCCATGTTGCCGCCACCTTTAAAAGCATCTGTTTCATCTACAAATTTTTTAAACCAGTATCCAGTGCTGCTTGCTCTTAATCGTTGATAATACATGGGAGAATTTTCATTATAAATATCAATTGTTTCTCCATAGAATGTATCTCCGTGACCCATAATCGATGAACTATAACGTGGGTCCCTATTTAATGCCGGATTAAGCTCATATTCTTCTTTGGTATGTAACGGACAATTATCAATGCGTCTTCCTTGTGCTGTCCAGTAAGCATCAACTAGCGCTTTAGTGGGAACACAATATGATTGTCCAGGGCCAGTTCTGTAATGTGGCCCTAAATGCTGGAAAGATTGTGTAGCGCTGTTATTATGGCTTGCCATGTCAAACCACATAATGAACTCATTATTGGTCTTATCTGCGTTGTAATTAAACAAATCGCCATAAACTGGATGCAAGGAGTATTTTCTACTATCGATTATTTCTTTTGCCAATTTAGCAGCTAATTCATATCTTCCATTATACAAAGCATAACGCATAGTAAGTGCTTTGAAAGAATATCTGTTGAACATATACTTATCGGTAGTATATTCGTCGGGCGGGAGTTTGGCTGCAATCTCTTCTGACAAAGAAAATAGCTTTTCCAGAACTTCTGCTTTTGGTGTTGCCGGTTGGCGGGCAGTTTCCAAGTCTGCAGGCTCCAAAACAAAAGGTATGTCTGCCCATCTCATAGTTAATCTGAAATAGTGCCATACTCTTAAGGCTTCCAGAATGCCTTTATATTTTTCTCTCACACTTTCGTCTTCTACATAAGGTACATCTGTTGATGCTATAAATGTGTTTAACCTGCCCAAGTGTTTCATATACAACTCATAGTAATACAAGAAGTCGTATGTGTTGCTGTTGAAGTTTCCATTGGCAATATTTTGTTGTCTGTCTCCTTGTAATCGGCTATAAGCATTATCAGATTTACCTTCATCCATATAAAATATAATAGCACGAGTTGTGGGATGGGTAAATACATCCAAATAACTACTATAAACGACCCTTCTTAAATCTTCTTCATCGTTGAAAAACTCAACAAACGATGTGGCTGTCGGGTCTCTTTTATCCAAAAAATCCGCACAACTGCCAATAGCGAATGATATTAATATTAGGAATATGATTTTTTTCATTTTATTCATTGTTATAAATTTTATTTGTCTTAAAATAATGTTACTTGAAAACCAATGCTGTATGAAGCCATGCGTGGATAGTTTCCATTGCCACCGTCACGCTCTGGCTCAAGACCTTCCCATTTTGTGAAAGTTACAAAATCTTGAGCATTGAAATATATGCGAAGGTTTCGTAAGTGATTTCCAACTTTAGGAATTGAGTAGCCAAGTTGAAGTGATTTTATTCTGAAAAAAGATGCATCACTCAACCATACATCACTCAAATAGGTGTTAGTACTGGAACCAGTCCAAACTCTAGGAAAACGGCTATTGGGCGTTTCAGGGGTCCATCTGTTATCAACGTAATATTGTCTTGGGGCTCCCAAGTTATTGCTGCCGCCATCTACAAAAACGGGATATCCTTCTTGGCCTCCTAGTCTACCTGTTCTTTTTCCGACTCCTTGACCTAGCAAACTGAAATCCCATTGTTTATAACGTAAGTCCATAGTTACAGAATAGTTGTAGCGAGGCGACGGGTCTCCTAAGAAAACCCTGTCTGCGTCATTTAAAATACCATCATTATTTTGATCTACGTATTTTATATCTCCAGGAAGTGTGTTAGGAAATTTTGCTTCTGTCGCGTCAATTTCTGCTTGATTTTGGAAATATCCATCGGTTTCGTAACCATAATAATTGTTTATTGGGATGCCTTTGTACCATATCCTGTCGTTTGTTCCTTTAAAAATTAAGGTATCAGAAGTATTATATCCAGCTTTGAGCACTTGATTTTTATTGTCAAAGAGCATTCCACCGATGCTATAAGAAAAATCATTGATCTTATCACTCCATTTAGCAGAAATTTCCCAACCTCTGTTTTCCACTTCACCGATATTTACAGATGACTCAAGATAATATGAACCCGTTAATGGTGGCACTGGAAACTGAGAATAAATTAGGTCATATGAATGTTTGTGGTAAACGTCTGCAGTAAGTGTCAATCTGTTTTTCAAAAGTGCCATATCTACACCTACGTTCCATTGATCTTGTTTTTCCCAAGTAAATTCCGGATTAGGAACACGCATTGTCCAACCCCACGTGTTAACCACTTCTTGCCATAAATAAGGATTTACGTTTTCATTACCAATTTTACCGTATGAAGCTCTAAATTTCAACTCGTTTAGCTGTCCTGATTCTGTTAAGGGTGACAAAAAGTTCTCGTTATGTACATTCCATCCAATTGAGGCTGATGGGAAAAACCCCCATTGACGACCTGGAGCAAATTTACTGCTACCATCTGTTCTAAACGTTGCTTCTAATAGATATCTGTTATCGAAAGAGTAATTGAATTTGGTAAAGAATGATGCTTTGGTTATTTCTCTATAATCGGTAAAAACATAAGACATCGCTTCTGCTCCGGCAACAGCATAGAGTTTGTCTTTGGCATTTCTTAAGTCTTTTTCAAAGTTAAGTAAAGCTCTTCCTGTTAACTGACTCTGGCTGACGTTTTGTTCCGATCCAATGTCATTCCCCCATGTAGTAACCGGTTTGCCATCGCCGTCGAAAAACTTGTGAGTGAGCCTCCTCCATTTGCTGGCAGATTTATCAATCATGTAAGATACATTCCCTTCGAAATTAAGATAATCCGTTATATAGTATCGAGGTCTTAAATTAATTGTACTCTTATCATACATATAATTCCAAGTTCCTCCTTGATTGATAAAAGCCACTGGATTCAAATCATTATGCAACATATAATGATCTGGAATATCCGTATTCTCATAGTAGACGCCTTGTGTGGGATTCATTCTCCATGCAATTTGATATAAACCGTGTCCGTCGTTATTTCTGCGCAATCTGTCAACTTTTAATCTATGGGCGTAAAAATCTGCAAGAAGAATGAATTTATCAGCAATATTAATGTTGGTATTGAAACGAGCACTAAATTTGTCAGAACCTTCAATTTTGTTTAGCCCGTTTTCTTCCACATAATTCAACATTAAGTTAAATGTGCCAACTCCTCCTCCTCCGGATATACTTGCCGAGGTATTATGTGCTGTGGCAGTCCTTTCCATAATCTGTTTTACCCAATCGGTATTGGGTGTTTTACCTTCTTGGGCCAGTCTAATGTCTTCATCTGTATATAAAAGAGGCTGTCCCTGTATTGTATATGCTTCGTTTCTATATCGCATGAAATCTGCTGAGTTTACAAAATCAGGAAGATTAAGAGGTTGAAGTACAGCGAACCAAGAATTTACATTCACTGTGAATTGCCCCGTTACCCCTCTGTTGGTCTCAATAATAATAACTCCGTTTGCTCCTCTTGAACCATACATAGATGCTGCAGCAGCGTCTTTTAAGATGTTAATGCTTCTTATTTGGTTAGGGTCCACATCGGTTAAAGGTTGTTCCATTCCATCAATTATTACCAATGGTTCGGCATTCTGTAAGGTACTGATTCCTCTAATAGAAATGCTGCCAGGTACTGATCCAGGGAGGTTACTACCTCGCAACATCGTAACACCGGCTACCGTGCCAGAAAATACTTCTTCTAGTTTGATAATAGGGCGGCTAATTGCTCTCTCCAAATCAACAGATTCAATGGATGATGCTAAGTGCTTTCTTTCAACGGTATTGTATCCAGTAACCACAACTTCATCAAGGGCAATGTTGTCATCTAAAAGAACCACATCAATTTTCTCTTTTCCTTCAGTATTTATCTCATAATCTTTGAACCCCATAAGACTATAAATTAATGTGACATTGCCTTGCACATTGATTTCATACACTCCAATTTCGTTGCTAGATGTTCCAGTTGTAGAGCCTTTCACAACTATACTAACGTAGGGAAGTGGATTGCCCTCCTTATCAGTAACAGTTCCGTAAATACGTTTTTGTTGTTGCGACATATTAATTTCTGTTGAATTGAAATTAATAGTCACATTCCCAATTAATTTTTCACCTGATATTAAAATAAAGAACACCAGGAGAACAATAAGAACACTGTTTTTTTTCATGAGCTATAGTAATTTAGTTTATTAGTATGTGTTTGTTTATCGTTGAAATGCAGTTTTTATAAGTGGTCTTCACAAAGATAGGTAAATTTTTAGTTATTTATGTAAACTTAATGTTAAAATTGTTGTTTTTTACTTGTCAATATAGACAAAATAGAGACGTTCATTTTATAACGTCTCTATTAGTTATTTTACTATTTTACTCTTACCCCGGTACGCCTGGCACAGGAACAACTTCCGGAATACCTTCCACCGGACCCATTACGTATGTTTTTGGGCCTAAATAGAGATCGGAGTTCAACACTTCTTCCCACGTAACGTCTTTTCCGGTGTAAGCGGCTATGCGGCCCATAATGGCGGTGAGGGTAGAGTAGGCTTGGCTTTCGCCATCGTTGATGGTGTTTCCCGTTCTGATGGCAGTAACCAAATTGATGTGCTCCTGCAAGAATGGATTGGTAACGTGCCATTCCGATTCTGTGTCGGATTGCTCAGGATAAGGATATTCCCAAATAACGTTTCCGTTTAAATCGAATAGTTTTCCGGCAGCATCGGCGTAGCCGTTTTGACAGGAAATTTGCTCCACTTTTCCATTGGTGGATCCATCAATTTGTCGCGAAGCGCAATGTCCGCGCATTCCGTTTTCGAAAAGATACTCAATGCTGAAAAAGTCGTAAACATCGCCCGTTACACGTCGGTGCCGGCCACCCCACGCCGTGGCTTTGGTTGGGTATTTGTTAAAATACCAAAGCATAACGTCTATTTCGTGAATAAACTGCTCTGCAAGCAAATCGCCCGAAAGCCAACAAAAGTTCACCCAATTGCGCAGCATATATTCCATATCAGTCCATTCGGGCCTTCTTTTCACGTGCCACAACGTGCCACCGTTTCTTATCATATGCGCGCCTACTATATCGCCGATTTCGCCGTTAAGCACTCGGCGGCGTGTTTCCAGATAGTCTTTTTGCGAACGACGCACCGTTCCGCTTATGATATTGAGATTCAGCGTTTCTGATCTTTTTATGGCCGCTAGCACTTTTCGCACGCCCACCGGATCAACCGCAATGGGTTTTTCCATAAAGATGTGCTTTCGGGCATTTACGGCAGCTTCCAGATGTGCCGGACGAAAATGAGGCGGTGCGCAAAGCAGTACAACATCGATACCCGAATCGATCACTTTTTCGTAATTATCGAAACCTATAAAACAGTTTTCATCAGGGATTTCAACGTTTTTCTCTTTTTTAAGAATGTCTCTGCAATGGTTTAATTTGTCTTCAAAAACATCGCCTAAAGCTACTATTTGCAAATTCGGCCCCGCATTTAAAAAATCGATTGCGGCACCTGTTCCGCGTCCACCGCAGCCTATTAATCCGGCTTTTAGTATGGGCCCATCGGGTGCATGGTTGAGCAATTGCGGTAATGATAACTCTGCTTTTTTGTCTTTAGATTTTGATGAGCAGGAGCTCAGCAAAGGGATGCCGCCGGCAATTCCGATTGAACTTATTGCTGCTGAACTTTTAAGGAAATTTCTTCTTGATAATTTATTCTTGTCCGTCATTTTTATATTTTTAATTGTTCAAATAACTGATAATTTTATCCATTTGAGTTGAGAGATTTTTCAGATGAGTCCTATCTCCTCCGGGAACTTCCGCTGTCAGCCAACCGCCTTTGTGATTTATTTCCCTTATGGCTTTCATCACAACCGGCCAGTTATTATCGCCTTTAAGCAAATCGACATTGAAACCTTGCCACAAACCCTCTGAATTCATTAATTCCCTGCTAAACTCCTTGATGTGGAGTTTCATAATACGCGAATTAAGCGTTTTAATCCAGTGCTCAGGCCAACCGTATCGCAACACGTTCCCAATATCGAAATACCAGCCTACCAGCGGATGATTTATTTCATCGATGTATGTTTTGGCTTCTACGGGGCTGATGAGAAAATTATTCCACACATTTTCCAACGCTATTTGCATTCCGGTTTTTTCAGCGTAAGGAATTAATTCCCTGATCGCGTTTTGCGACGTGATGTATGCCTGCTCGTAAGAAACCTTTTCATTCACTACACCCGGAACTACTAACACGGTGTCGCCTCCCATTTCTTTGATCTCTTGTAAGGATCTCAATACGGAGTCGATGCATTTCTTTCTAACAGTGGGATCGGGATCGGAAAGTGGCGAGTTCCAATGGTCTTTATTTACAACGGTTGGAAGTTCAATTCCCGATTTCGATTTGGCTTCCAACACTTCGGACATGCTGAAATCAACCGGGCTGTTTAATTCCAAACCGTCAAAGCCCAATTCTTTTGCAAGTTTGAATTTGTCAGTCAGCGACAGTTCTTCTTTTATCATTCCAAGCCCAAGGCTTTTTTTGAGGACGACCTTTTCAGCCGTTTCGTTTTGAAATATAGAAGCCGAAGCAAAGGGTGCCACAGCTGCTGCACCGGCTAAGACCACAGTCGATTTGATGAAATCTTTTCTGTTCATTTTGTTCAAGGATAAACTTGAAATGCTAAAGATAGTAAAATTTAAAAGCTTACTAGGAGCAAATTACGAAAAAAGAGTTTCAAAAAAAGAAAAACGATTGAGTCTTTCTTGTTAAAGATAAGTTTATTTCAATAAATTCACTAAATATAAGCTGAAGTTAACGGAAAAGGTAAAAACACGTTTATAAAATTTCGTTGACTATTTCATTGAAATAATCTATTGATTGCCTGATCTCCGGTAAATTATTTTCCCAATTTGCTTCGTATTCTATCGTGAAGTAACCTTTAAATTTTTGACGTTTTAGTTCTTGGAGCATAGATTTTACATCCAAAACACCCGTTCCCCAAACCACATCTTCAAATGTGTTGTTGTTCTCTTGTGGAGCGATATCTTTAAAATGCAGTGAAATAAGCCTGTCTTGCAATTCCTTTAATGCTGATATTGGTTCAACATTCATTCGTTTAAAGTGGCCTACATCGGCGCTTGAGCCTAACAACGCGTCCCTTTGGCCAATATAGTCGAGCAAGATTTCGGGTTTCCAATACGAGTTTTCGTTGGGATGATTATGGGTGGCTACTTTTATTCCGTATTCCCTGGCAAGGCTTTCCACCACGTCCCAATCTTCACGCGCTGGTTCGGCACTAATGAATTCCATGTCCATATTTCGAGCAAAGGAAAATATCTTTTCCCATTCTTCTCGTGAGGCTGTCCATACTCCCGAAGAAACAATCTTAACGCCTTTTGAAGCAGCTAATTTTTTTAATTTTTCCTGATTGTCATTGCTTAAATTGTACCCGAAAACGGCATCGCTAAAGTCGTGACCCATTTTTTGTCCGGGATAGATTTCAATATATTTTAAGCCGAGTTGCTGTGTTTTTTCTAATGCTTCTGCAGCCGAAAATAAATGAAAAGTGTAGGATTGCATAGAAAGTTTCCAAGCGTTTTTTTCGGCTTTTGATGTGAATTTTCCTGAAGAACACCCACTATTCAGCAAGGCGAATGATATCGCAGTTAAAGTTAAAATTATTTTTTTCATATCTACAGTGTAATTTTGATTGATGTAGAACAAATGTATTTAAAATTAACGGAATTATAAATTTTAAATAAAAACTTCCTTAATATATTTACTAATACGGAAATAAAAAGGATTGCCATTGGCGCTAAATGACAACCCTTTTATGAAGAAATGGACTCCTAATTTACAGATAGCTAATTATTTCATCCATTTCTTTCGAAATCTGCTGGAGTCTTTTTCGGTTTCCTCCTTCTACTTCTACCGTTAACCATCCACCCGAATAATCAATTTCTCGTACTGCTTGCATCACAGCAGGCCAATTATTATCTCCTTTCAAAATTTCAACTTTAAATCCTGCCCATAATCCTTCGTTATTCATTAATTCACGGCTGAATTCTTTCATATGAAGTTTTTTTATGCGAGAATTCAATGTCTTTATCCAATGTTCGGGCCAGCCATAGCGTAACACGTTTCCTATATCGAAATACCAGCCGATTAATGGGTGATTTATTTCATCCACAAATCTTTTTGCTTCTACAGGGCTTATAAGGAAATTGTTCCAAACATTTTCTAGTCCTATTTGAATTCTGGTCTTCTCAACATATGGAATTAATCTTCTTATAGAATCTAATGAGGTATTATAGGCTTGTTCATAACTAACTTTGTCATTAACAACGCCAGGGACTACTAAAACTGTATCCCCGCCAAACTCTTGAGTTTCTTCTAGAGATTTGGCTATAGATTTAATACATTCTTCTCTTACTTTTAGATCAGGATCAGAAAGAGGTTTTGACCAATGGTCTTTATTGATAACAGTTGGTAATTCAATTCCTGATTGTGATTTGGCATTGAGTATCTCTTGAATGTTGAATTCCGTGGGGCTATTCAACTCAATTCCATCAAAACCGATATCTTTTGCGAGTTTAAACTTATCGACTAACGATAAATCCTCTTTTATCATTTGAAAAACTAATCCCTTCTTTAAGATTATTTTATCTGTTGACATTTTTTTTGAGGAAGAAGATTTATTCTGATAACTATTTGCAGACACAATGGATGATAAGGTTGTAGCCCCTGCAACAATGGCTGCGGATTTTATAAATTCCCGTTTGTTCATTGTAATATTATTTAAATTCAGTAATACCAGGTATAGCGATAGGAATATCATATTTCATATCCCAAAATACATTTTCAGGAAAATATGTTTCATTAGAAGCTAGGGCTTTTTCTAATGAAATTGTTTGTCCGGTATATCCTGCCATACGACCTGCCAATGCTAGTAGATTAGTACGTGTCATCCATTTGCCGTCATTCATGGGCTTGTTTGCTCTGATAGAGGCAAATAACTCATCGTGTTCTTGTTGATACATACTTCTTACTTTTGACTTTTTATAAGCTTCAGCATCGGTAAATTTTGTCTCATCATCGTATTTCCATGGTTTTTTACCAGTGATTTCGTGAAGGCCAGTCCGACAATCCACCACACATTTTCCATCAGAACCAACCAATTCTACTGCGTAAGCGGGAGTTGTGTTGTTTTGTTGGCGACAACGGAAATATGCTTTTGCGCCGTTGGGATATTCATAAATCACAGCAAAATGGTCATAAATATTTCCGTATTTTTTCTCTGTTCTTTTTTGTCTTCCACCGGTACCAACAACGCTGATAGGGGAGACATCACCCATAGCCCATTGTAGCATGTCTATACTGTGAATGGCTTGTTCAACAATATGGTCTCCCGATAACCAATTATAATAAAGCCAATTACGAAGTTGATATTCGAAATCAGACCATCCGCTTTGACGTTCCTTATACCATAATTCGCCAGTATCGTATGATGCTTCGGCGGTGAGAATTTGTCCAATTTGTCCATCTAGCACCTTTGAGAAAGTTTCTCTTTTAGGAAGATGATATCTCCAACAAAAACCTGAAACTAACGAAAGGTTTTTATCTTTTGCTCTTTTTACAGCAGCCATAACTTTACGTAACCCCGGGCTGTCGACTGCAAAAGGTTTTTCGCAGAAAATGTGTTTGCCTGCGTTGACTGCCGCTTCTAAATGTTGAGGCCTGAAACAGGTGGGAGCTGCCAATAATACAACATCAATGTCGGAATCTATTAACTTTTGGTATGCATCAAGCCCCGTAAATTTGTGGCTATCTGGCACCTGTACTTTTGCTCCATATTTCTCTTTAAGAGTATTATAAGAATTTTGAAGCTGATCTCCAAATGCGTCAGCCATAGCCGTAATAATCACATTTGGATCTGCATTCAACGCCTCTCCTGCAGCACCTGTCCCGCGGCCGCCACAACCGACCAATCCCACTTTCAGCGTGTTGCTGTTGGACGTCCAAATCGAGTTCGACCCCAATGTCACCCTAGGAGAGATAATAGTTCCGACAGTAGCCAATCCTGCTGTCTTGATAAATTTTCTTCTTGAATAGGTCATAGTTATTGTTTTTATAAATTAATTATATCCTGGATTTTGCTGTAATTGTGGAGCTTTATTTACTTCATCTCTCGTAATTGGCAGCCAATAGTTGGCCCTATTAAAGGATCTTGTGTCTGCAAGTGTTTCAGTATTATATACATAAACTGAGACACCATCACTAAAGTGATAAATGTATAAAGGACTAAAATCGGTTATTACATCTTCGCATATCATCCATTTTCTTATACAGTACCATCTATCTCCTTCTGCCATCATTTCTATGAACCTCTCATGCCTATACCATTCACGTGCTTGTTCCTGATCAACGGTTAAGGGTCTATCTGGTAACCCAGCACGGTTTCTTATCATATTCACAGCTTCAAGCCCTTCTTGAATTTCACCAAGTTCAATACACGCCTCAGCATAATCTAATATTACTTCTGCAAACCTGATTTCCAGCCATGAGTTTTCATTATTGTTAAGCTCGCCATCAATTTCCACATCGAGCATTTTCTTCAAATAGTAGCCAGTCTTAGTCCCATTCCAGGCTTGATTAGAAGCAGATCTCGAGTCATTTCCACCTATAAGTGAAGCAGACATTGATTCTACTTGAGCCATAACAGCTGAAACATCTTTTCCAATTAAACTATTACCGGGAACAGTCATTGTATGTCCAATTTGAACTTTGTTGTCTGTAGAAGCCCTTTCTCTCCAAGAAGCACCATCATAGAGAATGCTTGCGTAAAATCTAGGCTCACGACCGTAATAAGGATTTCTTTCAGGGTCTGATTCCAGTTGTTCTCTTGAAAAAGCTCTTACATTCATTTCTCCAGGATTATATTTATCCCATATAAAGGGTGTGCCATCTTTCATTTCGTACTGTCTTACCGTAGTTTCAATAGGCTCATTGTTTCCCCAGTTATTGTAGCCATTTGGACCCCAATATAAATTATTACGGACTCTGTTCCCTTGTCTATTCAGATACTGTACACCAAAAATCACTTCATCGTTCCATTCTCCTTTTTGTAAAAAAATGCTAGCATAATTATTTGCATATGTCATAACTTCTTCCTCACTCATATTGGATGGTGGGTCTTCAGTAGTGCCAGTCAGTAAGTATTGTCCATAATTTCCATCTATAATCTCCTTAGCAGCATTTTTTGCCTGCGTAAGTATTTGATTACGTACATTACCTTGAAGTGAAACAAGTGGATTTGATGATTCATAACCTCCATTAGTTAGTTCTCCTGATAAAAAACTTAACAAACGAGATTTTAAAGCTGCTGCAGCACCTTTTGTTGCTCTACCTTGTTCGATTTCTCCTTTAAACGGTAACCCTGCTATTGCATTGTTCAAATCGCTCAATATAAAATCTAAAGTCTCTTGTAAGGTTGCTCTTTGCTGAGTAGTAAAATCATCATCTAAGTTAAGTTTTTTATCAATTAAAATTACTCCCCCATATGATCTAAGAAGATTGGTGTAATTAAATGCTCTTATGAAATAAGCCTCAGCTTTAATTTGTTCGATTCTCTTTGTATCAGCATCTGTACTGACAGGGACGTTGTCAATTCCACTCAAAAGTGTGTTGACGTTCTTTATATTCATATAGTTTTCATTCCAAAGTAGCCAGCCATATCTCCAGTCCCCAAAATGTCCTAAGTAATCTGGAGTTAGATTACCTTTTGTAAATGTTGTTTGCCCCGCTCTATGGATATTAAGGAGTTCATCAGTTGAAGAAGACAACAGGTCTTCACGCATTCCTAATACCTCTTCACGATTACCTCCAATAACATCATAACATTGATACAGAAACGCTTCAACTAAATTTACGTCCTGGAAAAGAGATTCTTCATTAAATGAATCTACTGGACTTTGGTCGAGAACGTCAGTACATGCGCTTATTATAATTGAGGTAACACAAATAATAAATATAGATTTTATAATATTCTTTTTCATATCCTGATATTTTTTATTAATTAGAAATCAATCCTTGCACCAAACGATAATGTTTTCATAGCTGGATAGGTCTGAGGATCACCAACTTCAGGATCATATTTTCTTTGTTTAGAATGAATTAAGAGTAAATTATATCCTGATACAAATAGATTTACATTTTTAAGCCCAATGCTAGATGTGAAATTCTGCGGTAAATTGTAGCTTACAATAACATTCTTAAGCCTGAAATATGCCATATTGTCATACCAATAAGTATTTGCGTTGCTTAGATAAGACCAGTATTGATCCGCTCTGTGAAACGGTCTCGCAACATTAGAATTGTTATTTTCAGGTGTCCAGTAATCAGTTGCCATCCATTTGAAAACATTCTGACCAATTCCTCTATTTCCACCTATTACACTTTTGAAATAATCACCTTGTCCCTGCCCCTGTATTGATATAGCCCAGTTTTTATAATTTAGATCTATCATAAGGCCGTAGAACAATTCGGGTGCGTCTGTTTTATCAATTAATATTCTATCATCTGCATTAATGACCCCATCACCGTTAACATCTTCAAAAATGACATCACCTGGTTTTGCACCAGACCAATGTGGATAATTATCAACGTCTTCTTGAGTTTTAAATATGCCTAAGGAGTTGTAAACCAAATGAGTGCCGTATGGATGGCCTGTTCTTACTTGCCATGGAACTGATCTGGCTGGCTCGTCTGTAAAAACAACTTTATTCCTATTCCAGCTTATATTTCCGTTGATATTTATTCTCAAATCGTTATTGATCTGCTTATGATAACCTGCGTCAACTTCAAATCCTCTGTTATTAACTATCGCAATATTCTCAGATGGTAGTGATAGACCAGTGTATGCCGGAACTGACGCATCACGTGGTGATAAAATATCAGATCTTTCATTAAAAAAGAACTCTGCATTTAGGTGGAATAACCTGTTTAGAATATGTGAGTCGAAACCTATATTGAAAGTAGACTGTTTCTCCCAAGTTATGTTTGGGTTGGCAATTACAGATTGATAAATCTTGGTATTCACAACTTTGTTAGTTCCCATTGTCATGCCGGGTGCCAAGCTATATTTGTTTATATATTGAAATGGCGCGCCAGGATCCATTCCCATGCGACCATACGATGTCCTAAACTTAAAATAATCTATAAAAGAGAGATTGTTTTTCCAAAACCTTTCTTCAGAAGCGCGCCAAGCAAACAAAACGGCGGGAAAATTTCCCCACCTACTATTAGGGGGAAACTTGAGTGAACCATCCCTTCTGAATATAAATTCGAATAAATACTTGTCTTTATAATCGTAATTCAACCTACCGATCCATGATTGTCTGGCATAAATAGCTTCCCATCCTGAGTTGTCTTTATCTTGATCTCCTCCTGCATCCAAAGTTTGAACCAAATCAGAAATGTAATACTTTCTGAATGCATTGAAGCCACTTGAGTTTTCGGATAATTCTTCAAAGCCGATAAACGCTGAGAAAGAATGATCTCCAAAGTCTTTTGAATAATTTGCATTAACATTATACATCTTACGAACACTATTACCACTATATTCATTAAGTTCAGGTGTTTCAAGTCCTCTTAACCTTGGAATTAATTTCATGTCAGTAATAAATCCTTCACTGTCTCTTGTTGCAGAATCCCAATCGGCATAATACAGAGTCCAAGGTTTTTTGAAGAATTTATTTTTACCATTATATACATCGTAAGTGAAGTAACCGTTTAATGAAAGTCCTTCAATTTTTTTCGGCTTAAATGATGCATTAAAAGTGATCTCATTCTTATAATTTTTTTGTATATCATACCCTGCATCGAAGCTAGTATTTACAACAGGATTAACACCACTTTCAAAGTCCGGGCCAGGCTCGCCTGTAGGCCAAAAAGATGGTTCAGTAGGTACGACTAGTGTTGCCCATCCTACCAAATAATATGACCCTGTTGTAGGAAATTTTCTTGAAGTTAAAAAGCCACCATAAGAAACTGATGCATCAAAATAATCTGTGATAGGAATGTTTAGTCTAAGTCTTAAATTATATTGTTTATAGTTTGTGGATTCTTGAGCATACATTGCTTCATCATTACGGTATCCAATAGAAGCATAATACCTAGTTTTCTCAAAGGATCCACTCATTGACAAGTTATGGTGGCTCTGTAATGCCCATTTTCTAACCAAATCACCCATCCAGTCTGTTTGTGGGTGTTCCCAAGGATCTCTGCCATTCCTGAAAAGTTCAATATCTCTATCTGAATATAAACGAGCAAGACCTTCATAATCTTGGTAATCGCTGATGTATTGGGAATACTCTCCAGCATTTGCCACTTCTGGAAGGATTGTTGGTGTTTTAAATCCTTGATTGAAAGAATAGGTTACCAATTTTCCAACAGTACCTTCTTTTGTTGTTACCAAGATTACCCCGTTTGCTGCTTGTGATCCATAAATTGAAGCAGAAGCATCTTTTAGAAGTGATATACTTTCTATGTCATTTGAATCAATTTCATATAAGCTTCTTCCAGGAATACCGTCAATTACTACCAGAGGCCCAGTATTATCACCTAATGTCGTTCTACCTCTTACTAAAATTCTCGCATCATCTAGACCGGGTTCTCCTGTACCTTGAATTACAACAGCTCCTGGTAGTCTTCCGGAAATTGCAGTTGTAACATTGGTGGAGTGGACAGAAGCAATTTCATCACCAGAAACAGAGGATACAGCGCCTACTAGACTTTCCTTTCTCGTCGTCCCGTAACCAATTGCGACAACTTCCTGAAGTGTATACAAATCTTCTATCAAGGTGATTGAGTATGAACTGGCAGTACCTATCTGCATGATTTGTTCTGAATATCCTATATAAGTTATAGTGATACTCGCACCTTCTTCTACGCTCAAGGTGAAATTACCATCCATGTCCGTAACCGTTCCATTAGTTGTGCCTGCTTCAACCACATTGGCGCCAATAATGGGTTCTCCTGCCGCATCTACAACTGTTCCGCTTATGCGCTTTTTTTGTTGTTGAACAACTTTGCTTAGCGTTTCTTTATCACTTTCTACTTTTTTCTTTCCGGCGGAAAGGATGATATGGTTCCCCTCCATCGAATAATCCACATCTTTATTTTTCAATAATGATTTAAGCACGTTAGAAACTGCCTGTTGTTTGGCCTTTACCGATACTTTTGCGGCTGTATTTACTTCATTGTTGTATATAAACAGATAGTCTGTTTGACTTTCTATCTCGTTTAACACATCTTTAAGCGAGACATTGCGCTTGTTAAGGGTTACTCGGGCATTTTGCGTGTAACCATTTTCTGCCATTGTATAGAAAATACAGACAAACAAAAGGATAAAAGTTGTGCGCATAATCAATAAAAAATGTTTAATGGGTACTTTATCGGTTAAATTATTACCCAAGGAGTTGTTTTTCTTCATACATTTGTAATTGTTTTTAGTTAATACATTAATTTTTTTGGTAGTGTTGACAGAAACATGTGATCGGTAAACGTTGCAGCGTTTGCCGATTTTTTCTTTTTATTTATTTAAATCATAGGCAATAAAAATTTCAGTGAATGGTTATTTTATAAAAATTGTCCCTGTTGCTTCATCTCTTTCATAGTTGAAATGTATGCTTCGCTGTAATACTCGCAAAGCATAATCAATACCATCAGATTGCCGGAATTTTCCGGTATAAGTGTGTTTCGGTAGTGATGTTGAATGGATTTGTATTTTTACATCAAAATATTTTTCGAGAGAGGAAAGTATTTCTTCCAACCGTTTGTTGTTAAAAGCTATTAACCCGTTTTTCCATAGGTATTTGTCATTGTCTTTTATTTTGTCAATAGTGAAATTGTTACCCCTTATGCTTGCTATTTCATTGGGAGTTAGGGAGGTTAGTTTGGTGTTGTTTTTATAAATCTCAACGCTTCCTTCAAAAAGGCTGGTTTCAAATTTGTTGAAACGCGTATATGCCTCTACATTAAAAGAAGTTCCCGTAACCTTTATATCGCCTAAATTTGTTTTCACGATAAACGGTTTTTTCTTGTTCTCACTTACATTAAAATAGCCCTCACCATCCAAATAAACCATTCTGGTTTTTTGCGAAAATTGAGTAGGATAACGAAATGTTGAATTGGCGTTTAACCAAATATTGGAGTTGTCTGCCAAAATAACGTTGATTCGCTGTCCCGGTGGAACAATTATTGTATTATATTCGGTCGGGCCAGTTGCACTTAAAAAATAGAGCCCACTGATAATAAGCAAAAGCAAAACGGCAGCAACCGAACCCAGCAGCCAATGCATTCGTTTATTTCTGTTTTGGTGCGAAAATTTTCGAGAGGTTAGTAATAGGGCATCATAGGTAGCTCGTTCTTGTTTGAAAAATTGTGCGTTTGCATCCGACAAGTTCATCCACTGCCTAATTTGCATTTCCTCTTCTAAAGTTGCTGTGCCTTCAAAAAAACAGTATAGTATGTCTCTGTTCATGTAGTATAATTCATCACTTTGTATAAGTATAACAAATGAGAAGACATGTACCCTAACAAAAAGAAGGAGTTTTTAATAAAAATAAATAAAAAAGACTATGGCTACAATGAAATCTTTTAAGGCTAAGCGAAGATGAGAAAGTGCTTTAGATATATGAAACTCGATGGTTTTTTGGCTTAAGTTCATTTTCTCTGCAATTTCCTTATAAGATAAATAGTTGAAACGATTCAGGACAAAAATCTTTCGTGTTTTCGACGGCAATTTTTTCAAGGTTTCATCAATAATTTGTTGAATCTCCTCCGAAAAAATAAAATCTGGATCGCAAGCTTGTAGCGTGTTTATGTTCAGGTTTAAAAGCCAAACTTCGTGGTCGTTTATTTCTTTTTCAACACGATACCGTGTTTGCAAGTGCTGTAAATGGTTTAAGCATTTGTTTTTCACCATAGTTAAGATATAGGCAGGGAGATTATCGTTCTCCGAAAACTGGTGTATCCTCTCCCAATAAGCAACAAACGCTTCCGATACAAAGTCCTCGGCTATTTGCTTGTCTCTCACATAGCTCATAGCAAAACGAATGAATCGCTCTTGATATTCGTTGAATAAATTATTAAAATTTTGTATGTTGGATAACGATGCCATTTGAGGGATATATTTCCAAACAAATATATTACAATTTGTTTGGAATTGAAATTTTTTAACTAATTAGCTCTTCACAAAATAATTTAAAACCCTCTCTAATTATTTTTCCTAACCACTTAATTACTATTTTTGTAAAATGAAAAAGAGAGAAAAATGAATCAACCTGCAAAAAAAATAAATAAATCGACACTGTTTTTTCTGTTTACCACCGTTGTGCTTGGTGTTTTGCTGGTGGTTAATATTACCAAACAGGATAAAAAACGTGGCTACGACAGCTCATCCATCATGAGCCGCATTTCGTATATTCAAGATTTGGCGCTCGTGAAGTATAATTACACGGGTGTGATTGGGTATAAAGATTACAAAAAACTACTCAATATAAATATTCCGTTAACCGATAAGTATTTCTTGCTGAAATATACGGGCTACATTAAAGCAGGCGTTGATTTTAGCCGAATAAAAATTGATGTAATTGACGAAAGCAGTGTGCATGTTTCCATTCCTAAACCCAAAATAATGGACACGGTAATCGATGAAAACTCCATTGAAGTGTACAACGAAAGCGAAAACGCCTTTAACCCAATCAAAATATCGGATTACAACGAAGCCGTTTCTCGCGAAAAAAATGTGATGATCAGCGATGCCATTAAGCAGGGCATTTACAAAGAATCCACCGAGCAGGCAAAGCTGGCGCTCACTTCTCTTTTGAAGGAAATGGGATTTACCGATATAAAAATTACCGAAGAAATCACTATGCCGCAACTGCACTAAATTTTGTTTGTCGGCAGAGATTTCATACGATTATTCCAAATACGTATATCCGTACAAGCCTGAGCGGTAATTAGACAGGAACTCTTTTCCTTCTTCCACTGAAATACGGCCTTGTTTCACGGAACTCATCACCCAGGTTTCCACGGTTCTTACCAACTTTTTCGCGTTGTATTGGGCGTAATCTAATACCTCGGCAACGGTCTCTCCATCAATTATTTGCTCGATATTATAGCCGTTTTCGTTGGTGGTGATGTGCACCACGTTGGTGTCGCCAAAAAGGTTGTGTAAATCGCCCAAAATTTCTTGATAAGCGCCCACAAGGAAAACGCCTATATAATAAGGTTCGTTTTTCTTTAATGAGTGCACCGGCAAAAACGTAGAGTGATAACCGTCTTGCGACGTGAAATTGGCTATCTTTCCATCGGAGTCGCACGTGATGTCTTGCAACGTAGCGGTGCGATCGGGTTTTTCGGCGAGGCGATGAATGGGAATAATGGGGAACACTTGGTCAATGGCCCACGAATCGGGGAGCGATTGAAAAAGCGAGAAGTTGCAGAAATATTTATCGGGCAGTAAGCTGGATAGCTGTCGGAGCTCTTCGGGAGCGTGTTTTGCCCTGTTGCTGGTGATGTGAATTTCCCGGGCAATGGAGAAATACAACTCTTCCACGTGAGCGCGGGTTTTTAAATCCAACATTCCCAAGCTGAACATATCGAGCGATTCTTCGCGAATTTGTTGCGCGTCGTGCCACGACTCCAGCATTCGTGCAGGCGTGAGCGTATCCCAAATTTTGTACAACTCTTTCACCAATTCGTGGTCGTCTTCTTGAATTTCTTTATCGTCTTCCCACGATGGCAGCGTGGCCGTTTCCAGCACTTCAAAGATTAGCACGGAATGGTGCGCGGTAAGTGCTCGTCCCGATTCGGTAATGATGTTGGGATGAGGAATTTCGTTTTTATTGGCTGCATCCACAAACGCGAAAACCGAGTCGTTCACATACTCTTGAATGGAATAGTTGATGCTGTTTTCGGTAAACGATGAGCGCGTGCCATCGTAATCCACGCCAAGCCCGCCGCCAATATCCACAAACTCAATGGCAAAGCCCATTGAGTGCAATTGCACATAAAATTGCGCGGCCTCGCGAAGCGCCGTTTTTATGCGGCGAATTTTAGTAATTTGGCTGCCAATGTGAAAGTGAATCAATCGGAAGCATTCAGTCATCTTTTGTTCTTCCAGCACGTTTAGCGCTTCCAGAAGCTCGCTGGAGTTAAGTCCGAATTTGCTGCCATCGCCGCCCGATTCTTCCCATTTTCCGCTTCCGGAACTGGCCAGTTTCACCCGAATGCCGATATTGGGTTTCACTTTCAATCGCTTGGCTATGGCAATGGTCAAGTGTAGCTCGTTGAGTTTTTCCACCACCAAAAACACCTGTTTGCCCATTTTTGTTGCCAAAAGCGCCAACTCAATGTAGCTTTCATCTTTGTAGCCGTTGCACACGATGAGCGAATTATTGTCGGTGTTAATGGCAAGCACGGCGTGAAGTTCCGGTTTGGAACCTGCTTCAAGTCCAATGTGGAAGCGTTTGCCATACGTAACAATTTCTTCCACCACTTGGCGCATCTGATTTACTTTAATGGGATAAACAATATAGTTTTGCCCTTGATACTCATATTCTTTGGATGCCAGTTTAAAGCTATTGGAAATTTTTTCGATTCGGTTATCCAAAATTTCCGGGAAACGGAGTAGCACGGGCGACGATACATCGCGAAGGTAGAGCTCACGCATCAACTCATTCAAATCTACGCTTCCGCTTTCTTTTTTGCGCGGTGTAACCTGCACGTGTCCTTTATCGTTAATAGAGAAATAACCGTTTCCCCAACCGTTTATATTATATAGTTCTTCCGAATCTTCAATGCGCCATTTTCTCATAAAGCAAAAATATTATATGATGTGGATGTGTTGAAATAATAATCTGTACAAAATTACACAATAATTTTGTTATTTTGGAATGGAGAATATAAGAAACTGATTTCACCTTGCAGATAGCCCGACAAATTGTTGGATTGCGCTATTTAACATTGCCTGTTTTAAAGCCTTTAAATAATCCGCGTGTTTGCCTAATGGCTTGAAAACACCGCCCGTTCTGATTTAATTAATTATTTTTAACTAACTTGATGCAGCGTTTGAGCGTTAAAATTCATCATACTATATAAATAGTCACAGTAAATAGTCAAAACAAATAGCGATTTTTATACCGAATTAAAACCGAAAATTATGAAGATAAAAACAAATCCATTAACCTATCTTATAATCGCGGGGATGCTTATGGGCACTTCTTGCGACAAAAATGCAACGGATATCGATCAAAATAACGGGCCCGATCCCATTAAAATTGAGTTGCGCTCTAATGAAAAAGCAATGCTGGCATCCGACCAAGAATTCGCCTTTGAGTTTTTCTCTAAAGTTTTTGCGGAAGAAGCAAAGAAAGAAGACCAAAACTTTATGGTGTCGCCATTTAGCTTGAGCATGGCGTTGGCAATGACATGGAATGGCACGGCCGGTGAAACTAAAAAAGATATGCAACAAACGTTGAAAATGAAAGGCGACACCGACGATGACATAAACGGTTATTACAAAAAGTTGAAAGAAGCGTTGTTGAAAACCGATCCGAAGACAAAATTATCCATCGAAAATGCCATTTTTACCAATGAGCAGATTGCCATTAAGCCAAAATTTATAGAAACCAATACCGAATATTATAACGCCAAGGTTCAATCGGTAGATTTTTCAAATTCGGCAACCAAAGACCTTATTAATCAATGGGCATCCGATAACACGAACGGGTTAATCGAAAAAGTGATTGATAGCACAGACCCCAGAGATTTAATGTACTTACTGAACGCCATTTATTTCAAAGGGATGTGGACTACACAATTCGAAACAAAAAATACATCCAAAAAGCCATTCACCTCCGAAAACGGTACGCAAACGCAAGTGGATATGATGGCGCAAACTTCTGAATTTAATTATACTGAAGATGAGACCATGCAAGTAGTGCAACTTCCCTATGGAAACCAGGCGTTTAGCATGTTGGTTTTGTTACCCAAAAGCGGCAAAAAACAAACCGATGTAGTAACGGCTTTAGAAAAAGCTAATTATTGGCAAAACACCCTGTCGCGGTTGCGTAGTGCCAAAGTTGATCTATTCCTCCCGAAATTTAAAACAGAATATAGCAAAAAGTTAAACCAAGTATTGATAGACATGGGAATGGGAATTGCTTTTGACGGTAACGAGGCGGATTTCTCCGGTATGTCTGACGCGCGCGCCAATATAGCGTTTGTGAAGCAAGATACCTACATTAGCACCGATGAAGAAGGCACCGAAGCGGCTGCGGTAACCACGGTTGGAATGGAGGTGACTTCCTTTGATCCCGACAAACCCCGAAAAGTGGTTTTCAACGCCAACAAACCTTTCCTTTATGTGATTCAGGAAAATTCCACCGGCGCCATTTTATTTATGGGCGCGGTGAAGAATTTCGATAAATAACCCACTTTTACAAATAGTAAATACTAAATCACTCAGAGAGTTCGTCTCTTTGGGTGATTTTTTTGTTTATATTTTTATTGCATATTCATAGCCGAGGATTTAGTTTTATATTTGCCTGATTATGAATCTAAGTTTTCGTTTTGGAAAACTTTTGATGAGGTTGTAAATTGTAATACTCTTTTAATCAGGTTTCTAATTTTTAAAACGGGAAACTTTTGAAAATTGTTGAAAACTAAATGTGTTTTTATTTGGCATATTTAAAAAGATGTTATAAAATTGTATTCTCAAAAATATTCAATTAATTAAAAAGTCCAAAAACCTTAATTACTGAATTACGGAGAAAAATCGGTATAACATTTTAAACTTTATGCAATGAAGAAGAAAACATATACTTTTGACGAAGCGTATCAGGCTTCTCTTGAGTATTTCAAAGGCGACGAGCTCGCCGCAAAAGTGTGGGTAAGTAAATATGCGTTGAAAGACAGCCATGGCGATATTTACGAAAAATCGCCCGAAGATATGCACCGGCGATTGGCAAAAGAAGTCGTTCGCATAGAAAAAAAATATTCCAACCCGCTCTCGGAAAAGGAACTGTTCGATTTATTCGACCGCTTCAAGTACATTATTCCGCAAGGAAGTCCCATGACCGGCATTGGCAATGATTTTCAGGTGGCGTCGTTGTCAAACTGCTTTGTGATTGGGATGGATGGCAACGCCGATTCTTACGGCGCCATCATTCGTATTGATGAAGAGCAAGTACAACTTATGAAACGCCGTGGCGGAGTGGGGCACGACCTCTCGCACATCCGCCCGAAAGGGTCGCCCGTAAAAAACTCGGCACTCACTTCCACCGGCTTGGTTCCGTTTATGGAGCGATACTCCAATTCCACGCGCGAAGTGGCGCAAGACGGCCGCCGTGGAGCGTTAATGTTGAGCGTTTCCATCAAACACCCCGATTCGGAAGATTTTATCGATGCGAAACTGGAGCAAGGAAAAGTAACCGGTGCCAACATTTCGGTGAAGATTGACGATGAGTTTATGAAAGCCGCTTCCGAAGGAAAGCCGTATGTTCAAAAATACCCCATCGATTCCGACAAACCCAAATACAAGAAAACCATCAACGCCCAAGAATTGTGGGAGAAAATTGTGCACAACGCGTGGCGTTCGGCTGAGCCGGGCGTGCTGTTTTGGGACACCATTGTGCGTGAATCGGTTCCCGATTGTTATGCCGACCTTGGTTTCCAAACCGTTTCTACTAACCCGTGTGGCGAAATTCCCCTCTGTCCCTACGATAGCTGTCGTTTGCTCGCCATCAACCTCTACTCGTATGTGGTGAATCCGTTTACGAAAGACGCTTATTTCGATTTTGATCTTTTCGGAAAACACGTTCGTCTCGCGCAGCGCATTATGGATGATATTATCGATTTGGAATCAGAGAAAATCGATAAAATATTGGAAAAAATCGAAGCCGATCCGGAATCGGAAGAAGTAAAATCTTCGGAGCGCACGTTGTGGAAAAAAATTCAACGCAAAACGCTGCAAGGCCGCCGCACCGGCGTGGGTATCACCGCCGAAGGCGATATGTTGGCCGCATTGGGAATCCGTTACGGAAGCGATGAAGGAAACGATTTTTCTGAAAAAGTGCACAAAGCCGTTGCCCTGAACGCTTACGCGTCATCGGTGGAAATGGCCAAAGAACGTGGTGCTTTTGAGATTTTCGACGCGGAGCGTGAGAAAAATAATCCCTTCATAAATCGCTTGAAAGAGTCAGACCCTCAAATGTATGAAGATATGGTGAAATACGGCCGTCGAAATATTGCCTGTCTCACCATTGCTCCAACCGGCACCACCAGTTTAATGTCGCAAACCACGTCGGGAATCGAACCCGTGTTTTTGCCCGTTTATAAACGCCGCCGCAAAGTGAATCCTAACGATAAGGACGTGAAAATAGATTTCGTGGATGAAAACGGCGACTCGTGGGAAGAATACGTTGTTTTCCATCACAAATTTGTTACTTGGATGGAGGCCAACGGACACGAAACCACCAAAAAATACTCCACCGAGGAATTGGATGCGTTGGTGGCGCAATCGCCCTATTACAAAGCCACTTCCAACGATGTGGATTGGTTGCAAAAAGTGAAAATGCAAGGGCGCGTTCAAAAATGGGTGGACCACTCTATTAGCGTAACCATTAATTTGCCCAACGATGTGGACGAAGAATTGGTTGGCCAACTTTATATGGAAGCTTGGAAAAGCGGCTGTAAAGGCTGTACCGTGTATCGCGACGGCTCGCGCGCGGGCGTGCTCATCACCAACGAAGAGAAAAAAGAAAAAGATGAAGATTGCTACGAATTGCCGCAAGTGGTCACCTCAAGGCCCACCGAGCTGGAAGCCGATGTGATTAAATTCCAGAACAATAAAGAGAAATGGATTGCCTTCATTGGGTTGCTCGATGGCCGTCCATATGAAATTTTCACCGGTTTAAACGATGAAGACGACGGCATTATGTTGCCCAAAAGCGTGAATTCGGGAAAAATCATCAAGGCCTATTACGAAGACGGTACCAAGCATTACGATTTCCAATTCCAAAACCGCCGCGGTTACAAGGTAACCATCGAAGGGTTGGATAGCAAATTTAATCCCGAGTATTGGAACTACGCGAAACTAATTTCGGGCGTGTTGCGCTATGGGATGCCCATTGACCAGGTAATTAAACTGGTTTCGGGGCTGGAGTTGGACAGCGAAACCATCAACACGTGGAAAAACGGGGTGGAGCGGGCCCTCAAAAAATACCTGCCCAACGATACCGAAATGAAAGGGCAGAAATGTCCCGTATGCAGTCAAGAAACATTGGTTTATCAAGAAGGTTGTTTAAAATGCCGCAATTGCGGCGCATCAAAATGCGGGTAATTATTTCCTGAACTTTGGCTCTTTTGAAAACGAGTCAACGGATAAATGAAATAATTTGTTTAACGGGGCGGCTTTGAGCCGGCCCGTTAATTTATTTATGTTTTTTCACTACTGACCGACAAAATTCCGGCAAATCAGTTGAAGTCTTTATCAGCAAATCGTTTTAGCAAATTGATTGAACGAATAGTCCGCGTTTTAACTTCGTAGAAGTTTTCTGTGCATAACCCCCAATGAAATTGGGGGTAGTAAACGTGAAAGACGAATAAAACGCTGTAGGCGTTTCCTTTAAACGGATTGGGAAACTCTTGCAGAGTTTATGCGCGTTAATTTTGCCATTCCCCCCAATTAAAATTGAGGATTAGGCACGGGTTTGTCCTGCGGATAAATTTTAGTCAGTCAGTAATGATATTTTTTGTTGAAAATAAATCCTTTGTCAATTGAAATAGATTTCGTAGTTTCGTAAGAATAAATTTAATCATTTCGAGCATATAATGGAAGCAGCAGAAATATTAAGAGAAATAAAAAAATTACCGCTAACAAAAAGAATATGGGTAGTTGAGGAGACGCTCAAATCAATTAGAAAGAACGAAATAAAGGAAAGAATGACTGTTGCGGTTGATAATCTTTTAGAAGATTACAATCATGATAAAAATCTTGTAGCTTTCTTCTAAAACAACTGGCAGTTTTAAACTGCCCTTATAAATGTAGCTCGGTTTATACCAAATTCCAACCTTATCAATCTTTTTTGTACTTTTGTTGGCATGTCCGACACCTACAAAACCATAGAATCCCCTGCCGAAGGCTATATTACCGAGAAAAAAAGCAAGTTCCTTTCGTTTATTTTCCCCGTAAAAACGGCGGATGAGGTAAAAGAAATTGTGGATGAGCATCGTAAAAAATACTACGACTCCCGTCATGTTTGCTGGGCCTATATGCTGGGTGCCGCGCGCGATGATTTTCGTAGCAACGACGATGGCGAACCCTCCGGAACGGCCGGGCGCCCCATTCTCGGGCAAATAAATTCCGCCGAACTCACCAATGTACTTGTTCTGGTCATTCGTTATTTCGGCGGCACGCTTTTGGGAACAGGCGGTTTAATAAAAGCCTACCGAGAAGCCGCCGCGGATGCCATCGCAAATGCCGAAATCGTAGAAAAAACCATTGACGAAACCTTCACCATTCGTTTCGATTACATTTTATTGAATGATGTGATGCGCGTGCTCAAACAATTTGAAAACGCCACTTGGAAACAAGACTTTCAATCCAGTTGCACGATACATATCCAAATAAGAAAATCGGAATCTCAACATTTGCATGACACCCTCGCCACTATCTACGGCGTGGAATTTGAAAACTCCAAATCTAAAATCTGAAATCTACAATCCCAAATCTTCCTTAACCTTCTCATTTTTAATTTCTAACTTCTAATTTCTCTTCTTATCCCACACATTATTATATAACAATTTTTTGAAAAATTCTTTTAGCTGCCACAAAATTACTACTTTTGCAACCTCAAAGCAGGCACTGCGCACTAACAAAAACAAGAAAGGTTATTTGAATGGAAAAAAATTTGGTCATCGTTGAGTCACCGGCAAAGGCGAAAACAATTGAGAAATTTTTAGGCAACGATTATCACGTGATGTCGAGTTACGGGCATATCCGCGATTTAAAAAAGAAGGATTTCAGTATCGATATCGAAGATAATTTTAAACCGATATATGAAATTCCGGCCGACAAGAAAAAGGTGGTCTCTGAGCTGAAAGCCGCTGCCAAAAAAGCGGAAACCGTTTGGCTCGCATCGGATGAAGACCGCGAAGGAGAAGCCATTTCGTGGCATTTATTTGATGCTTTGGATTTAAAAGAAGAAAACACAAAACGCATTGTTTTCCACGAAATTACCAAAAACGCCATTCAAGAAGCCATAAAAAACCCGCGCAACATTGATAAAAATCTTGTCGATGCCCAACAAGCGCGCCGCGTACTCGACCGCATTGTGGGGTTTGAACTCTCGCCCGTGTTGTGGCGAAAAATAAAACCCGCGCTCTCCGCCGGCCGTGTGCAATCGGTAGCCGTGCGGCTTATTGTGGAGCGCGAACGTGAAATACAGCAATTCAAGAGCGAATCGGCGTACCGCATCATCGCCATTTTCACCAAAGAAGAAAACGGCGAAACGGTGGAATTGAAAGCCGAATACAACAAACGCCTGAAAACCAAAGATGAAGCGCTGGCGTTGCTCGGAAAACTTAAAAACGCGGAGTTTAGCATTGAAGACATCACCACAAAACCCGCGAAAAAATCGCCCGCAGCTCCTTTCACCACATCCACCTTGCAGCAGGAAGCATCCAGAAAACTCGGATTTTCCGTAGCGCAAACCATGATGGTGGCGCAACGGTTGTACGAATCCGGGAAAATCACCTATATGCGTACCGACTCGGTGAATCTTTCGGGATTGGCCATCAACACCGCGAAAACCGAAATTACGGAACAATATGGCGAAAAATACGTGAAAGTGCGCAAGTATTCCACCAAAGCCAAAGGCGCGCAAGAAGCGCACGAGGCCATTCGCCCCACCTTTATGAGCGAGCATGCGGCGGGCGCTACGGCGCAAGAAAAACGGCTCTACGAGCTAATTTGGAAACGCACCATCGCTTCGCAAATGGCGGATGCCGAACTGGAAAAAACAACCATCACCATTGATGCTTCCGGTGCCGAAGGAAAATTCACCGCCGTGGGCGAAGTAATTAAATTCGATGGTTTCCTGCGTGTTTATTTAGAAGGAACCGACGATGAAAACCACGAAAACGAATCGGGAATCCTTCCTCCAATGAAAGAGGGCGAGAAACTCGCTATGCGAGATACTACGGCCACACAGCGGTTTTCGCAACGCCCTCCGCGATATACCGAAGCATCGCTTGTGCGCAAAATGGAAGAGTTGGGAATTGGCCGCCCTTCTACCTACGCGCCCACCATTTCCACCATTGTAAATCGGGAATATGTGGAAAAAAGAAACGTGGAAGGCGAAGAGCGCGCTTATAATGTGCTGACGCTAAAAGACGGCAAAATTAAAGACGATGATAAAACTGAAATTGTAGGTGCCGATAAAAATAAACTGGTGCCAACCGATATCGGTTCGGTGGTAAACGATTTTCTGGTGGAATACTTTCCCTCCGTTATCGATTATAATTTTACCGCCAGAGTGGAAAAAAGTTTCGATAAAATTGCCGAAGGCAAAGAGGTGTGGAATAAGTCGATAGCCGATTTTTATAAAGTATTCCATCCCATTGTGGAGGAAACCGCCCAAATGCGAACCGAGCACAAAGTGGGTGAACGCGTGTTGGGTGTTGATCCCAAATCGGGCCGGCAAGTATCGGTTAAAATTGGCCGATATGGTGCGCTGGCACAAATTGGCACCCCCGATGAAGAGGAGAAACCACGTTTCGCGTCGTTGCAAAAAACGCAATCCATCGAAACCATCAGCTTGGAAGAAGCGCTGAAGTTGTTTGAATTGCCGCGTCAATTGGGCGCGTTTCGCGATAAAGAAGTAACGGTGGCCATTGGCCGCTTTGGCCCCTACGTGCGCCACGATAATAAATTTGTTTCCATTCCCAAAGATACCGATCCAATGAGCATATCGTTGGAGGAAGCTATTGCTTTAATTGAGGAAAAAGAAAGAAAAGACCGGGAGAAAATCATTAAAACGTTTGAAGAAGAGCCCGCGTTGCAAGTGCTAAACGGACGATATGGACCCTATATTTCTTTCGAGAAAACGAACTATAAAATACCCAAAAAGTTTACTCCGCAAGAGTTGACGCTCGAAGAATGCCGACAAATAATTGCCGATAGCGGTAAAAAAGAAAAACCGACCAAGAAGGCCAAGAAAACGGAAACCAAAAAAACAACCGCGAAGAAAACAACGGCTAAAAAAACAACAAAAAAGAAAGAATAACGTACTCTTTTTGAAGCAATGAACACATTCGGAAACATATTCAGGTTAACTTCCTTTGGTGAATCGCACGGCGTTGCTGTGGGCGGAGTAATTGACGGATGCCCTGCCGGCTTGGAAATCGATATGGATTTCATTCAATCGGAACTAAACCGAAGACGCCCCGGGCAATCCAGAATTACAACCCCTCGCGAAGAGGCGGATGCGGTGGAGTTTTTATCGGGTATTTTTGAAGGAAAATCCACCGGCGCGCCCATCGGTTTTTTGGTGCGAAACCAAAACCAGCAATCGTCCGATTACGATAACCTGAAAGATGTTTTCCGCCCGTCGCACGCCGATTTTACCTATTTAAAAAAATATGGCATTCGCGACCATCGCGGAGGAGGCCGTTCTTCGGCACGCGAAACCTTGTCGCGCGTGGTGGCGGGAGCGGTAGCTAAGTTATACCTGAAGCAAATTGGCGTATCCATCACCGCATACACATCGCAGGTGGGAGATATCAAATTAGAAAACGATTACAAAAAATACGATTTTTCAAAAATTGAAGATACGCCTGTCCGTTGCCCCGATGAAGAAATTGCGGAGCAAATGATAAAACTCATCAAAGAAACTCAGTATAAAGGCGATACCATTGGCGGAATCATCACGTGTGTGATAGAAGGTACGCCCATCGGCTTGGGCGAACCCGTTTTCGGGAAGTTGCACGCGGCGTTGGGAAGCGCCATGCTGGGCATCAACGCTGTGAAAGGGTTTGAATACGGGCACGGATTCGATGTGAGCCGTTTCGGATCGGAAGTAAACGATTCTTTTTTCGATGATAATGGCAAAATCAGCACCCGCACCAATAACTCCGGTGGCATTCAGGCCGGCATTTCCAACGGACAGGATATTTATTTTCGTGTGGCTTTCAAACCCGTTTCCACCATCCTCAGAGAACAGCAAACCGTTGATAAAGAAGGAAAAGACACAACCATTAAAGCGCGTGGCAGGCACGATGCCTGTGTGTTGCCCCGCGCGGTACCCATTGTGGAAGCAATGGCGGCGTTAACCATCTTGGACTATTATCTTTTGTCAAAAAAATAGAAGAATAGCAGATTTTTAAACTTTTTGTTCGGTTAATTGTCTTATACGTATAAATAGGATATTGATTTATAAACGCATAAAAAACCGAACATGATGAAAAAGTTACTCTTATCCATAGTTTTAGTCTTGGCTTCCGTGACGCTGTTTGCACAAGATTTTAATGTGTATGTGACTAATATAAACGGATATGCCAAAGGGTATTCAAATGCCCAAGTAGCCGATTTGTACTACAATTATTACGGCGTTCCGCAAAGCACGCTGAATCAATACTACAACAATTTCGACAACAACTGGGGAAATGTTGCGTTGGCGTTGGAGTTTAGCAGAGTGTTAGGAATTCCCGTGCCCGATATCTTTGGCGTGTATCGCGATGGACGTTCCAACGGGCAAGGTTGGGGTGTAATGGCGCAACGTTATGGCATTAAACCCGGATCTGCGGCGTTCCACCGAATGAAAAATACGATGGGAAGATCATCAAAAACCTGGCGTGGCATATATGGGGATTACGGAAAACGAAAAGACCCGAAAGTAGCCAAAAAAGGAGTGTATATTTTCGATAACGGTGTGATTAAAACCGGAAAAGGCAAGAAAAGTATTTTTCAAAAAAATGCCAACAACCAAAAAATGAACAACAAAGGGAATAAAGGAAAAGGAAATAACGGGCGTGGCAATAACGGCAACAAAGGCCGAGGAAATAGGTAATAATTTTGTTCAGAGATAGATATAAACAAAAAACCGATAGTGTTTAAAAACGGCTATCGGTTTTTTTATGCGTTAAATTCTGTTCGGATCCATTTCCGGAAGTTGCCTGTCGGGGTCGGCAAGCCGATTCGGGTCTCTGAGAAATTCATCCTGTTTGTCAGGGTTGTACTCACGGTTTGGGTCAAGTTTTGTTACCTCTTCGTCGGGGATGCTGTCAGGCATCTCTTCGTTTGATAAATTGTAGTCTTTTTCCATATCAGTTATATTTTAGTTGATGAGTAACGGGTTTGAGTTCCGGTGCGATATCCACTTCCAACTCAAAACAGTGTAAGAATATAACAAATTCTCACAGGAAAAAGTTATCTTTACGTTTCAAAAAAACATACTTAACATGCAAAAAACTATTATCCTGCTATTTGCCTTTGTATTGCTGATTGGAAAATCTACTGCGCAAGAAATGGGGCACGAAATAAAATTAAGCGGCAACGCCTATGTTACGGAATACGCCGATGGCGCCGCCATTACCGACAAAGGATTGGAAAATTGGACAGATGCTCGCTCCAACATCAACACGTATGTGTACTTTTCTACACCGCAGACGGTTCATTTGCGCGTAAAAGGCACTTCGTTGGGTGCGTCGGCTTTCACGGTTTCTTTTTTAGAAAAAAATACGAAACTAAAAGTGAAACAAGGCAATTTTGATGTGCCTGTGGGAAAATTTAACATTCCTTCGGCTGGTTATTATGCTATTTCGTTGCAAGGAAACCAAAAAAGTGGCGACACGTTTGCAGAGGTAACCTCATTTACGGTTCAGTCTGCCGATTCGGCAATGGTGTATGTGGATAACTTTTCAGATTATTGGGGCAGGCGAGGGCCATCGGTGCACCTGAGTTACACGATGCCCGAAGAAACCATCGAGTGGTTCTACAACGAAGTGACCGTGCCCGAAGGAGAAGATATCATTGGCAGCTATTATATGGCCAACGGTTTTGGCGAAGGTTATTTCGGTATGCAATGCAATTCCGAAGAGGAGCGCCGCGTGCTCTTTTCCGTTTGGAGCCCTTTCGACACGCAAGACCCTAAACTAATTCCCGATAGCCTTAAAATTAAATTGCTTCGCAAAGGCGAAGGTGTGCATATCGGAGAGTTTGGAAACGAAGGATCGGGTGGGCAAAGCTTTCTCCGATATAACTGGCAAGCCGGAAATACGTATAAATTTCTCACCCAAATTTATCCCGATGGAGAAGGCAATACCATTTACACATCTTATTTTTATGCCACAGATGAAAATAGATGGAGGTTGATTGCGAGTTTCTTACGTCCGCAAACAGATGTACACTATACACGCGCGCATTCGTTTTTGGAAAATTTTATTCCGAACCAAGGGTATCTAAGCCGCAAAGTTTATTTCGGCAATCAGTGGTTTAGAACGTTGAATGGCGAATGGCTGGAAGCTACCGACGCGCGATTTACTCACGATGCCACCGCGAAAGCGGGCGTAAGGCGAGATTATCAAGGAGGATACGATGAAAGCCGAAATAAGTTTTATCTTCGGAATTGTGGCTTCTTTTCCGATTCCACCGAATTTGGCGCCACTTTTTCCCGAGAAAAAGAAAATAAGCCTCCGGTTATAGATTTTGACGCACTAGAAAAATTGTGATACTAAGTGACGCACAAAAGCCACCGTTTAAAGCCAAAAAAGCCGAAGTTTTAAATCCTTCGGCTTTTCTTTTATAACGTAAAATAGTGCTTACATTTTGCCGCCACCTTGGGTGGTTACATAATTCATTATGGGCGTGATATCAAAATAAACTCGCTCCACTTCAAAGCGGTTTTTTCCTAACGAAAGGTAATTTACTTTCTTGTTTTTCACAATTTTATCCACGCCGCCAAATTTGTATCCCAAGAAGGGCAACAAATCGTATTCGTGCGCCACTTTAATCACGTAGAAAGGCGTTTTGTCGCTCATTCCATCGCCGGTGCTCACAATTGCGTCTTGCACCACTTTTCTTTTTTGTGCCACGATTTTGTATTCCTCCACGTTGTTTTGCTGGGCATACACCAATAATTTGGCGTTCAGCGCTCTTAAGTTAAAGGGGTCTTCCGCCAAAAGAGCATCGGCATATTGAAGAATATTGTTGTAATCGGTTGTTGAAAACGATGTTTTTGTCAATACTTGTGCCAAATGGTTGTTGTAAGAAGAGGTGTCTGTGGGCACGTAATTGGGTTGATATACATACCCAAAATACAGATGACGGCCTTCTTCGGCTGTTAAAGTAGGATCGCCTTTCATATAGCGTTCCATTAACTGAGGATAATAATAAGATGAATTTTCATTTTTTATGTTCTTCTCTATTTCGTTGTAATTGGGGGCAGAGAAAAACACATCTTGCGCGTAAGCAGAAATTCCAAAGGCTGCTATGGCAAGTATCATTACTAATTTTTTCATATGCGTTTTTGTTTTAGTTGATTGTATGTAACAAACAAAAGTATTTTCTATTTTTGATTTTAACAAATAAGTTTAGCTAACAAAGCTTAATGCTTTTGGCGTGGAGCGTAGGGCATTGAGCGTTGAGCGTTGGGCGTTGAGCGGTGTTGTTTACTGTTTGCCGGATACGGCAACTTCTTTGCTTATTTTCGATACCAAGCCTTGAAGCACGCTTCCAGGGCCCAACTCGATAAACTCGGTGGCACCATCGGCAATCATGTTTTGCACCGATTGTGTCCATTTAACGGGTGCGGTAAGTTGCGCAACCAAGTTTGCCTTAATCACCGCGGGATCGGTTTCGCCTACCGTGGAAACGTTCTGATAAACAGGACATAAAGGTGTTGAGAAATGCGTGGCTTCTATGGCTTCCGACAGCTCCATTTTGGCTGGTTCCATTAACGGTGAGTGGAAAGCGCCACCTACTTTGAGCGGAAGGGCTCGTTTGGCGCCGGCTTCTTTCATTTTGGCACAAGCGGTTTCAATGCCCGCCATTGAGCCCGAAATCACAATTTGTCCTGGGCAGTTGTAATTGGCGGGAACTACCACGTCGTCAATTTCGTTGCAAATTTCTTCTACTTTTTCATCGGGTAGTGCCAAAATAGCCGCCATGGTAGATGGATTTTGTTCGCACGCCTTTTGCATAGCCAACGCGCGTTTGTACACCAATTTCAATCCGTCTTCAAACGATAAAGCGCCGGCGGCAACCAATGCCGAAAACTCGCCAAGAGAGTGTCCGGCGGTCATATCGGGTTTGAAATCATCGCCCAATGTTTTTGCTAGAATCACCGAGTGCAAAAAAATGGCGGGTTGTGTTACTTTCGTTTGACGAAGGTCTTCATCGGTTCCTTCAAACATTAAATCGGTAATGCGAAAGCCGAGAATTTCGTTGGCCTTTTCAAACATTTCTTTCGCCAAAGGCGATGTTTCGTACAAATCTTTTCCCATGCCCACAAATTGCGCGCCTTGTCCGGGAAATACATATGCTTTTTTCATAAAAAAACTTTTATTAATTCTATGTTTTAACGTTTTAACGAGTGTATTGTTTGCAATTATTTATTTTTCTCGCGAATTTCCACGCGACGGATTTTGCCGCTGATGGTTTTGGGCAACTCATCCACAAACTCAATAATGCGCGGATATTTATATGGCGCGGTAACATTTTTCACGTGCTCTTGAATATCGCGTGCCAAGGCGTCGTTGGCGTTGTTTTTGTATTGCGGCGCCAAAACAATGGTGGCTTTAATCACCTGCCCGCGAATGTCATCGGGAACACCGGTAATGGCGCATTCCACCACGGCGAGATGCGTCATAACGGCGCTCTCCACCTCAAACGGGCCAATGCGGTAACCGGAACTTTTAATGATGTCGTCTGTTCGTCCCACAAACCAAAAGTAGCCATCTTCATCGCGCCACGCCATATCGCCTGTGCGATAAAGTCCGTTGGCATAGACGCTTTTAGTGAGTTGTTCATCGCGGTAATAGCCCATAAAAAGCCCCAGCGGGCGGCCGCCATCGGTGCGAAACACAATTTCGCCCTGTTCGCCGTCTTCTGCCGAGCGGCCATCGTGCGTGAGCAAGTCCATATGGTAGAGCGGATTGGGAACACCCATGGCACCGGGTTTGGGTTCCATCCAAGGGAAGGTGACAATGGTGGGGGCGGTTTCGGTTTGCCCGAAGGCTTCCATCATTTTAATGCCTGTTTGTTTGTAAAACGTGTCGTAAACTGATGGGTTGAGCGCTTCACCGGCGGTGGTGCAATATTCCAGCGCCGATAAATCGTATTTGCTTAATTCTTCGCGAATTAAGAAGCGGAAGATGGTGGGTGGAGCGCAAAAGGAAGTTACCTTGTATTTCGATATCATCGCGAGCATATCTGCGGGGACGAAGCGGCCCTCAAAATCGTACACAAAAACGCAGGCACCCACAATCCATTGGCCATAAAGTTTTCCCCAAACGGCTTTTGCCCAGCCGGTATCGGCAACGGTAAGGTGTACGCTGTTTTCGTGCAGGTTGTGCCAAAACTTGGCGGTGGTGATGTGCCCGAGTGGATAGGTGAAATCGTGAATCACCATTTTGGGTTGCCCGGTGGTTCCCGAAGTGAAGTAGAGAATCATAATGTCCTCGTTTTTATTTACTTGCTCGGGCCTTTTGAACGGCGCGGCGTTGTTTATTCCCCGGTGAAAGTCAACCCATCCTTCGGGAATGGTGTCGCCAATCATTACGCGCTTTTTTACCGTGGGCGATTTGCTCATTGCCTGGTTCACGTGGTCTGTTAACGCATCGTCTTGGGTGGTAATAATGGCTTTTACGCTTGCCGCGTTAGCGCGATAAACAATGTCTTTGTGGGTGAGCAAATGCGTGGCGGGAATGGCCACGGCGCCAATTTTGAGCAGAGCCAAAATGGTGTACCAAAACTCGATGTTGCGCTTAAGAATGAGCATCACCATATCGCCTTTTTCAATTCCTTCGGAAAGAAGAAACGAAGCGGTTTTATCTGACAATTCCTTTAATTGGCTGAAGCTAAGGTCGTGGTGTTCACCCTTATCGTTGGTCCAACAAAGGGCGCGTTTGTTGGGATGTGTTTTCGCCCATTCATCTACCACGTCGTAGGCGAAATTAAAGTTTTCGGGAACGATTATTTTATAGTTCTCAACAAAATCTTGATGCGATGAGAACGATGTTTGCGTTAAAAATCTCTCTATCATAATAACCTAAAATAATTTTGCTTCGCGATGTTCGCTTCGCGCGTTATTTACTCGCTTCGTTCGTGTTATTCTTCGCGGTGTGGAATAAACTAACAATCGACTAACCATTGAATAACTACCGAATAACAATTGACTAACAATTGATTAAATGTTTCACAACTGCATCACCACAGCCAAAAACTTCACCGGTTGGTTGTTTAACGCTTTCATTCCGTGGGGAAGCGATGAGTCGAAATAAATGCTGTCGCCCTCGTTGAGTGTAATATCTTTGCCGTTGTGGTGAAAAAGCAGGCTGCCTTCGAGCACGAGATTGAATTCTTGGCCGGAGTGGATGTTCACGAAAAAATCGGTTTCCACGGGCTTAGGCTCCACGGTAACGATAAATACTTCGGCAATATTGTTGGTAAATCCCGAAACAAGCGACTGATATTTATACGCAGAAACGCGTTCCACAGCGAGGCCTTGGTTTTTTCGCGTGACAAAATAAGATGACATTTTGGGCTCGGTGCCAAACATAAGCGTGGCTAAGTCAACTTTGAACTCTTTCTCAATGCGCTTTAGCACCGAAATGGAAATATCGTTGGTGCCGTTTTCGTATCCCAAATAGGTGTCGGTTTCCAGTTCAAGGCGTCGTGCCATTTCGTTGGGTGTGAAGTCCACCGCGTCGCGCAACCCTTTAATTCGTTCTCCAATAGCTTTTAAATCGGTAGTCATGTTTTTTACTATAGATAATGAGCAAAGTTAATCATTTTTGAGCGATTGCTTTCTTTAAATGAACAAAAATAAACTCATTGCCATAATGGCCATCCCCGTCACAAGGCCAATAATTGATAGGTGATGCTTGCCGTATTTTTCGGCGCTGGGCAAGAGTTCATCCAATGAAATAAATATCATAATGCCGGCAATGATGGCTAGGATGAGCGCATCCAACACCGGATTCCAAAACTGAATTAAAAACAGGTAGGCGATAACGGCGCCTAAAGGCTCTGCCAACCCCGAAGCAAACGACAGCCAAAACGCTTTTTTGCGGCTACCCGTGGCGTGATAAATGGGCACGGCCACGGCAATTCCTTCGGGGATATTGTGGATGGCGATGGCCGCGGTAATGGGAATCGCCAGTTCAAAGGAATTCATAGCGGTCATAAACGTGGCAATGCCTTCGGGGAAGTTGTGGATGCCAATGGTAATGGCGGTGATGAGCCCGGTGTGTTTGAGACGCTTGTTTTTTTGTTTCATTTCTTCCACCGCGTACATTTCGTGCGGATTGCTGGATTTGGGAACCCAAAAGTCGATGAGCGCAATAAACGCGATACCGCCAAAAAGCGCGAGAATGGTGTAAAGGTTTCCCGTTTTTTCGCCGAATTGCTCCGTGAGCATTTCCAGTGATTTGGGCAACATCTCCATAAACGAAACGTAAATCATAACGCCTGCAGATAACCCCAAAGATAAACTTAAAAAGTTGGTGTTGGTGCGCTTGGCCAATAACGAAATTAAACTGCCGATGCCGGTGGAAAGGCCGGCGAACAGCGTTAAAAGAAAAGCGATGAGAACGGTTTGATTGTCCATTGTGATGCGGGTTGCGTGTTACGGGTTACGAGTTGCGAGTTACGGCAATTATTTTCTCCAAAATTTCTTGGTGAATGGCTCCGTTGCTTGCTACGAGCTCTTTGTTGAAAATATAATTTTTCCCTCCCGAAAAATCGGTGCTTTTGCCTGCTGCGCGTTCCAAAATAAAGGTTCCGGCGGCAACGTCCCACGGTGAGAGGCCGGAGTGGAAATAGGCATCGCTTCGGCCGCAGGCAACGTAACAAATTTCCAACGCCGCGGAGCCTTTTATGCGGAAACTGCAATGGCGAAACTGCTCCATGGCATTGCGAAGAATGGTTTCGCCGCGGGTGTCGAGCGAGTAGGGGATGCCAAAGCCGATATAGGCATTGGTGAGCGTATTGTGTGAACTTGTCGCAATGGGATTTCCGTTGAGTGTGGCCGGTCCGTTTTCTGCTGCCGAAAACATTTCATCGGCAACGGGGTCATATACAACGCCCAGCACCATTTGTTTGTTTTTCATCAACGCGATGCTCACCGCAAACGGCGTGTCGCCGTGCACATAGTTGGTGGTGCCGTCCAGCGGGTCGATGATCCATGTGTATTGGCCTTCGGTGTAAGAAATGGTGCCTTCTTCGGTAAGAAAAGTGGCATCGGGAATGAGGTAGGTGAGTTTTTCCACTACCATTTTTTCGGCTTCCTTGTCAATGTGCGTAACAAAATTGCGCGTTCCTTTTAGTTCAATATCCGATTGTTGCAGCTTTTTCTGTTGGTCTTTCAGAAATGCTCCAACCAATCGGGCTATTTTTTCTACTTCGGCGCAAATATTTTTTATTGTCATAGTTTAATTTTTTTCGTTGACCGTATCTTTCTAATACTTGATGCTGAGTGAATAATATCCAATACTTCAATGCGGTCAGCTGTAATCCGATAAATTATTAAATGAGCATCAAGAATAATGTTCCGATAAATACGGTTTTTGGTGGCAAGGTGGCGGCATTCGGGATGATAAGTATAAAAGTTTTCTAATGATTCAACTAAATGTGAAATCATATTGTAATATTTCTGTGCTTGATTGAAACCAAATGTGGAAATTCCGTAACGTAGAATTTCGACAAGATGAGTCTCATAATTGGATGAAGTAACTACTTTTTTTGCTCTTTCAACCATTGCGATACACGTTCGTGCGCCTCTTTAACCGGCGTAAACTCTCCTTTTTCAATTTCCCGAAAATGCTCCCACCATTCTTCCTGTGTTCCGTGAAACGGTTTGTTGGGATTCCATTTGTCCACATCGCGAGAAGTTTGGTAAACCGTTTCGGGTTCGCTTACTTTCGGTGTTTCAGTTTGTGAAGTATGTTGTTGCTTTTTCATTTGAAAGATGTTGAATTTGAATTTTGAATGTACTTTGCGTTTTCACCATCAGTCGCCCTCTCACCCAGTCTCCCTTTCTCCTTGGTCTCACTTATCACTATACATTGAGTCCCACCAGCGCGAATCGCCTTTCAGCCACTTGGCAAACCAGGCGTAAATGGCATTGTTCCAGGCGATCCGCTTGTCGTAATCGTAAATGGCGTGATTTTCGCCTTCTACTTGAATAAATTCCACTGGTTTGTTGAGCAATTTCAGCGCAGTATACATTTGAATGCTTTCTCCGATGGGCACATTGATGTCTGCCGTACCGTGAAGCAACAGAAGCGGCGTGTTTATTTTGTCGGCGTTGAAAAGCGGACTTTGTTCCACATAAAGTTGCGGATTATTCCACGGGTAGCTGCCAGCGCTTGCTCCGGCGCTGTATGAATATCCCCAATAGCCTTCGCCCCAATAACTTGTGATGTTGCTAATGCCCGCGTGAGAAACCGATGCAGCAAACATATCGGTTTTTGTGATAAGGTATTGTGTCATAAATCCACCATACGACGCACCGATATTCCCGATTTTTTTTCCATCAACGAACGAATGCGCCGCGATAAATTTTTGCACGCCTTCTATAATTTCTTCCGCTGTTTGGTCGCCCCACGCGTTTACGTGACGCGCCGAAAACTCTTGTCCGTATCCGGTTGTGCCGCTTGGCTGCAGGGTGTAAACCACATAGTCTTGCGCCGCGTAAACGTGCAACGGATAAGTGCTTTCAAAACCGCGTGCCGTGGGACTGGTGCCGCCATAATAATAAACGATAAGCGGGTACTTTCTGTTCGGGTCGAAGTTAGGCGGAAGATAATACCGACCTTCAATTTCGTCGCCGAAAGAACTTTTAAAGTTCCAGTCTCTTACTTCACCCAACGTCAGTTTGTTCAATTGTTCGGCATACGGGTCGGAAATTAAGGTCGATTCGCTCGTTTTCAAGTTGAGCAAATAGCTTCTGCTTGAGTTTGAAACGCTTACGCCGGTATAGGTTGCCCACAGCCCGTTTTCGGAAATGTTGAACGAGCGTACCACATCTTCTTTCAGAGGCAGCTTGTTGAATTTTTTCGTTTTGGGCGAATAGCGATACACGTTGGCGCGGTCGCCTTCCTCCACCCGATAATAAATGGAATTATCAGCATGGTTCCATTGTTGCGAGTTAATGGTGGGGTTAAAGTTTTTTGTTATCGGCTCCACCATTTTGGTTGCCACGTCCATCATAAAAGATTGCGTGTCGTAGCTGTTGGCAATTTGTCCTTGAATGATATTCAGCCCAATACCGTTAAACGCTTCGGGTGCACCGTGGATAAGCAACTTTTTGCCATCGGGTGAGAATTGAGCCGAATAAGTGTAGGTTTGGTTACTCCAAATGGTGTCGATGTCCATTGTTTCCAGGTTGAGCATATAAAGGCTGCTTTTTCTGAACGGACGTTGCGTTAGATCTTCTTCGGAAGTGGAAAACAGCAAGTGTTTCACATCATCGGTGATATCGTTGAGCGAAGCGGTTTTTTGTCCGAAAGTCAGTTGTTGTGTCAATCCCGTATCGAAGAAATAACGATAGAGATAATGCCTGTCACGATAACTCGATTGACGATCGTCAATTCCAATCAATCTTTTCAAACCGCTTGGGGTGGTTACGGACAACGTTTCTTTGGAAGAGTAGAACATCGATTTTTCATCGGGAGCTATGTAGAAACTTTCTTTCGGAAGATTTTGAGCGATGATTTTTGTTTCGGATTTCAACGGGTCTAAGGTATACATAATCCGGCCTTCATTTCCATCGGCCACGTAATATAAAATGTCCGATTTGGGCATCCAGCTCAGCTGGGTGCGGTTGGCAACTTCCGATAAAATGGTTCTTTTTTGGCGTGTGTCGTAAATTTCGGTATAATTTACGTTTCTGCCGCCTTTCAGCGTTTCGCGCAGGCTTAGCAAGATGAAACGTCCGCTGGGTGATATGGAGGAGCCGGTTACGCGCGTACCTTCCAATATGTCGTTGATGGAAATGCGGCGCTTATTGATGTTGTTGAACGTGAAATGCAGAAGCGAGTCCTCTTCTTGGGGTTTCAATTCGATTTTTACTGCCGGATCGACTTTATTTTCTGCCGAGGCGAGCATTTTTATGATTACCCGCGCGTTGTTTGTGAAGCCGTTTAGGGTAGCATCAACCGAGCCCGCTTGGTGCAGGCTGTCGTTGGTTTGTGTTTTGGTGGCGCGTTTTACATCGTTTATGTAGAGTTCAATCGGGTTGGGCGATGTAATCGTTAATTTTCCTTTTCCGTAACGGTCGCCTGTAATGAAAAACGAAAGCAATTGAAACGCGTATCCGTTTTGCGGTTTTGAGAGGTGGAAGAAGCCGGCCGTATCGGGTGTCAATTCGGTGACAAACCGTTCTTGTTCGGGAAACGAAACAGCATATGAGAGCAATGTCTCATCCGAAAACTTGGTGTCTTTTAGGTTTACACTGTCTAGTAAAACCGGTTTTTGCACCGGAATGGATTGGAAAGAATAAATTTTGTCGGGACTGGTTTTTTGTTGTGCCGACAATGGCAAAAACGCGATAAGCGTTAATAGTAAGAAGTTGTATTTCATGTGTTTATTTATTTTAATTTTTTTCATTATTGTCACATGGAACTCGCTTCCCGATGATAATCAGGGCATGCATTTCCCGAAATATTTCGGAACAAGTTATGTGTAACTGATTTGCCTGCTCGTTTCATATTTTTTTAAATCAAAATTCTTTGTTTGTCCATACGAAACAATTATCGAAATGCACATCGGTTTCTTTCTCAAAAAAACCGAAAACCGATGAACCGGAACCGGACATAGAGGCGTAAAGCGCGCCGGAATGATATAATTGTTCTTTTATTTTGCAAATTTGAGGATATTTTTTGAAAACGGAAGGCTCAAAGTCGTTTTTCATTAATTCTTTCCATTCGGAAATGGGTTTTTTTACGATTTCTTTGAGCGAGAGCTCGGGTTCTCGGGGAGAAACCATCGCGTAAGCATCTTTGGTGGAAACAAAAACATCGGGTTTTACCAGCACGAAAAAATAATTGCTCAAATCCAGTGCTATTTCCACTAACTCGTTGCCGATTCCGGTTGCGAATGCAGGCTTATTCTTTACAAAGAATGGGCAGTCGGCGCCTATTTTTGTGGCCTTTTGCTCCAGTTCCGCATCGGTGTAGTTTAGAGAGAATGTTTCGTTCAGCAATTTTAGCATAAAAGCCGCATCGGAGGAACCGCCGCCCAAGCCCGCTCCGAAAGGGATTTTTTTGAGCAAATGAATATCAATGGGCGGAATTTTTTTTTCATCCGAAATTAATTTCAACGCTTTTATAACCAAATTATCGGTGTCACTTCCCAGAATTTCAATGCCGGTTTGAAAAAAACGATAACCTTCGGTTGGCGGGGATTTTGCGCCATTTACGGAGATGTTAAACGGAACAATCTCCAGCGCGTCTTTCAACCCGATGGGATAAAAAACGGTTTCGAGGTTGTGGTAACCGTCCGGCCGTTTGGAAACGATATTAAGCCCTAAATTTATCTTGGCGTTGGGAAAACAAATCATACGGGATGTTTTTTCGCAAAACGCAAAGATAATAATTTAAGCCCGTTTTCAATTGAATTTTCACTCTGTTTCTTCTTTCACTTCTACCATCAGTTGGTACATTTCGGAAAGGTGTGTGAAATCATCGGCGATGAGGCGGGCAAGGGCGTCGCTGTAAATTCTTTCATCGGAAAGAGGAAGCTTTTTTATCACATAAACCGATTTTCGGTTCATCCACGGTTGAAAAAACTCAGGAAGGTTGTTGTGAATAGGCCGTTTATATGTTTCCCCCTCCACAGTGAATCCGCGCTCCATAACGGCTGACTGCACCAATTGACGAAACGAATCGGGTTCCATTTCAATTCGTTCTCGAAACGCGTCCATCACTTTGCGCTTTGGCTCAAAAAGCCCCATTCCCAGCAAACAATGCTCGGTGCTGAGCTCTATAAAATATCCCAGAAAATCCCTCCACGATGTGCCAATACGTTGAAAGTTCAACCACAAACAGGTTTTGTATGGGTCTTTGTTTTTGGAAAAACGAATATCGCGATAAATGCGCGACAGCACCTTGTGCGGACGAAATTCAAAGGCCGGATCAATGTTGTGCATCGCGGGCGAAAGCGTGGTTACTAATGCCCGAAATGGTTGCAGCAGTTCAATTTCGTAAATTTCCCGATGATCTTCAAACCACTCGCGGAAATTATTTTCCTTCAAGTCGTTTAAAAACCGAATGGTTTCGGGGGTGAACCCGAAAAACGGTTGATGTTGCTTCATTGCTTCACAATGTGATAGGAGTCGGCATTGATGTGATAAAACGAAAGGTAGTCTTTTCCTTCCTCGGCTTTACGCTCTGCAATGCGAGCCCGGAAATTGTTTACGCGGTCCATTTCCGAACTGCCCACGGCCACGCCTTCGGCCAATTGTTCCGTTTCGCAGCCGTCGCCGCCTTCGCCGTGTGAGACTTGAGTGCCGGCTATAATTTCTTTTTCCATTTCCTGCACATCCGCTTCGGTAAGGCGATCTTCCACCAAGGTGCCTTTCACACGTACTTTTTTGCCCTCGTTTTCTTTATCGAATTTTCCCAATTGGCTGTTTGATTCAGCACGGAGCGTTTTATCTTCCGAACTGCCTTGAATAAACAGTTTCATTCCGCTTTTGGAGCACACATGCGAGCACACACCTTCCACAGTGACGGTTTCTCCAACATATGCGGCGGGGTCTGACAATACGTTGTCAACGGTTAACGTTTCTTTTTGGGCGCTGCCGCCGCAAGCCGTTAATAGTACAAAAGAAAAAGCGATAGCCAATGTTGCAAATAAGTTTTTCATATTCATTCTGTATTGTATGATGTAATTAATTTTCAAAGGTATTGTTTTTTCCGAGAAAATAAAAACGAAAAATCGCCCGAAAATAGGTTTTTTATAAAAGACAGAACAAGAATTTGTTACGAAATTATTAAGATTAATGGGCGACACGAAAATTTCATCGGAATTATGTCTCATTCATCGGGAAAAAATGTTTAATTCGTCGATTTTATGTTGCCGAACGGCCCTCATTGTCCTTATCTTTGTGCAAAACGTTTAAAAAATAATAAGATGGAAAATAATGATCAACAAATGAATTTATCGGGAAACTCCAAAGGCGTTTTGTTTGGGTTTCTGTTGATGTTAGGTGGAGCCTTGCTTCTGGCGTTTAATTTTGGATGGCTTAACACCGATTTGCGATACGTGCTGTTCTCTTGGCCTATGATTTTTGTGGTTTTTGCTTTTATAGCCATATCCAAAAAAGAATTTTTAGGCATGCTTTTCTGGCTGGTGTTGGCGGCCTTTTTCTTGTTACCTCGTATCGCGTACGTTTATCCGGATGCGCTGCCGGGTGTGGATGGCAATTTTGCCCGCACTTATTGGCCCGTTTTGCTTATAATTATGGGGTTGGCGGTTGTGGTGAGAGTAGTTTTCAGAAAACAATGGAGCCCTTTCCACAAAGAACGAATAACTATCAATAAAATTGAAGGAGGCGATGGGTTTTACGAACGAAAAGTGGTTTTTGGCGGCCACGAAGATATTTTCCTGGAACCGGTATTCCGCGGCGGACAAATAGAGGCCGTTTTTGGCGGCGTGGAAATAGATTTGCGCCGCACCACGTTGCCTGAAGGTGATACGCACCTGCAAATAAACGCCGTTTTTGGCGGCATAAAAATTTACCTGCCCAACGACTGGTTGGTTATATCAAAAGTAGATACTGTTTTAGGTGGTGTAGAAAACAAGCGGTTTGCGAAACAATTGCATTCAGAATACTCACAACGGCTTATAATAAGCGGAGAAGTAATTTTTGGTGGGTGTGAAATTCTGTAAGAATTAATACATAGCATTTTTCGAAATGAACGTTTTGCTCCCCAAACATATTTTGCGTTGGATTACAATAGCTGCTCTGTGCCTTGCGTACGCGTTATTACACGCGACTGCATTCATCGGATTAGTTTCGCTTTCGTATCTCATTCTGTTCATACTGGCGTTGTTCGATGCGATTTTCTATGCCTTGTTGAGCTTGTTCTTGTACAAGGCCATTCGTTTTGGCAATTATGTGGTGCTGGAGCGTTATCAGCGATTTATTAACTACTCGGCGCTGGGTTTGTTATCCGTTGTGGTTGGGAGCGGATGGAGTTTGCTAACGTCGTACATTGTTGTAGGAAGGGAAAACTTGGAAATAACTTGGCAAATGATGCCTGCAAAAGTTTTTATCGGACTGCTTGTTATTATTCTTTTGCTGCAATTTATTCACCATCGTGTGGGAAGAGAAAGCACTTCTCAGGAAAGTGGAGAAGAGGAAGAACTGCTTACCGAAGAACCAGAAAACCCTGAAAATACCATTGAAATAATTGACCGGGTGGTTGTAAAAGTGGGGCAAAAAATTCACGTTGTCAGTGTGGCGGATATTGTTTATATTCAAGCCGATGGAGATTACGTGCAGCTTTTTACCCACGAAAACCATTACTTGAAAGAAGACACAATGAAATATTTCCAAACCCATTTGCCAACTGGGAAGTTTGTAAGGGTGCATAGATCATACATTGTGAATGTGGAAAAAATACTCCGCATAGAATTGTATGAAAAGAGAAACCAAATGCTTACATTAGCCAACGGACATAAAATAAAAGCAAGCGCATCGGGTTACAAGTTATTGCGCGAAGCCTTGAGCCTATAAACCCATCGTAACAATTTCTTATCCTAAACTTTGTTAAAACTTAGAAAACTAATTTTGTATTCCGAGTTTTCGGTATTACCTTTGCCGCCGTAATTTTTTTGAAAGAACAAATGTTGAAAGAAAGAATACTAGAACAAGCGGCCGAATTTTTTAGAGAATACGGCATAAAAAGTGTGTCGATGGACGAGCTAGCATCGTCTGTGGGCATTTCCAAAAGAACGCTTTACGAAAACTTCAAAGATAAAGAAGATATCTTGTTACAAAGCATGCTTGCCAAACGTGAAGAAAAAAACAGGGAAGTGATAGAGATTATAAAAACATCGGAGAATGTAACCGAGGTTTTTTTGCAAATTCTTGATGTTCACGTGAAAAAACCATTTCCCAAACCCAAGTTCTACGAAGATATTTATAAGTATTATCCTAAAATTTATCAATTATTATTAGAGGAAAACGAGAGTAACAAAATATCTTTAAGAAAATTTTTGCAAGAAGGCATTGATACGGGTTACATTCGCGACAACCTGAATGTTGAGATTGCTGCGTTTTTGGTGGAAGAAACAATGACTGCCAACATTCAAGCCGTGTATATAGCCAAGCCGCGATTTTCTATACAAGAGGTGTTTTTTACAATGATGGTGAATTTCATTCGAGGAATTTCAACCTACAAAGGAATTGAAATTATCGATGAATATTTGGCCAACTTAAATAATAAAAAATAACAACAGAAATGAAAAAAATAACAGTAAGCATTTTCTCAATCATCGCGTGCGCCCTGTTTGGGGTTAGTGCCGTGAGCGCGCAAGAGACAGACACGCTTGTGCTGGATTTGAATACGACGCTCGCCATCGCGATGAGCGAAAATCCATCGGTAAAAGTGGCCGATATGGAAATCACTAAAAAGCAGTATGCCCAAAAAAGCGCTTACGGCGCCTTGATGCCGCAAGTGGACCTCATTGGTCAATATCAACGCACGTTGAAGCGGCAAACCATGTATTTAGACGGCGCTTTTGGAATGGGCGGCAACATCGATCCAACAGAGTTTACGCCCGAAGAATTAAAAATTTTGGATGTGCTTAACCGCGCGATGATGCCCTCAGAGCCAACTGACCCGAACGAAGGAATTCAAGTAGGACGTAAGAACATGTGGTCGGGTGGTGTGAACGTGAGTTTGCCGCTGGTTGTGCCATCGCTTTGGAAAAATATTCAAATGAGTCAAGTGGACCTCGAGTTGTCTATTGAGCAATCTCGCGCGTCAAAAATTGACTTAACCAATCAGGTGAAAAAGGCTTTTTACAATATATTATTGGCCAAAGACAGCTATCATTTGTTTAAAGAAACGTATTCTTCCGACTCGTTGAACTTGGTGACCATCCGTAACCGATTTGAACAAGGCATTGTGGCCGAGTACGATGTAATTACCGCGGACGTTCGCTTGAAAAGCATTATCCCCAACATTTTGCAAGCCGAAAGCATGCTGAAAATCGCCGAATTGCAGCTAAAAATGTTGATGGGCATTGATGCCGATATGCCGGTAAAAATAGCGGGTTCGCTCTCTGATTATGAAGAATCGATGTTCGACACCATTGTTCCGGCTGACGAAGGCCTCTTAAACAACAGCGAGTTAAAACAATTTGATTTGCAAGCAATGCAGGCGCAAAACGCTCTGGATTTGCAAAAATTACAACGGTTGCCCACACTCACTTCTTCGTTTAGTTATATGTATATGAGTCAAAACAACGACTTCAAGTTCAGAGACTATCGTTGGGACCCATATTCCGTTGTTGGGGTTACGCTTGCCGTTCCCATTTTCAACGGTGGACAAAGAGTGAACGCCATTAGACAGTCCGAGATTCAGTTGATGCAAATGCAAGAGCAACGCAAAGATTTGGAGCGAGGCTTAAGGTTATCGGTAAAAAACAGCGTAGAACTCATCAATAAAAGCGTGGAGCAGGTGGTTGCTACAGAATCATCGGTGCAGCAAGCCAAAAAAGGGTATGAAATTACCCAAAAAAGATACGAAACCGGAATGGGCACCATAGTGGACTTAAATGCCGCCGCGCTTGCCGTTACCAATGCCGAGTTGCAGTATCGCAACGCTATTTACGATTATCTTTCGGCCAAAGCCGATTTGGAAAAAACACTCGGTTACGATATTCAATCACTAAATTAAAAAAAGAAAATACAATAGAATCATGATGAAAATAAACAACTTCCTGAAATTTGCGCCCTTAGCTGCACTTTTCCTTGCATCTTGCGGCGGCGGAGCCAAAACAAACGAGGCTCAAACGGAGGCCGTGAAAAAAAATGTACGAGTTGAAGAAGTACGGCTTGTATCGGTTGATCAATTGTCAACATTCACCGCTTCCATCGAAGGCAATACCGTAAACAATATTGCTCCGGCAATGGGCGGTCGCATTCGCAGCATACACGTAGATGTGGGCAGCAGTGTGCGCCGTGGCCAAACACTGGTAACAATGGATGCCGCCAACTACGCGCAACAGCAAACGCAACTAGCTACGCTGAAAAGAGATTACGAGCGTTATCTGGAGCTGTACAACGTGGGTGGAATATCCAAGCAACAGTTGGATCAGGCTAAAACGCAATTAGACGTTGCGCAAACCGCCCTGAACAATTTGGGCGAGAACACGCGTCTTACCAGCCCGATAAGCGGCTTGGTTACGGCTCGCAATTACGATCCGGGAGATGTGGCTGCCGCGTTGCCCATTCTCACCATAGAAAATATTAATCCGGTGAAAGTGGTGGTGAACGTATCGGAATCATATTATAGCCGCATCGTGAAAGGGATGCCCGTGCAAGTGCAAGCCGACGCGCTTAACGATGAAACCTTCGAGGGAAAAGTATCGTTAATACATCCCACCATTAACCCTTCATCGCGCACCTTTCCCGTGGAAATTGAAGTGAGCAACGGCGATTTACGCCTTCGTCCCGGAATGTTCGCGCGCGTAACAATGAATTTTGGTACCAACGACCGTCCGCTAGTGAGCGATAGGGCCGTGCTAAGGCAAACCGGATCCAACGAACGCTACGTGTTTGTGGAAAAAGGCGGTAAAGCCGTGTACACATTGGTGGAATTAGGAACCCGCGTGGGCGATAAATATGAAATTGTATCGGGCCTCAACGCCGGCGACCGTGTGATTGTGCAAGGCAACACGGGGTTGATTGATGGCACCGAAGTACAGGTTGTACAATAATGTTGTTTTTCTCAACGAATAAAAATTAAAGATAGATAAAAATGAAAATATACGAAACCGCGGTAAAAAATCCTGTGGGAACTTCACTGATATTCATAGGGGTTGTTCTGATCGGATTTATGTTTTATCGCCAACTTCCTGTCGATTTATATCCCGAAATAGAGGTAAATATGGTGTCGGTGATGACGGCCTATCCCGGAGCGGGTTCCGAAGACGTGGAAGCCAATGTTACCCGTCCGCTGGAAGACGCGTTGAACTCCACTGAGGATATCAAAAAAATATCATCGCAATCGCGTGATGGAGTATCCATGATTATGCTCGAGTTCAATTGGGGGTCTGATATGACCAGCATTATGAACGATTTGCGCGACAAAGTGGATATGGTTTCCGGTTTTCTTCCCGATGGCGTAGAAGATCCGATGATTTTGAAATTCAGTACCGATATGATTCCGGTGATGATATTATCTGCTACCGCGAAACAAAGTTCGGGCGCGTTATACAAAATTTTGGACGAGCAAATAGCCAACCCGCTCAACCGCATATCGGGTGTGGGGCAGGTGTCCATCTCGGGCGCGCCACAGCGCGAAGTACAGGTAAACGTTGTGCCTTCAAAATTGGAAGCTCACAACATTACGTTGGAGCAAATAGCGCAAGTTATTGCCGCTGAAAACGTAAACATCCCTGCCGGAAATTTCGATGTGGGCTCGCAAACTTATATGCTTCGCCTCGAAGGAGAATTTTCTGAAAGTAATGAGTTGAACAATATTGTTGTAGGCAATGTGCAAGGGCAACCCATTTATTTGAGAGACGTGGCAACGGTAAACGACACGGTGCAGTCTCGCGTGATGGAAAATTATACCAATGGCGAACGAAGCGCCACCCTTGTGGTTCAAAAGCAATCGGGCTCAAACACCGTGGCTATTGTGGATGCCATTAGAAAGGAACTGCCGGAGCTGATGAAAACGCTTCCGCCCGATATTGAAATTGTTACCGTTATGGACACCGCGGACCACGTAAAAGTGTCCATTAACAGCTTGTTGCAAACTATTTTGCTGGCATTGATAATTGTTGGGTTCGTGGTTCTGGTTTTCTTGGGTCGTTGGCGGGCAACCGTTATTATTATGGTAACCATTCCCATCTCGCTCATTGGGTCGTTCATTTATTTGCGCCTCACCGGCAATTCCATCAATATTATTTCGCTCTCGGCACTTTCCATCTGTATCGGTATGGTGGTGGACGATGCCATTGTGGTGCTCGAAAACATTACGACGCACATTGAGCGAGGCAGCCGTCCTAGGCAAGCGGCTGTTTACGGAACAGAAGAAGTATCGCTTTCCGTAATCGCCTCCACACTTACCATTATCGCCGTTTTTCTTCCGATGACTATGGTGGGTGGTTTTGCTGGCGTTATGTTTAAGCAATTGGGTTGGATGGTAACCATTATTATGGCGTTGTCAACCATCATTGCTCTAACGCTTACGCCCATGATGAGCGCCAAAATGATGCGGTTAAACAAAGAAAAACGCGTGAGCAAATTCGATGGTTGGTACAACAAAAAAGTTCTTCCTCTCTTAGATAAATTAGATGCTAAATATGCTGTTTTGGTAAATAAAGCGTCCCGAAGACGAGGCGTGACCATTGGTATAGTTGTCGCCGTTTTTGTGGGGGGAATTATTATAAGCGCATTGACGCTGAAAACGGAGTTTATGCCCACGTCGGACAACAACAATATCTCCATGCGGGTTGAACTACCAACGGGCACGCGTATGGAAATCGCGCGCGAAGCGGGGCATCGTATTGAACAAATGATTGAAGACAACTATCCCGAAGTGAGAATTGTTTCCTTTTCGGTGGGGCAAGCAGGCGACGACAACGTGTTTGCTTCCATGCAAGATAACGGCCCCAACATTATAAGTTACAATATTCGTTTGGTGGAGGCTAAGCACCGGAAAAAATCCATTTTTGATGTTTCTGATGAGCTTCGCGCGGAATTGGCTGCCATGCCCGAAGTGGATAAGTTTGTGGTAACGCCGGGAGGAAACCAAGGAATGGGTGGCAGCAACCAGCTATCGGTGGATATTTTTGGGTATGACTTAACGGAAACCGACGCGCTCGCCGCTGAATTGAAAACCAAACTTGAAGATGTGGAAGGTTTGCGCGATATTGTTATTTCACGAAAAGATTATAGAATGGAGTATCGTATTGTTTTCGATCGTGAAAAACTGGCTCTAAACGGATTAAATATGTCCACTGCTGCCACCGCCATCCGAAACCGCATCAACGGGCTCACCATGTCGCGTTATCGCGAAGATGGGGAAGAATATGATATCCGTGTGCGTTATGACGAAGCATATCGTCAATCTCTCGAAGAAATTGAAAACATTATGATTTACACCCCAACGGGTGCCGGTGTGCGCGTGCGCGATTTGGGGCACGTAGTGGAAGACGCTTCGCTTCCTCAAATAGACCGTCAAGACCGCCAGCGTCTTGTAAGCGTCAGCGGTTCCACATACCGCCGCGCGTTGAGCGATATTGCCGCTGATGTGGATGCTGCTATTGCAACGCTGGATATTCCTTCGGGTGTGTATGTTGAGATGAGCGGATCGGTGGAAGACCAACAAGAATCGTTTGCTGAGTTGGGTATGCTTTTGATGATTGTATCCATATTGGTTTACATTGTGTTGGCGGCACAATTTGAGTCGCTTACCTATCCGTTCATTATTATTCTCACCGTTCCTTTCGCGTTTATCGGTTCGTTGTTACTCATGGCCATCACGCGGGAACCGCTGGGCATTATGGGATTTGTGGGGCTTATTATGTTGGTGGGAATGGTAGTGAAAAACGGCATCGTGCTCATTGACTACATCAACCTGAACCGCGAACGCGGCATGTCCATCATCACGGCGGTGGTGCACGGTGGCCAATCGAGGTTGCGCCCTGTGTTGATGACCACGCTCACCACCATTTTGGGTATGATTCCGTTGGCGATAGGCACCGGGCAAGGTTCGGAAATGTGGCAATCGTTGGGTATCGCCATCATTGGGGGTATGACGTTCTCAACCATCATCACCTTGGTTCTTATTCCGGCGTTGTATTCGGTATTCGGTGGATTTGGAGTGAAGCGTCAGCGCAAGAAAAACTTTGAACGCGTTTCGCGCTACAACGCCACCTTGTCACAATCAAAACTTAAAACAATAGAAGCATGAAAGCAGTAATGATTATATTAGACCAAGCGCATTATAGCCAAATTGTGCGCGATTTATCGAAACTCAACATACGTGGATTCACATCGTGGAAAGAAGTGTATGGGCGCGGAAGCGAAAAAGGCGAACCGCATTACGGCAGCCACGCGTGGCCGTCGGTAAACAACGCGCTTCTCACCGTTGTGGAAGACGATCGCGTGCCGCTTCTCCTCCGATATTTAAAGGAATTAGACACACAATACGAAAACCTTGGTTTGCGCGCGTTTGTGTGGAATGTGGAGGATATGATTTAAATGCATTAAGGACTAATTGTTTGCAATAGTTTTAACCGGCAGTTGTTTTTTAACAGCTGTCGGTTTGTTTGTTTTATCGACAAACAATTGATAATTCTTTCATTTTATTTATTATCTTTGTATAGCTTTGTTGTTTATATAATTAATTTATGTGGGTATGATTGTGGAAATAAAACATCCGGTTACGCCGGAAAAGGTGCGAGAAGCTTTCAGGCAGATTAAAAGTGAGTCGAAGAAAAAATCGCTTCGTGAGCATTTTGGAAAATTAAAACGGGATGCAGACCCGGTGTCTTACCAACGGAAATTACGCGATGAATGGAATTGATTTTGTAGCCGACACCAACTTTCTGATTAATGTGCATAACGGCAATCCTATTACAGAGCCGTTCTTAGACGATATGCCCGCTGTTTCGGTAATTACAAAAATAGAATTGTTGGGCTGGCAAACTGCTTCTCCCGCTGAACTGCGCAAACTCAAGTCGCTTCTTGATGCTTGTTTCATTATCCAACTCACACCCGAAATCGTGGATATGACCATAAAAATCAGACAAAATTTTGCAGTCAAAACACCAGACGCTATCATAGCTGCTACTGCCAAAGTGCTTCAACTTCCATTGGTTACATCCGATAAAGAGTTTAAAAAACTAACCGATATACCCGTTATCTTGATTTAAAATTCAGTTATCCACTCGCAAATTGTTTGCCGAACGTCTCGCACAAATCAGAAAAACGGCTTCCATGCTGTAAGGCTTAAATTTTTATCGAAATCTCATTTTCCGGCAGTTGTTTCTCGCTCAACTGCCGTTTTGTTTGTATTGCCGGCACAGCTAATTTATCAACAGAATTAATTATCTTTGCACCTTTCAAAACACAACAAGGAATGATTTATATTGTTAATAACTCCAATAAACCCGATTATAACATTGCGCTGGAAGAGTATTGCTTCAAAAAACTGCTGCACCACGATAAAATTTTTATTCTCTGGATTAATGAGCCTGCCATTATTGTGGGCAAACATCAAAACACCATTGAGGAAATTAATACACGGTTTGTGAAGGAGAACGGCATTCACGTTATTCGTCGCATATCGGGTGGGGGAGCGGTTTATCACGATTTAAACAATTTGAATTACACGATTATTTCCAACGAGGACAAAGGCTCCGACTTCGATTTTAAAACCTTTTCGCAGCCCGTTATTGATACGTTGGCGGAGTTGGGTGTGAAAGCTGAATTTACCGGCAGAAACGATTTGGTTATCAATGGAAAAAAGATATGCGGAAATGCGCAAGCTTACATCAAAGGGCGGGTAATGCACCACGGCTGTTTGCTTTTTAACACCGATTTGAGCGTGCTCAACAAAGCGTTGGAAGCGCCAAAAGATAAAATTGAGTCGAAATCCACAAAATCGGTACGTAGTGTGGTGGACAATATTTTGCCCAACCTGCCCAAAAAGATCACCGTTCACGAGTTTTCGGATCAATTGCTGGAGCATATGAAATCGAAATTCCCCGAAATGAAAGAATACACCTTTTCGGAGGAAGAACTGGCCGAGATTGAACAATCGCGCGCTACAAAATTCGGCACGTGGGATTGGAATTACGGAAATTCGCCCAAATTCGGCATTGAACGCCAGTCGCGCTTTCCTGCCGGAAAACTGCAAGTGTTTGCCGATGTGGTGAACGCTACCATTAAACAAATTAAATTCTTTGGCACTTTCTTCGGCAACAACAGCAACCTCGAAGAGGTGGAGAACGTGTTGAAAGGCGTGAAATACACCCAGGAAGATGTTCGTGAAGCATTATCGAACATACAGTTCAACGATTATTTCGCCGGTTTTTCATTGGATGAATTAACCGAAGCCATTGTGGGATAAAAGCCTATGAATGAAGGAGAAAAAAAAGTCGTAAACAAAATGATTGGCATTTACTGCCGTGCACATCACCGCGCTGCCACAGGGCTTTGCGATGAGTGTGAGGCATTGAAGAATTATGCAACCAAACGGCTTGAAAATTGTCCTTTCGGTGAAAACAAACCCACGTGCGAATCGTGCACCGTGCATTGTTACAAGAACGATATGCGCGAGCGCATTCGGGTGGTGATGCGCTATGCCGGGCCAAGAATGCTATTGTTTCATCCGGCGGATGCCGCGCGGCATTTTTATCGGGAATACAAACGAAATAAAACATACAAAGCGTCATTAAAATAAGAAAACATCGTGCAACTTATACACCTACATACTGTGTTGGCCGATGTGCTTGCCGAGCACAACGAACTTATTCCCGTACTTAACCGGTTTGGTATCCGGTTGGGAATAGGCGATAAAACCGTATTGGATGTATGTCGTGAGCACGATTTGAACCCCGATTTTATTCTCACCGTGCTCAATGTATATATGAACGAAGCGTATTTGCCCGATGAGAACCTCTCTTTGTTTGATGCCGCCCTTATCACCGATTATTTTCGCCACACGGTGGAAAGCTACATTCACGAATTGGTACCCAATATTGAGAAACACCTTCACGCGTTTATCGCTTTAAGCGGATCGGAAAGCAAGGAATTATTGATGCTGCGAAGCCTTTTTTACAACTTCAAGGAAAAGTTAACAATGCATCTGCAAAACGGTATTAATCAGGACGATGATTTTCCTTACGAGTTGTTGCACGACTTGAAAAACATCCTCATAAAGCACGTTTCGGCGGAGTACAACCAAAACCTTTGTTACGCGGTTATTTTTTCGGTTTCGGCGCTCGAGAAAGATCTTGCTGTGCACAATAGGTTGCGCAACAAAGTGCTTCGTCCAAAATTGAGTGAACTCAATTCTAGCGATATAAAAGAGTTGGAAAGCGTCTTTGCCGAAGAGCACAGCCACCCCGCGCCCGAGAACCATCTGACCAAAAGAGAAATTGAAATTCTTAAACTCATTGTGCAAGGGAAGCTCAACAAAGAAATTGCCGACAAACTCAACATCAGCCTAAATACGGTGCTCACGCATCGGAAAAACATTATTGCCAAAACGGGCATTAAAACCGTTTCGGGGCTCACGTTTTATTGCATTTCAAACGGTTATGTTTCGCCCGGCGACCACAACTTGGGCTAACAATTTTAAACCCTACAGACTCATTTGAATAATGAAAAATAAAACCATAGCGCTCACTTCCAGCTTCACGGGTATTTTTCTGTTCGGGATGTCCATGGTCATTATGGGCTCCATCTTGCCGATGCTGAAACTTCGTTTCGGGATGTCCGATTTGGAGGCGGGCGGCCTGTTTTCCATTCTTCCCATCGGGTTGCTCATCGGTTCCGTTTTTTTTGGGCCCATTGTGGATAAATTCGGCTACCGATGGGTACTTGCCACAGCATCGCTATTTCTGTCGCTCGGTTTTTTCGGCATCGCGCACGCTCAATCGCTCAACTTGCTGCGTGTGTGTATTTTCTTTTTCGGGACGGGGGGTGGCGCCATTAACGGCGGCACAAGCGCCTTGGTTTCAGATTTGAGCGAAGGGAAAGCAAAAATTATGAACCTCAATTGGCTGGGGTTGTTTTTTGGCATCGGGGCGTTCACTATGCCGCTGGTTCTGAGCCTAATAAATGAGGCGCTTTACATCAGGGTGATTGATATTGTAAGCGTGATGAGTTTGCTTGTAGCAATCATTTTTCTTTCCATTCAATATCCACTCACGGTGCAAAAAGAAAAAATTTCACTGAAACTTATCCCCGTTTTTCTGAAGCACAAATTGTTTATGGCCATTTGTTTTTATTTGTTTTTTCAGTCTGCCTTTGAAGCGGTGGTAAACAATTGGGCGGTTTCGTTTTTCATCGGAAAGCTTGGTGTGGAGCAAAACCAAGCATTAATGGCATTGTCGTTTTCCGTTTTGGGACTTATTTGTATGCGGCTCCTCATCGGCAGTTTACTAAAAAATGTGCACCACTTTCGCTTGATACTCATTTCGTTGGTGCTGTTTTCATTGGGATTGATTTGTTTGGTGGTTTCGGCATCATACTATGTGCACGTTTTCGGCATGTTCCTTATTGGCGGAGGATTGGCACCCGGTTTTCCCGTCATGCTGGGTGTGGTGGGCGGCTTGTTTAAAAATGTTTCCGGCACCGCGTTCAGCTTCGCCATGCTTATTGGGCTCACCGGAAACACCATTATCAATTACCTTATCGGGTTACTGACCGAAAATTTTGGGATGGGCGTATATCCGTACGTTATTCTTACCGAAATTGTGATGATGGCGCTTATCTTTTTGTTAATTAAAAAGAACGATAAACCATTGAGGGATAGTGAGTAATGTGGAGTTTGTAGCCCGTGCTAAATTGTTTTCGTATAACTAACTTAAGTTGATGATAATGAAATCGATAGATTTGACCTCTGCCACTTGGGGCGATATAAAAAATGAATCATACCGGATTGCGCTTCTCCCTTGGGGCGCCATTGAGCCGCATAATTACCACATGCCGTATATGACTGATTGCTACTTATCGTATCATATTGCGCTGGATTGCGCCGAAAAGGTACGCGAAAAAAACATCCAATGTATGGTGCTGCCGCCGGTGTATTTCGGTTCGCAAAATCCGGGGCAGTGGAACAAGCCATTTTGCATTCACACACGAGCTGAGACACAAAAAGCCATCCTTACGGATATCATCACATCGCTGCACACGCAGGGTTTCAGAAAAATGGTGATTGTGAACGGGCACGGAGGAAACACCTTCAAGCCGTTCGTGCGCGATTTAGCGATGCTGTTCCCCGATTTTCAACTTATTGTGGTGGATTGGTGGCAGGTTGTGCCAACGGAAGGTTATTTCGAAGAAAAACCCGATGAGCATGCCGGCGAGCAGGAAACATCGGTGCTGATGCATTACCGCCCCGATTTGGTGCAACTGAACACCGCGGGAAATGGCGCTGTGGCACCTTGCAGCATTTCCGGCGTGAACAAAAAAATCGGCTGGATGCCCCGCCATTGGGACGAAGTGTCTGCCGATACGGGCATTGGAAACCCGCACAAATCATCCGCGGAAAAAGGCAAAAGATACGCCGATGCAGTGGTGGCGAAAATATCGGAATTGCTAATTGAATTAGCTCAGGTTTAATTCCTTTTCGCCTTTCGTTCTTCGTTTGCGCTTTTTATTCCCAATAATTAACTAAAAAAAGTGAAACTTGTTTAACAGGTGTCGCGACGTTTTCATGAATGTGTATCTTTGAGTTTAATCAACAGAGAATTTGCCAATTAACGGACGCACGGTCGCTTACAGCCGGTATTTCTGTCTCTCTGATGAATCATACTGCCGGTTTAGTCCCGACTTACCCATTCCTCCTTGTCCGCTTCCGAATGGCACTCTCGCAAAGGGAACTCAATGGAAGGCAAACAAATAAACAGCAACGCGCGCGGCGGTGGTGAAAAATCATCGCTTTCTGTAACGCCCAAACCCACGCTTCGCATTATCGACGCCATTGTGCTGATCACGGGAATTGTGGTAGGAGCGGGCATCTTTAGGACACCGTCGGTGGTGGCGTCAAACACGCACGACGCGATGTGGTTTTTCGGCGTGTGGGTGATGGGAGGCCTTGTTTCGCTCATCGGCGCTTTTTGTTATTCCGAGTTGAGCGCCACTTTTCCCAGCACGGGTGGCGATTACCATTTCCTGAAACTGGCTTTTGGCAAAGGTTTTTCGTTCCTGTTCGCCTGGGCGCGCATTACGGTTATTCAAACTGGTTCCATCGCGTTGTTGGCATATATCATCGGCGATTACATGACGCAGTTGTTGCCGCTTGGCGAATACTCCGCGGCAGTGTACGCCATCATCATGGTAACTTTTCTCACCACCATCAATGTGTTGGGAATTCAATTCGGCACTGGCATACAAAAACTGTTGTCTGCATTACAATTCACCGGCATCCTTATCATTATTCTTACCGGTTTTTTAGCAAATCCCGAGGCAATGGATGCATCGTCGTTTGAGCCGATGTCCGCGTCGCCCACATCCATTATCAGCGTGGCGCTAATTTTTGTATTGCTCACGTTTGGCGGATGGAACGAAGCGGCTTATATTTCATCGGAACTGAAAACCGGAAGCCGAAAAATGTCTTTCGTATTGATTTCGAGCATCCTCATCATTACCGTGGTGTATCTTCTTATCAATGCCGCTTATTTGAATGTTCTGGGCCTCAGCGGGATGGCCGCGTCCGATGCGGTGGCGGTAGAAATGATGCGTGTAACACTTGGCGAGAGAGGCGTGTTGTTGATAGGTATTTTGGTGTCATTGTCGGCACTTACCTCGTTAAATACCACCATTTTCACCGGCGCACGCTCAAACTACGCGTTGGGAAAAGACTTTAAGCCTTTCAGCTTTTTAGGAAAATGGAATGGCGAAAAATCGGCGCCCGTGAATTCGCTTATCTTGCAGGCAGTTATTGCAATGGCGCTTATCGTTTTTGGTGCGTTCACCCGAAACGGATTCGAGTCGATGGTAGATTTCACCGCGCCCGTGTTTTGGTTTTTCTTCCTCTGCACCGGCGTGGCATTAATGGTTTTGCGCGCAAAGCGCCCCGATGCGCCCCGGCCGTTTAAAGTGCCGTTGTATCCCGTCACTCCCATTCTGTTTATCGGTTTTTGCGGCTATTTGCTCTATTCAAGTTTAATGTTCACCGGCCAAGGTGCTTGGGTAGGAGTTGGCTTTTTGTTATCGGGGTTGGTGGTGTACTTGATTTTAAGAAATGGATTAGAGAAAAAGTAAATATAAGTTCTTTATTATTAGTGTATTAATTAAAATGACAAGTCTATGAGAGTAATTAAAAGTTTTTTAGTTTTAGCCATTCTGGGCTTCGCTATTCAAACGAGCGCTCAGGAAAATTTAGATGTACCCTATGTTCCCACTCCCAAGGAAGTGGTGGAAGGAATGCTAAATTTGGCGAAAGTAACCAAAAATGATGTAGTGTACGATTTGGGATGCGGCGATGGACGCATTGTGATAACCGCTGCCGAAAAATATGGCGCCACCGGTATTGGTGTAGATCTCAATCCCGTGCGAATAGAAGAAGCTCGTGAAAATGCCAAAGAAGCAGGTGTAACAAAAAAAGTGACGTTTCACGAAGGCAATTTGTTCGATTTCGATTTCAGCAAAGCAAGCGTATTAACGCTTTATTTGCTTCCCGATGTGAACCTGAAATTGAGGCCCAAAATTCTTAAAGAAATGAAACCGGGCAGTCGCGTTGTTTCACACGCGTTCGATATGGGCGATTGGGAACCCGATAAACAAATCACCGTAGCCGGTAAAACCGTTTATCTGTGGATTGTACCCGAAAGAAAGAAATAACATCGCATTGTTTCGTTAGTACGCGGATGACACAGATAAGATTGATTTTCACTGATAAAATTTTGTGTCATCCGCGTTTGTTTTATAATCTGCCCTTTCAGGGCGCGTTTCTTGGGGGCAACCTTATTCCCCAAGGCGTTGCCGTTGGGCTGAATTAATTATGGCTTTCAGCCAATTTTGCACGACATTGCAACCTCTGACTGTCTAACGTCAAACCGTCTAATAGTCTAATAGTCTAACCTCTAATAGTCTAACCTCCCTTATTCGTTCAAGTTTGTAACTTGGACGCCAAACTATTGCAGTTTCTAACTGTACCAAGTTCCTCGCAACCCATTACTGAAACAATCAACGTCAATCAGCATTTTCTGTGTCAACCGCGTTCATTTTCTAACTTGCCCTTTCAGGGCGCGTTTCTTGCGGGCAACCTTATTCCCAAGGCGTTGCCGTTGGGCTGAATTAATTATGGCTTTCAGCCAATTTTGCACAAAAGTCTGACGTCTGACAATCTAATAATCTAAAATGTAACAACCTTATTCGTTCAAGTTTGTAACTTGGACGCCAAACTATGCAGTTTCTAACTGTACCAAGTTCCTCGCAACCCATTACTGAAACAATCAACGTCAATCAGCATTTTCTGTGTCAACCGCGTTCATTTTCTAACTTGCCCTTTCAGGGCGCGTTTCTTGGGGGGCTACCTTATTCCCTAAGGCGTTGCCATTGGGCTGAATTAATTATGGCTTTCAGCCAATTGTGCACAATAGTCTAACGTCTAACAATCTAATATCTAAAATCTAACAACCTTATTCGTTCAAGTTTGTAATTTGGACGCCAAACACTAACAGTTTCAAACTGCACCAGATTTCTTTTATCCCACTATTGAAAAAATCAATTCCGCGTTTGTTTTATAATCTGCCCTTTCAGGGCGCGTTTCTTGGGGGCAACCTTATTCCCCAAGGCGTTGCCGTTGGGCTGAGTTAACTATGGCTTTCAGCCAATTGTACACAACAGTCTAACGTCTGACAGTCTAATATCTAAAATCTAATATCTGAAATCTAGCAATCTCCCTTAAACTCACGCGGCGATACACCTTTGTATTGCTTAAAGCTGGTAGCGAAATAGCGTTGCGACGAAAAGCCTACGCTCGCGGCAATATCGGCGATGCTCATTTCGGGTTGTGAGACAAGCAGCTCTGCTGCTTTTTCCAATTTCAGACGGTTGATATAATCGTTTACGCCAATGTTTAGCAGCTCTTTCATCTTGTTGTAGAGCGACGCGCGACTCATTCCCATTTCAACGGCGATAAATGCTACGTTGAGTTTCGGTTCGGCAATATGTTCGTGGATAAGCGCGTTGAGTTTTTGCACAAAATCTTCATCAGCTTTGCTGAATGTAATTTCCTGCGGTTGAGGTGTGGAGGTTTGCGATTGATAACGTGTTCTGATTTGTTCGCGGATGCTGAGTTGATTTTCGAGAACGGTCTGCAGAAAATCAATATCGAAAGGTTTTGCCACATACGCGTCCGCACCGAGTTTGTAGCCGAGATGAACATTGTCGGAATCGCTACGTGCGGTAAGTAAAACCACCGGAATGTGGCTCATTTCGATATCCAATTTCACACGACGACACAATTCAAATCCGTCCATCAACGGCATAACTACGTCGCTCACAATAATATCGGGCGGATTTTTCCGAATAATTTCCAACGCTTCTTCTCCGTTTGTCGCCGTATAAACGGTTTTGAAAGTATCGCCAAAATGTTGTTCCAAAAACGCGAGCAGTTCCACATTATCTTCCACCGCCAAAATCGACCGCGTTTTCGTATCGAATCTCGAAATTTTGTCGTAATCGGGTTTCAATGAATCGGTTTCGTGCGAAAGCAACTCGTTGATGTAGGCTTTGGGCTTTAATGCAACATCTTGTGCCTGTTGATTCAGCGGAAGTTCGAACGAAAAAGTGGCCCCCGCGCCTTCGGCGTTGTTTTGGGCATTCATTGTTCCGCCGTGCATTTCGATGAGCATATTGGAAAAAGCCAGCCCGATTCCGCTTCCGCCAAGCTGGTGTTTACCCTGATAAAATCGGGAGAAAATTCGTTTTTGGTCGGTGTCGCTTAATCCTTTTCCTTGGTCGGAAACGCTTATGCGAACACGTTGTTTCTGTTCGTCCAAATGCGTGGAAATGGTAAGAATGCTATCAGTCGCGCCAAATTTGAGGGCGTTGGAAAGCAAGTTCGACAACACGATTTCGCACTTCGCTTTATCGAAAGCCACGTTATCGATTCGTTCATCGAATTTAAAATCGGGCGTTACACGCTGATGCGTCATCTCTTCCGAGAAAAAATCGGTGGTTTCGCGTATCCATTCGTGTAGCGGATGCGACTCAATGTGCAGTTTTTCGTTTCCGGTTTCCAACTTTCGCATATCGAGTATCATATTGATAATCTGCCGCATATGCGCCGCTTGTTTGTAGATGTTGGTTAGCCCGATTTTCAGTTCATCTTTTTCCGGAATATTTTTGAGCATCCGCTTTATGGGCGCGTAAATGAGCGTGAGCGGCGTGCGCAATTCGTGGCTGATATTGATAAGAAAGCGCACTTTTTCTTCGTAAACCTGTTGCTCGCGTTCTTTGAGTTGCCATTTCAGCCGATTTTCTTTTTTGCGCACAAAAAGATAGGCTGCAAGCGCGATTCCCGCCATCACAATGAGCGCGATAAGCGCAAAAAACCACGCGCTTTTCCACCACGGTTGCGAAACGGAAACCTGAAGTAGCTTTTCGGGCTGACTCCACGAACCATCGGGCAGGTTGCACGATACCGAAACCGTATAATCACCGGGCGCAATCGATTGAAGCGTAAGGGTTTGGTCGGAAGTTTCAATCGGTTCCCGCGACATATTGGATATGTAGTAACGGAACGTTCGTTTGCGGAAAATATCTTTTTCGTTGGCAATAATCCGCACGATAATTGAAGAGCGATTCCACGGCAAACGGATTTTGGGAACGGATGTTTCTAACGTGCCCCCTGAAAAGAGAGGTTTTCTGTCTTTGTCGTTAGTAACAACTTCCAACAGACCGAGCTGCGTTTCTACGCTCTTTTCGGATTGAATATTTTTGTCGATAAATAGCAAACCGTTTACTCCGCCTAAATAAACGTCGCCGTTTCGTGCAGCCAAAACCGGACGTGCCAGATATTCATTGGACACCGCTCCGTCTGACTCGCCGAACAAATCGAAACGCTTTTCATTGATGGAATAGCGCCACAAAGCGCCTCGCGTGCCAATCCACAATTGGTTTTTTTCGTCGCAAATAAGCGAAGTTACGGCACTTTCCGATGGCGTGGAAATTGGTTCTTCCGTTTCTTGGGTTTGCGGATGAAAACGAGTAAGTCCCAAATTTGTTCCAAGCCACAACCAACCTTCGGCATCGAGCGCGACGGTATTCACATTCTCGTTGGGCGAAAAAGGCAAAATTCTTACCCATTTCTCACCGTTCTCGCGTGCAAAAATGCCGGAAGTAGAGTACAAATAACGACAGCTTTCGTCGCCTGAGACTCTTTTTAGTACGGTTTTGTTGTCTTCGACAATAATGTTGGTAAACGAGTTCTTTTGGCTGTCGTAGAGATAAATATCGGAGGAAAGTACCCGAAACCTTTCTCCATTATCGGTTTGCAAGGTTGCCGGAAGACCCGATTTCAGGATTTTGCTGTTTTCTTCTTCGTTTACGATAACCAAGCGCCGTTTTTGTCCCGTTTTTTTGTTAAAAAAGAAAATACCTTCCCCGAAAATAGAGATAAGAAGCTCGTTTTGAGTGTGTTTTACAATCGATGTTATTTTATCGTTTAGCGATGCGGGAAAATGCTCAATTCGTTTTGTTTTCGGGTTCAGCTTGTTCATTCCGCCGCCGTCGGTACCAATCCAAACCGAGCCATCTTCGTCTTCCAAGAGCGAAAGAACCGTTTCGTTGCTCAACCCGAAAGAGTTTCTCAGTGTGGTTTGCCGAAATGTTGTCATCGAAACGGGTTTGGCTTCAATCAATCCTTGGCGAATGCTTCCCATCCACATTGTTCCCCAAGAATCTTCGTACAGGCTTAGTACTGAAGTGGCGGGAAACGAAGTGGCGTCTTCGGGAATATGTGTGAGGTGCGAAAAAATCTCGGTTTCCGGATTAAGAATGTTTATTCCACCGCCATCGGTGGCAATCCAAATGGTGCCATCGGCACGTTCCAGCAAGTCCAATACCACATCGTTGCTCAAAGCGGAAGTGTTTGTGGTGTAAGATTTTAGCAACGCGCCCGATGACGAAATGCAGTCGAGTCCTTCGCCGTATGGTGAAACCCAAAGACGATTTTTGCTATCGATGTAAGTTTTTCGAATACCTCTTTTCGTGTAAAAATCGCAAGGCGAAAGTTCTGTCGTTTGCAAGTCGTAGAAAAACAGGCCGTTATACCTGGTGGATAGCAGCAGGGTGTTTTCGTTCCAGAGAGAAACTTCCGAAAAACGAAAGTTTGTTCCCGTATTGTTTTTTATCGGTAGTTTTATCCATTCCCGTTCCGCGTACATATATTTATAGAGTGCGCCCACCGAACCGCAAACCAAACCATCGGGCTGAAGCAGGTATCCGTTGCTGTCGAATACAAAATCGTTGAACTCTTGCAGCTCAAAAGAGTTGTTTTCTCTGTTGTAAAGAAGAACTCCCCCGTTGGTTGAAATCCACAGATTTTGCTGCGCGTCTTCCACAATGTATCGGATTTGGTTGTCGGATAAAACGCCTTTGCTGTGAGCGAATGTGTGGAAGTTAACGAGATTTTGCCCGTCGAACCTGTTCAGTCCCGCGGCGGTGCCAATCCACAAAAAACCTTTGCTGTCGCGCAATATTGAGTGAACGGTGGATTGCGTTAATCCGTCTTTAAGGGATAAAGTATTGAAATAATATTCCGTCGCGGTTTGACTTTTTGCAGGAAAAAATACAAAAAGTGCAAAAAAAGTGAGCGCAAAAAAACAAAATAGTCTTTTCACGGTACGATTTATCTTTATTTTTACACTTTCGGTGTTCATTGTTACAAAAATACTCAATTAATGTTACCTTAAATAACATTTAGTTTGAAAAACGCTTCTATCCTGATTTTTTTTACACAACGAGGTGGTTTCTTTTCGGAGTTTGAGATTGTTAAATAGACGATTTTGGAAAAAGTTTAGACGATTTTAAACATCCAAAGCGCTATAAAACACCACTTTTGCAATCACTTATAAATATATCGCGAAAAGTCGCTGAATAAATTTATATCAGAAAAAACATTTTTTAAACATTAAGTAAAAACAACTTGAGAATGAAAAAACAAAACTCATCTAAGAAGTTAATGAAAACAGGGATGCTGTCCGCATTTATGTGGATATTATCACTTGGTATGTTTGCCCAAAATATTACCGTAACAGGCACGGTAATCGACGGGCAAGGAGAACCACTTATTGGTGTTTCCATTATGGTTGTGGGTACCGGAAACGGAACCGTTACCGATTTTGATGGAAATTATACGCTAAACAACATTGCTCCGAATGCCAATTTGGAAGTTTCTTACGTAGGAATGAAAACACAAAACATTGCCGTTGACGGAAGAACAACCATCGACATTATAATGTCTGACGACACGGAACTGCTTGATGAAGTAGTTGTGGTTGGTTATGGTACAGCCAGAAAAGGCGATTTAACCGGTGCATTGACAACCCTTCGCCCCGATGCTAACGACGCTGCTAAAGCTATTTCCGTTGACAACCTGCTGGAAGGAAAAATTGCCGGACTTGTTGTTAGCACTGCATCATCCAACCCCGGAGCCGCGTCTTCCATCACTATTCGTGGTGCAAGTTCGCTTCGCGGAGACAATCAACCGCTCTACGTTATCGACAACGTACCGCAGGCTTCTACGGGAGAGTTCGCTTCATCCGCAGTTGGTGGCGGTGACTATCAAATTGCGCAAGACCCTCTTGCATCACTTAACCCTGCCGATATTGAAGATATTACCGTACTGAAAGATGCTTCATCCACAGCTATTTACGGTTCGCGCGGAGCCAACGGTGTTATCCTTATCACGACCAAAAAAGGTAAAGAAGGAAAAGCCAAAGTGAATGTTTCAGCAAACTACACCATTGCATCGCCCACTCGTTTGCTTTCTATGATGAATTTGGAAGAGCACGCTCTGTACCGCAACTCAAGGATTAATAGTGACTTTGTACCTTTCCATATTGTTGGAAACGAGGTGAGATACGTATTTAACGGAGCTTATGAGGAATATGATCCAAACAATCCCGATACATACAACGTGGTACAATACAGAAACTGGCAGAAAGAAATTTACACATCGGCCTTGTCGCAAAACTATGCGCTTTCTGTAAGTGGAGGTACGGGAAAAACTACTTACTACGTTTCATCGAGTTTTAAAGATGTGAACGGAACGGTAAAACAAACAGGATTGAAACAAGGCGACTTGCGTGTTAACTTGGGTACAGATTTATCGAACACGGTAACAATGAACCTGAACCTGAGCGGCTCTATCCGTCAAAATAATATGATGGCAGGAGGTAACGCTTTGGGTGGCGCTACAGGCGCTATTTCGAGAACCGCGTTGAACTATGCTCCGTTTGAATTGCCGCAAAACGACCCCTCTTTTACCGATGAAACCAGAACTAACATTTTCAGCTGGTTGAACGATTACGTGGACTTGGCATCAGACCAAAACTTCAAAGCAAGTTTGGATTTGAAATGGAATATCAATAAAGATATCAATTATACTTTGCGTGCCGGTGGTAACCTGAATAACAACGAACGCAAACGCTGGTACGGTCTCGAGCTCTATCAAGGTATGAACAACCAGGGATTTTTGGCGCTTTCTGATTTGGCGAAAAATAACTTTTCGATAGAAAACCTGATTTTCTACAACAAACAACTGAACGATGACATCAGAATGGACGCTACTTTAGGAGTTACGTATGATCAATACCGCTTCCTGAACAAAAGCACCACAGGTAAAAACTTTACGATGTTCAATCTCCGTGAAAACGGATTGCATATGGCGGGAGACGTTACCCACTCGCAGCCAATTCAAAAAGATTACCAACTCTTATCGTACTTAGGACGCGTAAATCTGAACTTTTACGAAAAATATTTGCTTACCGCTTCGCTTCGTGCCGACGGTTCCAGTAAATTTGCCAAAAGCAACCGCTGGGGATATTTCCCTTCCGCATCGTTGGCTTGGCGTATGGAACAAGAAGATTTCCTGAAAGATATCCATTCAATCAGTCAAATGAAATTGCGTTTGAGCTACGGTGAAACCGGTAACCAAAGTATCGATCCGTATTCAACATTCTCGTTGTACGGACAAGAAAGCGGTGAAATTTCCTATGCCGACGGAAACGGCGGAAAAACCACAACGTTGGTTGTTACCAACCTTTCCAACAGTAGCTTGAAGTGGGAAAAAACAACATCGTGGAACATCGGTCTCGATTTCGGATTCTTCAATTCACGCCTCACCGGTACATTCGACTTGTACAACAAAAAAACATCCGACTTGCTTATTTCAAGAGCTTTACCCGGATCTTCCGGATTTAAATACACGTATTACAACCAAGGTTCTTTGACCAACAAAGGTGCTGAGTTTTCTTTAACAACCCGTGTTATCGACTCCAAAGATTGGAAATGGAACGTTTCCGGAAACATTGGTGTAAACCGCGGACACATTGGCGATTTGGGCTTGCTTCCCAGCAACTTCGGAAGCCTGGGCGAAAGAGTGGGGTACTACGGTAACTCGTTGGGCGACCACTTTGGTGTTGGACACATTTTCTTGGCAGGCGAAGCTCCCGGATTGTTCTTCGGATACGTAACGCAAGGAATTGTTCAAACCGATGACGTTACTGCAGATGGAGTAAAATACATCAAAGAAGATGGTTCGGTTGGATACTACACCTCGATGAACGGTACCGCACCCGTTCCCGGCGACATTAAATTTGTGGATAGAAACGGCGATGGCGTTGTAAACTCCGAAGACCAGGATATTATTGGTAACCCCAATCCCGATTTCACTTACGGTTTTCAAACATCGGTTTCGTGGAAATCGCTCTCTTTATCGGCATCGTTCAATGGTGTGCAAGGAAGAGATATCCTGAACGTGGGAAATCGTTACAACAGCACTCCCGGAACACGTGCCAACAACATCACACGCGAAGCTTTCCAAAATATGTGGACAGAAACCAATCCAAGCAATTTGTATCCGAGCTCCACTTATAGTATCCAAAATATGGTGATGGATCGCTATGTTGAAGACGGAAGCTACTTGCGCTGCTCCGATATTACATTGAGCTATGTGCTGCCGAAAGCATTGACGAACAAAATCGGTTTCAATAACGTATCGGTTTACTCGTCGCTGAAAAACGCTTTTGTGATAACCAAATATTCGGGTTACGACCCCGAAGTAAACAGTTTTGCTTTCGACGGATTGCGTCCTGGTGTAGATATGAACTCATATCCAACTCCTATGTCGCTAATTTTCGGACTTAACGTTTCTTTCTAAATCTAATTTTTAAAAACTCAAAAAAATGAAAATATCAAAATATTATATCTTTCTATTGATTGCGGCGCTCAGTTTTTCGAGCTGTAGCTCGCTGTTGGACGAAGATCCTGCTTTCTCCCAAAACTCGAGTGTGGTTTTTTCTTCCAAAAACAACGCGGAATTAGCACTACTGGGATGCTACGGATATATGACTTATACCGATGGATTCGGGCAAATGTGGCAACAAGTACCTATTTTGGGTTCCGGATTCGCATTTGGACAACGCAATGGTGGCAGCCCCGACCGATTGACTTCGCTTGACGTATTGGCTACCGAAGAGCTCGTGTCTATGGGATGGAACGGTATGTTTAAAGTGGTTAGCGAAGTAAACGCTTTCTTAGAAAGTCTCGACAATAGTGATTTGAGCGAAGCCGATAAACTGCAAATGGCTGGCGAAGCTAAATTTCTGCGTGCGGTTGCTTATTATAACCTGACATCGTTGTTTGGCGATGTTCCATTGAAAACCGCAGCTTCATCGTCCGATGGTATTGCTGTTCCCCGCTCACCGCAAGCTGATGTTTTTGCGCAAGTGATAGCCGATTTAAAAGAAGCTACGCAAATCGATTCTAAAATTGTGGACGGACGCGCTAACTCCTGGGCAGCCAAAGCATATTTGGGAAAAGTGTATAACAAAATGGCAAACTTGGGAATAGATACGCAGGCTAATTTAACCAATGCAAAAAATATGTTCGACGAAGTATATAACGCCAATATTTTTTCTTTGGAACCAAAATTCGGCAAGCTTTTCGGTGATTACGTAACCGGTTCAAAAGAAGCTATCTTCCAATTGAATTTTTCTACGGTATCTACCATTTGTTACAACAGAGGAAGTAACTTGTTTGCACCTCCTCTCTCAACAACCGGTATTGCCTGGGGTGCATCCAGAGCATCAAAAGCGCTTTACGATTTACACGAAGGAACCTATCCCGGTGATCCTCGCATTGCCGAAACATTCATTAGAAGTTGGAGAACTCGTGCCGGAAACAACCAACCCAATCCCAGACCAATGGTAGGAGATGAGCCTCTTCCTAACGACTCTTCATATATGTATCCTTATTTTACTTACACAGTTCCCGGCGATTTTGTTATCAAAAACGGAGAGCCAACAAATGTTCTTAAAAGACACGTGGCAAAACTTCCTTACGATGATTTTCCTAATCGGATGAACCCAAGCGTTAGTGTAATTACCGATTATGTTAAAAATAATGGTGCTAATCCCAAAAACAGAGCAATTGCAAATTCTCTCAATAATGTTTTCGCAAGAGCAGGTGGTAACTTAGCTTGGCCGAGCTTCAATAAACTGTACGATCAGAATCAGGAAGGAACAAGAAGCCACAAAAACCTGATGATATATCGTTATGCTGAAATGCTGTTGCTTATGGCCGATGTATACAACGAACTGGGTGACAGCCAAAAAGCCATTGCTTTGGCAAACGAAGTATTGACCCGTGCACGTAATTCCGGCGCTACAGCAACTACTCAACCGGCAAATTGGACTTCCGGTTTAAGCCAGGAAGAGGTTCGTGAAAAACTTTTCTTCGAGCGCATCATTGAACTTGCCGGTGAACCAAGTATGTATGAAATGCCGAGAATTAAAGGGGAAAAATACTTTAAAATGGCGTTGAATTTGCATAATAATCACGAGATTACCAAGCTTTCGGCAGAAAAGTATGAAGCCAACACCAATCCGTGGCTCGATCGTATTTTTAACGGAGCAAGCGGTTTAACCGACGATTTTGTGAAAAAGAATATGTTGCTGCCGATTCCCGATAGCGAAATTACCGCCAACTCAGATATTTCGAACGCAGACAATAACTTTGGTTATTAAAATGTAATTATTAAAAGTAAACACTATTTCATTCTCTTATCCAAACGGCATATTGTTTTTTACTCGATAGTTTAATTCAATATGCCGTTTTTAGTTTTAAAAATCACTTATTACTTTTATTATCAATAATGAGGAAAATATATCTGTTATTTGTTTTATTTTCTCTTTGCATAAGCCTTGTCGCGCAGAGTCATTTCATTGTACCTCAACCCGCTAAAATTGAAAAATCGCAAGGCTCTTTCACCTTCTCTTCCCAAACCGTTATTTCGGTTGAAAACGCCGAGCAGCGCCGTTCGGCGGAGCTTTTTGCCGACTTGTTTCGCGCTTCGGCGGGATTTTCGCCCAAGGTTTCCACGAGTGATGCGCAAAATGCTTCCGTTCGATTGAAAACCGATGCTACACTTGCGCCCGAGGCCTATCGCCTGAAAATATCGCCATCAAAAATCGATATCTCCGCCGCCGACAATGCCGGATTTTTCTACGCGTTTCAATCGTTGAGGCAAATGCTGCCTACGGCAATCGAGCAATCCTATCTTCAACCGGAAACCGCGTGGAGCGTTCCCTGCAGCGAGGTGGAAGATTCGCCCCGATTCGGTTATCGCGGATTGATGCTCGACGTTTCGCGCTATTTCATTCCCAAAGAAACGGTGATGAAAACCATCGAAACAATGTCGTCGCTCAAACTCAACAAACTGCACCTGCACTTGGTGGACGATAACGGCTGGCGATTGGAAATAAAACGCTATCCGCGACTCACGCAAGTGGGTGCGTGGCGCGTGAACCGCAACAACGAAGTTTTCTCTGCCCGCCAAAATCCACGCCCCGGCGAACCGACCACCATCGGTGGATTTTACACGCAGGACGATATGCGCGAAATCATCGCCTTCGCTGCCGAACGGCAAGTGGAAATCATCCCCGAAATAGAAATGCCGGCGCACACGGTTTCGTCGCTTTCGGCGTATCCGCACTTGGCTTGCCCCGTTGTGGATGAGTTTATCGGCGTGTTGCCCGGATTGGGCGGCGATATGGCCAAAGTGGTTTATTGCGCCGGAAACGACAGCGTTTTCTCTTTTATCGAAAACGTACTGGACGAAGTAATGGAGCTTTTCCCCTCGAAATACATTCATCTTGGCGGCGACGAAGCCGATAAGCATTATTGGAAAAAATGTCCGCTTTGCCAGAAAAGGATGAAGCAAGAAAATATAGCCAACGAAGAAGAATTGCAAGGCTGGTTTATGCAACGCGTCAGCCGATATGTGCAAAGCAAAGGGCGCGAAGTGATGGGGTGGGATGAGCTCACCAACAGCACCATCCCCAAAGACGCCATTATTTACGGTTGGCAGGGCGACGGAAGCGCCGCGCTGAAAGCCGCCAAACTCGGACATCGGTTTGTGCTGACACCCGCCCGAACGCTCTATCTCATTCGTTATCAAGGTCCGCAATGGTTTGAGCCGACCACCTATTTCGGCAACAATACGCTGAAAAACGTGTACGACTACGAACCCGTTTCGCCCGATTGGGACGAACGCACAAAGTCGTTGCTGATGGGCGTTCAAGCCTCGCTTTGGACGGAGTTTTGCTCATCGCCGCAAGATGTGGAATACCTTGTTTTCCCCCGATTGGTGGCCTTTGCCGAAACCGCTTGGCAAGCAAAAGACCGAAAAGATTGGAACGGATTTCTTCCCCGATTGGATGCTTTCAACAAACGATTGGAAGCCCGCCGCGTGAACTACGCCACATCGATGTTCAATCTCGACCACGCGGTGAAACCGACAGAAAACGGTGCGCTTTCCGTTGAACTTTCGTGCATCCGCACCGATGTGCAAATCCGATATACCACCGATGGAAATCTGCCCGACGCCACTTCGGCACTCTATACAAAACCGTTCTCGGTTGAAGGAAACGCCGCCGTGAGAGCCGCCGCGTTTATCGGCGACAGCCGAAAAGGTGAGGTACTTACACTGAATCTTCGGTACAATTTGGCAACGTCGAAACCCATCAGCGGCGCAAACGGCAAGTCGTTATCCGTTTTGGTAAATGGTTTGCGCGGAAGCCGTAAGCACAGCGATTTTGAGTGGTGCGGTTGGCACAATTCCGACGCGTGGTTTGTAGTGGATTTGCAAAAAGAGCAAAAGCTCCATTTCCTATCTCTCGGAACCGTTACCAATTACGGAATGGGCGTTCATCAACCGCGCGAAATATCGGTTTTTGTTTCCACAGATGGAAAAAAATACGAACTTGCCGCCCAAAAATCGTTTTCCGATAGTGAAATTTTCAGAGAAGGTGTCTTCACCGAAGACCAAACCCTTCCGTTGAACGGAGTTTCGGCTCGCTATATCCGTGTCGAGGCTAAAAATCCCGGCGCTTGTCCGCCCAGTCACTTGCGCGCGGGCTTACTCACGTGGATCTATTTCGACGAAATAATGGTGGAATAATTTTAGTAAGTTCTTGAGGAATTGTGTATATTTGTCACTTTCCTCTCAGCACGATTTCTAACAAGATAAATTCAAAAATAAACAACTTTATAAACTATAAATAATGACTTTTCATCCAATTTTGAAAAAAACGTCGCTTTTAGCCACATCAGCTCTGGCGGCGTCGGCAGCGATGGCACAAACCACCTCGCAGCCCAATATTGTGTTAATTTATGCCGATGATATCGGTTTTGGCGATTTTTCGTGCTACGGTGCCACGCGCGTGCACACGCCCAATACCGATGCGCTGGCAAATACCGGAATGCGTTTTACCAACGCCCACTCGGCAGCGGCAACAAGTACGCCTTCGCGTTACGGACTTTTCACCGGAGAATATCCCTGGCGCAGAAAAGGAACGGGTGTAGCGGCAGGCGATGCGGCGGTTATCATCAAACCCGAAAGGTTTACCGTGGCGAAAATGTTGAAAAAAGCCGGATACACCACCGGAGCCGTTGGAAAATGGCACTTGGGAATGGGCGCCGAAACCGGAAAACAAGATTGGAACAAGCGCGTTTCGCCCGGGCCGGCTGAAATGGGATTCGATTATTCCTATCTCATGGCGGCGACTGCCGATCGTGTACCGTGCGTTTTTATGGAAAATCAGCAAGCGGTTGGTGTCGATCCCAAAGATCCCATTCAGGTGAGTTACATCAAGAATTTCCCCGGCGAACCCACCGGAAAAGACAATCCTGAACTGCTCACCAAGCTCAAACCCAGCCACGGACACGATATGTCCATCGTTAACGGAATTTCGCGCATTGGGTTTATGAAAGGCGGAAAATCGGCGTTGTGGGAAGACGAAAACATTGCCGACAGCATCACAAACCGCGCCGTTCGGTTTATTGAAAACAACAAAGACAAACCCTTCTTCCTCTATTTCGGAACCAACGACGTGCACGTGCCGCGCTATCCACATCCTCGCTTCCGCGGAAAAACCGATATGGGACATCGCGGCGACGCCATTGTTCAGTTCGATTGGTCGGTGGGCGAAGTGATTAAAGCGCTCGAAAAAGCCGGAATTCGCGAGAATACCATCATTATTATTTCCAGCGATAATGGCCCGGTGGTGGACGACGGTTATATGGATCAAGCGGTTGAATTGCTTAAAGACCACAAACCGTGGGGTCCGTTCCGTGGCGGAAAATACAGTACTTTCGAAGCCGGAACTCGCGTGCCGTTTATCGTAAACTGGCCGGGACAGGTTCGCCCGGGAACCTCGTCGGCGTTGGTTTCTCAAATCGATATGCTGGCAACGTTTGCCGAATTGGTGAATGTTCCGCTTACGGATGAAGAGAGAATCGACAGCCAAAATCAGCTTCCCGCTTGGCTAGGATTGGATGCTGATGGACGCGATTACGTGATTGGTGCGGCAAGTTCGCTCACCGTTCTCACTCGAGACTGGAAATACATTGAACCATCCGACAGACCGGCCTACGGCCCGAATACCAACACCGAGTTGGGCAACAATCCCAACGATCAACTCTACGATATGCGTCACGACCGTGGTGAATATGACAACCTCGCCGATAAAAACCACCTGATGGTGGAGTTTATGAAGCAAATTCTTGAAAAAGAGAAAGCCAAAGGCGTGGGAATGGATTTGTAATAAATCACAACTAATAGAATGGAAAAGGGATTGGCAGTCTTTGTCAATCCCTTTTTTTAGAGACGCAATGCTTGCGTCCGTATAAATCCATAACGTTGGCGTTTAATTTTCTAACTTGCCCTTTCAGGGCGCGGTTCTTGCGGGGGCATACCTATTACCCAAGGCGTTGCCATTGGGCTGAGTTAAGTATGGCTTTCAGCCAATTTTTTGCACGACATTGCAATTTCTGACTGTCTAATAACCTACTAGTCAAACATCTAATAATTTACCCTCTGGGTTTGCATTCATCCAGAGCGTTGCCATTGGGCTGAATTAAGCATGGCTTTCAGCTAATTCAGTCCGTTAGCTGTTGTGTCTAATTATCTAATGTCTAACAATCTAAAATCTAGGTTTTCGTTCGCCAAACACTTGCAGTTTCTAACTGTGCACATTCCCGCATCTAAATCTAAAAATCAGCATCAATCCATCCCGTTCATTTACTAATCTGCCCCTTTCAGGGCGCGGTTCTTGCGGGGGCATACCTATTACCCAAGGCGTTGCCATTGGGCTGAATTAAGTATGGCTTTCAGCCAATTCAGTCCGTTAGCTGTCGTGTCTAATCATCTAATATCTAATCATCTAATGTCCAACAATCTAAAATCTAAAATCTAAAATCCAAAATCTAAAATCCCCACTCACTTGCTCCTCAAATAATCCCTCAACACATATTGCAAAATGCCGTTGTTTCGGTAATATTCAATTTCAATGGCCGAGTCGAGACGAGCCTGTACCTTAAATTCCGTAACTTTCCCTCCTTCCGGGTGTACGGCTACCACATCCAATATTTTGCGTGGGAAAAGCGAGTCTTCCAATCCCAAAATGGTGAATTTTTCTGAGCCATCCAGTCCCAACGATTCCGCGTTTTGACCGGCTAAAAACACCAATGGCGCCACGCCCATTCCCACCAGGTTGCTGCGGTGGATGCGTTCGTAACTTTCGGCAATTACCGCTTTCACGCCCAAAAGGAACGTGCCTTTGGCCGCCCAGTCGCGCGATGAGCCCGATCCGTATTCTTTCCCTGCCAAGATAATCAATGGGGTATCGTCTTTGCGGTAAGCCATGGCCGTTTCGTATACGCTTTTTACCTCGTTGGTGGGGAAATAGCGGCTGAAACCACCTTCGATATCCACAATTTTGTTCTTGATGCGGACGTTAGCGAAGGTGCCGCGCATCATCACTTCATGGTTCCCACGGCGCGAACCGTAGGAGTTAAAATCGGCCCTTTCCACGCCGTTTTCTTTTAGATACTGGCCGGCGGCGCTGTTTTCGCGAAACGAACCGGCCGGCGAAATATGGTCGGTGGTCACCGAGTCGCCCAAATAAAGCAATACCCGTGCTTGGCGAATATCCGTTATTGGTTCTGGATTCACGGTAAGGTTTTCAAAGAAAGGAGCCTCTTTAATGTAGGTCGATTCGCGGTTCCATTCAAAATTCTCATCGAGCGTAACGTTCAGGTTTTGCCAGTCTTCCGACCCTTCAAAAATGACATCGTAAATTTGCTGAAAATCACTTTGCTGAACGCATTCGCTAATGGTTTTTTCGATGTCTTCGCGGCTTGGCCAAATGTCTGCCAAGAAAACAGGATTTCCGTTCGGGTCGTAGTCTAACGGTTCTTTCAGCAAGTCGATATCCACACGGCCAACTAATGCGTAAGCAACCACCAGCATAGGCGACATTAAAAAGTTCATTTTCACTTGTGGATGCACGCGCGCCTCAAAATTTCGGTTTCCGGATAACACCGATGCCACCACCAATTCGCCTTTTTCTACGGCTTCCGCAATTTGCGGCGGCAGCGGCCCCGAGTTTCCGATACACGACGTGCAGCCATAACCCACGGTGTGAAACCTGAGCGCGTCTAAATACTCGTTGAGCCCGGCGCGTTCCAAGTATCGGGTAACCACTTTGGAACCCGGCGCCAGCGACGTTTTTACCCACGATTTGGTGCGCAACCCTTTTTCCACAGCGTTGCGCGCCAATAACCCGGCGCCCACCATCACAGCGGGGTTTGACGTGTTGGTGCAACTGGTGATGGCAGCGATAACGATGCTTCCGTCGCTAAGGATAATCTCTTTGTTGTTGTGTTTTATGCGGATGGATTGCAGCGACTCAGGCGTTACTTCGTGCGGCGCGATGCTGTCAACCGGAACTTTGCCGAAAGTGAACTCGGTTCCCGAGCCGCCATCGGCCAACCAAGCCGATTCCGAACGTTTTTCGGGCGACTGATATACGCGTTTGTGTTCTTTTTGGAGCAATTCCGAAAACGTGTCTTTTAAATTTTTTACAAGAATTTTGTCTTGCGGCCGTTTGGGGCCCGAAACGGTGGGTTCCAACGTAGATAAATCGAATTCCACCACCGAGGAGTAAGTGATGTTTTCGTTGCCTGTTCGCCACAACAGGTTTTCTTTACAATATGTTTCCACAATATTTATTTGCTCTTGCGAGCGGTTTGTAACGTGCATATATTCCAGCGTGCGGTTGTCGATGGGGAAGTAGGTTACGGTGCACCCAAACTCGGGCGACATATTGGCAATGGTCGCGCGGTCGGTCACCGTGAGGTTGTCTAATCCGTCGCCAAAAACTTCCACAAATTTCCCAACCACGCCTTTATCGCGCAGCACTTTGGTGATGGAAAGCACCATATCGGTGGCGGTGCAAGCGGCAGGAATGCTGCCGGTGAGTTTTAACCCGATTACTTCGGGGCAGGTAAAGAAAATGGGTTGCCCCAACATAGCCGCTTCGGCCTCAATGCCGCCCACGCCCCAGCCAACAACGCCAATTCCGTTGACCATGGGTGTGTGTGAGTCGGTTCCTACCAACGTGTCGGGGAAGAGCCAACCATCGCGTTGAATAATTCCTTGCGCCAAATATTCCAAATTCACTTGGTGGCAGATTCCCATTCCGGGTGGCACCACGGTGAAGTTTTTTAGTCCTTTTTGCGCCCATTTCAACAACTCGTATCGTTCTTTGTTGCGGTCGTATTCCAACTCCACGTTTCTGTTATAGGAATAATTGGTGCCAAAATAATCCACCTGCACGGAGTGGTCGATGACCAAATCCACCGGAATGGCGGGGTTAATGCGTTGCCCGTCGCCGCCGTGGCGAATATATTCCGCGCGCAGCGAAGCCATATCCACCACCGCCGGTACGCCCGTGAAATCTTGCATGAGGATGCGCGCCGGTTTAAATGGAATGTCTTTATCTGCCGTGTCGGGCGACCAGTTAACGAGCGTTTCAACGTGCTCATCGGTGATACTGAAACCGTCGTAATTGCGTAACACGTTTTCCAACAAAATACGGATGCTAAAAGGCAGGTATTCCACCGTGCCGGTCGGCAAATCTTTTAACGAACTGTACTGATACTTGGTGCCGTTTACTTCAAGAGTTTTCACGGACTTTGCTTTTAAATGGGTCATATTCTTGTTTTTTTAGGATTTTTTTCGCGAAGCTAGATTACACGCTATTTCTTTAACGCAAATTCGCCGTTGAATGTTGAGTGGAGAGGCGGGAAAAAGTAAAAAAAAGCTAAGTATCACCACATCGCTACAATAAACTCTCAACTTCCATCTTCCCGCACCCTACATTTTTCAAAGGAGGTAACATCCCTGCCCGAGAGACGTTGCATGCAACGTCTCTACCTGTTTCTCACCCCCGGCCTCCCCAGCCCCATCCTCAAACTTTCCAAAACATTCTTTTGAAACGCTTTTGAAACTAAACAAAATAGATTAATTTTGTAATCGTGTTGAAAAGCAGAGAGAACGAGGAGAATGCATCGCATCTTAAATGCTCTTTGCCCAACGCCCAGAGCCCAACGCCTGATTGAGACTTGAAAAAACCCAAAATAATAAATATCAGTAAATTATGAGTAATCAGAAAGAAAAACTCTTTACCGGTTTTCCTGAGGTTTCAACCGATGAGTGGATGGAAGTTATCACCAAAGATTTAAAAGGTGCCGACTTCGAAAGAAAACTCGTATGGAAAACAAACGAAGGTTTTAATGTGCAACCTTTCTATCGGGCCGAACACATCGAAAGTTTCCGCTGGACGGACAACTTGCCCGGAGAGTTTCCTTATGTGCGCGGCACAAGAAAGGATAACGTGTGGTATGTGCGTCAAAACATCGACGTGAAAAACTTTGCCGAAGCCAACAAAAAAGCACTCGCGTTGTTGGAAAAAGGCGTAACATCGTTCGGGTTTCATTTGCCCAAACGCGAATTATCGGCCGAGAATTTGGCTACGTTGCTCCAAGGCATTTCGCCCGACAAAGTGGAGCTGAATTTTAAAACGTGCATCTCTAAAACACACGAATTGGCGCGTTTGGTGGTGGACTACGTTACATCGCAAGGCTTAGACGTGTTGGAGTGCTTCGGAAGCATTGAGTATGACCCATTCCGTAAAATCTTGAAAAAAGGAATGGATGTTCCCAATTGGGTGGACGAGGCTGCCGAAATGGTGAAAATTACCGCGCCACTGCCACGCTACCGAAGCATTTTGGTTACCGGAAACTTGTTTGGCAATGCCGGCTCGTACATTTTTCAGGAATTGGGATACAGCCTTGCCTACGGCAATCAGGTATTGAGCGCGCTCATTGAAAAAGGGCTTGACTCAGCGTTGGTAGCCAAAAAAATTAAGTTCGATTTAAGCGTTGGCTCCAATTATTTTATGGAAATTGCCAAGTTTCGCGCCGGTCGCTGGTTGTGGGCAGAAATTGTGAACGCCTACAAACCACCTTGTCCGCCTTATATTGAGTGCGACAACACGGCGGAAGACGGCACGTGCTTGTGTGCAGCCAAAATGAATGTTCACGCAACAACATCAAAATTCAACCAAACCGTTTATGACCCTTACGTGAACCTGTTGCGTACGCAAACGGAAGCGATGTCGGCCACTATTGGAGCGGTGGACTCGCTCACTGTGAGCCCTTACGACGAAGCTTACGAAACGCCCACGGAATTTGCCGAGCGCATTGCTGTAAATCAACAATTGCTGCTCAAAGAGGAATCGCATTTCGATAAAGTAACCGATCCTTCTGCAGGTTCTTACTACATAGAAAACCTCACTAACTCCATTGCGCAGCAAGCATGGAAGCTTTTCCTCGAAACCGATGAGAAAGGTTTTTACGAAGCGTTGAAAGAAGGCGTGGTGCAAGATAATGTTACCGCGTCGGCCGATGCCCGTTTCAAAGCGTTGGCCAATCGTCGCGAGATTCTGCTCGGAACCAATCAGTTCCCCAATTTCACCGAAACAATGGCGGACAAAGTGCAAGACCCCGAAGCACATTCGTGCGGATGTGGCGATGGTGCCCAAACGCCGTTGAAACCGTTGAAACCTCGCCGTTTAGCAGAACAGTTCAACGAGCTTCGCTTGGCTACCGAAAACAGTGGTAAAACACCCGTGGTGTTTATGCTTACCATCGGTAACTTGGCTATGCGCTTGGCGCGCTCGCAGTTTTCGAGCAACTTCTTCTCCACCGCGGGTTACAAAATCATCGATAACCTCGGCTTCAAAACACTGGACGAAGGAATTCAGGCCGCGCGCGACAAAAATGCCGACATCATTGTGCTTTGCTCAAGCGACGACGAGTACGTAACCCTCGCTCCCGAAGCTTTCGATAAGCTGAAAGGCGGCAAAGAAACCCTTGTTATCGCCGGTGCACCCGCTTGCATGGACGACCTGAAAGCGCACGGCATTGAGCACTTCATCCACGTGCGCAGCAATGTGCTGGAGACACTGAAAGGGTTTAGCGAGAAGCTACTTTAGAGCAAAGAACAAAGAACAAAGAACAAAGATGATGCATAATTTTAGAAAGCTCAATATTTGGTTGAAATCTGTGGATTTGGTTACGGAAATTTACAGATTGACAAACACATTTCCTTCCTATGAAAGATATGGTTTAAAGTCACAAATGCAAGATGCCGCAGTATCTTGCCCCACAAATATTGCAGAGGGATCGGCTAAATCAAGCAATAAAGACTTTGCACGTTTTCTTGAAATGTCGTTAGGTTCTTTATATGAGCTTGAAACGGAATTGCTCGTGTCATTAAATTTAGAATATACTGATTCTGAGAGATACAAAGTAATTCAAAGCAGAATTGTTGAACTCGAAAAAATGATAGTCGCCTTTAAAAATCAATTAGATAAATAACCGAACAAGGAAAAAGGAACGCAAAAGTCTTTGTTCTTTCATCCTTGTTCTTTACTCTATTATAAATAGATATATGCCCAAACTCAAACACTGGATAATGGTCGCCCACCCGTGGGCGTGGCCCGCGTCGGGATCGCCCGCGCTGATAGCGTTTTCGTACGTATTTTATATGTACAAAACCGGAATGATTAATGAAGTGAACTGGACGTTCGGGATATTGGCCATTGTTGGCGCCATTATCTTTCACGCTTCGGGAAACCTCATTAGTGAATATCACGATTACGTGAGCGGCGTCGACCGCATGGAAAAAACCGGCCCGATTAGGCTCATTGTACTTGGTGTGTTTAAACCCAAGCCGGTGCTGATTTACGGATACATTGTGTTGTTCGTAGGTATTTTGCTTGGTATTTACCTGCTGATGAATACAGGGCTTCCGCTGCTGTTTATCGGCATTATCGGCATCATTAGCTCCACGCTTTATTACAAGTTTAAGTACGCCGGGCTGAGCGATTTCATCATTTTCGTCTGCTACGGATTGTCCGTGGCGCTGGGCGTTACCTATGTGATGACATCTCAACTTATCTGGTCAACCCTGTTGGTTAGCACGCCGGTGGGATTGTTGATTGTAGCCATTTTGCACGCCAACAACACGCGCGATATGCTGCAAGACAAAGCTGCCGGCATAAAAACGCAAGCCATGAGGCTGGGCGTTGAAGGCTCGCAAGTGGTGTATCAAACGCTGTTGCTCGCCGCTTATATGGTGGTGGCCGTGACCGTGATGCTGGGTTTTTTGCACCCCATTGTTTTTCTGGTGCTGTTGAGTTTCCCTGTGGCGCTTAAAAACATTAAATTGATGAAAACCGCGACCATCGATAACCTTGCCAAGATACAGTTCTTGGATACGCATACTGCGCAATTGGTGTTGATGTTCAGCGTGTTGATGGCAGCCGGAAATTTCGCGGCGCCCTATATTATAAAAATGATAAACTAATCGAAGTCGAAAAGACGATAATCTAAAAAGATATGAAACCTAATTTCAAAGACATCGATATTCAATCGGCCGGATTTGAAGCAACGGACGTTGCCGAATGGGCCGAAAAGAATGAGATAAAAGCCGATTGGCTTACGCCGGAACAAATTCCGGTAAAAACCGTGTACACAAAAGAAGACCTCGAAGGAATGGAGCACCTGAATTACGCCGCCGGCGTGGCACCTTACCTTCGTGGCCCATATTCCACCATGTATGTAATGCGCCCGTGGACCATTCGCCAATATGCCGGATTCTCCACCGCCGAAGAATCCAACGCGTTTTATCGCCGCAACTTGGCGTCGGGGCAAAAAGGGTTGTCTGTGGCGTTTGACCTTCCCACGCACCGCGGCTACGATGCCGACAACGAGCGCGTAGTGGGCGACGTGGGGAAAGCCGGTGTTTCCATCTGCTCGGTAGAAGATATGAAAGTGTTGTTCGATGGCATTCCATTGAATAAAATGTCCGTTTCCATGACGATGAACGGTGCCGTATTGCCCGTTTTGGCCTTCTATATTGTTGCCGCTCAGGAACAAGGAGCAAAATTGGACGAAATGGCGGGAACCATTCAAAACGATATTCTGAAAGAATTTATGGTGCGTAATACGTACATTTACCCGCCCGAATTTTCGATGAAGATTATTGCCGATATTTTTGAGTTTACTTCGCAAAAAATGCCGAAGTTCAACTCCATTTCCATATCGGGATACCATATGCAGGAAGCCGGAGCTACTGCCGATATTGAGTTGGCATACACGCTTGCCGATGGTATTGAATACCTTCGCGCCGGAATTAACGCCGGCATCGATATCGACGCTTTCGCGCCACGCCTTTCGTTCTTCTGGGCCATTGGCATGAACCACTTTATGGAAATCGCCAAAATGCGTGCCGCGCGTTTGTTATGGGCGAAAATTGTGAAAGGCATGGGCGCGAAAAATCCAAAATCAATGGCGCTGCGCACGCACTCGCAAACTTCGGGATGGTCGCTCACCGAGCAAGACCCGTTTAACAACGTGGGAAGAACGGTGATTGAAGCCATGGCGGCTGCCTTGGGCCACACGCAATCGTTGCATACCAACGCGTTGGACGAAGCCATTGCCTTGCCCACCGATTTCTCTGCCCGCATCGCGCGTAACACGCAGATTTACATTCAAGAAGAAACGCAAATCACCAAGCAGGTTGACCCGTGGGCCGGTTCTTATTACGTGGAATCGCTTACACAAGAGTTGGTTGACAAAGCGTGGGCGCTAATTCAGGAAGTGGAAAAACTGGGCGGAATGGCAAAAGCCATCGAAACGGGTATTCCAAAAATGCGCATCGAGGAAGCGGCTGCCCGCACGCAAGCTCGCATCGATTCCGGTGTACAAGCCATTATCGGCGTAAACCGTTATCGCTTGGCGCAAGAAGACCCCATCGATATTTTGGATATCGACAACACCGAAGTGCGCAAACAACAAACCAAACGGTTAGAGGAATTGCGTGCCAACCGCGACAACGAAGCCGTGCAAAAAGCATTGGATGCCATCACCAAATGTGTGGAAACCAAAGAAGGCAACTTGTTGGAATTGGCCGTTGAAGCGGCTCGCGTGCGCGCTACGTTGGGCGAGATTTCCGACGCGTGCGAAAAAATTGTAGGACGTTATAATGCAGTAATCAGAACAATATCAGGCGTGTACTCATCAGAATCAAAATCAGACGCCACGCTCGAAGACGCGCGTGCGCTCACAGACAGATTTGCCCAAAAAGAAGGGCGCAGGCCAAGAATTATGGTCGCTAAAATGGGCCAAGACGGACACGACCGCGGCGCGAAAGTAGTGGCAACGGGTTATGCCGATTGCGGTTTCGACGTGGATATGGGCCCACTGTTCCAAACACCGGCAGAAGCCGCCCGCCAAGCCGTTGAAAACGACGTGCACGTCTTAGGTGTATCGTCGTTGGCGGCAGGACACAAAACGTTGGTTCCGCAAGTAATTGAAGAACTCAATCGCTTAGGCCGTCCCGACATTGTGGTAATCGCCGGAGGCGTAATTCCCGCGCAAGACTACGATTTCCTTTACAAAGCAGGCGTGGCCGCCATTTTTGGCCCGGGAAGCTCGGTTACCAAATCAGCGTGCGAAATTATGCGCGTGCTGGGAGAAGAATAAATCGATTTCGGATTTACGAATTACGATTTTAGAATTAGAAATTGCGGGTTACGGAAAGTTTTTTCTGTAACCCGTGGTTTTAAATGTGCTGTAATTTGTTGCATTACGGAAAGTTTTCACGTAATCCGCACTTTTTTTGTGAGAATGATTAACTTTGTAACAACTTTTATTCAAAAACTAAATCAGTCCCCAAATCGCTGTCACGTCCTAAAAAAAGTTGACACATTTTTGTCAGTTAATACATAAAAAATTAGTTGTCATCAATTTCGTTCTTTTACATTTTTTCTTTTTTGAAATTGTAAACACTCTTCAATGAGAAATACAAATCAAGTCAAGGTTTTACTAAAAAATACTATCTCGCATCAGCAGGTTGGAGATTTTTTCAGTAAACCCCTTGGGGCTTGACCTTTACTTGGTTTGGATTTCGATTTATTTTTGTGCACAATTCTAAAAAAGAAAAACTTTACGCTCTTTGACATATTGCTTATGCTACCGGTCGATGCACCTGCTGGGGTGTTTTCAACTTCAACGCCCAATGCGGACGACGTTCATTGTAAGTCTTGACAGCTTGTTTAACAGCTTTCAAGGCAGTTTGAAAATCGCTGAAAGTGCTGTCGAGTAAGAATTCGTCTTTCAAAATACCGTTTACGCGTTCAGCTTTTGCGTTTTCGTAACAGTGGTTTTCTTGCGTCATACTGATTTGAACTTCATTCTTCAATAGCAACTTTACATAGTCATTACTGCAGTATTGAATGCCGCGGTCAGAATGATGTATCAATTCTGCATTCGTGTCGCCACGCTGTTTGAGAGCCATCTTAAGTGCCTGAATGCCGCCTTCTAGATAGGCTTCGAGAGAGCGCATATCCGACAATCTTTCGCGAAAAAGCATCGGTTATCAAAAACAGATAAACAAAGCCGTTTTCCGTACGGATGTAGGTAATGTCTGAAACCCAACACTGGTTGGGACGGACAATTTGTTTGTCGTAAAGCAGATTCTTGTACTTATGAAAACGGTGAAACGAATCAGTTGTTACGGCATAGTTTCGTTTGCGTTCCACAAGTAAACCGTGGTTACGAAGAATGTCAAAGAATTTATCCCGTCCGATTTTACCTATCTGTTGCAAAGCATCTCTGAGCAGACTGTAAAGTTTTTTACCGCCTAATCGGGGCATTTCACAACGGATTTGCCGGACTAAATCCAACACCATCTCTTCGCTAAGAGATTGTTTGTGTTCACTTTTCAACGACTTGTAATAGCCGTTGCGAGAGAGATTAAAATAACTGCAAGAGCGGGTTACCGAGACTTTTTCTTCCCGGGAGAGTGTTTCGATAACTCGTCTTCGTACTTTTTTTTTAAGTCGGTTCCCAACATCTCATCGGCAACTTCAATCACCTTTTCAGAGATCTGGTGATCGATAGCCAACTCTGCATAAGCAATTTTGAGATTTTTCAATTCTGATTTTAATCGCGAGAGTTCATCTCTTTCTTTTGTTGTCGACACGTGAATTACTTTGTTTAATAAATGATGTTTACCAAATTGTTTCAACCAACGTTGAATAGTTGCGCTACCTTTGATGCCGAAGCGCTCACGGGCTTGGCCGATGGTCAATCCATCCTCTTCGATGGAACGTACTACGCTTTGTTTAAAACAAACACTGTACCGATAAGTTTTTCTTGCCATTTTTGTCATAAGTTATACACAAAAAGTGTAAACCTATTTCAGGACAAGACACGCAAATCCCAAATCGTAAACCTCAAATCCCCAATCCCCATGCCTTATATCCCCCTAAAAAGAAAAGAAGACATTGGCCTCTCGCCGTACGAACTCAAGTTCAGAGGAAAAAAGAAAGCCGATGAGGTGCGCATTCGTGTCATCGATTTTGATTTGGAAGAAGTGCGCGAAACCGAAATTACCAACACGGGCGAATTGAAGCAGTTCCGTAACCAAGAATCCATCACGTGGATTAATGTCGATGGCTTGCACAACGAGCAAATTATCAGAGATATATCGGATATTTTTTCCATTCCCGCCGATATTCTTTCGGATGTGATGGAGCCTTCGTCGCGCCCGCAAACCGAAGCGTTCGACAACGGCTTTTTCGTGTCCATAAAAATGATGGAATTCGATGAGAAAAAGAGTCGTGTATCGGTGGATAATTTGAGTTTGGTGGTTATGGACAAACTTCTCATCACCTTTCAGGAAGAAAAAGGCGATGTGTTTGACCCTGTTCGTGAGAGAATACACAAGCACAAAACAAAAATTCGCACATCTGGAGCCGATTATCTGGCCTTTGCTTTGTTGGATGTGGTGATTGACAACTACATTTATATTTTGGGTATTTACGGCGAAAAAGTGGAGACACTGGAAGGAAAACTCATTCTTGAAACCGATAAAGAAATACTTGAGATTATCAACTTGTTTAAGCACGAACTCAATAACTTACGAATGGATATTAAGCCGGCTAAAGAAATGATTATGAGTTTGGTGAAACTGGATACGGAACTGATACAGGAAGAAAACGAAAAGCATTACAAAGAGTTGCAAGACAACATTCATCAGGCGGTGGATTTGCTGGATTATTATCGAGAAGTGCTGTATGATGAATTGAATATGTATCATTCATCCATGAGCACGAAGTTGAACGATACCATGAAATTGCTGACCATTTTCTCGGTGATTTTCATTCCGCTCACGTTTATTGTGGGCGTGTATGGAATGAATTTTGACAATCTTCCCGAACTGCATTGGAAATACGGCTATTTTCTTGTTTGGGGCGTAATGTTGCTCACTGTGGGTGTGATGATTTGGTTTTTCCGAAAGAAAAAGTGGTTTTAATTTCCCGTTTCTCTCCGATGGTTTGGAGGAGAAGGTGCATTAAAACCACAAAAATAAGGCAGGGAAACGTTGCCCCTGGTTGGTTGTTTGGTTATTTTTTAGCTCTTACTTCATACGTAAATGTATTGACGTCTAAGTTTATGCCGTTAGGTGGATTTATTATCAACTCTCTTCCGAAAGAAGCGCCCGCATTTAAATTGGGCACATTCTCTGCATTATCGTACCACGCGCCGTCCGATCCTTTTGCTTTGTAGTATATTTCAAAATAACCGTTTTCGATGCTTTCTTTGTAATCGCGATTTGTTTTGTTTCTCACATTGCAATGCACTTGAATGAGGCCGGGATTTTTTTCCAAGAACTCCACCTGCACAATCTCAAAATCGGTTGCTTTAAATTTCGTGGTAACGTTTTCGGGGCTCTCTTTACTGCAAGAAAGGAGCAGAATGCCGACAAACAGTACGGCTGCCAATGTGTTGGCAAATGTAAAATTGTTCTTTTTCATACGTTTGTTTAATTTGTTGCTGTAATTTTTTGTCGTTATCATTTATCGGGGTTCCCCGATAGGTTATTTTTCTTTATCGAAACCAAAGGCGGGTTGATAGCCACGTGCCGTCCGTTGTTCTACGCCTCGTTGCTTTCGCAATACAGTATTACCTCTTCATCCACAAAGCGCAAGAAATCGTTGTGCTGTTCTTTGGTAATCATTTTCGGATAGCTGAGAATAAGCAGTTCTTGCGGTTGAGCTTCTTTCCGATAAGGCAGATGCACAAAGCGATAGGGCGTGAGCGTGAAGCCGGCTCTTTCGTAAAATTGCAACCGACGAACCGATAATTCGTTGATAAGCGGGTCAATTTCCAGAATAATGGTGTGTTCCGAGTCGCGCAAATAACGCAATAATTCTGATCCATGGCCGCGTGAACGAATATCGGGGTTAACGGCTAAATATTCTAAATACCGATAGGAATCCCATTCCCAATAAAACAAAATTCCTACCAATTCATTTCCTTCCCAAGCCGATAGCGGAAAGAAAAGCGGATTTTCAGCTGCCCGCAGGTGGTCTTCTTTCCTTCGCCTTTCGGCAAGGGGAAAGCTATCTTCATACAATTTCCAAACTTTTTCCCAGCGATGCGTATCGTTTTCTTTTATTTCTACAAATTCCATTTTTTGTTTTTGTTTTTTAATCCGTAGAGACGTTGCATGCTGAGACGTTGCATGCAACGTCTCTACGGTGCCGGCACCCTAAATTTCACATGTTCCGTCCGCGGCGCACGATTTTCCTTTTTGAACATCCAAACCATCTTTCGATGTGTGTTTCTTCCAATCGTTGTAGGCACGGTTCATCACATCCAGAAACAGTTCAACGGTTTCCGCGCCCACAATGGCTTGGCGACGGTCGAACAGAAACGTGGGAACCGTATCGAAACCCAAATTGGCGGCTTCCTGCATATCTTGTTTAATTTCGTATATAAAATCGTCGCTGTTGAGCATCTGTCTGATTTCGTCTTCCTCCAACCCCGCGTCTTTGCCAATGCGCACCAGCACTTCGTGGTCGCTGTAATCTTCCGCATCTTCAAAATAAGCTTTCGAGAGTTTGGCCAACACGGCGGAATCGAATCCCCGTTTGGCGGCGAGTTTTATCAATCGGTGCGCGTCGCGCGTGTTGGCCGCGATGGCATTTCGCAAATTGTTGGTAATGCCTGCTTCGGCCGCCATTTTGTCTAAGTTGCTGAACATCTGCTCAATGTATGCCTCGTCCATTCCCGCGGTTTTGGTGAGGTATTCCGTTACGGGATAACCTTTTCCCTTGTCGGGCAGGTCGGTGTTCAATTGAAATGCTTTCCATTCCACTTCCAGTTCGTTGGCGTGATCGAATTGGCGAAGCGCTTTTTCGTAATGGATTTTCCCGATATAACAATACGGACACATAATATCTGTCCAAACTTCTACTTTCATTTGATTTTTTATATTTAATTATGCCCCGGGTCTGACGGTTAAATATCCCGCCACCTTTCGCTTTTTAGTTGTTGCTTTTTGCTGTTAAATGATTATTTTTGCAGTTCTTTTTAAACAACCAACCTCGTTTTTTGTTTATCCCACTACATTATTAATAACGATAAAATGAAAGAGAAGATACTTACCAGAGACTTTTTGTTTCTGACCACGGCAAACCTCTTAATGGCAATTGCCTTTTATTTTATGACGCCGGTGATGGCGTTATTTATGGCGGACACGTTCGGGTCGGGGAAAAACGAAATCGGGATGGTGATGTTTGCTTTTACCATATCCGCCATTTTAATGCGCCCCTTTGCCGGATATTTGCTCGATGGGTTGAACCGATATACGGTTTACGCGGTGTCGTTCGTGCTGTTCTCGTTGACGTTTTTGGGATATCCCATCGCAGTATCTTTTGCGTTTTTGCTTGCGCTCCGGTTTTTTCACGGATTAACGTGGGGTTCCATTAACACGGCGGCCTATACGCTGGCGGTGGATTTGGTGCCCGAGAAACGAAAAGGAGAGGGGCTGGGCATCTTCGGACTTTCCAGGAATGTGGCCATGGCCATTGGGCCGATGCTGGCGGTAATGATTTCCAAACAAGCGGGATACAATCAATTGTTTTATGCAGCCGTAGGCTTTTGCGCGGTGGGCTTTTTGCTGGTACTGCTGCTTAATGCGCCCAAAAACAAGAAGTTGAAAAGGCGGTTTGGTATAAAATCGATGTTCGAGAAAAAAGCCGTTCCGGTTTCCTTTAACGTGATGCTTACCCAAATTCCCTATGGCGGAATTATTTCGTTTGTGGCGCTTTACGGAAGAGAGATTGGCGTGATAAATGGCGGAACGTTTTTCTTGCTGATGGCCGTTTCGCTTGCCGTTTCCCGCGTGTTGAGCGGACGCACTTTCGATAAATTTGGCCCCCGTAACGTAACGCTCGCCGGTATTTCGCTTTTGATTACCGGATTGTTGTGTATCGGCTTCTTTTCAACACCTGCGGGTTTTCACTTCTCGGCCATTGTCTTGGGTTTTGGGTTTGGCGTTATTTCGCCCACCTTTCAAGCGATGGCCAACAACAATGTCGCGCCCGAAAAGCGCGGCGCCGCAAACTCCACGTACCTGATGTTTTTCGATTCGGGTGTGGGGTTGGGCATGCTTCTTTTTGGCGCGCTCATCGATGTAGTGGGATACGCCGGCACGTTTTATGTATCGGCAGCCATTCAATGCCTCGCGTTGGTGGTTTTCTTCACGGTTACGTTGCCACGATATAGGAGGGCAAATGCAGGAAATCCTTCTTCGGAGGTGGCGTAAGATGTAAATTCTTAAACGTTTATAAGGTATTGAAAATAATAAGGTAATAAGGTTTTTTATTATATTTCTCCTTTTCTACTAAGGTCGGCTAAGAAAAATAAGGTTTATGAATATCCGCATAGCGGGACAAGTTGTGGTTTAAAAAAATATCTTCTTTTGTTATCAATACAAAATGAGTATGGGTAAATATACGGTCATTCATATACGGTTTTTTCTTATTGGCAAAACCTTATTTTATAGGGTAAAACCTTAGTAGCACAGAATTACAAAGAGACGGCAACCTTATTACCTTATTTATCAGATACAAAAAAACAACCTATTCCAATCAGCTTTTTGTTACTTTTTTACTCCCTCAACAATTTTTCAATTATAAGCCTCACTGGGCAATAAATGCCCACCAAAATCTACCCGGCTCACGCCATTCTGTGCTTGTTTTTGTTTCGCGGAGCGAGCAGAAAGGGTCGTTCCAGCAAGGGTTTTCACACATAGGCTGAAGGCCTATCATACAATAGCGTAGGGCAACGCCCTACGAATTTAGTCAACATCCCCAATAAGCTCTGTAGGAGCGCAAGTTAATCTTTCGCGCTTACAGCGCTTAAATGGAGGTGGAGGTTTACCTCATAGGGCGTTGCCCTATGCTTTGTTCTTCTGCCACTTTGTGGCGTTAGGGATAATTGCGGATAATCGTGTAATAAAAAACTTCTTTTACTCCCTCAACAATTTTTCAATTGATTGTTTTGTGTCGGGCTCGCTCGGCCTTAGATGAAGCCCAAAATCCACCATTACGCCGTTTTTGTCGAAAAGCAGGTAATAAGGAATAACACTTTCCGTGTTGAAACGCTTTACGATGTCTTGCCACTCTTTATCGGTAAGAGCAATGTGAATACCGGGTAGATCAAGATTGGAGATAATATTTTTTCCGCGTTCGGTTTCTCCGTCCAACCATAAGTAAACAAACAGGACGGGCATGTTTGTAAATTCTTCGTGAAGTTTTTTGCTGTACGGCATTTGCCTCATGCATGGGCCGCACCATGTTGCGGTAATGTCCACATAAACCACTTTTCCGGAGTTGGACTCGAGAATATGTTTTACAATATTGGCCGAATCGGTTATCAGCGAACCGCTTCCGTGTAGTTCAACGGCATTTTTTCCTAAAACCACGTCGGAATAGACGCGCGGATTGACGTTGAAAGCCTTTACTTGATTGTATCGATTATTGAGGGTAGCGCGAAGAAACGGGTCGGTAACCGTTTTGTTTATAATCACTCGGTTGCTGTCAATCCAATCTGTTTTATGTGTCTGCAGATACATATCATTCACGAAGCCGGCAAAGGTGAATTGAGACAGATAGGCGTTTGTTGAACTCGATTTTATTTTTTCAAGAATCTTGCTCATTAACTGATCGGTTTTTGATTGAACTTTGTTTATTTTTGGGGAAAATTCGGGATAATTTTCTTCTATTACGTATCTCGAAAATGCGTTGACCGCGTTAAAGTTATCCGCCATGATAATGGAATTATCCACTCCCTCTTCAAATTCTTTCACGAAATCGTAATATATTTTCCGCTCTTTGCCCGTCAGTTCCTTTTTTGTGCGGATGGTGTGCTGATAGGGATATAGGAACAATGTGTTGTAATAATCCAGCGCCAGTTGCTTCCCGGCCCACGCGTTAAACGTTTCCGAAGTGTTATTTTCTTTTTGAAAAGCGGCGAGTTGTTGCAGCGCTTCGGTATATTGCTTTTTAGCTTCGCTCTTGAAATCCGAAAACGCCAACTCATAAGGATGGCTATATCGTCCCAAATAACGGTTTCGAAACGCGTTGATGTGTTTGTTCAACTCGGCGCTTGTTCCGCCGAAAACGGTGTGTGTGATGTTCCGGAAATCTTTTTCGATATACAGGCTGTCGCCCGGCGCGATAACAATGCGGTCTTCCACCGGTACAAACGAAATCTCGCGCGTAGTAATGGGGTAAATTTCAAAACGAAACATCCCGTCTTCAGAAATGGGTGAAGAATGTTTGGTTTCGTTTCCATAGAAATCGAGCAGCGTTATTTCCAGCCATTTCACGTGCGGATATACCTCACGATTGGTTATTTTTCCGGTGATGATGGCTTTCTCGCCTTGGTCGGTTTCCTTGCCTGTGAATAGAGGTGTGCCCTCATTCTGTTGGTGACAGGCGACAAAGGGGAGAATAAGCGAAAAAAATAGAATTTTGAGGAGTTTTAATTGCATTTTGATTATCTTTTCAAAGAACAGTTTTTAGGTTTTAGGCGCATTCAATGCGCATCTACTAGCGTGAAACAAAGATTGTTGTGTTATACCCATTATCCCTCAATTAACTTCCTCAATATCGTTTCAATATTTTCATCGCTGGGCTTTGGCGCGTCTTTGCTAACTAAGGTGCCGTCCTTGTCGATAATCAAATACTTGGGCAAGGCGATGGATTTACCAAAATGCTCGCCAATAAAAGCATCTTGTTGCTCTTTGTTTAGTATAAGGTGTTGTCCCACGAGTTGTTCTTGATGTATCATCTCTTCCCATTTATTCTTTAGAGACCAAACGCATACATAGGCGAAAACAATGTCTTCGTTCTTCAGTTTTTCCTGTAATTCGTGCGACGATGGAAATTCTTTGATACAGTTTCCGCACCACGTTCCCCATACATCCACGTAAATTACTTTGCCGGGATTTTGATGGGCGAGCGCTTCAATAACCGATTTATCGCTGAGGTCGATGGGCAATGGTTCCTCTTTTGAGCCTATGGCAACGGCTGTGGTAGTGTTTTTCAATTCTATTTGGTTGGTGTACTCGTCTTCCAACATCTTATACGCGGCCGTTTGTTTTGCTTTGTCGGGGAATTTTTGAAGCAGGCCTCCCAATTCTTCCGGAGAAAGCATCGGATAAATTTGACATAGCACACAAAGGGATACCGGAGATGCCGGATGACGCTTTATATATGCCAAATCGTATTGCCTTGCTTCGTCCCACAATGCTTCAATTTGTTGATTAATGGTTGCTTTGGCCGACTCATCCAGGTCCGTCGCAGACAATTGGTTGTTTAACTCCTCAATTTTAGTCAGGTATTTTTTTTCTCGTTCGTTGCGATAACGTTGGTATTCTTTATTTACTTTCCCTTTGGTAGCGGTTGATTTCATTCCCTTATCATCCAAATCAATGCGGATGTTTGTCGTTCCCGGCTCCACAAAAATGGGAAAGAGCGCTTCGATTCTTGTCGGATAAATGACAGCGTAGATTTCGGGAAAATCGGACGCTTCGCCTTCAAACGTGAATTTTCCGTTATTGTTGTAGGCAGAATACCTTTCTACTTCTTCTATAAATACTTTTTGAATTTCAATCCATCCTTCGACTTGTTCTTCGGAAAATGTGATGTTGAGCGTATAGTTTTTTGCTTGCGAATTTGAGCAAGCATATGTTGCTGCGGCAACCAGCAAAAGGATGATGAGGTATTTGAGTTTCATTGTTTGATTTTACTATTTTGTGTAAAATTATTTTCGTTTTCGGTTTTCAGGCGCATTCAATGCGCCTCTACGGGTTGTTGATATGACTTTGTGTGTCATCATTATTCCTCCAACAATTTATTTATCTCCGACACCAATTTTTCGGTATCAGACGGCCGTGGCGCGTTAAAGTTGGCAATATTTCCGTTTTTGTCAATCAATACATATTTTGGAATGGCAATTGCATTGTATGACATACTTACGGTGTTGCCGTGGTCATATAGCTGTAACCATTGCGGTGAATCTTGTTTTATGGCGTTCAGCCACTCTTTTTTTCCATCCTTTACGGCTATACCAATGATTTTCACCTTGTCGTTGCTTTTAAAAACATCGTAAATCTTCTTTAGAGCGGGAATTTCGGCGCGGCACGGCCCGCACCAGCTTGCCCATAAATCCAGATAAACGACCTTTCCTTTAAAATCACTTAAGCTGTATTCTTTTTCATTGTCGCTGTTTAGTGTAAACAAGGGTGCGGGTTGTCCTTTTTGTGTACGATAAAGCAATTCTTCCTTCTCCGTGAACGCGTTGCCGACGTGTTGTTTATAAAACTCGTTTTCAAAGGACGCTATATAAGGAGCCGCTTTTTCTCTGGTTTCATTCAACTGTTGGAAGTTTTCCGACGCATGGCGAGTTTTATCCAACAGCTTGTTGTATAAGGTGTATTCGCGTATTTTCCCCTTAAGGGTTCCATCTGTTTTTTCGATACTGTAGAAGTTATTGGCAAGTAACGTGGAATCTTTTTCATAATCGAGTTTCAGTAAATACTTCAGGTACTCGTTCACGTACCATGCTTTATAGTTTTCTGATATAAAATAGTTTTCGTTGTTGACATCTTGCATCAGTTTTGTATTTGCATGTTTCTCGATAAACTCGCGGCTTTGCCCGGCGTTCATTTGGTTTATCCTGGTAAATGCAATTTTCTTGTATTCGCGCAGGAACAGGTTGTCCAAGCGGGTCATTTCCGAGAAAAAAGAAAAATAGGGGTCGTCTTCTTCAACACTCCTGTTAAAGGCCACTTGTTCAAGAGAGTCGGTCAGCCTTTTCTCGGTTTCAAGGTGATTTATAAACGTTGTTTCACATGTGATTTCATGCCAGCTTGTAAAATCGCCCCGGGCAATAAGTTCCTTGAAGTAAAGTTCCCGGTACTGGTTACTTCCCGCTCCTTTCCCGGTAATTTTAGTGGTGATTATTGACGTGAGGAAATCCGCTACATCGGCAGTAATAGTAAGGTTGTATCCCGGCGCCACGTAAAAATCATTGATCTGCGTGTGATTGTTGCGAATACTTACTTTTTGGGGAAACATCACGTTGTATGTTTTCAAGTAAAAACGGCCTTCGCTATCGAGCCGCAACGTATCTGCCTTATATTTCCCTAAACTATCGGAAAAAAGATACAGTTCTTTCTCGGGATGGTTCGTTAATTGTCCTTGCAAGATAAGAGGCTCAGTCTTTTGCGCCTGCGCCGATATTGCCGCGGCAACCACCAAAAGGATGATGAGGTATTTGAGTTTCATTGTTTGATTTTATTTTTTTGTGTGAAATTATCCGCGTTTCCGGTTTTGAGGCGCATTTAATGCGCCTCTACGGGTGGATGACAGCAAAGATAGTTATATTACGCCTTTTAGCTTTTCTTTTAGTGAGCCTTTGCTGTATCCTGACCATGTTTTTTGCACAATTCCGTCAGGTGAAATAAGCACGTAGAATGGAATGCCGCGCACGCCGTAGTGCAGAGCATAGCCTTCCAATAAGAGAAAATCGTTGAGGTTTACCCACGGCAATTGATGTTTCTTTAGGCCATCTTGCCAAATGTCGTGTGTGTCGGTACTGACGCTGATAATGGTGAGCTTGTCTTTATGCGCTTTGTAAATTTCCTTCATTTCGGGAAAAGCGGCGATGCACGGCGCGCAGCCTACACCCCAAAAATCCAACAAAATGTGTTTTCCTTTGTTGGCGAAATCGGTAATTTCATGTTCGGCGCCTTGCGGGTCAAAAAAGCGCCCTTTTGCCATTGGGTCGTCCTCTTTTATGGTTGCAACAGGATAAACGTACGCATAAATGACCTGCCCTTTGCGCGATTGCTTTTGTTCGTCGGTTAATCGGTTGTAGAGGTTTTGCAATAGTGCTTGATTTTTCTCGGGATAAGAAGCGTCGCTCGCCAAAGCGTTGGCATAACCGGCATTTGTGACCAAACGGTTTATCCAGTTTTCCGTAACGGGCTGTGATGCCATTACTTCAAAAATTTTGCGATAGTAGTTAAAAAGTATAACATCTTGTTTTTCCTGGATAGATCGAATTTCTGCAATCAGCTTTTGTTTTTGTTCTTCATTTTTCGCTATATTTATTTTTCTTTCCATTGAGCGGTAAATTAAATCCAACGAGTCATACTTCATTGCAATATCTTTCACGGCATTTCTGTAAATTTCTTCCTCCTGTTGTTCCCTCACGTTGCTGTTTATATCCCAAGTTCCGGGATAATTGCCTTTTCCGATAATTTTAACTTTTGCACCGGGTGCAATCCAAATTGGAAACGTGGTTAAAGGAAATTTTTCATCAAAAACCACAAGCTGTAGCTCTTGAAGCGAATCTACTTCTCCTTCAAAGGAAAAAGAACCGCCGCGAATGGTGTATGCGTTGAATAATCTTCCGGCATTTCCTTCCACAGTAAATAATTGTACAGCACCGCCATCAGGAATATTTTCTATCCGTCCTGTAATTTGATATGTGTTACTTTGGTTACAAGCGACAACTGCCACGGCAATCAATAAAAGGATTAGAAGTGTTTTTGTTTTCATTTTATGTTGTTTTACATATTAAATTCGGTTTTCAAACGGAGGGCGCCGCTCGTTTTTGTCGGCGCCCTCTGTTTTTGTTGTTCACAAACGGAGTGTTTACCGTTTGTCATTAATGCCAAACTCGTCGTCTCAAGTGAGATACACACCGCCCTATATGGGGCGACGTCTGCCCTTGATAAATTGTTCAAAAAACAAATATAAAAATATTATTGGTGAGATTGATTATTAAATTACTTTATTTTCATAATAATTCGATAATAGCGTTTCTGATTTTGTTGTCGGCGTTGTTTGTTATATCATGAAAGTTGTTTGATAGCGTTTTGTGCAGGCGTTACTTTAAGGGGGCTCAAAAGTACACAGATAAGGCTGATTTTCACAGATAATAGGAGCAGGTGTCTTCGTTGTTTTCATGATGTAAAAATCCGCGGCATCCGTGTACTATCTTCTTTTGAGACGGGCGAGGAGTTAGATAATATATGGGGTGAGTACAAAAAAACATTGTCAAAGTTCTGGACTTTGACAATGTTATTCGTCTGTAAAAATAGAAACGCGATCAAAGATGCGATGCAGTCAATGGAGACGCGTTCAATGGAGACGCATTCAATGCGTCTCTACGGCGGGGTGGATCACGCTCATGGTGATGTTTTGCTTTTCTTTATCGAAATCTATTAACACGGTTTCGCCTTCCTTGATGCCGGTGCGGATGATCATTTCCGCCATTTCGTCTTCGATGTATTTTTGAATGGCGCGCTTCAACGGACGGGCGCCAAATTGCACATCGTAGCCTTTGTCGGCAATGTATTCTTTGGCTTCGGGGGTAAGTTCCACGTTGTAACCCAGTTCTTTGATGCGTTTGTAAAGCCCTTTGAGCTCGAGGTCGATAATTTTAAAGATGGACTCTTTGCTCAACTGGTCGAACATCACAATATCGTCCACACGGTTGAGGAACTCGGGTGCGAAGGCTTTATTTAGCGCTTTTTGTATCACGCCGCGCGCGTATTCGGTGTCGTTAACATCGCTATAGGTGTTAAACCCAATTCCACGGCCGAAATCTTTCAGCTGCCGCGTTCCGATGTTGGATGTCATAATAAGAATGGTGTTTTTGAAATCGATTCTCCTGCCCAAACTATCGGTAACGTGTCCTTCGTCTAATATCTGCAAGAGGATGTTGAACACATCGGGATGCGCTTTTTCAATCTCATCGAGCAACACAACGGAGTAGGGGCGACGGCGTACTTTTTCCGTCAACTGGCCGCCTTCTTCGTATCCCACATATCCGGGAGGCGCTCCCACGAGGCGCGACACGTTGAATTTCTCCATATATTCGCTCATATCGATGCGGATGAGGTTTTCGTGCGAATCGAACAAAAATTCCGCCAGCTTCTTAGCCAAATGCGTTTTTCCCACACCCGTGGGCCCAAGAAACATAAAGGTGCCGATGGGTTTGTTGGGGTCTTTGAGCCCCACGCGGTTGCGCTGTATGGCTTTCACAATTTTCTCCACGGCCTCGTCTTGCCCGATTACCTGCGCTTTAAGCTCGTCTTTCATTTCCAGCAACCGTTGGCCTTCGGCCTGCGCGATGCGCTGCACGGGGACGCCCGAAATCATGGCCACCACTTCGGCAATTTTTTCTTCGTCCACCATTTCGGGTTTTTCTTTTATCTCTTTTTGCCAGCGCTCTTCTTCGGCTTCCAGCGCAAGGAGCAATTGGCGTTGTTTGTCGCGGTAACTGGCTGCCAGTTCGTAGCGTTGCGCTTTTACGGCGTCGGTTTTCATTTGCTCCACTTCTTTAAGTTCCTCCTCCATTTTCTCGATGGTTTCAGGAATCACAATGTTAGAAATGTGCACGCGCGCGCCGGCTTCGTCCAGCGCGTCGATGGCTTTATCGGGGAACGTGCGGTCGGTAACGTAGCGGTCGGTAAGTTTCACGCATGCGTCCAGCGCGTCGTCGGTATAACGCACGTTGTGGTGGTCTTCGTAGCGCTCTTTTATGTTGCGCAAAATTTGCAGCGTTTCCTCGGGTGTGGTGGCGTCCACAATCACCTTTTGGAAACGGCGCTCCAACGCTCCGTCTTTTTCAATGTTTTTTCTGTATTCATCCAACGTGGTGGCGCCAATGCACTGAATTTCGCCGCGCGCCAGCGCCGGTTTCAGCATATTAGCCGCGTCCAACGATCCGGCTGCGCCGCCGGCACCCACAATGGTGTGGATCTCATCAATGAAAAGGATGATGTTGGGGTTTTTCGAGAGCTCGTTCAAAATGGCTTTGATGCGTTCCTCAAACTGCCCGCGATATTTTGTGCCCGCCACAATGGAGGCCATATCGAGTGCGATGACGCGTTTATCGAACAAGGCGCGCGATACTTTTTTCTGCGTGATGCGCAGCGCCAGCCCGTCCACAATGGCCGATTTTCCCACGCCGGGGTCGCCAATGAGCACGGGGTTGTTTTTTTTGCGTCGGCTTAATATTTGCGCGATGCGCTCAATTTCTTTTTCGCGCCCCACCACCGGGTCTAACCGATTTTCGAGGGCGGCGCGGGTGATATCGGTGCCAAAATTATCGAGTACGGGCGTATCGGATTGGGCGCTTTTTGCCTGTGCTTGTCCTCCCTGCCCGCCGGGATTGAACGATGATTTGCCCATGGGTTCGTCATCTTCGTCATCTGTAAAGTTGGGTCCGGCCGAAGGCGTATCTTTTTCCTCCACCTCCAACCGCGTATCGATAATGCTTTTTATGTAGAGAAACGCGCTGGAATAATCCAGTTGAAATTGCGTGAGAATATCGTTAATAATGGTGTTTTTCTCTTTGAGGAGCGCCAGCAACACGTGTTCCGTATCGGTTTCCGTGCTTTTGGTGAGGCGCGCTTCCAGAATACTCATCTTTAACGCTTTTTCTGTTTTTTTATTGATAACCAGCTCGTTTGTTCCTTCATACGGCTCTTGAATCTGACGCACGTGTGAGTCGATGTAATCTTTAAGGATGGCCAAATCTATATCAAAATCCTGCAGTACCTGAATGGCCAATCCATCGCCATCGCGAAGAATACCAAGCATCAGATGTTCCGGGCCAATATAGTTGTTTTGAAGCCGTCCCGCCTCTTCACGGCTGTAAGCCATTATGTCGCGAACGCGCTGCGAAAAGTTATTTTCCATTTAATTAATTCCTTTATTTTGCTGCATATGATATGCAAATATACTTTTTTATTTTTAAGTTCTCAATTTAAAATACAAAAATAATGCCAATAAATTTTACGAAAAAAGGACAGCCGTAGCCGTCCTTTCCTTTTCTTGTGATGAATGTTTTTGCTTTACGATAGATACGATGTAATCATCCACACGGTTTTTTCTTGTTCTGAAATGAAGTCGCCCATCAGTGCAACGGTTCCTTCGTCGTTGTTCTCCGATGCGAGTTCCAACACATTTCTTTCACGTGCGATAAGCACTTTCAGGTAATCGAGAATGAGTTTGGCAATTTCGTCGCCGTTGCTCACGACACCCGTTTCTTTAATTTCCGATGTTTTCAAATAATCGCTGAAATTGTGGGCGGGCACGCCATCGAGCATCAAAATGCGCTCTGCCACTTCGTCTATCTTTTCTGCCGCATCGTCATACATTTTTTCGTATGCTTCGTGAAGCTCAAAAAATCCGCGGCCTTTAATGTTCCAGTGAAAACCACGCAAGTTGGTGTAGAAAAGTTGAAAGTCGGCTAATAATGTTTGTAATTCATTGACAACTTTCTTCGTGTTTTTTGAATCTAACTGAATGTAATCTAATGTTTTCATACTTTTAATATTTGTTTTTTATTATTGATATTGTTTATTTATTAGTGCAAAGATATAGATGAATAAGATAAATTCAAAATGAAATAATTTAATTGTATTGTGGATAGAGAGGGTTTATGGGGTGCGGGGTGCGGGGTGTTTGATGCTGGGTGCTGGATGAGTTACGGGTTTCGAGTTACAGGCACTCATACTCATTGCTCAATGCTCAACGCCCAACGCTCAACGCTCAACGCCCAAAGCCCAACGCTCAAAGCTTCTTCCGTTTCAGTACAATCCAAATAATCATGGGGGCGCCAAAAACGGCGGTAACAGCGTTTATGGGCAATGTTCGGTTGGCGACGGAAACTTGCGAAACCATATCGCACACCAGCAATAGAATGCTTCCTAACAGAATGGAGGCGGGGATGATGGTTTTGTGATTCACCGTGCCGAAAAAAGCGCGGGCAAAGTGAGGAATTACCACGCCCACAAAAGCGATGGGGCCCGTAAACGCTGTGACGGCGCCGGTAACGATGGCCGTGAGTGTAATAATAATCAATCGGGTTTTTTTAATGTCGAGGCCGGCGCTGGCGGCATAACTTTCACCTAACAGCAAGCTGTTAAGCGTTTTTTGCAACAAAAAAGCGATCATGGTTCCCAATACCACAAGCACAAGCAACAGTGGCATCTTATTCCACGTGACGGCGCCGAGGCTGCCAAAGGTCCAACTTACAAACACTTTCAACGAATCGGGATCGGCAAAGCTTTGCAAAATGGTAACAGCCGCGCTGGCCACGTATCCGAAAATCATTCCCAACACCAAAATGGTGACCGAGTCTTTTACCCTTGCCGAAACGCCCACTATGAGCACGAGCACAATCACCGCGCCGGCAATGGCTGCCAGCACCTGCGCCATGCTTCCCATCGCGGCGATAAATGGATACACCGCCGAGCCGCTTAGCATGGTTAGAAAGGCAACGCCCAATCCGGCGCCGGCGCTCACGCCCAGCACATCGGGCCCCGCAAGTGGATTGCGAAACAGCGTTTGCATCAGCGCGCCCGATACTGCCAGCGCAGAACCTGCCAAAACGGCGGTGATGGCTTTGGGTAGGCGGTAGTTGAAAATAATTTCATCGATAATCTCATTTCCCGATGTGCCAAACAGCGCTTTTATTCCTTCGGAAAAAGAAATGGGCACATTGCCGGTGAAAACATCGCCAATGAATGCCAAAAGCAAAATAATCGATAGTAATATGAACGTGAGCCGTTTGTGTTTCATTTCAGGGTGTTATCGCAAAGGCTTAATGTAGGTGAATTCGTGCTGAGGAACCAGTTCCGGATGCGCGGCTTTGATATAATCGGCCAGTAAAAGATGCGGATTGGCTATGGCGCTCTCAAAATAATCGTTGCCACCTTGGGGCGTTACCCGGTTGTGGTTATTGTACACCTTTTGATTTTTTACCGCTTTCAATAAACCATATTTCGAGTCTTTCTTTTTTAACTCTTCATACGAAGTTGCTTCGCAGCCGAACCACGTATCGGCATCTCCAAATTGCGTGAGAATGGTTTCTATATCCAACCCAATGCTGCCGCTTTCTTTGTGATTTTTGTAGTAATAATCCAAGCCCGCATCGGCGAAAAGTTGCGCGTTGAAACTCTTTCCACCAGGCACATACCACGTTCCCTGAAAATTATCGCCGGCTAAAACCGTTGGTTTTTGCGAAATATTTTCCACCAACGCCACCGTTTCAAGGTAGTGTGTTTCAATTTTGTTGAAAAGACTGTCGCCTAAAGCCTGTTTATCGAAAAAAGCGGCCACCAGTTTTATCCATTCCGCTTTGCCCAACGGGGAGTTTTCCATCCATTCCAACGAATAAATAATGGGTAATCCGGCGTTAATAAGCCGTTCGTTGTACGTATCTTGCTGCGCGTAGGCCGATTTAACGATGGCTTGCGGTTTGAGCGCCATTGTTTTTTCGATGTTCGGGTTAAACGGATCGCCCAAATCCACGATGTTGCCATTTTTCAATCCTTCCAATACAAACGGGTTATACACCCGAAAACCGTCCGTAACACCCGAAACGGCAGGCAATTCGTTCAATAAACGGAAAAATTCAAAATAAGAAAACGTGTTTACCACAACCGATTGCAACGGAATTTGCACGCGAAAACCATCCGTTGGCGTGTGACACGAATCGGTTTCACAGAGATAATACACCGCATACGCTTCGTCTTTTTGCCAAGGGTTGTGAATGGTTACCTTGGTGTAATCATTGGTGTTTTCAATGCTAAAACCTTTGGCGTACTTTACCGTGCCATCAATAACAGCCTCAAGGTGGTTGCTTTGAGGCTGCTTATCGGATTTACATCCTGAAAATAACGCCGCAAGTGATACAACAAATGTGGCGAAATATAAAAGGGTTCTTTTAGTCACTTTTCGGGGAATTCAATGTTTTTCTTGTTCTTTCCTTTTATGGTGTTATAGCCGGGGATAGTCATTTTTTTCACCTTATACAGTGTAGTAACCCGCGGTGCCGCTTGCGAACCCGGCACATATTCGTGACGGTACATGTTAAAGAAAAGCACAAAGAGTGAAAGAATGAGCGGCCCGAAAATAACGCCCCAAAAACCAAACATGGGAATACCAATGAGCACGCCAAATACGGTGATGAGCGGGTGAATATCGGCCAATCTTTTTTGAAGCAAAAAGCGGGCAACATTGTCCACGCCGCCAATAACAAACATTCCATACACCAACAACGCGATACCGTTTACCATATCGCCATTGATGAGCAGCCCTATTCCCAAGGGAATCCACACAATCATTGTTCCCACAATGGGGATGATGGTGGCAAAAGCGGTGAGGATGGCATAGAGCAGCGCGTTATCGATACCAAAAATAAGGTAACCTACGTAAGCAAATGCTCCTTGAATAATGGCCAAAAGCGGAATGCCGATGGCGTTGGCTTGGATGATAAGACGCGTTTCTTCGGCCAAGATTTGCTTGTTTTCCTCTTTAAAAGGCAAAACTTCTTTGATGGCTTTTTCAAACGAATCGTTGCTGTAAAGCATATAATACAGCACAAACAAAATAATAACCACATTAATGATGAAAGAATAAATACCCGATCCCAACATCTGCAACATATTGGTGCCGGCTTTGGGGATAGCGGCTAAATTTTCGGGGGTGAAAATGTCAAAACCTAATTTTTCCTCCAGTTGCGTTACAAAATCTTGGATTTGCACACGTATTACTTCAGGGTCAATGGAAATGTGGGAAAATGTATCGATTATCATAAACGCGATTCCTGTGAGGGGCGCAAGAAAAAACACCAACGCTTCCAGTACCAACAATAGGGCGCTAAGCCCGGGACTGAATTTGAGTTTTTCCGTGAGGTATTTATGCTGCCCTTTAAGTAGTACATACAGAGTGGCTGCACCAAGTAACCCGCTTAAATAAACGCGAGTGTATTTAAAGATAATTAATCCTAACAGGATAAGAAAACCGACGAGAATATATTTGTATCGGTTGTTTTTCGCTTTTTCGGCTTGTTCAAACATATTTCAGGCAAATTTATTAATCGTTCAACATCTCAAAATCTTCGGGTGTGGCGAAACCTCCTTCAATAAGGGCGGCTTTGGCAGCATCGTAATCGGAGCTTCTCACTTGCATCTCAATATCGAAAACGGGATAGGCCAATTGATTTAGTGTGAGGTTTTTCATGTAAATCTCAATTCCTTTCATTTCCATAAAAGATTGTACAACGGGCACATCGCCGGGAAAATAAAATGTTTTAACCGTTACAAAATCATCTTCCATAATTTCTCTGCAATTTGTGTTATTTTTACGATTCGTAAAAATACACTTTTTTGCCGATTAAGTTAAGGTTAAAACGAAAAAATGAAGTATTTTTGACTTTATTTACTCAAAAATCTTGTTTTATGCGAAGAATAACCTTAATTACCGGTGCCACATCCGGAATAGGAGAAGCCGCAGCGCTTGCGTTAGCCGAAAATGAATTCGATGTAATTATCACCGGCCGTCGCGCAGAACGGTTGGAAAAACTACAACAAAAACTATCAGAGAAAGGCGCCCGGGTGCTTCCTCTCTGCTTCGATGTGCGAAACGAAGAAGAAGTGAACAATGCCCTGACAAACCTACCGCCGGAATGGCAGGAAATTGATGTGTTGATAAACAACGCGGGGTTGGCCTCCGGCCTCGACCCTTTGCAGCAAGGCGATACCGATGACTGGAACGCTATGCTGGACACCAATGTGAAAGGCTTGCTCTACGTTACCCGATGCGTATCGCCCGGCATGGTGGAACGGAAAAAAGGGCACATCATCAATATCGGCTCCATTGCCGGAAAAGAAGTGTATCCCAACGGCAACGTTTACTGCGCCAGTAAACACGCGGTGGACGCGCTCACCAAAGGAATGCGCATCGATTTGCTGCCACATAATATAAAGGTAACGCAGATATGCCCCGGCGCGGTTGAAACGGAGTTTTCGGTGGTGCGCTTTCACGGCGACAAACAACGCGCCGATACCATTTATGAAGGCTACAAAAGTTTGGTGGCCGAAGATATTGCCCAGTGCATTGTATTCGTCGTTACCCGTCCAACGCACGTTAACATTAACGATATGATTGTGATGCCCACAGCGCAAGCATCGGGATCCATCTTTCACAAAGCTTAAAAACAAAATCTCATGAAAAAAATCAGTTACATTATATCCGCATTATTAATGATATCGATAGCAGCAGAATCGCAAGAAAAAGTTTCTTATCAAATACCGCCCCAGGAAATTATGGAGTTGGTGGACATAGAAAGAGCGCCCGTTGTAAATTTAGACAGCAAAGGCGAGCAGATGTTGTTTTTTTACCGAAGTACGTTTAAAACGTTGTCCGACCTGAATCAACCCGAAATAAGATTGGGCGGCCTGCGCATTAACCCCGACGCCAACATTTCATCTACCATTACCTATTACAACAATATAAAATACAAAAAAACCACCGATAAAGAGGTGCGCCAAATTCAGGGATTGCCCGTGGAACCACGCATTGCGTATCTCTCTTTTTCGCCAGACGAAACCAAACTGGCTTTCACCAATACCGTGGCTAAAGGCGTGGAATTGTGGATGGTGGATTTAAATACGTTGCAGGCGAAAAAACTTACCGAAGCCATGGTAAACGCAAATGCCGGCTTTCCTTACACGTGGTTTAGAGACGGAAACGAGTTGTTGGTGCGGATGCTTCCTGAAAACCGTCCGGCACTGATTGATACCAAGGAAAGCTTGCCCGAAGGGCCCATTGTTTCCACCAGCGACGGGCAAATATCGCAAAACCGCACGTATCAGGATTTGTTGAAAAATGCCACCGATGAGGCCAACTTTGAAGTGTTGATGACATCGGAGTTGTACAAAGTGAACATAAACGGCGTTAAAACTTTGTTTAAAGAAGCCGGAATGTATTTAGATGAAGATTTTTCTCCCGATGGAAATTACTTGTTGCTAACCACATTGACACGTCCGTTTTCGTATGTAGTTCCTTTTTATAGCTTTCCAAATAAAACCGATATCTATACCTCGGATGGAAAACTGTTGCGCCATTTCAGCGAACAGCCCTTGCTGGACAATCTTCCCGTGGGCTTTATGGCCACAATGCAAGGAAAACGAAGCATTAATTGGCGCACCGATAAACCTGCAACTTTGTATTGGGTGGAAGCGTTGGATAAAGGCGACCCGGCAGTGGAAGTTGACTTTAGAGATGAACTGTTTCAACTGGAAGCGCCGTTCAGCGGCTCACCGCAATCGGTGGCGAAAACCATTAACCGATACTCCGGTGTTATTTGGGGAACGGACGAATTCGCCATTCTCAACGACCGATGGTGGAACACGCGAAACACCAAAATGTATGTGTTCAATCCTTCGGATAATACGCAAAAACCACGCGTGATTTTCGACCGAAATTATCAAGACGCGTACAGCCATCCCGGTTACGTGCAAACTGAAAAAACGTCCTGGGGAACAAACATTCTCAAAACCGACGGCAATTCCGTGTACCTCTTCGGAGACGGATTTACGGCTGACGGACAATTCCCGTTCATCGATGAACTTAACCTCAAAACGTTGAAAACCAAACGGCTCTATCAATCGGCTTACAACGACAAAGTGGAAGACCTGCTTACGTTTATCGATAGCAAGAAAGGCACTGTTATCACCCGCATCGAGTCGCCCACGGAGTATCCCAATTATTACATTCGCAATATAAAAAACAACCGTGCGCCACAGCCGCTAACGGCTTTTGAAAATCCGTTCGCAAGCATGAATAATGTGCACAAAGAAGTAATTACGTATAAACGAGCCGATGGCGTGGAACTTAGCGGAACGCTCTACTTGCCCGCCGGTTACGATAAAAAAGAAAAATTACCGATGATTATGTGGGCATATCCCACCGAATATAAAGACCGCAGCAGCGCGGGGCAAAACACAAGCAACCCCAACTCGTTCACGTATTTATCGTATGGCAATCCCGTGTATTGGGTAACGCGCGGCTACGCGGTGTTAGACGATGCCGCGTTTCCCATCGTGGGCGAGGGCGATAACCAACCAAACGACACTTTTGTGGAGCAGTTGGTGGCAAACGCCAAAGCCGCCATCGACGCGGTGGATAAACTTGGCTACATCGACCGCAACCGTGTGGCCGTGGGCGGCCATTCGTACGGCGCGTTTATGACGGCCAATTTGTTGTCGCACTCCGATTTATTTGCTGCAGGCATTGCCCGAAGTGGCGCATACAACCGTACACTCACGCCGTTTGGCTTTCAAAGCGAGGAGCGTAATTATTGGATAGCATCGGAAACATACGACGCGATGTCTCCCTTTATGCACGCCGATAAAATGAAAACGCCCATGCTGCTCATCCACGGCGAAGCCGATAACAATTCCGGCACGCACACCATGCAAAGTGAGCGCTATTTTCAAGCATTAAAAAGTTTTGGAGCGCCGGTGAGGTTGGTTATTCTGCCTAAAGAAAGCCACGGTTACGCTGCCCGTGAAAATATTTTGCACTTGCTTTGGGAACAAGATCAATGGCTGGAGAAATATGTGAAGAATAGGAGTGAGAGCGTTGGGCGTTGAGCGTTGAGCATTGAGCGTTGAGCATTGGGCGTTGAGCATTGGGCGTTGAGCAAAGGAGGCCCAACCGCTAACGGCTAATCGCCAACAGCTAACCGCTAATTGCCGTTAATAATCAAACTCAATTCGGTCGCCGTTTTTAATGTTGTGCTTAGCGCAAAATCCCGCGTTTACTTCCACCACATACAACGCCGGATCTGTGGAAGCGTAGCTCCATTCTTGCATTGGCTTGGTGTTGGTGTGGATGGTCACGATTTTTTTATCGGCGTTCACAAAAATCATATCCAAGGAAATGTGCGTATTTTTCATCCAAAAGCTCAGAATCATTTCCACATCGTGGATAAACAGCATGCCCGCGTTGGCGGGAATGGATTTGCGGTACATTAATCCGCGTGCCCGGCTCTGATCGTTATCGGCCACTTCAATGTCGATTACCGTGAGGGTATCCATTCCGGAGTTGTCTATAAAAGCCAGTTCACCCTGTTTGTTGAAGGCGATTTCAAGCGCATCGGTGTTGGTAGAGACAATTTCTTCGGGGGTTTTTCCCAATTTTAAGATTACCACTGCAATGGCAACGGCGGCGGCAAGGGCAAGTATGTAAAAAAGACGTCTGTTCTTTTTTCTTTTAGGTGTAGTCATAGTTTTGCTTTATTTTATTACAAATATAAAGCAATTGCTTTAATTTGACAGGTGTTTTGTAAAAATAATTGTTTTGTATGATTATCCGCAAAGCGTCAGGTACTTTTTGTTAACTCCGTCTTTAAAAGACGGAGGTGGAGAATATGCTCCTTAACCCGGGCTTTAGTCCTAAGAAATCATAGCTAAAGCCTTTTTTTGGAACTTATTTTGACCGCTTTGCGGATAATCAAATTATTTTTGATATTCCACAAATTGAAATCACCCCGAGAATCATCTCATCGAAACATCAACTGAAATTTTGTCAGTTTTGTCAAACAAAAAATAATTTTTTCAGCGAAATAATCCCAAAAGCAATTTTGGCACAGAATTCGCAAGTAGTATTTGTGTTTCGCCAAAGAAACGAAAGAAAAACTCATACATTATATAATAAAATATTAATAAAAATTGTATCAATATGAACATTAAACCATTAGCAGACAGAGTGCTGGTTAAACCGGCCCCCGCGGAAGAAAAAACAGTTAGCGGAATCATTATCCCCGACACAGCAAAAGAAAAACCCCTGAAAGGCGAAGTTATTTCGGCAGGAAAAGGAACCAAAGACGAAGAAATGGTGGTGAAAGCCGGAGATCAAGTATTGTACGGTAAATATGCCGGAACAGAAATTGAACTCGATGGCGAACAATACCTCATCATGCGCCAATCTGACATTCTGGCAATCATAGGATAATTATTGAGACGCGATACTTTGTCTCTAATTTTTTATATAAAATCTAAAAAATCAACATAAACAATATGGCAAAAGAAATTAAATTCGAAATGGATGCTCGCGATCAACTGAAAAAAGGGGTTGACGCATTGGCAGATGCAGTAAAAGTAACACTTGGGCCCAAAGGCCGCAACGTGATTATCGATAAAAAATTTGGCGCGCCGCAAATCACCAAAGACGGCGTTACCGTGGCAAAAGAAATTGAATTGGACGACGCTTTCCAAAACATGGGCGCACAATTGGTGAAAGAAGTAGCTTCAAAAACCAACGACGACGCCGGCGATGGAACAACTACCGCCACCGTTTTGGCGCAATCCATCATTGGTGTTGGATTGAAAAACGTTACCGCCGGAGCCAATCCTATGGATTTGAAGCGCGGTATTGACAAAGCCGTTGAAAAAGTAGTAGCCAGCCTCAAATCGCAAGCAGTGGAAATTGGCGACGATTTAAGAAAAATTGAAAACGTGGCTAAAATTTCGGCCAATGGCGACGAAACCATCGGTAAACTCATTGCCGAAGCTATGCAAAAAGTGAGCAAAGAAGGTGTTATTACCGTTGAAGAATCCAAAGGAACAGATACTTACGTGGATGTTGTGGAAGGTATGCAGTTCGACCGCGGTTATATTTCGCCCTACTTTGTAACCGATACCGAAACAATGGAGGTGGAATTTGAAAATCCGCTGGTGTTGATTCACGACAAAAAAATATCCGCTATAAAAGACCTTCTTCCTATTTTGGAAAAAGGAATTCAAACCGGAAAACCGCTGTTAATCATTGCCGAAGATATCGATTCTGAAGCACTCACCACATTGGTTGTAAACCGCTTGCGTGGATCGTTGAAAATTGCCGCCGTGAAAGCTCCCGGCTTTGGCGACCGTCGCAAAGAAATGCTCGAAGACATTGCCGTGCTTACCGGTGGTGTGGTTGTTTCGGATGAAAAAGGATTAACGCTTGAAAATGCTACGTTGGATATGCTGGGTAGCGCCGAGAAAGTAACCATCGATAAAGATACAACCATCATCGTGAACGGCGAAGGCGAAAAAGACGCCATCTCAAGCCGCATCGGTCAAATTCGCGCGCAAATTGATAAAACCACATCCGATTACGACCGCGAAAAACTGCAAGAGCGCTTAGCCAAATTGGCAGGCGGAGTAGCGGTGCTTTATGTGGGTGCTCCCTCGGAAGTGGAAATGAAAGAAAAGAAAGACCGCGTGCAAGACGCCCTTTCTGCCACACGTGCTGCCGTTGAAGAAGGCACTGTGCCCGGAGGAGGCGTAGCCTACATTCGCGCTATTGAAGCGTTGGAAAACCTGAAAGGCGAAACCGAAGACGAAACCACCGGTATCGAAATCGTAAAACGCGCCATCGAAGAACCGCTGCGTCAAATTGTGGCCAATAGTGGTAGAGAAGGTGCTGTGGTGGTACAACGCGTACGCGAAGAAAAAGGAAACTTCGGCTACAACGCCCGTCTCGACAGATACGAAGACTTGGCAGAAACCGGCGTTATCGATCCTGCTAAAGTAGCACGTGTAGCGCTCGAAAACGCGGCTTCTATCGCTGGTATGTTCCTCACCACCGAGTGTGTAATTACCGACAAAAAAGAAGAAAATCCCGCACCTGCCATGCCACCCATGGGCGGCGGAATGGGCGGAATGATGTAAAAAACGTTCATTAGCTTTTAGCTATTTGGTTATAAATAAAACGCGCGGCCATATCGGTTGCGCGTTTTTTAGATGGTAAGCGGAGAGCATTTATTATGCAGTCCGAAAGATATAAACTTAGATAGATGCGAATTCCGATTCGCATTATATTGATTCCATTTATTTTATTAACTTTGTTCCAACAAAATCAACAGCAATGAAAAAAGAAGAAAAAAATAAAAAGGGAAATAACGGCAAAACTTGCACTGCCTCTCAACAGAAAGCGCCCAAAAGGTTGTCAAAAGCCGGACAGTTTATGAGGAAGTATGGTAACCGGGGAGAAATTGTAGATATGCGGGCCGTTTTGAAGTAAAGCAAGATATGCGCTATTTGCTTGACACGAATATTTTTCTGTTCATGTTAATGGATCGTGAACAAATTCATCGTGATGTGGCCGTTATTCTTAACGATTATGAAAACTTACTCTACATAAGCACAATTAGCGTGCAAGAGATTATTCATCTTTACCAAACACATAAAATAAAAAATGTATGGAAATTGGCAGATAATATTATACCCACTATATTAGAAGCCGGCTTGATATTATTACCCGTTAAAAAAGAGCATTTAACCACATATGCCAATTTGAGTTTGGTGTTAAATCACAAAGATCCAAACGACAGGGTCATTATATCGCAAACAATCACTGAGAAATTAACGTTAGTCAGTTCCGACAAAAAGTTTTTGGAATATACCAATCAAAATTTACAATTCGTCCTTAACAAAAGATAAAACGCGCGGCCATATCGGTTGCGCGTTTTTTGATGGCACTCGGAAAATATTTATTTTGCAGTCCAAAAGTTAAAAACTTGAACCAGTTAGTGGATAACCCTTTTGGCTGAAAGCCATATTTATTTCAGCCCAATGGCAACGCCTTGGGTAATAAGTAATCAACCAGAACCGCGCCCTGAAAGGGCAGCTTAAAATAGTACACCGATGACACTGATTTATACGGGTTCGCACAGATTATTCTCAAAAAAATTGAAAGGAACGGCTTGTGTTACAGTTTTCAAGCGCCTTTATTTCCCGCTCAAGTTGCACCGTGTCTGTCTGCCGGCTGAAACTTGAATGAAACAATGAATAACCTTTTGGCTGAAAGCCATATTTATTTCAGCCCAATGGCAACGCCTTGGGTAATAAGTAATCAACCAGAACCGCGCCCCGAAGGGGCAGAGTGAAAATAGTGCACCGATGACACTGATTTATACGGGTTCGCACAGATTATTCTCAAAAAAATCGAAACGAACCGCGTTCACCCGCTGACGGAGACTTGACCAACACAATGAATAACTCTTTTGGCTGAAAGCCATATTTATTTCAGCCCAATGGCAACGCCTTGGGTAATAAGCAATCAACCCGTACCCCGCGCCCTGAAAGGGCAGCTTAAAAGAATAGTACACGTATGATACTAATGATGCGGATCTTGCGCTTATTTTTTCAAAAATAATTTGTACGTCGGGTTGTGTAACCGCTCAAAACTGTGTACATTTCACGTTCAAGTTGTAAACTTTGAAGGAGTAATCATTCTCAACCTTCCTTCTTTTTACCTTAAAATTACCAAATATTCATTTTGCAACCTTTGTGCCTTCTTTCATTTCAAATGGCTTTGAAATGAGGCGGTTTTCTTACATATTTCTCGAAATTATATAGATGCAATCGATTGAATTTTAAAATCTTATATAATGGACAAATGTAACAAAAATGTAACACAATTTTCATTTATATTTTGTACTTTTGCAGTGAATTTAAAAAAACTGTTTTGAGTTTTTGCATTGTTTATCATTCGTTTATATGACACAGAAAATAACAGCTTCACACAAAGGAACAAACTTGCAACAATTCGTTTCGTGAAAATTCAAAAGAGTTTTACAAAATAATTCAAACATTAAATTTTTATTTATGATTAAAAAAATGAAGTTTTTTGCAGTGGCATTTTTCTTGATGCTCGCCACTGTTATGCAGGCTCAGGTAACTACTTCCAGTATGAGTGGACAGGTTACCGACAACGAAGGGGCCATCATTGGCGCAACGGTAGTTGCCACACACACGCCCTCGGGAACAACCTACGGAACCGTAACCAATATGGACGGCCGTTACAACCTAAACGGTATGCGCGTGGGCGGGCCCTACACGGTGGAAGTTTCGTATATTGGATACGGAAAAAATGTTACTGAGAATGTAACGCTTAGCTTGGGTGAAACCTATGTGTTAAACGTTGAAATTCAAGAAGAAACAGTTGCTTTGGGAGAAGTGGTTGTAACAGCGTTTCAAAATCCTATTTTGAATAGCGATAGAACAGGGGCGTCAATCAACGTAAGTTCAAGAGAACTGAGAAGTTTACCTTCTGTAAATAGAAGTATTTCCGACTTTACAAGAATGACCCCTCAGGCTATGGGCAATTCTTTTGCAGGAAGAGACGGACGTTTTAATACTGTAACAATTGACGGTGCTGCTTTCAACAATAATTTTGGTCTGTCTTCCAGTGCAATGCCCGGAGGTTCTGCACAACCAATTTCGCTGGATGCTTTGGAAGAAGTATCTGTAAACATTGCTCCTTACGATGTGCGTATGTCGCAGTTTACGGGAGCCAGTATTGCAGCTGTTACCAAGAGTGGTACAAACCAATTTACTGGAAGTGTTTATACGTATCAAAGGCCTACATCTTTTACAGGAAATTTAGTGGGAGACCAAGTTATGACTAATGTGAACAGCAAAAGCTCTTCATTATATGGCTTTACCTTTGGGGGCCCAATCATTAAAAACAAATTGTTTTTCTTTGTAAGTGGCGAATATGAAAAAGAAGTTACGCCAACGAACTCTTGGGAGCCAAGTGATGATGGAGTCTCGGATAGTGAAAAGTATATTTCAAGAACAACAAAAAGTGATCTTGAAAAGATGAAGAATCATCTTATAAATACTTATGGTTATGACCCCGGAGACTACATGAATTTTAAAGCATTCCCTTCTGAGAATTATAAAATACTTGCCAAAATTGACTGGAACATCAACGAGCAACATAAATTCTCGGTTCGCTACAATATGCTTAGAAATAAAAGTATGAGTTTGACCAATGCTACGAGCGGCCCTCCAAATGTACCAAGAGGAAATACACCACGTATCTCGGAAAAATCCATTGCTTTCTCAAACTCTTTTTATGGCAATGAGAACAACATTGATGCCATTTCAGCAGAGTTAAACAGTATATTCAACAATAACCTTGCTAACAGGTTTTTGGTTTCATATACAGCAACGCAAGATCCTAAAAGAACAAGTAATAGCGCTCCGTTCCCGTTTGTGGAAATCTATAAAGACGGAGATAGATATATGGCATTCGGTTATGAATTGTTTTCTTGGAACAATCAAGTGTTAAATAACACATTTTCTATTTCCGATAATCTCTCATACACACTTAATAACCACGTAATAACAGGTGGTATTGCATATGACAATATTTATGTAAACAACAGTTATATTCGGGAAGGAACAAGCTTTTACAGGTACAACTCAATGGAAGATTTTATGACAAACCAAAAACCCGCGGCTTTCGGTATCACATATGGTTATAATGGGCAACCCATTAAAGGAGTTGAAATGAGTTTTGGTTTAGGAAGTTTTTATTTGCAAGATCAATGGGCATTAACGCCCCAATTTAAATTGACTTATGGTGCAAGATTAGAAATTCCCATCTATCATAATAAACTTGTAAACAATCCTGCCATCGACGCGTTGCCCGAGATGAACGGATATAAAATGAATGTAGGCACTTGGCCTAAAACTCAACTTATGTTTAATCCTCGCTTAGGTTTCAATTGGGATGTGAAAGGTGACCGTTCGCTGCAGGTACGTGGTGGAACAGGCTTGTTTACAGGGTTGCTCCCATTTGTTTGGTTTACAAATCAACCAACAGCATCAGGAACCGTTCAAAGTCCCGAAATAGGTATTATGGGGGCAGGGCTACCTGATGACTTCCGTTTCAATCCTGATTGGAATGAGCAAATTGCGAAATATCCTAATATCTTCCCACCCACAATGAGCGACAAATTACCTTTGGGGTCAACACTTGCCGAAGTTTCTAAAGATTTTAAAATGCCGCAAGTTTGGAGAAACAATATAGCTGCCGATATTAAGCTTCCTTGGACATCGGTACTTACCTTAGAAGTTCTTTATTCAAAAGACGTAAATGCCGTTTTGCAACAAAACGTAAATCTATTGGATGCACAGACTACTTTTGAAGGTGCTGATAATAGACCCCGTTGGACAACAAAACAAGCCAAGGATGAGAACGGCGAATTGAGGTTTAATAAAGATGGAACTCCTGTAATTGTGCCAGACAACGTTATTAACGAACGTTTGGGAAATGTGATGGTTCTGGATAATATTAACAAAGGTTATCAATTCTCATTCACGGCTCAATTAACTAAAAACTTTTCTAACGGACTTTCTGGTATGATAGCTTATACGTATAATTTATCTAAGGATGTCACTTCAAATCCTGGTTCAAATGCTGCTTCAGCTTGGACAAGTAACCTTGAAGTAGGTAATTTGAATAATCCTTCTTTGAGCTATTCAAATTTCTCAGTACCTCACCGTTTGGTAGGTTCTATCTCTTACCGTGTAGCCGATCATAAAAACTTAGCAACAACATTCTCGTTGTTCTATACAGGTTCTCATCAGGGAAGAGCATCATATGCCTATCCTAATGATATGAACGGTGACGGAGCTACCAGCGATTTGATGTATATTCCAAAAGATGCTTCTGAAATCTTATTTGTGAAAAAAGGTGAAATGACGCCACAAGAACAATCAGATGCATTTATGAAATATGTAAATGCAGACAAATATTTGAGCGCTCATAAAGGAGAATATGCACAACGCTTTGGCGTATTGGAACCTTGGATTAATCGGTTCGACTTCAAAGTGCTAAAAGATATATATTTGAGTGCAGATAAACGTTATGGATTCCAAATTAGTTTAGATGTAATAAACATCGGTAATCTTTTAAACTCGAAATGGGGTGTATATAAAAGGCACGGTTTATCCAACCAATATAGCGTATATCAGCCGTTGCGTTACGAAGGAGTTGCTGCCGATGGAAGGCCTCAATTCTCTTTAAATGCAGCCAATGTTGAAACATTTGAAAAGAATGCAACCTATTTGGACAACTTAACCGTAGGAAGCACTTGGGGGATGTTGTTGGGATTACGCTTTAACTTCTAAACATATTTTCCGTATCTTTAAAAAACCTCGCCCTGCCCGGCGAGGTTTTTTTAATCGCCAAAAAATTCAATAGACAACTGTAAATGTATGGATTACGCGAAGCGTGCAGAATTTTAACCATTCTTTTTTTGTTCTTTTAACTAATCAGATTCGTTCATAAACGAAAATATTTAGTTATATTTGCAGCGGTAATCAGATAACCGACATCTAACATCAGATTCCTGCGGTTAGATTTTTCTGTCAGTTTAAATGCTTACCAACTATCATCTAAAAATAAAAAAGCATGAAACATTTAACAGCAAAAGAAGAAGAAGTGATGCGTTACTTTTGGGACAACAACGCCCTGTTTGTGAAGCAAATAATGGAAATGCATCCCGAACCCAAACCACACATTAACACCCTGTCAACCTATGTGCGCTTGTTGGAAGAAAAAGGGTTTCTCTCGCACGAAACGTTTGGTTCCACTTATCGTTATTTTACCGTGATAACCGAGGAAGAATACCGCAACGGAACGTTGAAGAACGTAGTGAAAAAGTATTTCGATAATTCGTATCTCAGCGTAGTTTCATCGTTGATTAAAGAGAACGATTTGTCGGTTGAGGAAGTGCGCAAACTGCTGGACGAAGTGGAAAATTCCGGTAAGGAGATTGAATAGAGATTGAAAAAAGATTGAAGAAAGATTGAAGAAAGATTGAAAAGAGATTGATGCAGCAGTGCGTATTTCTCTGTCTCATTCAATCTACATAATGAATGTAATATGGAAACGTTTCTTTATTATCTTTTGCGCGCTTCTATTGTGCTGGCGCTGTTTTATGGGTTTTACAAACTGTTTTTCGGGAAAAACACGTTTCACCACTTCAATAGGGTAGCGTTGCTTCTTATTGTCGCGCTGGTGGCCGTGCTTCCGGTGTTTCGGTTCAATTTATTGCCCGAGAAGAAAGCCGAACCCATTGTGATGGAATCCGTTTCGGTGGATTTTACCGCTATTCCTGTAGTGGAAATAAGCGAAATGCCCGCGCCGCGAGTGGAAATTCCGTGGATACAACTCTTATCGGCACTTTTTGCCATTGGTTTTGTTTTTGCGCTGGCACGCTATGTGTTTGGATTGAAACAACTGGTGAGCATCATCCGCAAATCCAAAAAACAACCCCTTGCCGATGGCTCCGTTTTGTGCGTTACCGAGCGGGATATTTCGCCCTTCAGCTGGATGAAGTATATCGTTCTCTCACGCAAAGACGTTACAGCCGATAATCGGTCAATCATCAACCACGAGCGGGCACACATTCGGTTGCACCACTCGGTGGATATGATTCTCCTCGACCTGTTTACCTGCTTTTTTTGGTTTAACCCTTTCTCATGGCTGCTACGCCGCGAAGTTCAATCGGTGCACGAGTACCAAGCCGATGAGCAAGTATTGAATCTTGGCATCAATGCAAAGCAATATCAACTTTTATTAATCCGCAAAAGCGTGGGCGAGCATAAATTTGCTTTGGCCAATAATTTCCGCCAACGCGATTTGCACAAACGAATCACCATGATGATGAAAAACAAAACAAACAAACAAATGAAATGGAATTACGCCGCGGGTCTTCCCGTGCTGCTTTTGGCAATGATTGCCCTTTCTGTTCCCAAGCTGAACGCGAAAGTGGTGGAGAAATTAGAGGAAGAAAAAATAATACCGGAAGAGACTTATTTGAGTATTCCATCAGACGAATTTAATGATGAAAACGCTGCTTTTTTCATTGATTGGAAGTTATCTAATAAAACAAATGTAGAAAATTTAGAGGAAAAAGACATACGTGTTAGAAATACAGATCCTTTAGAGAATTTTCCGCGTTTAGCTGAAATGTTCAATATTAAAGATAAAAAATGGGTCGTTCAGATTTTCACAAAATCAAATAAAACCCAAATGCCCTTATCATATATAGTTGGTGTAGTTGAAGATATTGTAAAGAATCCAATTTCGGAGGTTGTGGTAAAAAATGATAAAGACGGAACTATAATCAAAACTGATGCTAGGGGTGCATTTGAGTTGAAAACAGATGACACTCGTAAATTATCATATACTAAGACTGGAATGAAAGTAAATGAGATCGGAACTATTCAAGATGGTGATATTTTAAAAGTCCGTGTAACAATGGATTATGCTAACCAATCTAAACTCACCGTCTCCGGTTTAGTAAAAGGCAAAGACGGCTTAATGCCGGGTGTGGCAATCTTGGTAAAAGGCAGTAAAACAGGCACTGTTACCAATCCGGAAGGTAGATTCATGATAAATGCCGATAAAGGCGATGTGCTGCAATTTATGATGGTAGGCCATGAGGTTTTTGAATATACCGTGGAAAAAGCAGAAAAAAACTTGGTGGTTGTTTTGCAACCGGAAAAAGTTGTGACAATTAGTGCCGGTAAAATGGAAGATATTGAATTAGAAGCAGAAGGCGGCAAAGTGCCCAGGGTTGTCATCCGAGGTGCTGACGTGGTGGGTAAAAAACCTTTGTATATCTTAGATGGCAACCCCATTGAAACGATGAATAATGTGAAGCCGGATGATATTGAGTCTATTTCAGTGTTGAAAAGTGCTACTGCAATGTCAATTTACGGTGAAAGAGCAAAAGATGGAGTGATCCTTATTACCACAAAAAAACCGATTCACTCTGCTGTTACCGGTTCGCAAGAGAAACCCGTTGCGGAGCCGTCTTCTCCATCTTTTCGCGATGTTTCGCAAGACAAAAAACCATTGTATATTTTGGATGGCAAGAAACTGCCCAAAGATTTCGATATAAATTCCATTTCACCGAGTGACATTGCGCATATGTCGGTTTTTAAAGATAAAATGGCGGTGGACTTGTATGGAAGCGATGCAGAAAACGGCGCGGTGTTAATTATGACAAAAGAAAACCTGCAGTCCCAAATTAGCATTGATAGCCACAATGGTGAACATAACAGCGTGAGCACATTTAAAACCGGGGAGGTAATTACGACTGGTAATTTTAAGGATATAGAAATATATATCAACGGGAAGAAATCTACCGTTGAAGAAATTAAAAATCTAAGAGAAAAAGACATTTACTCCATGAGCGCAGCCGGCCCCGGATTGAATTTTGAAACTGATTTGCACAAAAAATACAATGTGCCAAGAAACAAAGGTGTGATAGAAATCAGATAGCAACAAATTTAAAAAGCCGAACGATAACCTGTTCGGCTTTTTGTTATCCTTTGTCATTTAGTAATCCAAGTTTTAACGTTTCCCTTTGTTAGATTTTCCCACTTAAAGTCATTACTGACCGTGCATAACCCCCAATTTTAATTGGGGGAATGGCGAAATTACCGCGCATAAACTCTGTAAGAGTTTCCCAATCGGTTTAAAGGAAACGCCTACAGCGTTTTATTCGTCTTTCACGTTTGCTGGGGCTGTCTCAAAAGCATTGACGTACTTTCGTTTTGTCATTTTGAACGTAGTGAAAAATCTATTTTGTCATAAATTATAGATACTTCATTACGCTAAAGC